>NZ_NEUF01000082.1:0-6996 GCF_002910915.1 Streptomyces sp. SM10 | reverse complement strand
CCCGCCGGTTCCCGAGCGCGCGGTGCAGCCCCGGCAGCCCCGGCAGCCCCGTCAGACCGCGGGCACGGCCGCCCCGGCCCGGGCCGCCGCCACCAGGGCCCGCATGATGCGGAGGTCGTCCCCCATCTCCGGGTGCCACTGGACGCCGAGCACCCACCGGTCGCCCGGCAGCTCGATCGCCTCCACCGTGCCGTCCGCCGCGTGCGCCGAGGCCACCAGACCGGGCGCGAGCCGGTCCACGGCCTGGTGGTGGTACGTCGGTACGGACGCCTCCTCGGGCACCAGCGAGGCGTACAGCGACCCCGCCACCGGCGTCACCGCGTGCTCACCGAGGACTCCGGTCCTGCCGAACGGCCCCGCGTGGCCGTCCAGGTGCTGGGTCAGCGTGCCGCCCAGCGCGACGTTCAGCAGCTGCATCCCGCGGCAGATCCCGAGCACCGGGGTGCCGGCCGCCCTCGCCGCGCGGAGCAGGGCCACTTCCCAGGTGTCGCGTTCGTGCGCCGGCGGGCCCGTCCTGAAGTCGCGCTCCGCGCCGTACAGCCCGGGGTCCACGTCGGCGCCGCCCGCGATCACGAGACCGTCCAGCCGGGCCACGGCCGCGCCCGCCCGCGCCGGGTCGTCCGGGGGCAGCAGCGCGGCCAGTCCGCCGGAGCGCTGGACCAGCTGGGGGTAGGCGGAGGGGAGCACCGCCGCCGGGAGTTCCCAGACGCCCCAGCGAGCCGCCGGCTCCAGATAGGTCGTGATGCCGATGAGCGGTTCGTGCATGGCGCGGTCCCTCCGGCGGCCGGTCTGCGGGCCGGCCCGGTGCAATGGTGTTGCGTCATACCTTTGTTCGTACCGGGCCGCCGCGCAAGAGCGGTGATCCGGAAGAGCAAGATCAAGCCAGGAAACCCCGGAGCAGCGCCGCGGTCCCCGCGCAGTGCTCGCGCATCACCGCCCGTGCCGCCTCCTCGTCCCCGTCGAGGACCGCTTCGACGAGGGACGTGTGCTGGTGCTGCGAATGCTCGAGGTTCCGCACCAGAAGGGGGATGCAGTCCAGCAGGTCGTTCACGGTCGCCCGGACGGCCGCGTACCGGGCCGCGAGGGACGGCGATCCGGAGAGCTCGGCGAGCGTCAGGTGGAAGAGGGTGTCGACTCTGCGGTAGTCGGGCAGAGGTGCCTCGTGTGTCGTCGCCAGAGCCCTACGCAGCCGGTCCGCGTCCTCGTCCTCGAGACCGCGCGACGCGCAGAGCCCGGCCGCCCCCGACTCCAGGACCTCGCGGAAGAGCAGGACGTCCTCGATGTCGGTGCCCGCCACCCGGCGGCGCAGCTCCTCGCCGCCGGCGCGGCCGGTGCGGGGGAGCACGAACGTACCGCCGTACCGGCCGCGTCTCGCCTCGACCAGCCCCTGGTCCTGAAGCACCTTCAGGACCTCGCGCAGGGTGACCCGGCTGACGCCGAGGAGGCCGGCCAGTTCACGCTCGGCGGGCAGCCGCCCGCCCCCGGGCACCAGGCCGAGCCTGACCACCTGGAGGATCTGCTCCAGCGCCTCCTCGAAGCCGTTGCCCGCGCGGACCGGCCGCAGGGCGGGCAGCAGCCGGCCGGAGGGCCCGGGCTCCCCGGTCTCTTCCGCCACGTCCCGATTCCCTTCCCCCCAATGGTTTTCTCCCATACCTTAGCGATCTCGGGGGAGGCCGTAAGCCTTCCGGCTGACCGAACGAGGAGCATCCCGTGGCAGACCGAACACCTCCGCTGGGGACCGACGAGCTGCGCGTGCTCGTGGAGCGCGGTGAGATCGACACCGTGGTCCTCGCCTTCCCCGACATGCAGGGCAGGCTCCAGGGCAAGCGGTTCGCCGCGTCCTTCTTCCTCGACGAGGTGCTGGAGCACGGCACGGAGGGCTGCAACTACCTGCTCGCCGTCGACACGGACATGAACACCGTCGACGGCTTCGCCATGTCCTCCTGGTCCAACGGCTACGGCGACTTCGCGATGCGCCCCGATCTCGCCACCCTGCGCCGGATCCCCTGGCACGAGGGAACGGCCCTGGTCATGGCCGATCTCGCCTGGGACGACGGCTCGCCGGTCGCCGCCGCGCCCCGCCAGATCCTGCGGCGGCAGCTGGAGCGGCTCGCCGGGCACGGACTGACCGCCCACGTCGGCACGGAACTCGAGTTCATCGTCTTCAAGGACACCTACGAGCAGGCGTGGGACCGCAACTACCGCGGCCTCACCCCGGCCAACCAGTACAACATCGACTACTCCGTCCTCGGTACCGGCCGCATCGAACCCCTGCTGCGCCGCATCCGCAACGAGATGGCGGGCGCCGGACTCACCGTCGAGTCCGCCAAGGGCGAGTGCAACCCCGGCCAGCACGAGATCGTCTTCCGCTACGACGAAGCCCTCGTCACCTGCGACCAGCACGCCGTCTACAAGACCGGCTCCAAGGAGATCGCCGCGCAGGAGGGCGTCGCGCTCACCTTCATGGCCAAGTTCAACGAGCGTGAGGGCAACTCCTGCCACATACACCTCTCCCTCCAGGACGCCGACGGGCAGAGCGTCATGGCCGGGGAGGGCGGCACGATGTCCCCCGTGATGCGGCACTTCCTCGCCGGCCAGCTCGCCGCCCTGCGCGACTTCTCCCTGCTGTACGCCCCGAACATCAACTCCTACAAGCGCTTCCAGCCCGGCTCCTTCGCCCCCACCGCCGTCGCCTGGGGGCACGACAACCGCACGTGCGCCCTGCGCGTCGTCGGGCACGGCCGCTCGATGCGCTTCGAGAACCGGCTGCCCGGCGGCGACGTCAACCCGTACCTCGCGGTCGCCGGCCTCGTCGCCGCCGGACTCCACGGCATCGAGAAGAAGCTCGAACTCCCGGACGCCTGCGAGGGCAACGCCTACACCGCGGGATACGACCAGGTCCCCACCACGCTCCGGGAAGCGGCCGGCCTCTGGGAGACCAGCGAGGCCGCCCGGGAGGCCTTCGGCGACGACGTCGTCGCGCACTACCGCAACATGGCGCGTGTCGAACTGGAGGCCTTCGACGCCGCGGTGACCGACTGGGAGCTCCGCCGCTCCTTCGAACGCCTGTGAGGCACTCCGTGACCACCGAACACCGTGTCCTGAACCCGGCGACCGAAGAGCTCGTCGCCACCGTCCGCGCCACCACCGCCGAGGAGGTCGACACCGCCGTCACCCGCGCCGCGGCGGCCCAGCGCGTCTGGGCCGGCCTGGCCCCCGCCGACCGCGCCCGGGTGCTGCGCCGCTTCGCCGTCCTCGTGGACGAGCACGCCGAACGGCTGGCCCGGCTGGAGGTCACCGAGGCGGGCCACACCCTGGGCAACGCCCGCTGGGAGGCGGCCAACGTCCGCGACCTCCTGGACTACGCGGCCGGGGGAGTGGAACGCCTGACCGGGCGGCAGATCCCCGTACCGGGCGGGGTCGACCTCACCTTCCTGGAACCGCTGGGCGTCGTCGGCGTGATCGCCCCGTGGAACTTCCCCATGCCGATCGCCGCCTGGGGGTTCGCCCCCGCCCTCGCGGCCGGGAACGCAGTCCTCCTCAAGCCGGCCGAGACCACCCCCCTCACCGCGCAGCGGCTGGCCGGGCTGGCGCTCGAAGCGGGCCTTCCACAAGACCTCTTCCAGGTGCTGCCCGGCGCCGGGGACGTGGCGGGCAAGGCCTTGGTCGAGCACCCAGGGGTCGCCAAGATCGTCTTCACCGGTTCGACCCGCGTCGGCAAGCAGATCATGGCCGGATGCGCGGACCGGGTGAAGCGGCTGACCCTCGAACTGGGCGGCAAGAGCCCCAACATCGTGTTCGCCGACGCCGACATCGAGACAGCCGCGGCCGCCGCGCCCCTGTCCTTCCTGGACAACGCCGGCCAGGACTGCTGTGCCCGCACCCGCATCCTGGTCCAGCGGTCCGCGTACGACCGTTTCCTGGAGCTCCTCGTCCCGGCCATCGCCTCCGTCGTCGTCGGTGACCCGTCGGACGAGAAGACACAGATGGGCCCGCTGATCTCCCGCACCCAGCTGGAGCGCGTCCGCGCCTACGTCCCCCGGGACGCCGACGGCATCCGGGGCAGCGCGCCGGCCGGCCCCGGCTTCTGGTTCCCCCCGACCGTCCTGACCGGGATCGCCCCCGATGCTCCCGTCGCCATGGAGGAGGTCTTCGGCCCGGTGGCCGTGGTCCTGCCCTTCGAGGACGAGGAGGACGCGGTCCGGCTGGCCAATGCCTCCGAACACGGTCTGGCCGGCTCGGTCTGGACCCGGGACGTCGGCCGCGCCCTGCGGGTCTCGCGAGCGGTCCGGGCCGGCAACCTGTCCGTCAACTCCCACTCAGCCGTCCGCTACTGGACCCCCTTCGGCGGGTACAAACAGTCCGGGCTCGGCCGTGAACTGGGGCCCGACGCCCTCGCGGCCTTCACCGAAACCAAGAACGTCTTCATCGGCACGGAGGCCTGAGCACCCATGACCACCGACTCCGGGAACATCTGCCGCCGCCTCACCGGCCGCACCGCCGTCATCACGGGTGCCGGCAGCGGCATCGGGCTCGCCACCGCCCGCCGACTGGCATCCGAAGGAGCACGCGTCGTCTGCGGCGACATCGACGAGAGCGCGGGCAGGGCCGCCGCCGAGGAGGCGGGCGGTACCTTCGTACGCGTCGACGTCACCGACCCCGACCAGGTCGAGGCGCTCTTCGCGGCAGCGGACGACACCTACGGCTCCGTCGACATCACCTTCAACAACGCGGGCATCTCGCCGCCCGAGGACGACTCCATCCTCACCACCGGGCTGGAGGCGTGGAAGCGCGTCCAGGACGTCAACCTGACCTCCGTCTACCTCTGCTGCAAGGCGGCCCTCCCCTACATGCGGCGCCAGGGCCGGGGCTCGATCATCAACACCGCGTCCTTCGTCGCGCGGATGGGCGCCGCGACCTCGCAGATCTCGTACACCGCGTCCAAGGGCGGCGTCCTCGCCCTCTCCCGCGAACTCGGGGTGCAGTTCGCCCGGGAGGGGATCCGGGTCAACGCCCTCTGCCCGGGCCCCGTCAACACCCCGCTGCTGCGGGAACTCTTCGCCAAGGACCCGGAGCGCGCCGCCCGCAGGCTGATCCACATCCCGCTCGGCCGGTTCGCCGAGGCGACGGAGATCGCGGCCGCCGTCGCCTTCCTGGCCAGCGACGACTCCTCGTTCGTCAACGCCACCGACTTCCTCGTCGACGGCGGGATCTCGGGAGCGTACGTGACACCGCTCGACTGACGCTCCCGTGCGGCGGTGGCACGCACCACGCGACGCCGCCCGTCCGGGTACCCGGACGTGAACGTGCTTGGTACGCAACGGCGGTGGGACGGGAGGAGGACGGGAGGGCCTGGGCCCGGCACCCCGTCCGGCCGCCGTCACCCGGCCCGTGGGCTTCCGGAGCGGGCCGCTGCCCACGGATCCGGTGGCGACCGAGCCTCCCGCCCGGCCGCCGTCGCCGCCATGACCCTCGGCCTCCGTGCCGGTACGGGCCGCCGCTCTCCCCCGCGGACGGAATCACCGAGGGAATCCGCCCGATCGGTGACGCCACCGGAGGCGGAGGGGGCAGCAGCGCGGCTCCTTGCGGGGCCCTCCTAGAGGAAGGTCCGGCCCTCACCGCGGTACGTCGGCACGGACGCCGTGATCCGTTCACCGTCGATCAGACGCAGCTCGTCGAAGCGTTCGCACAGCTCACCGGCCTTGGCGTGCCGGAACCACACCTTGTCGCCGATCAGCAGATCGTCCGCCGGCGCGCCCAGCAGCGGAGTCTGGACCTCGCCGGGCCCCTCCTGCGGGTCGTAGCGCAGCCCCTCGGGCAGATACGGCACCGGCAGCCGGTCCGGGCCCGCCGCGCCCGACGCCGGATAGCCACCGCCCAGCACCGTCACCACGCCCACACCCGGCCGCCGCACCACGGGCTGGGCGAACAGCGCCGCCGGACGGCCCGTGAACGAGGTGTAGTTGTCGAACAGCCTCGGCACGAAGAGCCCCGACCCCGCCGCGATCTCGGTCACCGCGGACTCGGCCGCCGTGTGCTGCACGCTGCCGGTGCCGCCCCCGTTCACGAACTCCAGCCCGGGCGCCACCGCGCGCACCGCCCGCACCACCTCCGCTCGGCGTGCCGCCAGCTCCCTGCGGGCCGCCGCCTGCATCAGCCGGATCGCGCGCGACCGCAGCGGCCGGCCGGCCACCGAGTCGCCCACGCCGGCGACATGGCCTTCGTACGCCATCAGCCCCACCAGCCGGAAGCCGGGCCTGCGCTCCACCGAGCGGGCCAGCTCGGCCAGTTGGGCGGGGGAGCGGAGCGGGGAGCGCAGCGCGCCCACCCTCACCCGGCCGCCCAGCAACCGCAGCGAGGTGTCCAGCTCCAGGCAGACCCTGATCTCCTCGGCGCCGCCGGCCCGCGCCGCGTCGATCAGCTCCAGCTGTGCGGGGTCGTCCACCATGACCGTCACGGCCGCGGCGAGCTTGGGATCGGCCGCCAGTTCGGCGTAGGCCGACCGGTCGGCCGACGGATAGGCGAGCAGCACGTCGTCGAACCCCGCGCGGGCCAGCCACAGCGACTCCGCCAGGGTGAACGACATGATCCCGGCGAAGCCCGGGCGCGCCAGCACCCGCTCCAGGAGGGCGCGGCAGCGCACCGATTTGCTCGCCACCCGGATCGGCTTCCCGCCGGCCCGGCGGACCAGGTCGGCGGCATTGGCGTCGAAGGCCTCCAGGTCGACGACGGCCACCGGGGCGTCGAGGTGGGCGGTGGCCCGGTCGTAACGTCTCCGGTCAGCGGCTCGGACAGTCATGGGCGCAGCTTGCCAGACTGTCGTACCACTGGGTAGGGGGGATGTTCGGTGCAGATCACCCCGCGCCCTCCGTCCCGTTCCCACGGGGTGCCGTCCACCCCGTAGAGTGACGGTCACACGATCGACCGACGGGCCCGCGCGCAACGACGGTCCGTAGGCGGTACGGGGACGTGGACCAGGGGGGCGGATGAGTACCG
>NZ_NEUF01000081.1 GCF_002910915.1 Streptomyces sp. SM10 | reverse complement strand
GCCTGCTCCCGCCGGCCGCCCGGCTCGCGGAACGCCGTGCGGCGGGCGGGCGAGGCCTGCCCGCGGCTCTCGCGGGCTGGCAGTTCAGCCGCCGGCCGCTGCGGGGCGCGGGTCCGGTGCTGCTGCTGGTCCTGTCGGTCGCGATGGGCATGCTGGCCGTCGGCCAGAGCGCGTCGTGGGACCGCTCGCAGAGCGACCAGGCCGACTTCAGGTCGGGTGCGTCGGTGCGGGTGGTGGGCACGCCCGCCGCCGACCCGGCGAAGGCCGCCGCCTACACGGATCTCGCGGGTGTGCGGGAGGCCGCTCCGGCGTTCCGCACGACGGCCGACCTCTCCGGCGGGCGGACGGCCGAGATCCTCGCGCTGGACACCGCGCACGCGGACGAGCGGATGCTGATGCGGGAGGACCTCGCGGGAACTCAGCCCCGGAAGCTGTTCGCCGCGATCGCCCCGCCGAGGACGTCACGGGCCGGGGCGGTCCTGCCCGAGGGCGGTCGGCAGTTCCTGTTCGACCTGCGGATCCGTGACACCGCGGCACCGGGCGGGCGGTCCCCGTCCGGTGCGACGTCGCTGGTCAGCGTGGTGCTGGAGGACCGTTACGGCGTCGGCTACCGGATCGGGGCGGGAACGGTCCCGGTCGACGGACGGGCGCACACCCTGTCGTTCCCCGTGTCGGCCGCCGGCGAGCTGTCGGTGACCGGCTTCGAGGTCGACAGCGACGTGCCCGAGGGCCGCTCCGAGAATCGCCAGGTCACCGTGAGCGGGCTCAGGGCGAGCGTCGAGGGCGGCGGCGAGCAGCCGGTCGCCGCATCGGACGGGGTGCGCTGGGAGGCCGGGGCGACCATGGCGGCGGAGGGGGACGAGCAGTCCGTGGAGAAGCCGGAGGCGCTGACGGATTCGGGCACGACACCGGCCTTCCGGTACGAGACCGGCTACACCGCCGCCGATGACCGCTACGCCGCCGAACCGGTCAGCACGCTCCGGGTCACCGCGGCCCGTCCGGCGGCCCCCGCGCTGAAGGCCGTGGCCACCGACGCGTATCTCAGGTACGCGGGCGCGGAACTCGGCCAGGAGGTCGACCTCACCCTGGCGGGCAACACGGTCCGGGTGACTCTGGTGAAGGCGGTGCGGGAGCTGCCGACCACCGGCCTCGGTGGTGCGGCGGGCTCCACCGAGGGCGCCCCGGCCGACGCGTCGCTGAAGCCGGGCGGCGGTCTGCTGCTGGACCTCAGGGCGGTGTCGGAGGTGCTCGCCCACCGGTCGGGGGCTGTTCTCGCGCCCACCGAGTGGTGGCTGAGCACCCCGCCCGGCGACGGCGCGAAGGTGGCGGCGGAGCTGCGCGCGCTGCCAGGGACCGATCCGGCGCAGGTGCGGGTCCGGGACGAGGTGGCGCGGGAACTGGCCGACGACCCGCTGGGGGCGGGGCCGCAGTCCGCGCTGCTGGCCGTCGCCGTGGTCGCCGCCGCCCTGGCCGCGGTCGGCTTCGCCGTGGGCCTCGTGGGCTCGCAGCGCGAACGGGCCCCGGAACTTGCCGTGTTGCGTGCCCTGGGTGCGCCGCGCCGCAGGCTGGCCCGGATGACGGCGGCCGAGCAGGGGGTGCTGATCGCGCTGGCGCTGCTGATCGGGCTCGCCCTCGGGGCGGTACTCACCCGAGCCGTCGTGCCGCTGGTCGTGCTGACCGGGCAGGCGTCCAGGCCGGTACCGGACGTACTCGTGCTGCTGCCGGCCGGACAGGTCGCCGTCCTGCTCGCCTCGGTCGCCGCACTGCCGCTGCTGACCGTCGCCGCGGTCACACTGCGCCGCGCCGATCCTGCGGTGTCGCTGCGCCACCAGGGGGACAACTGACATGAACGCCGCCAAGATCCCCTCCGCCTGCGCCCCTTGGGTGCGTACCCGGCTGCGCACCGCCCCCGGCATCTCCGCCGCCCTCGCGGTGCTGGTCCTCCTGACCGCCTTCCTCGCCGCCGTCTTCCCGCGCTCGGTGGACGCCTACGAGGCGAAGGCGCTGCGCCACGACATCACGTCCGCGCCGCCGGGACAGAGCGTGCTCGAGGTGACGACCCCGCCGCCCCCGCTCGGCAAGGCGCCCTCGGCGCGGGAGGCCGTGATGCGGGAGGACGCCCTGGCGCCGGCGCGGAACGCGCTGGTCAAGGCGCTCCCCTCCCCGCTGCGCGCCGATGTTCCCGAGTCCTCGTACGGGGTGCACACCACGAAGCCGCTGGCGGCCGAAGAGGAGTGGCTGCCCCGCCCGGACGCCGTTCCGGCCCGGCTGACCTACGCCGCCCCCTCGGGGCTCGCCAGGCACAGCACCCTGACGTCGGGGCGCTGGCCGGTGGCGCGGGACACGGTGACGCTGGAGACCCGCGAGGTGGAGGCGGCCGTCACCGAGGACACGGCCAGGGACCTGCACATGAAGCCGGGCTCAGCCGTCGCGGTGCCCACGCAGAACGGCGATCCGCTCACCGTGCGCATCACCGGCATCGTCGCCCCGCTGCGCCCCGAGAGCGGCTACTGGGCGGTCGACCCGCTGTTCCGCGCCCCGTCCCTGGTCAGGGATCCGGGGTCCCCGACGCCTGTCTACTACTGGCGGGGGACGCTGCTCCTGGCACCGGACACGGGCCCCGCGCTTCTCGCCACCACGGGGGAGCCGGAGCTGTTCTGGCGCCTGGCTCCGGACGCCACGGGGCTGACCACGGCCGACGTACCGGGGCTGGAGTCCGGCGTCGCGACGGTGGAGAAGGGTCCCGGGCTGCTGAAGCTGCGTGCCATCGCCGGCCCGAACACCACACTCACGACCGGCCTGGACGCGATCCTCGGCAGCTACTCCTCGACGCGCGGTGCCATCGGCCCCGTCGTCACGGTCGCCGCGGTGGGAATCGGCTCGGTGGCCGCCGTCGTCCTCCTGATGACCGGTGGACTGATCGGCGCCCGCCGCCACCACGAACTGGCCCTGCTGCGCTCCCGGGGCGGCTCGCTGCGCGGCATCGGCGGACGCCTCCTCGCGGAGACGGCCGTGGCGGTGGTGCCCCCGGCGGCGCTCGGCCTGCTGCTGGCGGTCCTGGTGGTCGAAGAGGCCCGGTTCCTGCCCGCGGCGCTGGGCGCCGCCGCCGTCGCGGCGCTGGTCTGCGTGCTGCTGCCGGTCCGAACGGCTCTCGACCACCGCAGGCCGCTGCTGCACGGCGCCAGGGACGACGTGACGGCCGCCAGGCCCTCCCGGCGCCGTACGGTCGCGGAGCTGACCCTGCTCCTCCTGGCGATCGGCGCGGTGGCGGCGCTGCGCCGCCGCGGTACGACGACGGGGTCGGGCGCCGACCTGCTGGTCAGTGCCGCGCCCGTCCTGGTGGGGCTGATCGCCGCTCTCGTCCTCGTACGCCTGTACCCGCTGCCGCTGCGTCTGGCGGCCCGCCCCGTGGCCAGGCTGCGCGGAGCGGTCGGCTTCCTGTCACTGGCCCGCGCGGGCCGGGCCTCGTCGAGCGGCACCCTGCCCCTGCTGGCTCTGCTGATCGCGCTGACCACGGCGGCGTTCGGCGGTTCGGTGCTCACGGGGGTCGCGGACGCCCGCGACGAGGCGGCGCTGCGCACCGTGGGCGCGGACGCGCGGATCAGTGGCGAGGGCAGCCTCGCCCCCATCTCCGAGGGCACGGTCCGCCGGGTGCGTGCCGTGGAAGGCGTCGAGGACGTCGCCCCCGTCCACATCGAGTACGGGATCCCCCTCGCGGCCACCCTGGACGTCAGGTCGGACACGAAGCGCGCCACCCTCATGGGCGTCGAACCGGAGTCCTACGCACGCCTGGCCCGGGGCACCGGGCTGCCCGCCTTCCCGTCGGGGGCGCTGGCGAGCGGACCGGGGCAGGACAGGACCCTTCCCGCGATCGCCTCGCCCGCACTCGCGGAGCGTCTGGGCGAGCGGCCGCGCACCATCGAGTCGCAGGCGGGGGACATCACGGTGCGGGTCGCCGCCGTCCTCCCGCTCACCTCCGCGGTGGGCGCCTCCGACTACCTGATCGTCGACGCGGCAGCACTCGCCAAGAGGGGTCCCACGACGCTGCTGGTGACCGGCGGCCACCCCGATGTCCGGCAGTTGCGGGCCGCGGCGCGGGAGGCGGGGCCGGAGTTCACGGTGAAGCTGCGGTCGGCGGAGCGGAAACGGTTCGTGGACACCCCGATGCAGTCGGGCGCCGAACGGATCTACGGGGCGGCGGTCGTGGCGGGCGCCGGGTACGCGCTGCTCGCCGTGCTCCTGTCCCTCCTGCAGACGGCACCGGAGCGCACCACGCTCCTGGCCCGGCTGCGCACCATGGGGCTCACCACCCGCCAGGGGCGCAGGCTGCTCGCCTTCGAGGCGATGCCGCAGGCTCTGCTGGCGGCCTTCGGCGGGCTCCTCGTCGGCTGGGCGACCATCGCCCTGCTGGCGCCCGGCATCGACCTCGTCGCGCTGGCCCTGGCCGGCGGCGACCCCTCGACCGCGCACACCGCTTCTCTGCGGGCCGACCTCCGGTCGCTGGCGCTCCCGGCGGTGGGCGTGGTCGCCCTCGCCGCCGCCGTGGCGGGCGTACAGGCCTGGTGGGCGAGCCGCCGTGGATCGATCAAGGAACTCAGGGCAGGAGACACCCGGTGACACCGTCGACAGAGACCACCCTGGCGGAACTCGAACAGCGGGCCGCGGCACGCCGCGACCGGCCGTCCTACGGGCACGACGCGCTGATCGCCTGTGACCGGCTGGTCCGCGTCTTCTCCGCGGACGGCGTGGAGGTGCAGGCGCTCCAGGGGCTCGATATCCTGGTGAACGAAGGCGAGTTGATGGCTCTGGTGGGGGCCTCGGGCAGCGGGAAGTCGACGCTGATGAACATCCTGGCGGGGCTGGACGTCCCCACGGCGGGATCGGCGAAGGTGGCGGGCTGCGACCTGCTGGCGATGGGGCAGAAGGAGCGGCTGCGCTACCGCCGCGACGTCGTCGGTTTCGTCTGGCAGCAGACCTCGCGCAACCTGCTCTCGTATCTGACGGCCGCGCAGAACATCACCCTGCCCATGCAGCTGCGCGGTGGCGGCCGGAACCGCGAACGCGCCGCGCGGGCCGAGTCGTTGCTGGCCATGCTGGACGTCGCCGACTGCCGGGACCGGCGCCCCGCGCAGATGTCCGGCGGCCAGCAGCAGCGGGTGGCGATCGCGGTGGCCCTGGCCAACAACCCCTCGGTGCTGCTCGCCGACGAACCGACCGGTGAGCTGGACTCCGCGACCGGCGAGCAGGTCTTCGCCGCGTTCCGCCGTGCCAACGAGGAGCTCGGCACGACGATCGTGATCGTCACCCACGACCAGGCGGTGGCCGACGAGGTGCGCCGCACGGTCGCGATCCGCGACGGCCGTACGTCCTCCGAGGTGCTGCGGCGCACCGAGGTGGACGCGGCGACGGGCCAGGAGTCCCAGGTCGCCCGGGAGTACGCGATGCTCGACCGGGCGGGCCGGCTGCAACTGCCCGCCGACTACACCGAGGCGCTGGGCATGGAGCACCGGGTGATGCTGGAGCTGGAACGGGATCACATCGGGGTGTGGCCGGACGCGCGGGAGGAGTAGGCCCCGGCCGTCCGTCGCCTGCGGACGGACCCCACGCGCCGGCCGGGAGCGGTCAGAGCCTTCGGGGACGGACCCGCCTCCCCGGCCGGGAGCGGTCAGAGCCTTCGGGGACGGCCCGAGCCGTCAGACGGTCCCGACCGTCACGGCCAGCGTGCCGATGCCGCCGCCCTCACCCCGCAGGGCCACCGACCCGTACGGCGTGCGCAGCCGCAGCCAGGGACCGGCGGCGAAGAGGGCGACGGGGAAGTCGGGTGCGGGGCGCAGAAAGCCGAGCGACTGCGCTGCGTGCACGGCACGCAGTGGGAGTTCCGTGTCCCCCACCCTCCGGGACCAGATGTCGCGGCCGATCAGGTCGCGTTCCGCACGGGTGCGCCGGTCCTCGGGCAGCGCCGCGTCCCGGGCGCGGAATTCCGCCACGGCGTCGGTGAGTCCGGTGCGCAGGTCGAGGGGGCCCGGAAGCCCGGGGCGCTCCCGCCAGCCGCCGCGCGGCGGCAGCATCCCGGCCCACGGCGGACCGGTGACGGGCGCCGGCAGGGCGTTCACGCCGGGCGCGTCGCCGGACCCGTCCGTGTCGAGCGCTTCGAGGAGTTCACCGGCCGAGACCGTGACGTCGAAGTCGTGCACGCCGGAGAGCCGGACGGTGCGGATCGCGAGGACCTCGAACGACGGCGGCCGGCCGAAGACGGCCAGCGCGCCGCCGCCCGCCTGGAGGCGGACGGCGGCGGCCCGGTCGTAGTGCAACAGCCGGCCGAGGAAGGCGGCGAGGTCCGCCGCCTCCCTCGCGTCGGCGAACCGCGGCGACCGTACGGGCACTGTCATGCGACGGCCGGCTCCTGGTCGAGGTACTCCTGCAGGAAGAGCTTCTCCTCGGCGGTGATCCGCCGGGGCCGCTCCTCGGCCAGGTTGTAGGGCACGACGACCGTCGAAGCGCGTACGTAGACCTGCTCGGGGTCCTTGACCTCGTAGGCGATGGTCAGCGACGCGGCCGTTATCTTCGTGACCCAGGACTCGATGGTCACCGGCGCGTGCCGGTGGACCAGCGGGCGCACGTAGTCGATCTCGTGCCGGGCCACGACGGAGCCGCCCGAGAAGGACGGCGAGCCGTCCCCCGGCGCCAGCCGGAACATGAAGTCGATGCGCGCCTCCTCCAGGTAGCGGAGGAAGACCACGTTGTTCACGTGGCCGAAGGCATCCATGTCCGACCAGCGCAGCGGGCAGCTGTAGATGTGACGGGCCAACTCGATCAGCCTCGCGTGAGCTTCTTGTACGTGGCACGGTGCGGGCGCGCCGCGTCCGGGCCGAGGCGCTCGACCTTGTTCTTCTCGTACGACTCGAAGTTGCCCTCGAACCAGTACCACCTGGAGTCACCCTCGTACGCCAGGATGTGCGTGGCGACGCGGTCCAGGAACCAGCGGTCGTGGGAGATGACCACCGCTGCCCCGGGGAACTCCAGCAGCGCGTTCTCGAGCGAGGACAGGGTCTCCACGTCGAGGTCGTTGGTGGGCTCGTCGAGGAGCAGCAGGTTGCCGCCCTCCTTGAGCGTCAGCGCCAGGTTGAGGCGGTTGCGCTCACCACCGGAGAGGACACCGGCCGGCTTCTGCTGGTCCGGGCCCTTGAAGCCGAACGCGGAGACGTAGGCCCGCGAGGGCATCTCGACCTGGCCGACGTTGATGTAGTCCAGCTCGTCCGACACGACGGCCCAGAGGGTCTTCTTCGGGTCGATGTTGGCGCGGGACTGGTCGACGTAGGAGATCTTGACCGTGTCGCCGACCTTGATGGCGCCGGAGTCGGGGGTCTCCAGGCCCTGGATCATCTTGAACAGCGTGGTCTTGCCCGCGCCGTTCGGACCGATGACGCCGACGATGCCGTTACGGGGCAGCGTGAACGACAGGTCGTCGATGAGGACCTTGTCGCCGAAGGCCTTGGAGAGGTTCTCGACCTCGACGACGATGGAACCGAGCCGCGGGCCCGGCGGGATCTGGATCTCCTCGAAGTCCAGCTTCCGCATCTTGTCGGCCTCGGCCGCCATCTCCTCGTACCGGGCGAGACGGGACTTCGACTTGGTCTGACGGCCCTTGGCGTTGGAGCGGACCCACTCCAGCTCCTCCTTGAGCCGCTTCTGACGCTTCTCGTCCTTGCGGCCCTCGACCTTGAGGCGGGTGGCCTTCTTGTCGAGGTAGGTGGAGTAGTTGCCCTCGTAGGCGATCGCGCGGCCGCGGTCGAGCTCGAGGATCCACTCGGCGACGTTGTTCAGGAAGTACCGGTCGTGGGTCACGGCGATGACGCAGCCCGCGTACTTCGAGAGGTGCTGCTCCAGCCAGTTCACCGACTCGGCGTCGAGGTGGTTGGTGGGCTCGTCGAGGAGGAGCAGGTCCGGGGCCTCGATGAGGAGCTTGCAGAGCGCCACGCGGCGCTTCTCGCCACCGGAGAGGTTGTTGACGGGCCAGTCGCCGGGCGGGCAGCCCAGGGCGTCCATGGCCTGCTCCAGCTGGGCGTCGAGGTCCCACGCGTTGGCGTGGTCCAGGTCCTCCTGGAGCTTGCCCATCTCGTCCATGAGCGCGTCGGAGTAGTCCGTCGCCATGAGCTCGGCGACCTCGTTGAAGCGCTTGAGCTTGCCCATGATCTCGGCGGCGCCGTCCTGGACGTTCTCCAGGACGGTCTTCGACTCGTCGAGCTGCGGCTCCTGCATGAGGATGCCGACGCTGAACCCGGGCGTGATGAACGCGTCACCGTTGGACGGCTGCTCCAGGCCCGCCATGATCTTCAGCACCGTGGACTTACCGGCACCGTTGGGCCCCACGACACCGATCTTCGCGCCGGGCAGGAAGTTCAGGGTGACGTCATCGAGAATCACCTTGTCGCCGTGCGCCTTGCGCGTCTTGCGCATGGTGTAGATGAACTCAGCCAAGAGAAACCGTCCGGCAGCAATAGAGGTGTGGGCAGATACACCCATCTTGCCTGACGTCCGTACCCGGAAGGAAACCCGTCCGGTCCCCGGTACGGGCCCGGCGTGCACTCTCCGGGCTCCGCGGAGAGCCCCGGGAACGCGAAGTGCCTGGTACGGGGGTCCGTACCAGGCACTTCACCGGCGCCTTCCTGCTGCGCCCCTACTCAGTCACTCACCGGTGCTCTGGGTCTTCTTCCGGCGGAGGAAGAAGACCGCGCCGCCGCCGAGGACGACGAGGGCGATGGCGACACCCGCGATGACCGGGGTGGCGCTGGAGCCACCGGTAGCGGCGAGGTCACCCTCGGTGCCCGGGGTGCTCGCGGCGGGCGTGGGCTCGGAGCCGGTCTGCGTGGTGGTGTCGTCACCCGGGGCGGGGGCGCCGGCGGTCTCGCAGTCCAGGACGCCCTTGAAGTTCTTGCTGAAGCCGCCGGGGCCGGTGATCGTGAAGTCGTACGCCTCGTCCTCGCCGACCGGGACGGTCACCGTGCTGGTCTCGCCGGCCGGGATGGTGTGCTCGGTGCCGGCGAGCTCGAAGGTGAACGCCTCGTCACCCGTGTTGCTCGCGGTGATGTCGACGCCGCCCTTGGCGCAGTTCTTCTGAGCGGTCACCGCCGGGACGGCGCCCTTCTCGGCCCAGGTGGCCGTCGCCGTCGCGGAGACGGTGGACTCGCTGGAGCCGGCGAGGATCATCGTCTGGCTCTTTATCAGCCCGGCGAAGACCCGGCCCACGGGCACGGAGGTCGAGGCCTGGACGGAGAACGAGGCGGAGCCGTCGGTGGCGTCCTCGGGCACGGAGAAGTACAGGTCGGTGCCGTCGACAGCCTCGGTGACGGGCTTGCCGGCCTTGTCGGTGACCTGGACCCCGCCGGCGGCGGCGTCGGCGGGCGGTGCCACCGAGACCTGGCCGGCGTCGGTGTGGACGGTGACCGGACCCAGCTTCTCACCGGCCTTGCCGGAGACCGCGGCCGGAGACAGCCCCACGGACGCCTTGGGCTCCGCGACGTTCCGGGCGCTCGCCTCCAGCCAGTCGGCGAGCTTCTCGGCGTTCGCGTCCTTGGCCGTCACGTCGGCCTTGTCCGAGAAGCGCCAGATGGCGACCTGGGTGCCGGCGGCAGCGGTCTTCTCGTCGAGCGGGCCGGTACCGGCCTTCTCGGCGAGCGCCGCGAAGTCGTTGACCTGCGGGTAGGAGTGCTGGAGGATCCAGCGCACCTTGCCGGCGTTCTCGTTGGCGCCGAGCGAAGACTGGTCCCAGGGGGTCTCCAGGTACTTCGCGTTGTCCTTGGTGGGCGTGTGGAAGTCGATGCAGTACGTCTGGATGGTGCCGCCGCCGTCGACCTTCATCTCGAACAGGCCGGCGGGCAGCTCCTGGGGCTTCTTGCCCTCACCGGTGTTGAGCTCGGCCGTGCCGTAGGTCTTCAGACCGTCCAGTACGGCGACCGCACCCCCCTGGTGCTGACCCGTCTCGTCCGCCGGCGCGGCCGTGGCGGCCGTCGCTCCGACGATCGTTCCCGCGGCGACCAGCCCGGTGGCCAGCACCGCGGCGGCCGTCCTGACGAGACCGAGGCCGTGGGCCCTGCTCCGGCCCCCTGGGGAGCCCTCCGTCGCCGCCGTCGACGACGAAGTGGATGCTGAAGACACAGAAAACACAGAATTCCCCTCCGGGCGAGACCTTCACGCTTGAGGCGCGTGTGGGAGGTGTCTCGCCAGCCAACTCAAGTGCCGCATGAGTACGGGGGAATCGTAAGGAGCGAGCGAAGGGGAATCCCCCTTCATGCGGTCACATAAGCATTCCGACTCGCAATCGTTATCGCTCTGTTCGGCGCGCCCGCCCACCTTCAGGACATCGATGCCACTTCCGTGGCCGGTTTCTGACGATGCGTAGGCGCCGTCAGCGTCGGATCGGCTCTGACCACCCGCCGGAACGCGGCAGTTCCCCTGGTCAGGTCGTGCCCCACGGCCACCGCCTCGACGTCCACCGAGGTCCTCCACACCCCGTCCCGCTCCTCCTCGCGCACTTTCAGACGGCCGTGCACGACGAGCGGCTCACCGACCGAGACCGAACCGGACAGATTCGCCGCGAGTGTCCGCCGGGCCCAGACCGTGTAGAAGCCGGTGCGGCCGTCCGTCCAGATCTGCTGCTCCCGGTCCCACCGCCGGGGTGTCACCGCCAGACGGAATCTGGCCGTCGATCCCGTCGCCGTCTCCCGGAAGTCCACCGGCGTCGCGGCGTTTCCCACCAGTGTCACCAAGGTCTCGTTCATTTCCCGTCCCCCGTCTCCCTGCCACATTCCGCACGCTCTCCGTCCCGCTGTCCCCACCTGCGCCGATGCGGGTGCGAGGACGTGCGGTCCGGTGCGTCTGCCTGATCCCGAGCGCCCTCCGGTCCGGAGTGCCCTGGCGGTCGCGGGCGCCCTGCCGATCCAGGGCGCCCGTCCGATCCGCTGCACACCATGCTGGACGGAAGCCGGGAATCCTGCCGGGGCCTGTGGATTACCCGCCGGTTGTGGAGAACTCCGTCACCGCCACGTACCGCTCCCGCACCTCCCGGTAGCGCGCCAGCTCCGCCGCCACCGGGTCGAGGACCCTGGCCCGGCCGCAGCCGGCGGCGGCCTCGCGGAGACGCCGTTCCGCCTCCTGCCCGTACCTGCGGGCCGGCCCGCGCGCGGCGGCGGCGCACGCCCACTCGACGAGTGGTCCCCCGACCACCCCGGCCAGCATCAGCAGGGCCGGGATCAGCAGGCCCGGTTCGAGCACGCCCACGATCTGGCCCAGCAGCCACAGCCCGCCGAAGATCTGAAGCAGCGTCATCGAGGCCTGCGCGAGCACCGCCGCAGGCCACCACGCCGGGCGCGGCGGCCTGGCGGGGCGCCCTCCCTGGGCGGCCGCGGACGGGACCGGGGCCGTGCCCGAGGGGCCGGAGCCACGCTTTCCGGCGCCCTTCGCCGAGTCCTTCCCGCTCCTTCCCACCGGGGTGGACGCGGTGTCCCCGCTCCCCCCGCGGCCGCGGCCGGGGGCTCCCGCCTGTGCGTTCCGCGCCAGCCCGTCCAGTGCCTCAGGCAGTCCCTTCGCCCCGTTCACCGCCGCCTCCCGCACGGCCTGCGCCCACGGCGTGGGCAGTCCGTCCACCGCGTCGTCCGCCAGCTTCCGCACGGCCTGCTCCACCCGCTGCCGGGCGGTGAGCTCCTCCTCCGGCGGCGCGAGGGCCTGCGCCATCAGGTCGAGGCCGCCCAGCTGCCGGGTGGACTCGTACCAGCGCCAGAGCCGCAGCCACGGCGTCCCGCAGGCGCGCCCCGCGTTCCTGCGCCACTCGCGCTCGGACGCCTGCCCGGCCGCTGCGGCGCCGACGGCTTCGGCGAGCCGGTCGGTGAACTCCTCGCGAGCCCGCTCCCCCAGCCCCGGCCTGCCCTCGGCGACATACACCGGCCTGAGCCGGGCCGCGGCCGCGTCCACGTCGGCGGAGAGCCTGCGGGCCGCCGCCGTACGGGCCTGGACGAACCTGCCGAGCAGCTCGCGCAGGTCGCCCACGCCGGCGCCGCTCAGCGCGGACAGGGGCATGACCGTGGCACCCGGTTCGCCGTGCTCCCCGACGGCCATGCCGTCCTCGTCGAGCAGCCGGCGCAGATCGTCCAGGACCAGGTCGGCGGCCTCGCCGGAGAGCCGGTCGATCTGGTTGAGCACGACGAAGGAGATCTCGGCGTGCCCGGCGAGCGGTCGCAGATAGCGCTCGTGCAGGGCAGCGTCGGCGTATTTCTCCGGGTCGACGACCCAGATCACCGCGTCGACCAGGGCCAGCACCCGGTCCACCTGGTCCCGGTGCCCGGTCGCCGCCGAGTCGTGGTCGGGCAGGTCCACCAGGACGAGCCCCTGGAGCGCCTCGTCGGTGGCCGTGCCGCCCTGCACCGGCCGGCGCCGCAGCCGGCCGGGGATCGCCAGCCGGTCGAGCAGCCCGGCCGCACCGTCGGTCCAGCTGCAGGCGATGGGGGCCGAGGTGGTCGGCCTGCGCAGCCCGGTGTCGGAGATCTGGACGCCCGCGAGCGCGTTGAAGAGGGTGGACTTCCCGCTGCCGGTGGCTCCGGCGATGGCGACGACCGTGTGCCGGGAGGAGAGCCGCTGGCGCGCCGACGCCTCGTCGAGCACGCGCCCCGCCTCGGCGAGGGTGTCCCCGTCGAGCCGGGCGCGGGAGAGCCCGACCAGTTCGCGCAGGGCGTCCAGCCGGGGCCGCAGCGGACTGCCGGGCAGTCCGTACGCCTCGACCTGGGGCCCCGGCTCGTCCCGGGGAACCGGCGCGCTCTCCGCGCCCTCCTGCGCCGCCTCGGCGGCGCGGCGCGCGATCAGCCCGTCGTCCCAGCGCCGCCCCTCGCCCTTCCCGGGTTCCTCCGCGCTCTCCCGCTCGGGCCCCTGCCCCTGATCCCGGCCCTGGTCAGTGACGGCAGTCATCGCTGCCACCTCTCCTTCTGCAGTACGGACAGCGCGGCGATGAGTTCGGCCTGCGGCTCGGGCGCGACTTCGAGGGCGTCCAGAGGGGCGAGCCGCCGGTCGCGTTCGCCGTGCATGACCTGGTCGAGGCAACTGGTGAGCAGGGCCCCGCCCTTGTCGCGCAGGCGCAGCGCCCCCTGGGCCCCGATCCGTTCGGCGAGCTGCTCCCCGGCCCCCCTGGCGCGGCGTCCGCCGAGGAGGGCGGCGGCCAGCAGAGCGGCCACCGTCTCGGCGTCGGGTGCGGCGTTGCGTTCGAGCAGCCGCGCCTCCTCCTCGGCCAGTTCCTCCAGGACCCGCCGCCAGCGCCGTACGGCCATGCCGATCCGGCCCTGGATGTCCTCGGCGGGCCCCCAGCCGCCCGCCTCCCGGCCGGCCTCCTCGAATCGGAAGTTCCCGGCGGCCGGCTCGCGCTGCCAGGTCGTCCGGATCTGCTCGTCGGACGCCGCCACCGCGCACTGCAGCAAGGCCACCAGGCTCTCCACCAGGGCGTCCAACAGCTCTCCCGCGGTGCTGTACAGCGGATATCCGCGCCACCGGGTGCGGGCGCCGCCGGCGAGCACCGCGCCGTCACGGAGCCGCCGCCGCACGCGCGACAGTTCCTTCCCGTACGCCTCCTCGACCACACCGGTCAGCCGCACGGCCGCCGCGTACTGGGCGGCCACCGCCCCGGCGAGCTCGGGCATCCGTACGTTGAGCGAGTCGATGACCCCGGACGCCGTGCGTCCCACGGCCTGCTGACGGGCCGCAGGGTCCTGCGCCCGGTGGGTGAGCCAGGCGCGCAGGGGTGCGACGGCGGTGGTGGGCAGCAGCCCGCTGCCGCCGCCCGCGGACTCCGGCAGTTCCGGGATGGTGAAGCGGGGCACCTCGCCAAGCCCGGCCCGGGTGAGCAGGGCCGCGTACTGCCGGGACACCTCGCCGATCACCTGGTGCGGCACCCGGTCCAGGACGGTGACCAGCGAGGCGTCGTACTCCTTGGCCGTGCGCAGCAGATGCCACGGCACGGCGTCCGCGTACCGGGACGCGGTGGTCACCATGACCCATACGTCGGCGGCGCAGACGAGTTCGGCGGCCAGGACCCGGTTCCGTACGACGAGGGAGTCGATGTCGGGAGCGTCCAGGAGCGCGAGCCCGCGGGGCAGGGTCGCCGCGGTCTCCACCCGCAGCACGGTGTCGTCCCGCTCGCCGTCGACGCCGAGGTGGTCGAGCCCGTCCGGGTCCGGGACCCGCCCCGGAGGCAGCCAGACGCGGGTCAGCTGCGGCAGGACCCGCACCCCGGCGAACCAGTGGTGGTCGTCCGGGTGGCAGACGAGCACGGGAGTGCGCGTCGTGGGCCGGAGCACGCCGGCCTCACTGACCCGGCACCCCACCAGGGAGTTGACCAGGGTCGACTTGCCCGCGCCGGTGGACCCCCCGATCACCGCGAGCAGCGGTGCCTCGGGATCCTTGAGGCGGGGTACGAGGTAGTCGTCGAGCTGGGCGAGGAGTTCGGTCCGCGTCTGCCGGGCGCGTGGGGCCCCCGGCAGCGGAAGTGGAAGACGCACGGCAGCGACACGGTCGCGCAGGGCGGAAAGTGCGTCGATGAGCTGGGGCCGTACATCCATGGTTACCACATGTGAAGAATGCCCAATTTTGACGCCTTTTTGAAGCGTATAAGCCCCTCTGCGCGGCGAATCCGCTCCAGGGGACAGAGGGGACGAGTGGGGCGCAGGCATAACGAGTGCACAACACCCGGGGCGTGAGGCGTGAAAAGCGATGCGCGAATCGCACCTACCTGCGATTATCGGTTCGCTTCACCGAACCTCCACATCGTGCCACGCAGGTGAAGCAACCGGGACGAGGCGATCTGAGCCCTATCCTTGTCCCCGCAAGGTCACGGATGGCTTGAACCAGCGCCTTCCGGGACACCAGGCCGGACACCCGGCCCCCGTAGCTCAGTGGATAGAGCAGGCGCCTTCTAAGCGCTTGGCCGCAGGTTCGAGTCCTGCCGGGGGCGCACCGATCGCACCACGGTGAGGCCCTCCCCCAGGAGGGCCTTTTCCGCAGCCCGCAGCACCGTAGCGAGTGCGGCGTAGCGCAGGCGTAAGCACCGTGATGCGTCGGCACGTTCACATGCCAGCGTGTTCTCGCGTTCGCACCGGCGCGTGAAGTCAGCGCCCCAGCCGCTCCACGAGTGCGGGCACGTCCGCGAACGTGTCCACGACGTGGTCCGGGGTGCCGTCGGCCGCCGCGCGGGTCTCCGGCCGGTACTTGCCCGTCCTGACCAACACCCCGGTGATGCCGTGGCCCTGGGCGGCCAGCACATCCGTGTCGATGTCGTCGCCGGCCATCAGCACCCCTGCCGGCTCGGCGCCGAGGTGGGCCAGGGCGGTGGCGAAGAAGGCGCCGGACGGCTTGCCCGTGACGACGGCTTCGGTCCCCGCCGCCCGCTCCAGGCCGAGCAGGAAGGCCCCGGTGTCGAGGTCGAGCCCGTCGGGCACGGCTCCCCCGGCGTCCTCCTCCTCGACCAGGTCCACGCCCGGCAGGTCATCGCGTACGTCACCGGCGCTGATCAGCGGGCACCGCGCCTCCGGATGGTGCTCGCGCAGGTGGGCTGCGGTGACGGCGGGCGCGGTGCGGATGTCGTCGGGGCCGACGGGGAAGCCCGCGTCCGCGAGCCGCCGGGCGATACGGGCACGCGTCCGGGAGGTGGTGTTGGTGACCAGCGCCAGGGGGACGTCCGCGGCACGCAGCCGCTCCATGGCCTCGACGGCGCCGGGCAGCGGCTCCCAGGACACCGTGAGCACGCCGTCGATGTCGATCAGTACCGCGCCGATCCGCCCCGTAGGACCGACCGTCCCCGACTTGCCGAACCAGCGCACATGGGATTGTTTCGAAGGTGGGGGTGTGTGTGCGTTCCGCTCTTCCCCCGTTGGAGGTGAACCACCGTGCTGTTCACCGACCGCACGGATGCCGGGCGACGGCTCGCCGCGGCACTGCGCCACCTGGAGCCGCGCGACCCGGTCGTCCTGGGGCTGCCGCGCGGCGGCGTCCCGGTGGCCTACGAGGTGGCGCGGGAGCTCGGCGCCCCGCTCGATGTGATCGTCGTCCGCAAGCTCGGGGTGCCGTCCCACCCGGAGCTGGGGTTCGGCGCCATCGGCGAGGACGGGGTCCGGGTCATCAGCGAGGAGATCGTCCGCCACGCCGGTGTACGCGCGGACGACGTGGTGTCCGTGGAGCGCACCGAGGAGGCCGAGCTGCTGCGGCGGGCGCATGTGTACCGCGAGGGGCGGCCCCGCCTGCCCCTGGAGGGGCGCGCCGTCGTCGTGGTGGACGACGGGGTCGCCACCGGGGCGACCGCGCGGGCGGCCTGCCAGGTGGTCCGGGCGCAGGGCGCCTCCTATGTCGCCCTGGCGGTGCCGGTCGCCTCGCCGGATGTGGCCGCCCGGCTCGCCGACGACGTGGACGAGGTGGTGTGCCTCTCCACGCCGAGCCTGTTCTCCGCCGTGGGCGAGTGGTACCGGGACTTCTCCCAGACCTCCGACGAGGAGGTCGTCTCCCTGCTGGGGCGGGCCGCGCAAGGCACCGTCACGACCGAGGAGGTCGAGGTGGACGCGGGCGGGGTGCCTCTCGCCGGGGATCTCACCCTCCCTCCGGACGCGGGGGCGGTGGTGGTGTTCGCCCACGGTTCGGGCAGCAGCCGCAACAGCCCGCGCAACCGTTCCGTGGCCGTCGCCCTCAACCGCGCCGGCCTCGGCACACTGCTCTTCGACCTGCTCACGCCCGGCGAGGAGGTCTACCGCGCCAACGTCTTCGACATCGGGCTGCTGGCCGGGCGGCTGGCGGACACCACGCGCTGGCTGCGGAACCGGGTCGCCCTCCCGGTCGGCGCCTTCGGGGCGAGCACGGGGGCGGCGGCCGCGCTGCGGGCCGCCGCCGCGTCGGACTCGGTCATCGGCGCCGTGGTCTCCCGCGGTGGGCGTCCCGACCTCGCCGGGGCCGATCTGTCCCTGGTGCGGGCGCCGACCCTGCTCGTCGTGGGCGGCGCCGACACCACGGTGATCGACCTGAACCGTCAGGCGCAGCTGGCACTGCACTGCGAGAACCGGCTGGAGGTCGTCCCGGACGCCACGCATCTGTTCGAGGAGCCTGGCGCCCTGGACCGGGTCGCGGACCTCGCCCGGGACTGGTTCACCGCGCACCTCTCCCCGTAACGGCCCGAATTCCGGAGCGGCCCGAATTCCGGAGCGGCGGGGATCCCGGAGCGGCGGGGATCCCGGGCGGCCATTCCACCGGCGCGCGGGCCGGCGCCCGGTCCCGGGCCGGGCGGGGCTCGTCGTCCTCCTCGGACCGGACCATCCGGCCGCGCCCGGTCTCACGCCGGGGCGGTGAACCGGCCCCTCCGGCGCATCCGCGCGCACGGGCTGATGCGTCATCACGTCATGAATCGATTCAAAAACGGCGAAGATAGTGGCCCCCGCGGAGACTGTCAAGGGCGCCCACGCATTCCCCGCATTCAGGTCCGTACATCGCAGCCCTTCCTGGAACTCTTCGCCATCAACCCATTGACTGCGCCCGCAATCCCCGTTTAGCTTCCGAGCAACCTCATTGAAACCTTTCACGGCGAGTGGAGCGGCAGTCCCACCGCTGAGGAGCTCCCATGAAGCAGTCCGCCCCGGACCCGGCCCCGGTCCTGGCCCTGAAGGGCGTGAGCAAGTCCTTCGGTGCCGTACGGGCCCTGCAGGACGTGTCCCTGCAGCTGTTCCCCGGCGAGGCCCACGCACTCGCCGGTGAGAACGGCGCCGGCAAGTCGACTCTGATCAAGGCCCTCGCAGGAGTGCACCGCCCGGACAGCGGCGAGGTACTCCTCGACGGCCGACCCGTCGTCTTCCACGGCCCGGCGGACGCGCGCGACGCCGGCATCGCCGTCATCTACCAGGAGCCGACGCTCTTCCCCGACCTGTCCATCGCCGAGAACATCTTCATGGGCCGTCAGCCCCGGCGGTCCCTGGGCCGGATCGACCGCAGGGCCGTGCACGAGACCACGGCCACGCTGATGCGCAGGCTCGGGGTCGATCTGGCGCCGGACCGGCCCGCCCGCGGACTGTCGATCGCCGACCAGCAGATCGTCGAGATCGCGAAGGCGCTCTCCTTCGACGCCCGCGTCCTGATCATGGACGAGCCGACCGCCGCCCTGACCGGCAGCGAGACCGCCCGGCTCTTCTCCGTCGTCCGGGCGTTGCGGGCCGAGGGCGCGGCGGTGCTGTTCATCTCGCACCGCCTGGGGGAGATCTTCGAGCTGTGCCAGCGCGTCACGACCCTGCGCGACGGCCGGTGGATCTCCTCCGAGCCGCTGGAGGGGCTCACCGAGGACGACCTGGTGCGCAGGATGGTCGGCCGTGATCTCGACGCCCTCTACCCCAAGCAGGTCGCCGAGGTCGGCGAGGTCGCCCTGTCGGTGCGCCGACTGACCCGCGAGGGCGTCTTCCGCGACGTCTCCTTCGACGTCCGCCGCGGCGAGATCGTCGCGCTCGCCGGGCTCGTCGGTGCCGGGCGCACCGAGGTCGCCCAGGCGGTCTTCGGCGTCGACCGCGCCGACGCGGGCGAGGTGAAGGTCGCGGGCACGGTCCTGCGCCCTGGTTCGCCGACCGCCGCGATGGACGCCGGGCTGGCGCTCGTACCCGAGGACCGGCGCCAGCGGGGGCTGGTCATGGATATGTCGATCGAGCGCAACATCGGCCTCACCGGCCTGGGCGAGGTCCGCAAGCGCGGGCTCGTCAGCCGGGCGCTGGAACACGACCGGGCCGCCGACTGGGCGGTGCGCCTCCAGCTGAAGTACAACCGGCTGGCCGACACCGTGGGCGTGCTGTCCGGCGGCAACCAGCAGAAGGTCGTCCTGGCCAAGTGGCTGGCGACGGACCCCGCCGTCCTGATCGTCGACGAGCCGACCCGCGGGATCGACGTCGGCACCAAGGCGGAGGTCCACCGACTGCTCTCCTCGCTCGCGGCGGACGGCCTCGCCGTCCTGATGATCTCCTCCGACCTCCCCGAGGTCATCGGCATGGCCGACCGGGTCCTCGTGATGCACGAGGGCCGGCTCGTCGCCGAGATCCCCCGCGAGAGCGCCACCGAGGAGTCGGTCATGGCCGCGGCCACCGGACGCGACGAGAGGGCAGCGGCATGACCACCACCATCGAGAGCCCCCCGGGCGCCGCGAAGGCTCCGGAGCGCAGCGCCTCCTCGCTCATGGACGCGGTCTTCCGGGCGCGCGAGATCTCCATCGCCGGGGCGCTGGTCCTGCTGATCCTCGGCACCTACCTCGCCAACCCGCGCTTCCTGTCCGACCAGGGCATCAAGGACCTGCTGCTCAACGCGTCGATCCTGGTGCTGCTCGCGGTCGGCCAGTCCGCCGTCGTGATCACGCGCAACATCGACCTGTCCGTCGGCTCCGTCGTCGGTCTCTCCGCCTTCGCCTGCGGCAGGTTCGTCGCGGGGAGCGACCACGGTGTGCTGACGGTGATGCTGCTCGGCATCGCCATCGGCGTCGTCTGCGGGCTGGTATCGGGCGCGCTCGTCAGCTTCGCCAGGGTCCCCGCGCTCGTCGTCACGCTGGGCATGCTCTACGTCATCCAGGGCGTCGACTACTGGTGGGCCAAGGGCGAGCAGATCAGCGCATCCGACGTGCCGGACGCCGTCCTGGGGCTCGGCAGCGGCAGCCTGCTCGGCATCCCGTACCTGCCGCTCATCGCCGTCGTCCTGCTCGCGGCGACCGCCTACTTCCTGCGCGGCTACCGCTCGGGACGTGAGCTCTACGCCATCGGGTCGAGCCCCGAGGCGGCCCGGCTCGCCGGTATCCCGATCCGCCGCCGGGTGCTCGCCGCGTACGCCTTCTCCGGGGCCGTGGCGGGCTTCGCCGGTGCGCTGTGGCTGGCCCGCTTCGGCACGGTCGTCGCGGACAACGCGCACGGCTGGGAGCTGACCGTCGTCAGCGCCGTCGTCGTGGGCGGCGTCGCGATCACCGGCGGCACGGGCACGGTCTGGGGCGCCGCGCTCGGCGCCCTGCTGCTCACCACCATCGGCAGCGTCCTGGTCGTGCTGAAGGTGGACTCCTTCTGGCAGGGCGCGATCACCGGTGCCCTCCTGCTGCTGGCCATCAGCGTCGACCGGATCGTGAACCTGCGGATGACCGCCGCACTGAGGAAGAGGAACGCCCGTCATGACCACGGCGCCTGACACGAAACCGGCCTCCTCCCCGCGGGCCGCCAAGAACGCCTCTCCGGTGCGCAGTCTGGCGCTGCGCTGGGACACGGCGGTCGGTGTGCTGCTGGTGGCGGTCCTCGTCGTCGGGCTGGGCAGCACGGAGGGTTTCGGCTCGACCGAGAACCTCGCGTTCGCCTTCAACGACATCGCCGAGGTCGCCCTCATCGCCCTGCCGATGACGCTTCTGGTCGTCGCCGGGCAGGTCGACCTGTCGGTGGCCTCCATGCTGGGCCTGGGCAGCGCCCTGACGGGCGCGCTGTGGGAGGCCGGGTGGGCCTTCGAGTCGATCGTGCCGGTGGTGCTCCTGGTGGGCGTCGCGGGCGGTCTCCTCAACGGCTGGCTGGTCACCAGGGTGGGTCTGCCTTCCCTGGCCGTGACGATCGGCACCCTGGCGCTCTACCGTGGCCTGGCCTCGGTGGCGCTCGGCAGCGACGCGGTGACGGACTTTCCCCGGGTGTACGCGGACTGGGCCGTCGACACCACGACCGTCCCCGGGACCTTCCTCACCTATCCGGTGCTGCTCTTCGTCGTCCTGGCCGCCGTCACCGCGGTGGTGCTGCACGCCACCGGGTTCGGCCGTTCCCTCTTCGCGATCGGCGCCCAGGAGGAGGCCGCCTACTTCGCGGGCATCCGGGTCAAGCGGATCAAGCTGCTGCTCTTCGTCGTGACCGGGCTGTTCTCCGCCTTCGCCGGCATCGTCTTCACCCTCAGGTACGGAAGTGCCCGCGCGGACAACGGACTCGGCTTCGAGATGCTCGTCATCGCCTCCGTCCTGCTCGGCGGCATCGACTTCGACGGCGGGAAGGGCACGCTCTTCGGCGCGGTCGCCGGTGTCCTGCTGATCGGTCTGCTGAAGAACCTGCTCACGCTCAACGACATCGCCAACGAGGTGCAGGTCATCGTGACCGGGCTGCTGCTCGTGGCGTCCGTCCTGACCCCGCGGGTCATCGCCACCGTCGTCGAACGACGGCACAGGCGGGCCGCGAACACCCCCGCATCCCAGCAGTAGTCCCCGTCCCACCTCCCCTTCCCCGAAAGGCACACGCCGCCATGATGCTCCGCAATGCCGCTGGGCGCCGCGCCGTCGCGACCGCAGCCACCGCCGTCTCCCTCGCCCTGGCCCTCACCGCCTGTTCCGGCACCACGAAGGACAGCGCGGAGAGCGGCGGCGCGAAGGCCGGCAGCTCCGCGAAGGCCGACCCGGACGCGCCGCTGAAGAAGGGGCTGAAGCTCGGCTTCCTGCCCAAGCAGATCAACAACCCGTACGAGAAGATCGTCGACGAGGCGGGTATAGCGGCGGCGAAGGAGTACGGCGGCACGGGCAAGGAGGTCGGCCCGTCCGACGCGAACGCCTCCTCGCAGGTCTCCTACATCAACACCCTGATCCAGCAGCGCCAGGACGCCATCCTCATCGCGGCGAACGACCCGAACGCGGTGTGCGGCCCGCTCAAGCAGGCGATGAAGAAGGACATCAAGGTCGTCGCCTACGACTCGGACACGGCGAAGGACTGCCGCCAGCTCTTCATCAACCAGGCGAGCTCCGAGGAGATCGGCCGCAGCCTGGTCCAGCACCTCGGCGAGCAGATCGGCTACAAGGGCAAGGTCGCGATCCTGTCGGCCACCCAGAACGCGACGAACCAGAACACCTGGATCGAGTACATGAAGGAGGAGCTGAAGCTCCCCGAGTACAAGGACATGCAGCTGGTCAAGGTCGCCTACGGCGACGACGCGGACCAGAAGTCCTTCCAGCAGACGCAGGGCCTCATGCAGGCCTATCCCGACCTCAAGGGCATCATCTCCCCCACGACGGTCGGCATCGCCGCGGCGGCGCGCTACCTGAGCGACTCCTCGTACAAGGGCAAGGTCGTGCTCAACGGGCTGGGCACGCCGAACCAGATGCGCAAGTACGTCAAGGACGGCACCGTCGAGCAGTTCTCGCTCTGGAACCCGCAGGAGCTGGGCTACCTCGGGTCGTACGCGGCCGCCGCGCTGGCGTCGGGGCAGATCACGGGCGCGGAGGGCGAGAAGTTCGAGGCGGGCAAGCTCGGCGAGTACACGATCGGCAAGGACGGCGAGGTCATCCTCGGCGAGCCGACGGTCTTCGACTCCAAGAACATCGACACCTTCGACTTCTGATCAGGGGGACCCGCTCCGTGCAGCGCGTCTGCTTTCTGCTGAAGGTCCGTGAGGACCGCAAGGACGAGTACCGCGAGCGCCATGCCGCCGTGTGGCCGGACATGCTGGCCGCGCTGTCGGAGGCGGGCTGGCACAACTACTCGCTGTTCCTGCGCGAGGACGGCCTGCTGGTCGGCTATCTGGAGACGGAGGACTTCGACGCGGCCCGGGAGGCGATGGCGGCGACGGACGTCAACGCCCGGTGGCAGCGGGAGATGGGCGAGTTCTTCGAGCGGTCGGAGGCCGCCGACGAGGCGATGGTCCCGCTGACCGAGGTGTTCCACCTGGCCTGAGCGGGTGCCCGGGAGGACGTGGCGGGAACAGAACGGGCCCGGCGGCGGAACGATCCGCTGCCGGGCCCGTCGGCCGTCTCAGCCGAGCTCACCCTCGCCCCCGTCGCCCGGCGGTTCGTCGCCGGCTCCGTTCCTGATCCGGTCGGCCTGTTCGATGGCCGTCGCGAGCTTCGCCACCGAGCTGTCCTCGGTGGAGGCCGCCAGCTTCCGTGCCCGGGAGGCGAGGGTGCCGAGCGCGGGGGTGCCAGGGAGGTCGCCGCCGCGCAGAGTGTCCGCGAAGTACGCGGCCACGGCCGTCACCTGGAGCCGCGCACCGGCGCCGTCCCAGAGCTTCCCGCCGATCGCGCCCGTCTCCACGGACCCGGTCTCCTCGTGGGCCTTCCGCGTCTTCGGGTCCAGCCAGCGCACCGTCGCCGTCGCCACGTGTCCGGAGGCGCCCTCGCGGAGCCGCACGGCGTAGAGCGCGGTCACCGTGTGACCGGGGCCGACCTCGCCGCCGTCGACGCTGTCATCGCGGAAGTCCTCGTCGGCGACCTTGCGGTCCTCGTAGCCGATCAGCCGGAACTGCTTGACCGTCTTGCGGTCGAACTCCACCTGGGCCTTGGCGTCCCGGGCGCGCAGTTCGACGTGGGCGGGCAACTGGTCGACGAAGACCTTCCTCGCCTGGGCCTCGTCGGCGATGTAGGTGGTGTTGCCGTCGCCCTTGTCGGTGAGGCGTTCCATCAGCGCGTCGCCGTAGTCGCTGCCGACCCCGACGCCGAACAGGGTGATGCCGTACTCCTCGCGGGCGTCACCGATGCGTTCCAGGATCGCGTCGGCGTCCGTCTCACCGGTGTTGGCGAGAGCGTCGGAGAGCAGGACGACACGGTTGGTGGCGCCCTCGCGGTGGCCCTTGACCGCTTCGCGGTAGCCCACCTCGACGCCGGCCGCCACATGGGTGGAGTCGGCGGGTTCCATCTCCTCGATGGCGTCCCTGATCTTGGTGCGGTTGCCCTGGAGACGGGTCATCGGCAGCCGGGTCTCGGCCTGGCCGCTGAAGGTCACCAGGGAGACGGAGTCGTCGTCGCGCAGCTCGTCGGCGAGGATGGTGAGCGAGGTCTTCGCCAGGTCGAGGCGGCCGGGTTCGGCCATCGATCCGGAGGTGTCGACGACGAAGGTGAGTGCGGCGGGAGGGCGTTCACCGGTGTCGGAGGCCGTTCTGGTGGCGAGTCCGACGCGTACGAGTGACCAGTCGGCTGCTGCCCCCGCGCCGGGCCGGGCGCCGTCGACGTTCACGGAGAAGCCGTTGCCCTCGGGCTGCTCGTAGCCCTGGCGGAAGCTGTTGACGAACTCCTCCGGGCGCACCGTGTCGGCCGCGGGCAGCCGCCCGTCGCCCAGGGTGCGGCGGGCGTATCCGTAACTGGCGGTGTCCACGTCGAGCGCGAAGGTCGACAGGTAGTCCGGCGCCACGTCCTCCCGGGCCGTGCCCTGCTCCGCCTCGCTTCCCCGGCCCTCCCGCTGGCCGGGTGCGGCGGACGGGGCGCCGGGGGCGGGCTGCCTGCCCCCGGCCGGCCCGCCCTTGCCGGTGCTGCGGTCGGCCGATGTCGCGGAGCCGTCACCCGACGCGGCGCATCCCGTGATCAGGACACCGCCCAGCAGCAGAGCCAGCGCGCCCCGATAGGTCCTCGTCCTGCGTTCCATTCGTACCCCCCACGTCGTCGACATCTGTGAATGTGACGTGTGAGGGGGCCGGGCGGAGTCGTCAGAAGCGTTGCGGAAGCGTCTCGATGGTGCAACGAGGGGCGCTGACGTGGCGGAACGTCAAGGTCAGGACACGATGTCCTTACGACTGAACCCCCGGAATGCCAGAGCGAACAGGATCAGGGCATAGGCCACCGATACGGCCGCGCCCTTGGCCATCCCTCCCCATTCGAGATCGGGCTGGAGGGCGTCGGCCCAGGCGAACTGCCAGTGCGCAGGGAGGAATTCACGCCAGCTCCCGAGCGCGGTGACCGCGTCCAGGACGTTGCCGACGATGGTGAGCCCGACCGCGCCGCCCACCGCGCCCAGCGGTGCGTCCGTCTTCGTCGACAGCCAGAACGCCAGTCCGGCGGTGACGAGCTGGGAGACGAAGACGAAGGCGACGACGAGAGCGAGGCGCGGCACGGTGTCGGACGTGGCGAGCGCACCCCCGGTGGGCAGCTTCAGCGGCCCCCAGCCGTACGCGGCGGCTCCCGCGCCCAGAGCGACGAGCGGCAGGAGCACCATCGCGGCGAGGCTGAACCCGAGCGCCACGACGAGCTTGCTCCACAGCAGCCTGGACCGGGGCACCGGGGCCGCGAGCAGGTAGCGCAGCGAGGACCAGCTCGCCTCGGAGGCCACGGTGTCACCGCAGAACAGCGCCACCGGCACCACGAGCAGGAAGCCGGCGGAGACGAACAGGCAGGTCGCCGCGAAGTTGGCCGCCGACTCCGTCGCCACGTCCATGAGGTTGATCCGCGAACCGCCTCCGCCGCCACCCCCTTCACCGCCGCCGGGGGTGCCGCCCACGGCGAAGGCGATGATCAGGATGAAGGGCAGGGCCGCCAGCACCCCGCCCATCAGGAGGGTGCGCCTCCTGCGCAGCTGCCTCATCGCCTCCACGCGGAGCGGCAGGGTGCGGCGGGCCTGGTATCCGGGGGCTTCGGCGAGGGCCTGGATCTCTGTCGAGGAGCTCATGCGGATCCTTGGGAGATGAGGGTGAGGAAGGCGTCCTCCAGGCGGCGGTGCGGCCCGACGCCCGTCACCGGCACGTCGAGGCGCACCAGTTCGGAGACCAGCTGGGCGGCGGTGGCACCGTCGAGGCGGACCAGCAGGCCGTGGCCGTCGTCCGTGCGGACGGCGGAGCCGATGCCCGGGAGCGCGGCCACCTTCTCCACGACCGGTTCGGCGACCTCGCCGGCGGTGGTGACGAGCAGCATGTCGCCGGAGCCGGTGATCTCGCCGACGGGGCCGGCCTGGACGAGCTGCCCGCGGTCCATGACCACGAGGTGGGTGCAGGACTGTTCGACCTCGGAGAGGAGGTGGCTGGAGACGATCACGGTCCGGCCGCCGGCCGCGTAGCGGATCATCACGTCGCGCATCTCGCGGATCTGGGGCGGGTCCAGCCCGTTGGTCGGTTCGTCGAGGATGAGGAGGTCCGGCATGCCGAGCATGGCCTGGGCGATGGCGAGGCGCTGACGCATGCCCTGGGAGTAGGTGCGCACGGCGCGGGCGAGGGCATCGCCGAGTCCGGCGATCTCCAGGGCCTCGTCGATGTGGGCGTCCCCGGCGGGGCGCCCGGTGGCCTGCCAGTACAGCTCCAGGTTGGAGCGGCCCGACAGGTGCGGGAGGAAGCCGGCGCCCTCGACGAAGGACCCCACGCGGGACAGCACGGGTGCCCCGGGGCGGATCGCGTGCCCGAAGACGCGGATCTCACCGGCGTCGGGGGTGATGAGCCCCATGAGCATGCGCAGGGTGGTGGTCTTGCCCGCGCCGTTCGGTCCGAGGAGTCCGAGGACCTGCCCCTTCTCGACGCGGAATCCGAGGTCCCGCACGGCGTACCGGTCGGCGGACTTCGCGTACTTCTTGGACAGGTCCGTGATCTGCAGCGGCACCTCGGTCAGGGCCGGGTCGGGGACGGGTGTCGCGGTGCGCCGGCGCGCGGTGAGCAGGAGCGCGGCGGCGATGACGAGCGCGGCGGCGGGGAGGCCCCAGGTCCACCAGGGAAGCGTGGCGGCCGCGGTCTTCACGTCGGGCGCGGTGGGCACGCTCAGCGGCCCGTCGAGGGAGACGGTGTACGTCGCGGGTTCGGCCGGCGACGCGTAGGCGAGGTCGGTGGCGGAGAGCACGAGGCGGAGCCGGTGCCCGGCCTCGACCTCGTGGTCGACGGCGGGCAGGGCCAGCTCGACGGGCCTGCCCTGCTCCTCGGGTGTGATCCGGTAGGGGGAGACGAGCTGGGAGGGCAGCACCTGCTGCTTCCCGTCCGGCGACACGTCGTAGACCTTGCCGAACAGCACCGCGTCGCCCTGGTCGGCCTTCACGCTCACGCGGACCGTGGGTGATCCGGTGACGCGGACGGTGTTCTTCAGCGGGGCCGATTCGAAGCGCGCGTACTGCCCGGGGAAGTCGAGGGAGAGCCCGACTCCGAGCGAGGACAGCTGGGAGAGCCCGCCCCCGATGCCGGGGACGGCGGAGACGGAGGGCGGGTTGGCCCCGGCGGGGTTGCGGAAGGTCTGCGTCAGGCCGTCGGCGGGTGCGCTCCGGCCCCCGCCGCCCTGTCCGCCGGTCGTGGGGGCCTCCTGGGAGGAGTCCTGCCCGCCGGGTGTCATGCCGGGCTGCCCCGCACCGGACTGCTGACCGGCGCCCGTCAGGGCGATCTTCCGGCTGCCGCTGGTGAGCCCGGGGTAGGTGGCGCTGCTCGCGCCGCGCTTCAGGGCGGCACCGTCGGTGGAGTCGACGCCTCCGGTCCGGGTCACACGGAATCCCGGCCCGGTGTCGGCGCCCCTGTCCTCCTTCAGATACCGGTCGAACCAGTCGCCGACCCGGCCCTGGACACGGTCGCCCTCGTCGTCACCGCCGTCGTGGCCGCCGGCGATCCAGTCGACGGAGACGGGAGCGCCGTTGGCCTTGACGGCCTTGGCCATGGCGTCGGAGTTGCTCAGCGGGAAGAGCGAGTCGCTCTGTCCCTGGACGATCAGTGCGGGTGCGTCGATGCGGTCGGCCACGGCCTCGGGGGAACGTTCCGTCAGGAGTTTCCGCGCGGCGGCGTCCGGCTTGCCGCTGACCGCGACCCGCTCGTACATCTCGCAGAGCTGCTTCGAGAACCGCTCGCAGCCGCCGCCGGAGCTGACGAAGATCCCGGCCCAGAGCTTCTTGAACACCCCGTCCGGGAAGAGCGCGTCGGCGAGGTTCCAGTAGCTGATCACCGGGGCGATGGCGTCGACCCGGTCGTCGTACCCGGCGGCGAGCAGCGAGATCGCGCCGCCGTAGGAGGCCCCGGTGACTCCGACGCGCGGGTCGCCCTTCGCGTCGAGCTCCACCTCGGGGCGCTCGGCCAGCCAGTCGATGAGGCCGGAGACGTCCTTGACCTCGGCGTCGGGGGCGTTGAGCGTGATCTCCCCGGTCGTCCGCCCGAAGCCCCGGGCGGACCAGGTCATGACGGCGTACCCGTCGGCGGCCAGCTTCTCGGCCTGGGCACGCACGTCGTTCTTGCTGCCGCCGAAGCCGTGGCCGATGAGGACGGCCGGCCGGCGTTCCGAGCCCCCGGTGGTGAAGTAGGAGGTGTCGACCGACACCCCGTTCATCTTCATCATCCGGTCCTGCCGGTGCACGGACGGCTTGCTGTCGTCGGCGGCGGCGGTCCAGGTACCGGCACCCACGAGCACGGCGAGGGCGGCGACGACCGCGGCCCACCGGCCTGGGGTGCGGGGCAGCCGGTGCCGCCACCGGGAAGTCGGTTTCTCCATGACTCGACCCTAAGGGGCTCGCGCCCGGCTCCCGGATACCGCCAGGGTGAGGTGTCCCGCATCCCTGAGAGGTACGTCATGACCACCCCGTACTCCGGACGCGGTACACCCGCCTCACGAAAGGCCCGTACATGGACATCCGCCCCGCCACGACCACAGCCGAGCTACTCGCCGCCGCCCACCTCTACGACGCGGAGCCACGCCCCGAGTGGGCGGCCCGATTCCTGGCGGCGGGCGGCCATCTGATGCTGATCGCGTACGTGGACGGCGCCCCGGCGGGCTTCGTCTCGGGCATCGAGATGCTCCACCCGGACAAGGGAACGGAGATGTGCCTGTACGAGCTCTCCGTCGACAAGCGGCACCGCCGCCGGGGCGTCGGGCGTGCGCTGACGGAGGGTCTGCTCGCCGAGGCCCGGGCGCGCGGCTGCTACGACGTGTGGGTGGGCGTGGACCGCGGCAACGAGGCGGCGCTCGCCACCTACCGCTCGGCGGGCGCGGCGGACGACGGGGTGTTCGCCATGCTGACCTGGGAGTTCACCACCGGCCGCTGAACAGCCGACGCCGCTCCGGCCCTAGGCGAGACCGCCGTCGCACTGCAGCAGCCGGCCGTTGATCAAGCCGCCTTCCGCCGGGCCGAGGAAGGTGACCGGATGCGCGCAGTCCTGGGGCATCTTGAGGCGCCCCAGGGGTGTGTGCCGGGCCAGGTCCAGCACCAGGGAAGCCGCGATCCCCGCAGCCCGTCCGGCCCCCGTGACCAGGGCCGTCGGGCGGGACCCGGCGCTCACCGGCCCGCCGGTACGGGCAGGGGCGCCCCGAGGCCGGCGAGCGGGGTCTCCGCCGGGAGCAGCCGGGCCGCGCCTTCCGTGTCCCCGGCCCTGACGAGGCCGTGGATCTCGTGGGCGAGCGGAGTGACGTCCCTGAGGGACACGGTCCACTCGTCGGCGTACCGCCGTGCCGCCTCGCCGCTCAGCCCGAGCTGGAGGGAGCGGTACGGCAGCGGGTTCAGGTGAAGGTCGCGCTCAGGGTCCCACTGGACGCGGGTGGGGCTGCGGCGCAGGTCACGCTGCCAGGTGGCCCGGTCGGGGTGCACTCCCCTGACGTAGTGCGAGAGTTCGGCGCCCTCCAGGGCCCAGGCGAAGCCCTCGCGGGTGATCTCCACGGCCAGCACGGTCTCCTGGCCTTCCTTCGTGCCCCATCCGCAGCGATACATCATCCACAGGAAGCTCGGCTTGATCCACGTCATCCGGTCGCGCTTCCAGGCGGACGGGAAACGCCCGTCCCGTGCGGCGGGCAGCCCGATGGCCGGCCGGTACGCCTGGTAGACGGTGACGGTGGTGTCCGTGTGCAGGGCGCGTATCTCGTGTTGCGGTGCGGTCATGGAGCTCAGGATGACGGGGGTGCCGCGCGCCCGGCCACGGGTTTTCCGTTCCGTTTCTCTCGCAGGCCCCTTCGGGGGTGCGCCCCTCCAGGGGGCGCCCCACCCTGCCTAAGGGGTGCCGTTGGCGCCGAACGTCCAGAGGGCGCGGCTGCCAGGACCGACCGTGAGAGCCGACCGGCCGAGCCGCTCCACGTGCCGGTCCGTCACGGGACGGTTGAGTGACATCCCGACCCGCCGCAACCCCGCCTGTTCGCGCGGGACGACGTCGAACCGCATCGTGATGCCGCCGCGCTCCGCGACGACGCCACCACCTGCCACGGTCCTGACGGCGAAGCCGCCGGCCCGCAGCAGCGGAACGGTGTCGGCCAGGTCGCCCTCGGTGACCGCGAGGCGGACGGAGGTCACGTCCCGCATCAGGTGGTCGCGGTAGTCGTCGGAGAGGTAGCGCTCCCGGCCGACGTCACCGGGGCTGCTCGCCGGCTCGGTGTTGCTGCGGGGATCGGCGAAGTACTCCGGCCGGTACTCCATCGCCCAGGCTCCGAAGGCGTCGTACGCGGTGGTGGTGAGGACGGCGTCGAACCACGGCACGGGCACGCCGTCTCCGAAGTCCCGGGTCTGGAGGAACTCGACGGGGTCGGCGACACCTTCCTCCTCCAGCCGCTCGGTGACCGTCGACAGGTCTCCCGCGCGTTCGGTCGACAGGCCCAGCCCGGCGGAGCCCAGGGTGCCGTCCTGGCCAGCCAGGTCACCGACTCCGAACAGTTCCAGATAGGTCTCGCGCCCCATCAGATAGCGGCCTGTCCAGGTCTGTCCGTCGGCGCCGGTCGTGGTGCGGACCTGGAAGTTGGCGAACTCCCGCAGGTAGTCGGAGTGTTCGATGGCGTCGGCGGTCTCCCGGTCGAGGACTCCGTAGGAGTGGTTGAAGAAGAGCGACTGCCGGTCGTGCGAGGACGGCCTCCCCTCCGCCCCCGCGGTCCCCGCACCTCCCCCGATCGCTCCGGCGAAAGCCAGAGCGATCACGATGATCGTCCGCAATGTCCGGTGAATCAGCATGCGAGGAATCGTAGGACGGTGAGGACGCGGCTGCTGTTCGTTGTGCCTGGGGCCGAAGTACTTGACACAGGGCCGGCTACGGACGGCGCGGCGGAGCGCCGCCGCGAGGACACCGAGGCGACGCAGCGCCTTGGCCCCCTCGGCCAGGACCGCGACCACGCCGAGCCGGTGGACGAGGCGCCGGCCGGCGGTGGCGGTGGCCCGATCCCAGCATCCCGGACGCCCGCGGCCCCTGTCCTCTCGCGAGAGGACAGGGGCCGCGGGAGGGGAAGGGCCGGGTCAGTGGTTGCGGGGGAAGCCGAGGTCCACGCCCGCCGGGGCGTCGGCCGGGTCGGGCCAGCGGGTGGTGACGACCTTGCCGCGCGTGTAGAAGTGCACACCGTCGTTGCCGTAGATGTGGTGGTCGCCGAAGAGGGAGTCCTTCCAGCCACCGAAGGAGTGGTAGCCGACCGGCACCGGGATGGGGACGTTGACGCCGACCATGCCGGCCTCGATCTCCAGCTGGAAGCGGCGGGCGGCGCCGCCGTCACGCGTGAAGATCGCGGTGCCGTTGCCGAACGGCGAGGCGTTCATCAGGGCGACGCCGTCCTCGTACGTCTCGACGCGCAGGACGCACAGGACCGGGCCGAAGATCTCGTCGCGGTAGGCGTCGGAGTCGGTGGAGACGTTGTCCAGGAGGGACAGGCCGATCCAGTGGCCGTCCTCGAAGCCCTCGACCGTGTGGCCGGTGCCGTCCAGGACGACGTCGGCGCCCTGCGCGGCCGCCCCGGTGACGTAGGAGGCGACCTTGTCGCGGTGGGCGGCGGTGATCAGCGGGCCCATCTCGGAGGCGGGGTCGTTGCCGGGGCCGATCTTGATCTTCTCGGCGCGCTCGCGGATCTTCGCCACCAGTTCGTCGGCGACGGAACGCACCGCGACGACGGCGGAGATGGCCATGCAGCGCTCGCCTGCGGAGCCGTACGCGGCGGAGACCGCGGCGTCGGCCGCCGCGTCCAGGTCGGCGTCCGGGAGGACCAGCATGTGGTTCTTCGCGCCGCCGAGCGCCTGGACGCGCTTGCCGTTCGCGGTGGCCGTCGCGTGGATGTGGCGGGCGATGGGGGTGGAGCCGACGAAGGAGACGGCCGCGACGTCGGGGTGCGCGAGGAGCGCGTCCACGGCGACCTTGTCACCGTGCAGGACGTTCAGCACGCCGTCGGGGAGGCCCGCCTCGGAGGCCAGTTCGGCCAGCAGGTTGGCGGCCGAGGGGTCCTTCTCGCTGGGCTTGAGGACGAAGGTGTTCCCGCACGCGATGGCGAGGGGGAACATCCACATCGGCACCATGGCCGGGAAGTTGAACGGCGTGATGCCGGCGACGACCCCGAGGGACTGGCGGATCGAGGAGACGTCGACCCGGCTGGAGACCTCGGTCGACAGCTCACCCTTGAGCTGGGTGGTGATGCCGCAGGCCAGCTCGACGATCTCCAGGCCGCGGGCGACCTCGCCCAGCGCGTCGGAGTGCACCTTGCCGTGCTCGGCGGTGATCAGCGCGGCGATCTCGTCACGGTGGGAGTCGAGCAGGGCGCGGTAGCGGAAGAGGACGGCGGTGCGGGCGGAGAGCGAGGAGGTGCCCCACGTCTCGTACGCGGTCCTCGCGGCGGAGACCGCGGCGTCGACCTCCTCGACGGAGGCGAGTGCCACCTGGGTGGTCACGGCGCCGGTGGCCGGGTCGGTGACCGGTCCGTGGTTGCCCGACGTGCCCTCGACGGTCTTGCCACCGATCCAGTGGTTGACGGTCTTCATTGACGGGGTCTCCTTCACAGGTGGCGGCGTCGGGCTGCGATCTGCCGGTCGTACTCTTTCCTCGCCTCGACCGCTGACGTGCGGGTCGCGGTTTCGGCTACGGGAACATCCCACCACGCCTGTGCGGGAGGGGGGCCCGACACTGTGTCTGCCGTTTCGGTCTCGACGTAGACACAAGTGGGGCGGTCGGCGCCCCGGGCCTCGGCGAGGGCCCCGCGCAGCTCACCCACCGTGCCGGCCCGCAGGACGTGCATGCCGAGCGAGGCGGCGTTGGCCGCGAGGTCGACGGGAAGCGGGGCGCCCGTGAAGGCCCCGTCCTCGGTGCGGTGGCGGTAGGCGGTGCCGAGGCGCTCGGCCCCGACGGACTCGGAGAGACCGCCGATGGACGCGTATCCGTGGTTCTGCAGGATGACGAGCTTGATCGGCAGGCCCTCCTGGACGGCGGTGACGATCTCGGTGGGGTTCATCAGATAGGTGCCGTCGCCGACGAGTGCCCAGACCGGCCGGTCCGGTGCGGCGAGCTGGACCCCGAGGGCGGCGGGGATCTCGTATCCCATGCAGGAGTAGCCGTACTCGACGTGGTACTGGCGCGGGGAGCGGGCGCGCCACAGCTTGTGGAGGTCGCCGGGGAGGGAGCCCGCCGCGTTGATCACGATGTCCTCGTCGGTGACCTGCTCGTCCAGCAGCCCGAGGACCTGCGCCTGGGTGGGGCGGGCGTCCGGGTCGGGGGTGGCGTACGCGGCGTCGACGCGCCGCTCCCAGCTCTCCTTGGCCTCGGTGTACGCGCTCTCGTAGGCGGGGTCGACGTGGTGCCCCTGTGTGCGGAGGGCCTCGCCGAGCGCTTCGAGTGCGGTGCGGGCGTCCGCGACGAGGGGGAGGGCGGCGAGCTTGTGGGCGTCGAAGCCGGTGATGTTGAGGTTGAGGAAGCGGACGGCCGGGTCGGCGAAGAGAGTGCCGGAGGCCGTCGTGAAGTCGGTGTAGCGGGTGCCGACCCCGATCACCAGGTCCGCCTCGCGGGCGAGCGCGTCGGCCGTGGCGGTGCCGGTGTGGCCGATGCCGCCCACGTCGGCGGGGTGGTCATGGCGCAGCGAGCCCTTGCCGGCCTGGGTGGAGGCGACGGGGATGCGGGTGGCTGCGGCGAAGGCGGCGAGGGTCTCCTCGGCCCCGCTGTGGTGGACACCGCCGCCCGCGACGATCAGGGGACGGCGTGCGCTGCGCACCACGCGGACGGCCTGGTCGAGTTCGTCACGATCGGGGGCCGGCCTGCGTACGTGCCAGACGCGCGTCGCGAAGAACTCCGCCGGCCAGTCGTACGCCTCGGCCTGGACGTCCTGCGGCAGGGCGAGGGTGACGGCCCCGGTGGCCGCCGGGTCGGCGAGGGTGCGCATGGCCTGGAGAGCGGCCGGGATCAGGGCCTCGGGTCGGGTGATCCGGTCGAAGTAGCGGGAGACGGGGCGCAGGCAGTCGTTGACCGAAACGTCGCCCGCGTGGGGCACTTCGACCTGCTGGAGGACCGGGTCGGCGGGGCGGGCCGCGAAGGTGTCGCCGGGGAGGAGCAGCACGGGCAGGTGGTTCACGGTGGCGAGCGCGGCACCGGTGACGAGGTTGGTGGCGCCGGGGCCGATGGAGGTGGTGACGGCGTGGGCGGAGAGCCGGCCGGACTGACGGGCGTAACCGACGGCGGCGTGCACCATGGCCTGTTCGCTGCGGCCCTGGAGGTAGGGCATCGCGGGGCCGGCCTGGACGAGCGCCTGCCCGATCCCGGCGACGTTGCCGTGGCCGAAGATGCCCCAGGTGGCGTCGATCAGGCGGTGGCGCCGGCCGTCGCGTTCGGTGTACTGGCGGGCGAGGAAGGCGATCAGGGCCTGGGCGGTGGTGAGCCTGCGGGTCTTCCGCGCGGGGGCGGGCGCGGTGCGCGGTGTGGTCACGAGGCGCCCTCCGGGCCGGGGAGCGGGAGGCGTGGGTCGACGGGCCGGCCGGGCCAGGTGTCGCGGATCCAGCGGTGGTCGGGATGGTCGCGGATCAGCCACTCGCGCTCCTCGCCGGGGCCCGCCATCACGTTCAGGTAGTACAGGGTGCGGTCGGGCGGGGCGATGGACGGTCCGTGCCAGCCGTCGGGGATGAGGACCGCGTCGCCGGTGGCGACCTCGGCGAGGACGTCCGTACCGCCGGGGCGGGAGGGTGACACCCGGTGGTAGCCGAGGCCGTCGCCCTCGACCTCGAAGTAGTAGATCTCCTCCAGGACGGACTCGGTGCCGGGGTGGTGCTCGTCGTGCTTGTGCGGCGGGTAGGAGGACCAGTTCCCGCCGGGGGTGAGGACCTCGACGGCGATGAGCCGGTCACACTCGAACGTGTCGGCGGCGGCGAAGTTGTTCACCTGCCGGGAGCAGGTGCCGGCGCCGCGGAGCTCGACCGGTACCTCCGGCGCGGGGCCGTAGCGAGCGGGGAGTCGTCGCTCGCACTTCGCTCCTGCCAGGGCGAAGCGGCCTCCTGCGCCGGAGGCGATCTGTGCGCGTGCGTCGCGTGGGACATAGGCGAAGTCGGTCACTGCGCCGAACACGTTCTTCCTGCCCAGCAGTTCAAAGATCTCACCTGCCGCCTGCACCGTACAGCCACCGGACAACGGCAGGATGATCCATTCGCTCTCTCCGGTTACCAGGGTATGAACTCCGCCCGGTTCGAGCTCCAGGACGCGCAGGCTCGACCGCTCCCACCCGGCCCGTCCGGGGTCGATGTCGAGGGCGTAGGGGCCACGTGACGCGTGGCCGGCCCGGAGGTGGTGCCTCGGCTGCTCGTCGGTCGTCGTCATGGCTCCATCCCTACCCGCCTCCGCTCCGTTCACAGGAGTCCCACGGCCGTGTCGACCGCGCCCGCCACGTCCCCGTCGGCGGGGTAGAGCAGCGACCGCCCGACCACCAGGCCCTGGACGGTCGGCAGCCGCAGCGCGCCGCGCCACTTCTCGTAGGCCCCGTCCGGGTCTCCCCCGACCTCGCCGCCGAGGAGGACGGCGGGGAGGGTGGAGGCGCGCATCACCCGCTCCATGTCGCCGGGACGGTCGGTGACGGGGACCTTGAGCCAGGTGTACGCGGATGTGCCGCCCAGGCCGGAGGCGATGGCGATGGAGGTGGTGACGGCGGCGGCGCCCAGGTCGGTGCGGAGCCCGTCGGAGGTGCGGTGGCAGAGAAACGGCTCGATGAAGACCGGGAGCCGGAGCGCGGCCATCTCGTCCACCGCCCGCGCGGCGGTGTGCAGGGTGTCCAGGGAGCCCGGGTCGTCGTGGTCGATCCTCAGCAGGAGCTTGCCCGCGTCGTAGCCGTGGCGGGCGAGGTCGGCGGGGCGGTGGCCGGTGAAGCGGTCGTCCAGCTCGAAGGCGGCTCCCGCGAGTCCACCGCGGTTCATGGAGCCGAGGACGACCTTGCCCTCCAGCGCGCCGAGGAGCAGCAGGTCCTCCAGGACGTCGGCTCCGGCGAGGACCCCGTCGACGCCGGGGCGGGCGAGGGCGAGGCAGAGGCGCTCCAGCAGGTCGAAGCGGTCGGCCATGGCCAGGTCGTCGTCGCCGACGGCGAGGGCGCCGCGTGCCGGGTGGTCCGCCGCGATGATCATCAGGCGGCCGGTGGGGCCCACGAGGGGACGTCTGCGGCGGCGGGCGGCGGCCTCCGCGACGGCCTCGGGGCGGTGGGCGCGGAGCCGGACGAGATCGGCGACGCCGGCTGCCGCGGGCGGGGTCACGGGGTGGTTCCCGCTGAGGCGCCGACCGCCCCTGCGGCGAGGGCCTGTTCGACCTCGTGCGAGAACGGCATCGCGGACGAACAGGCGAGGCGGGAGGCGACGATGGCCCCGGCCGCGTTGGCGTAGCGCATGACGTACTCCGTGTCCCAGCCGTTCAGGAGCCCGTGGCAGAGGGCGCCGCCGAAGGCGTCCCCGGCGCCCAGCCCGTTGACGACGTCGACGGGGAGGGGCGGGATCTCGGCGATGCTCCCGTCCTTGTGGGCGGCGAGGACGCCCGCCGGTCCCTGTTTGACGACGGCGAGTTCGGGGCCTGCGGCGAGGAGGGCGCGGGCGGCCGCGTGCGGTTCGCGTTCCCCCGTGGCGATCTCGCACTCGTCGAGGTTGCCGACGGCGACCGTGGCGTGGGCGAGCGCCTCGCGGTAGTGGGCCCGGGCGGCCTCTTCGTTCCCTTCGTGCCCGTCCCTTCCCTCGCCCCAGAACATGGGGCGCCAGTCGAGGTCGAAGACCGTGGTGCGGGAGGTCCGTGAGGGGCCGGAGGTACGCGAGGGGCTCGTGGCGCGTGCAGGGTCGGTGGCGCGTGCAGGGTCGGTGGGGCGTGCAGGGTCGGTGGTGTCGTGCGACGCCGCGGCAGCGCTGCGGGCCCGGAGAGCGGTGAGGGTCGCGGTGCGGCTGGGTTCGGCGCAGAGTCCGGTGCCGGTCATCCAGAAGACCCGTGCGGCCCGCACCGCTTCCAGGTCGAGTTCCTCGGCGTGGATCTCCAGATCGGGGGCCTTGGGCTGCCTGTAGAAGTAGAGCGGGAAGTGGTCGGGCGGGAAGATCTCGCAGAAGGTGACCGGGGTCGGGTACGCGGCGACGGCGCTCACCCAGCGGTCGTCCACCCCGAACTCCTCCAGCGCCTGGTGGAGGTAGTCACCGAAGCCGTCCCTGCCGGTCCGGGTGATCACAGCCGTGCGCCGTCCCAGCCGGGCGGCGGCCACCGCCACGTTGGACGGCGAGCCGCCGAGGAACTTCCCGAAGGTCTCGACCTGGGCCAGCGGCACACCGGTCTGCAGAGGGTAGATGTCCACCCCGATACGCCCCATGGTGATCACGTCGTACGGCTCAGGCATACGCATCCCTTCGACCCGGTGCTCCGGCCCGGCACGTCGTCCCGGGGGTCGGCCACGGCCGGACGGCCGCTCCCAGGTCTAGCTCCCACCCGAAACCCTGTCAACACTTTGTCCGGACATTCGGACGAACTCTTGACACTCCTTCTGACGGGCTGGAGGGTGGGCGATATGACCTCCTCCGTACCTTCTCCGACCCGCATCCGCATCGGTTCGGCACCCGATTCGTGGGGCGTGTGGTTCCCCGACGATCCGCAGCAGGTGCCCTGGGAGCGATTCCTCGACGAGGTCTCCGAGGCGGGCTACGAGTGGATCGAGCTCGGCCCCCACGGCTATCTGCCGACCGACCCCGCCCGGCTCGCCGACGAGACCGCCCGACGGAACCTCGCCGTCTCCGCGGGCACCGTCTTCACCGGATTGCACCACGGCCCCTCCGTCTGGGACCGGACATGGGAGCATGTCGCGGACATCGCGGCACTCACCCGGGCGATGGGCGCCGGGCACCTAGTGGTCATCCCGTCGTTCTGGCGGGACGACAGGACGGGCGAGATGCTGGAGGACCGCACGCTCACCGCGGCCCAGTGGCGCGATCTCACCACCCAGACGGAGCGCCTGGCCCGCGAGGTGCGGGACCGGTACGGACTCCGGATCGTGGTGCACCCGCACGCGGACACGCACATCGACACCGAGGAGAACGTCGACCGCTTTCTCGACGCCACCGACCCGGACCTCGTCTCCCTCTGCCTCGACACCGGGCACTACGCGTACTGCGGCGGGGACAGTGTGAAGCTCATCAGGACCTACGGGGAACGGATCGGCTATCTGCACCTCAAGCAGGTCGACCCGGTGGTGCTCGCCGATGTCGTGGAGAACGAGGTGCCGTTCGGTCCGGCCGTCGCACGCGGCGTGATGTGCGAGCCGCCGGGCGGTGTGCCCGCGCTGGAACCCGTACTGGATGCCGCGCGCGCCCTGGGCACCGACCTCTTCGCCATCGTGGAGCAGGACATGTATCCGTGCCCGCCCGACAAGCCGCTGCCCATCGCACGCCGCACCCGCGAGTTCCTCCGCATCTGCGGACCCGCGCGCCCATCCTCCTGAGCCTCCCCGATCCCCTGACTCACTTCCGCCCCAGCCGTCACCCCTCCGTCACGTATGTCCGCGTTCCGCTGAGTCTGTGTCACGGGCTCGCGACGCCCCCTGCCCGGCCCGGGGACCTCTCGTTCACCGGACAGAGGCGCACGGACGTACAGAGAGGTGTCATTCATGGCGGACCGAACACTCTGGTCGTACAAGGACATTGCAGCGCACATCGGCGTGCAGCCGGACACGATCCGGTCGTACCGCAAGCACGGGCTCCTTCCCCCTCCTGACGACGTCCGGAACGGGAAGCCCCACTGGTACGTGGACACCGTCCTCGCGTGGATCGCGTCCAGGCCCAGCAACCGGGGCCGTTGATCCCCAAGGCCCCCCGGGCTCAGGCCTCCTTCGCCGGTTCGATGACGGTGACGCCTGCTCCGGGCGCGGTGCCCATCGCGGCGAGGGCCGCCGGGGCGGCGTCCAGGCCGATGGTCGAGGTCACCAGCAGATCGGGGCGCAGGGCGCCCGACCGGACCATGTCCATCATCGGCGGGTAGGCGTGGGCAGCCATGCCGTGGCTTCCGAGGATCTCCAGCTCCAGTCCGATCACGCGCGCCATCGGCACGACCGGGTCACCGGCCGCCGGCGGCAACAGCCCGACCTGGACATGGCGGCCCTGCCACCGCAGGCTCCGCACCGAGGCGGCGCAGGTGACCGGGGAGCCCAGCGCGTCGAGCGACAGATGCGCCCCTCCGCCGGTCAGCTCGCGTACGGCCTCGTCCGCGCCGGCGGGGTGTTCGGAGGCGTCCACGCACGCGGTCGCACCGAACGCCCGGGCCAGCTCCAGAGCCTGACGCGAGACGTCCACGGCGACGACCTGGGCTCCGCAGGCCACCGCGATCATGACGGCCGACAGCCCGACCCCGCCGCAGCCGTGCACGGCGACCCACTCGCCCGGAGCCACCCGCCCCTGTCCCACCACGGCACGGAACGCCGTGGCGAAGCGACATCCGAGTCCGGCCGCCGTGGCGGACGACAGCCCGTCGGGGACCGCGACCAGATTGACGTCGGCCTGATCCAGTGCCACGTACTCGGCGAAGGAGCCCCAGTGGGTGAAGCCCGGCTGGGTCTGCACTTCACAGACCTGCTGGGCTCCGGCCGCGCAGGCGTCACACCGGCCGCAGGCGCAGACGAACGGCACGGTGACGCGGTCGCCGGCGCGCCAGTTGTCCACGCCGGAGCCCACCTCCTCGACCACTCCCGCGAGTTCGTGCCCGGGTACGTGCGGGAGGGTGATGCCGGGGTCGTGACCCATCCAGCCGTGCCAGTCGCTCCGGCACAGCCCGGTGGCCTCGACCCTCACCACGACTCCCCCGGCCGAGGTGGCGGGGTCCGGGACCTCCCGGACCCGGGCCTCCTGCCCGAACTCCTCGAACACCACTGCCCGCATCCGTCCCGCCTTCCGTGATCCGGCTCGCGCCGTCCGGCCGCCATCCGGCCCCTTGACCCGACACCGCCGTCGGACGCCCTGGCCCGGCACCTCGGCCTACGGCCCCTCGGTCCGGAGAATCTACGCCCCGGCAGCGACCCTGTCCCGCTCCTGGTCGCCGGCCTCGGGTATCGCCTCGGCGTCCCGTCCTCCCGCCGGTGCCGGTTCCCCCTCGCTCAGTCCGAACCGCTGGTGGAAGGCGCGAAGGGGTGCGGGAGCCCACCAGGTGACCCGGCCCATCAGCTTCATCACGGCCGGCACCAGCAGGCTGCGCACCACCATGGCGTCCATCAGCACAGCCAGGGCGATCCCGAGCCCCAGCATCTTCGTGTTGGTCACCCGCGAGGTGCCGATGGCCACCATCACCACCGCCAGGATGACCGCCGCCGCAGTGATCAGCCCGCCGGTGCGGCGCAGCCCGAAGGTCACCGAGTGCGCGTGGTCACCGGTCCGGTCGTACTCCTCCTTGATCCGGGAGAGCAGGAACACCCCGTAGTCCATGGAGAGACCGAAGGCGACGCAGAACATCAGTACGGGCAGGGTCGTCTCGATGTCACCGGTGCTGGTGAAGGAGAGGACCCCGGACAGGTTGCCGTCCTGGAAGACCCAGACCACCGCTCCGAACATCGCCGTCAGGCTGAGTGCGTTGAGGACGACCGCCTGGAGCGGTATCAGAACGCTGCCGGTCAACAGGAAGACGAGCAGCAGCGTCACCACGACGATGATCCCCACCGCCCAGGGCAGCCGGTCGGCTATGGCCTCCTTCGAGTCGACCAGGACGGCCGCGGCTCCGGTGACCGAGGTGTCGAAGGGAGCCGGCTCGGCCCGCAGCTCCCGGACCAGATCCTGTGCGCCCTGCCCGACGGCCTCTCCTTCGGGCAGGACCTCGTAGTACGCGGCACCGTCCCCCATGACGGGGCCCTCGACACGGCGCACTCCGGGCAGCGCCGCGATCCGTTCCCGGAAGTCGGCGTACCGGCCGGTGGTCGCCACCCCTTGCGCGAGCACTTCGAGTCCGCCGCCGGGACTGCCGGGGAAGCCTTCCCGTATGTGCTCCTGGACGACGCGGGACTCCGCCGTGGCCGGCAGTTGCCGGTCGTCCGCCGTACCGAACTTCACCCCGAGGAAGGGAAGCCCGAGGAGCACGAGCCCGACCGAGGTGACGACGGCGAACACAGGGGCCCTGCGCATCACGAGCGCCGAGAGGCGGGCCCACCCTCTGCCCGAGCCCTCGGCCGGCGCAGCTTCGGACCCCGTGCCGGAGCCCGCTGTCCCGCGACGGCGCAGCAGCCGGCGCAGATCCAGCGAATTCACCCGGTGACCGAGCAGCATCAGCGCGGCCGGCAGCAGGACCAGGGCAGCGGCGGCGGCCAGCAGCACCACCGCGATGCCCGCGTAGGCGAAGGACCTCAGGAAGTACTGGGGGAACACCATCATCGCGGCCAGGGAGACCGCCACCGTCAGAGCGGAGAAGAGCACGGTGCGCCCCGCCGTGCGCAGGGTCGTGCCGATCGCCACGCTGGTCTCCGCCCCGGCGGCGAGCTCCTCCCGGAACCGGCGCACGATGAAGAGGGCGTAGTCGATGGCGAGTCCGAGGCCCAGCGCGGTGGTGAGATTCTGGGCGAAGACCGAGACATCGGTGAACTCGGTGATGCCGCGCAGCACCGCGTTGGTGCCGAGGATCGCGACGATTCCGACGGCGAGGGGCAGCAGAGCGGCGATGGCGCTGCCGAAGACCATGACCAGCAGCACCAGGGTCACCGGCAGGGCGATGAGCTCGGCCCGCAGGAGGTCCTCCTGGATGATGCTCTGCATCTCGTGCTGTACGGCGACGGGGCCCCCGACGGAGACCTCCACCGGGCCGTGGACGCCCCCGTAGACGGGAGCTATCCGGTCGAGGACGTCTCCCGCCCCCTTCTCGTCGCCTCCGATCCGGGCGGCGACGATCGCCTCGTGCCCGTCCGCGGAACGGAGGGCGGGGGACTTCGTCTGCCAGTACGAACCGACGCCGGTGATCCCGGGCTCGGCCGACAGCCGCTCGACGAGCCGGGACGCCTCGGCGGCCACCGCGGGGTCGTCGACCGGGGCACTGCCGCTGTCGACGAGGAGGAGGAGATTGGGCTGCGAGTCGGGGAACTCCCGCTCCAGCGTCCGGGTCGTGTACGTCGACTCGGCATCGGGCGCCTCCCAGCCGCCGCTGCCCATCCGGTCCGCCACTCCACTGCCCGCGAACACGGCGAGTGCGGTGACCACCAAGGCGGCCAGCAGGGCCAGCCGTGGGCGCGCGGTGACGAAGCGGGTCCACCCCCCAACGCTCCCAGCGCTGCTGAATTCGGACATGGTGCGGTGCCCCTCCACCGGGACCCGGGCAGCACAAGGCAGCATGGGTCGGCCATTGCCACGTACACTCGGCAAACACGAGTACTCGCTCGCGTTTCATCAGAATGCGAGCGACCTCTCGCATTTGTCAACCGCGTCTTGAGAGCTGGGGATGGACCGTGCCGGAGGGCAGAGCGGAAGAGGCCGCCACAACCGCACAGAGCGGCCGCGCGGAGGAGAGCCCGGAGACGGGTAGCGGTGCAGCCGGCAGGCCGCGCCGCCGGCAGGCGCGCGGCGAGGCCCGCATCGCCCAGCTGCTCGAAGCCGCCGCCGACGTCTTCAGCGCCAGCGGGTACAACGCCGCCAGCACCAACGCCATCGCCCGCGAGGCGGGCGTCTCACCAGGGACGCTCTACCAGTTCTTCCCCAACAAGGAAGCGATCGCCATCGAGCTCGGCGAACGCCTCATGAAGCGCTGGCGGGAGACCTACGGCGCCGCGTTCGTCGTCAGCCACGTCGAACTGCCGCTCGACAGGATGCTGGACGCGGTACTCGACCCACTGATCGCCTTCAACTGCGAGAACCCGGCCTTCGCCGTCCTCACCCACGGGTCCGAGATCCCCGGCGTGATCTCCCGCGAGCACGACGCCGTGCACGCCACCATGCTCACCCGGACCGAGCAGCTCCTGCGCGCCTTCCTGCCGGAGCTGCCGCCGGACCGGGCGACCCGCACCGCCGAGATGTCCTTCGTCCTCTTCAAGGCCGGCCTGGACCTGATCATGGAGCGCGAGGGTGCCGAACGGGAGGCGTACATCCGCGAGTTGAAGACCGTGATCCACCGCTACCTGGAGCCCCTGGTGTGCGACACGCCCGACGGGGCACCCGCCAGGAGGATCGATACCCCCTAGGGGTATACTCGTCCGTACGGACAGGCGCACCGGGCACCACGGCGCCCCTCGCGCCGCATCCGTCGCACCTACACGCGCCTGCGAAGAGGAGAACGCCATGACCGCCGAAACCGACACCCCCCGGACCGCCGGCTCCTGCTGCTCGTCCACCGGTTCCCGCACCGACGCGGCGACCGACGTCCAGGTCGGCGGCGTCACCACGGTGTACGAGGTCAAGGGCATGACCTGCGGTCACTGCGAGGGTGCTGTCTCCGAGGAGATCTCCGGGCTCGAAGGGGTGACCTCGGTGAAGGCGGAGGCCGCCACCGGCCGGGTGACCGTCGCCTCCGCGGCGCCGCTGACCGACGAAGCCGTACGCGCCGCCGTCGACGAGGCGGGCTACGAGCTCGTCGGCCGCGCCTGACCCGGACGCCCCAGGACGGGCGGCGCCGACGCCGGCGACGCCCCCGCAGCACCACCCGGCACGCACCCGCACCAGCGGCGTGAGCACCACGAGGCCCGCGCCACCGGCGCGAGGCCACACCAGCGGGAGTGAAGGCCGCACCACCGCGGGGAGGGCGCACACGGCCGGGCCGAGGCCCGCCACCGGTGCGCACTCCCGCGCGCCAGGAGGCCGCCCGGCCGCGACAGCCCCCGCACGGGTTCCCGACAGCCCGCACGGCCGGTGCCCGCCCACGTCGGGCCGACGTCCCACGTCGCGCCGGTCCCTCACCGGAGAAGCGGATACTGGTGGGGAACGGCCCGACTGCTCGATCCTGGAGTCCGCACACATGGCCAGCACCACGGCAGCCGAGGCCCCGGCGACGGAGGCCTCCGACGCCGAGCTCACGATCGGCGGGATGACCTGCGCCTCGTGCGCGGCCCGCGTCGAGAAGAAGCTCAACCGGATGGACGGGGTCACCGCCACCGTCAACTACGCGATCGAGAAGGCCCGCGTCTCCTACGGATCCGGAACCACGCTCGAGGACCTCGTCGCCACCGTCGAGAAGACCGGCTACACGGCCACGCCCGTCGCCCGCCCCGCACCCGCGGCGCCCTCCCGGCCCTCCGAGGACGACCGCCCCCCGCTCGCCACCCCCGCGGGCCGGGACGGCGACACCGGCGGCCTCCGCGAGGCGGACAGCGAGGGCTGGGCGGACGGCGAGGACGAGGCCGACGACCCCCGCGACGCGGCCGACCGCACGGCCGGCGAGGCCCTCGCCGCCCTCCGGCAGCGCCTCCTGGTCTCGGCGGTGCTCGCCGTGCCGGTGGTCCTGATGGCCATGGTCCCCGCCCTCCAGTTCGACAACTGGCAGTGGCTCTCCCTCACCCTCGCCTCCCCCGTCGTCGTCTGGGGCGGGCTGCCCTTCCACCGGGCCGCGTGGAAGAACCTGCGGCACGGCGCCGCGACGATGGACACCCTGGTCTCCATCGGGACGCTGGCGGCCTTCTGCTGGTCGGTGTGGGCCCTGTTCCTCGGCGACGCGGGCGCCCCCGGGATGCGGCACGGCTTCGAGGTGACCGCCTCCCGGTCAGCCCCCGCATCCGCCATCTACCTGGAGGTGGCGGCCGGGGTGATCATCTTCATCCTGCTCGGCCGGTACCTGGAGGCCAAGGCGAAGCGGAAGGCCGGCTCCGCCCTGCGCGCGCTGCTCCACCTCGGTGCGCGGGACGTCACGGTCCTCCGTCCGGGAGCGGGACAGAGCACCGGATCCTCGGCGTCACCCCAGGGGGCGGCGGAGTCCGTGGAGGTACGCGTCCCCGTCGGCCGGCTCGTCGTCGGCGACCGTTTCGTCGTGCGGCCCGGCGAGAAGATCGCCACCGACGGCACCGTCCTCGACGGCCGCTCGGCCGTCGACACCTCCATGCTCACCGGGGAGTCCCTCCCGGTGGACGTGGCCCCGGGCGACACCGTCACGGGGGCCACCCTCAACGTGTCAGGACGGCTGGTCGTCGAGGCGACCCGGGTGGGCTCCGACACCCAGCTGGCCCGGATCGCCGCGCTCGTCGAGGACGCCCAGAACGGCAAGGCCGCCGCCCAGCGCCTCGCGGACCGGGTCTCCGCGGTCTTCGTCCCCGTGGTGCTGCTGATCGCCCTGGGGACGCTGGTCGCCCAGCTGTTCGCCACCGACGACGTCACGGCCTCGTTCACCGCCGCCGTGGCCGTGCTGATCATCGCCTGCCCCTGCGCCCTGGGCCTCGCCACGCCCACCGCCCTCATGGCCGGCACCGGGCGCGGTGCCCAGCTCGGCATCCTCATCAAGGGCCCCGAAGTCCTGGAGACGGCGCGGAGGATCGACACGGTGGTCCTCGACAAGACCGGCACGGTCACCACCGGCCGTATGACGCTCGGGCGCGTCCACACCCTGCCCGGCACCGCCGAGTCCGACGTTCTCCGCCTCGCAGGCGCCCTCGAACACGCCTCGGCGCATCCCGTGGCCCGGGCGGTCGCCGCCGGAGCGGCCGCCCGCACGGGCACGCCACTGCCCACACCGGTGGACTTCACCGACGTCCCCGGCCTCGGGGTGCGCGGCACGGTGGAGGGGCACCACGTGGTGGCCGGCAGGCCTCAGCTCCTCACCGGCGACGGCATCACCCTCCCGCCCTCCCTGGCCGACGCGCTGGCCGAGGCGGCGGACGGGGGCCGTACGACGGTCGTCGTGGCCTGGGACGGCGAGGCCAGGGGTGTGCTGGAGGTGGCCGACACGGTGAAGGAGACCAGCGCGGAGGCGGTCTCGGAGCTCCGCGCGCTGGGCCTGGACCCGATTCTCCTGACCGGCGACAACCGGGCGGCGGCCGACGCCGTGGCTCACGCGGTGGGCATCGAAGAGGTCCACGCGGAGGTCCTGCCGGAGACCAAGGCCGAGGTCGTGCGGCGCCTCCAGGCCGAGGGGCGGTCCGTCGCCATGGTCGGCGACGGCGTCAACGACGCGGCGGCGCTGGCGGTGGCCGATCTCGGCCTGGCGATGGGCACCGGGACCGACGCGGCGATCGAAGCGGGCGACCTCACGCTGGTTCGTGGAGATCTCACGGTTGTGGCTGACGCCATCCGCCTGTCGAGGCGTACTCTGTCCACCATCAGAAGCAACCTCTTCTGGGCCTTCGGCTACAACGTGGCCGCACTGCCTTTGGCTGCGTTCGGGCTGCTCAGCCCCATGATCGCGGGTGCGGCGATGGCGTTCTCGTCGGTCTTCGTCGTGACGAACAGCCTGAGGTTGCGCTCCTTCACATAATTTCCACAAAGAGACTTAGATCACACCGATTTGAGGGTAACCATCTGATGAGTTGGTGAGTCTAAGAGTGCGATGCCAAGGATGTCTTGGGGGACGTCCGATGGAGTGTCTTGGGGGACGCTCCTGGCAGGTGTCGGCCGGGGCACGTGCACCGGGGAGCTTTGAGCGGCCCTCCCGTGCGTACGTACCCCGGCAGCCGCACAGCAGGACCGAACTGAATACGCACCACCTGAAAAACAACGGGAGTTCAGGCTCCCTTCAGACGCCCGGCCGGATCCCGTGGGGGGAATCCGCTCCGGGATATGGGAAACGCCCTGTCCGTCGACCCGTGGGGGGATCGACGGCGGGGCGTTTCTCTTGTGCCACGAACGCGTCATGAGTGCGCCCGGGGCTACGGTTCCGCAGAGCGGGCGCAGGGCAGGCGCCGGAGCGCCCGGAGTGCCCCACGCACCCTGAACGCCGAATCGCCCCGGACACCGCGCTCTGGCTGTACGAGCGCGGTACGCGGGGCGAAGGATGCCCGGCCGGATCGGCCGGGGTGCAGCAAGCGGCGCTAAGGGCTTCAGCGGCCCTCGACCGGGACGAAGTCGCGCAGGACCTCGCCGGTGTAGATCTGGCGCGGGCGGCCGATGCGCGATCCCGGCTCCTTGATCATCTCGTGCCACTGGGCGATCCAGCCGGGGAGGCGGCCGAGCGCGAACAGCACGGTGAACATCTCGGTCGGGAAGCCCATGGCGCGGTAGATCAGACCCGTGTAGAAGTCCACGTTGGGGTAGAGGTTGCGCGAGACGAAGTACTCGTCGCTGAGCGCGTGCTCCTCCAGCTTGAGCGCGATGTCGAGCAGTTCGTCGGACTTGCCGAGCGAGGACAGCACATCGTGGGCGGCAGCCTTGATGATCTTTGCGCGCGGGTCGAAGGACTTGTACACCCGGTGGCCGAAGCCCATCAGGCGGACGCCGTCCTCCTTGTTCTTCACCTTCTGGATGAAGGAGTCGACGTCGCCGCCGTTGGCCTGGATGCCCTCGAGCATCTCCAGGACCGACTGGTTGGCGCCGCCGTGCAGCGGGCCCCACAGGGCCGAGATGCCGGCGGAGATCGAGGCGAACATGTTCGCCTGCGAGGAGCCGACCAGACGCACGGTGGAGGTCGAACAGTTCTGCTCGTGGTCCGCGTGCAGAATGAGCAGCTTCTCGAGCGCCGAGACGACGACCGGGTCCGGCACGTACTCCTGAGCCGGGACGGAGAACGTCATGCGCAGGAAGTTCTCGACGTAGCCGAGGTCGTTGCGCGGGTAGACGAACGGGTGACCGATCGACTTCTTGTACGCGTACGCCGCGATCGTCGGGAGCTTGGCCAGCAGCCGGATCGTCGAGAGGTGACGCTGCTCCTCGTCGAACGGGTTGTGGCTGTCCTGGTAGAACGTCGACAGGGCGCTGACGACCGAGGACAGCATGGCCATCGGGTGCGCGTCGCGCGGGAAGCCGTCGAAGAAGCGCTTGACGTCCTCGTGCAGCAGCGTGTGCTGGGTGATCTCGTTCTTGAAGGCCGACAGCTCGTCGACCTTGGGAAGGTCACCGTTGATCAGCGTGTACGCGACCTCGAGGAACGTCGAGCTCTCGGCGAGCTGCTCGATCGGGTAGCCGCGGTACCGCAGGATGCCCTGCTCGCCGTCGAGGTAGGTGATGGCGGATTTATACGCGGCCGTGTTGCCGTATCCGCTGTCCAGCGTGACCAGGCCCGTATTGGCCCGGAGCTTCCCGATATCGAAGCCCTTGTCGCCGACGGTGCTGTCGATCACCGGGTAGGTGTACTCGTCATCGCCGTACCGCAGTACTACAGCGTTGTTGGTGTGCTCGCTCACGTCATCCCTCACCGACGTAGTGCCTCTTCTTCGAGGTGCCCTGACTGTTCTCCACCCTCCCCCATTTGGCTCAGGAGAGTGCACTCGGGGTCGTCCATTGGACCTACTGGCGGCACTGAGTGCCGTCAACTTTCTCATCCTGCCCCCTGGATCCCGGTTCCGGAAGGGCTCAGTGATGTTTCCCACCGTTTTGATCGATCATTTTTCCGGGACCTCTCCGGCCGTGCCGCCACGGAGCCGGAAGTCCAGTCCCGTACAGCGCCTGCCAGCGGAAACCGTGCGGACCGCCTGCCCGATGGCCTTGCGCGAACCGACCAGTACGACGAGCTTCTTGGCCCTGGTCACGGCGGTGTACAGCAGGTTCCGCTGGAGCATCATCCAGGCACTGGTGGTGACGGGGATGACGACCGCCGGATATTCGCTGCCCTGGGAGCGGTGGATGGTCATCGCGTAGGCATGGGCCAGTTCGTCCAGTTCGTCGAAGTCGTAGACGATCTCCTCGTCCTCGTCGGTCAGGACCGTCAGCTTCTGCTCGTCCGGGTCGAGAGCGGTGACGACACCGACGGTACCGTTGAAGACCCCGTTTTCCCCCTTGTCGTAGTTGTTCCTGATCTGCGTCACCTTGTCGCCCACCCGGAAGACCCGGCCGCCGAACCGCTTCTCCGGCAGGCCGGGACGGCCTGGGGTGATGGCCTGCTGGAGCAGTCCGTTGAGATGTCCCGCACCGGCCGGTCCGCGGTGCATCGGGGCGAGGACCTGCACGTCACGGCGGGGGTTCAGGCCGAACTTGGCGGGGATGCGCCGTGCCGCGACATCGACGGCGAGCACGCCGGCGTCCTCCGTCTCGTCCTCCACGAACAGGAAGAAGTCGTCCAGCCCCTCGGTGAGCGGCGGCACACCGGAGTTGATCCGGTGGGCGTTGGTGACGACGCCCGACTTCTGCGCCTGCCGGAAGACGGTGGTCAGCCGCACCGCGGGAACGGGCCCGCCCTCCGCGAGCAGATCCCTCAGCACCTCCCCGGCACCGACCGAGGGCAGCTGGTCGACATCACCGACCAGCAGGAGATGGGCACCGGGTGCCACGGCCTTGATCAGCTTGTTGGCGAGGAGCAGATCGAGCATCGAGGCCTCGTCGACGACGACCAGATCGGCGTCCAGCGGCCGTTCACGGTCGTAAGCGGCATCCCCTCCGGGCTTCAGCTCCAGGAGCCGGTGCACAGTGGAGGCTTCGGCACCGGTCAGCTCCGAGAGCCGTTTCGCGGCCCGCCCGGTGGGGGCGGCGAGCACCACCTTCGCGTTCCGGGCGCGGGCCAGCTCGATCACGGAGCGCACGGTGAACGACTTCCCGCAGCCGGGGCCTCCGGTGAGGACGGCGACCTTCCTGCTGAGCGCGAGCCGGACGGCCGCCTCCTGCTCGGGGGCGAGCGTCGCCCCCGTACGCCGCGCGAGCCAGGCCAGAGCCTTGTCCCAGTCGACGTCCTGGAAGGCCGGCATCCGGTCCTCCGGCGTCCGCAGCAGGCGCTGCACCTGGGCGGCCAGGGCGATCTCGGCCCGGTGGAAGGGGACCAGGTAGACGGCGGTGACCGGCTGCCCGTCCTCGGGGCCGGGCACCTTCTCCCGTACGACGCCCTCCGGATCCTCGGCCAGCTCGGCCAGGCAGTCGATGACGAGCCCGGTGTCGACCTGGAGCAGCTTCACCCCGTCGGCGATCAGCCGCTCCTCGGGGAGGAAACAGTGCCCCTGGTCCGTGGACTGCGACAGGGCGTACTGGAGTCCGGCCTTGACCCGCTCGGGACTGTCGTGCGGGATGCCGACGGCCTGGGCGATGCGGTCGGCGGTGAGGAATCCGATGCCCCAGACGTCGGCGGCCAGCCGGTAGGGCTGGTTCCTCACGACGGAGATCGAGGCGTCCTCGTACTTCTTGTAGATGCGGACCGCGATGGAGGTGGAGACGCCGACGCTCTGGAGGAAGACCATGACCTCCTTGATCGCCTTCTGCTCCTCCCAGGCGGCGGCGATCATCTTCGTCCGCTTCGGACCGAGTCCCGGGACCTCGACCAGCCGCTTCGGATGCTGCTCGATGATGTCGAGGGTGTCGACGCCGAAGTGGGTGGTGATGCGGTCGGCCATGACCGGCCCGATGCCCTTGATCAGCCCCGAGCCGAGATAGCGGCGGATGCCCTGGATGGTCGCCGGGAGGATCGTCGTGTAGTTGTCGACCTGGAACTGTTTGCCGAACTGCGGGTGCGAGGCCCAACGCCCCTCCATCCGCAGGGACTCGCCCGGCTGCGCACCGAGCAGCGACCCGACGACGGTGAGCAGATCACCCGCACCCCGTCCGGTGTCGACACGGGCGACGGTGTAGCCGTTCTCCTCGTTGGCGTAGGTGATGCGCTCCAGGACGCCTTCGAGCACGGCGGAGTTGGACATGGTGCCGACGGTACCGGTCCCGGCTGACAGTCCGCCGGGACGCCGACCGTCGGGGAGGCCCTGCGAGGACGAATACGGGCGGATGTGCCACCCGCCCTGGTCCGGGCGCGGAGGCGTCCCTATGCTGCGATCTGCCCCCACGCCGTCGCCCAGCCCCCGTCCGGCCCCGGCGCCACTCTTCGCCGCAGAGGACTTCACCCATGCCTGTCCGCAGGATCGCCGCCTTGGCCGCCATACCCGTCGCCGTACTGCTCCTGGCCGCCTGCGGGAGCGACGACGTGCACGGCACGATCACGGAGAAGGAGCACAAGGCGGCCCGCACGACGTGGAGCACCGAGCCGGTCACCAAGCGCACGTGCACGACGAAGCGGAGCAACGGCGACAGCAAGCGGTCCTGCCGCACGGTGAAGACGGGCACCAAGCGCGTATCGCACCGCGAGCCGGAGTGCTGGCAGATCGAACTCAACGACGACGAGCACGAGTTGTGCATCTCGAAGAGCCGATGGGACAAGGTGCGCGTCGGCGACACGTGGTGACCGGCCCGCCCGGGGTCTTTCGTCCGGGCCAGGCCCCGCGAGCCCGGCGTGATCCAAGCCGGAGGCCCTGGCGCGGCCCCAACCGGTCCGTCCGTCGAGCAGCTCGCGGACGATGTCGAGGTGGCCGGCGTGGCGCGCGGTCTCCTCGATCATGTGCAGGAGGATCCGGCGCAGGACGGTGACCTCGAGGCCGTGGACCATCGCGAGCCCGCCGGCCCGCTGTGCCCTGAGGTACCCGGACGGTGTTTCCTTCTCTCTGTCGTCGGTCATGGTGAATCGGGCCGGCCGGCACTGACGTCGGTGCTGACGCTCGGCTTCTGGTGGCCCCGGCGGGCGGCGCGGTCCGAGGTCACCTCGCCGCCCGCCCGCCGTACGTGGCTACTTCCGGCCGCGGACCGCCGCGACCACTTCGCCGATCATCATGGTGTTCTCCTTGTCCGCGCTGTCCCCGAGGGCGAACCGGCTCCGGACGTACCCGTAGGCGAAGCCCCGGGCGGGACTCGCGAACGCCATGGCACCGGCCGCTCCCCCGTGGCCGAAGGCGTCCGCGCCCAGTACGTCGTAACGGGCGTCGAGGACCTGGAATCCCAGGGCGAAGCGGCTCTCGTCACCACCCACCAGGTCGGTGCCCTCCGAGTGGATCCGGGTGAACGTCTCGATCGTGTCCGGGTCGAGCAGCGCCGGGCTGCCGTCGAGGACGCCGATGACCGCCGCGAAGGCGGCGGCCGCGCCCCGGGCGGAGGCCACGCCGCCCGCCGAGCCCTGGCCGAGAGCCCTCGTGAGCCGGAAGTTCGGGAAGACGGACAGGTCCGGCAGGTGAGCGGTACTGAAGGCTATGTCCAGCAGCTTCCGCGACTCCGGCTCGGGCTCCTCGGCCCCCGGTTCAGGCACCGCAGGGGTCACGGGCAGGTAGCGCGCGTCCAGTTCCTCGGGCAGCCCCAGGAAGAAGTCGGCGCCGCGCGGAGCCCGCACACGCAGCTCCCACCAGTCCTGCAGGCTCCGGCCGGTGGCCCTGCGGACGACCTCGCCCGCGAGCGCGGCGATGACGAGGCCGTGGTAGCCGAACGCCGTACCGGGCGTCCAGTAGGGGGCCTGCGCGGCGAGGCGCCCGGCCATCAGCCGGTCGTCGGCCAGCTCCTCGATCGTGAAGACGTCGTCGACGCCGACCACACCTGCCTGGTGGGCGAGCAGTTGCCGAAGCGTGATCCGCTCCTTGCCGGCCTGACCGAACTCGGGCCAGTACGAGGACACCGTGCGGTCCAGGTCGAGCACTCCGTCCTGGACGAGCAGGGCCACGACGATGTACGCGGCGCCCTTGCTCACCGAGAACACCCCGGTCAGGGTGTCCCCGTCCACCCCTGGACCGGCCCAGAGGTCCACGACGCGCACCCCGTCGCTGTAGACCGCCAACTGCTGCCCGGTCGGCTGCGGTTGCTCCCGCACGACGTGGGCGAACGCCTCCCGCACGCCTTCGAATCCGTCGTGCACCTGCCCGTGCACCGTGCCTTCACCGGCCTCGCGGTCGCTCGTCAACATGCCTCTCCCTCTTCTTCCCGTGCGGTCGCGGTCGTCCGGTCCCGCCCTGACGCCCGCGGGGGCCCACCGATGCCCCTGCCCGCGCATTCTCGGTCCCGCCCGGCGAGGACACCAGCAGTGACCGGCCCGGGCGTCCGGCTCCCGCCCTCACTCCCCTTCCGCCTCCGCCCGCGCCTACGCGTCCGCGTCCGCGGGGAGACCTGTCCCCCCGCACGACGTCCGCGCGGCACGGGGCCGCGCCCCGGCATTCCGCGACAGGACGCGTGGAAGGGGCCGGGAAACCCGCCTCGGCGCCCCGCTCCGTGCCCCCTTCAGGCCCCTCGGCGGGCTGTTCGGGGCGGTCCAGGCCCCCTCCGGCGCTCCCCGTCCCGCCTCTGCGCGAGACACTCGCAGCAGCCCGCCCACGACCCCGCCGCAACACCTCTGACCTGGGGTGATTCCTCTTTCTCACCTAGAATCGACACCTCGGGAAGGGGGCTCCGGATGGACCGGAACATACGCTCGGTGGACGATGTCATGCGGCTCATGGACGGCCTGTTCGCGCCGGATGCCGACCGGTGGACCGAGCAGGGGACCGACTGGTGGGACGGGTTCTACGAGGTCCGGTCCAGGCCCGTGCCGTTCTTCGTGGCGAAGCCGGACGAGAGCCTCGTGTCGTACGTCGAGCGCGTGCTGATCATCCCGGGACGCGCCCTCGACGTCGGCTGCGGGCCCGGGCGCAACGCGTTGTATCTCGCCTCGGCCGGCTTCGAGGTCGATGCCGTGGACCTGTCGCCCGGGGCGCTGGCCTGGGCCGAGGAGCGGGCCACCGAGGCCGGGGCGGACATCCGCTTCCGCTGCGGTGACGTCTTCGCCCCGGGCGAGGGCGCACCGGAGGGACCGTACGACCTGATCCACGACTCGGGCTGCTTCCACCACCTGCCGCCGCACCGCCGCGTCGGCTACCTCGCCCTCGTGGACCGTGTCCTCGCTCCCGGCGGGCACCTGGCCCTCACCTGCTTCGCCTCGGGCTCCATGGGATCCGAGCTGCCCGACGCGGAGCTCTACGGCACGGCGGAACTGCACGGGGGGCTGGCCTACACGCCGGAGTCCCTGCGCCTGATCTTCGGCGAGCTGGAGGAGGTGGAGTTGCGCCGGATGCGGGACGAGCCGGCCGACTCCCCCCGGTTCGGCGAGGACTTCCTCTGGACGGCGCTGTTCCGGAAGCCGGAGGGTGCGGGCACTCTCAGTCGATGACCGCGACGGCTTCCACCTCCACGAGGTGCTCGGGCACGTCGAGAGACGCGACGCCCAGCAGTGTGCCCGGCGGAACCGGTGTGGCGCCGAGCTTCGCGGACGCCCGGTCCACCCCGTCCAGGAACTGGGGCATCTTGTCGGGGGTCCAGTCGACGACGTGGACCGTCACCTTCACCACGTCGGCGAAGGAGGCACCGACTCCGGCGAGTGCCGTGGCGATGTTGAGGTAGCACCGCTCGACCTGTGCGGCCAGATCGCCCTCGCCGACGGTGACGCCGTCGGCGTCCCAGGCGACCTGGCCCGCCAGGAAGACGAGCTTCGAACCGGTCGCGACCGACACCTGGTGGTAGGCGTCGATCTCCGGAAGTCCTTCGGGGTTCACCAGGGTGACGGCCATGCTGCTCACCTTTCTCGCCGCACACGACCGCGGCCGGCCTGTGCTCTCTTGTGGTTACCCGGGAACCGTAGGAGAGTGTGGCGCTGACGTGGAAGAACGCACTTTTCGGTGACAGGGGAACCAGAAGGTGACCAAGCAGTTCAGCGGCTCGCCGGAGGAGCAGGCCGATCTGAGGCGTGCGGACTCGCTCGCCCGGGAGATCTTCTCCGACGTCGCCAACAAGTGGGCGCTGCTGATCATCGAGGCCCTCGGGGAGCGCACCCTGCGCTTCAGCGAGGTCCGGAGCGCCGTCGACGGCATCAGCCACAAGATGCTCACCCAGAACCTGCGGATGCTGGAGCGCAACGGGCTGGCCGAGCGGACGGTGTACCCCACCGTGCCGCCGCGTGTGGAGTACCGGCTGACGGAGCCGGGACGGGGGCTGCGGCAGACCGTGGACCTGATGTGTGACTGGACCCATCAGCACATCGGCCATATCGAGTCCGCACGCCGCGACTTCGGCAACTGAGTGCCCCGACCCCCCTTCCGGGCGGGCCGTCCAGGACCGTGACATTGCGCGGCGGGCCGGTTCCGGCGGCGATTGCGTCGCCGCTCACTCCGTTCAACACTGGGTGGGGGTCACCGTGCCGAAAGAGGATGTGCGCGAGGAATGCCCAACGCCGACAGCGCAGACAACGACAGGCAGGGTTCGGACCGCTCCTACGGGGTCGTCGTTCCCGACAACGACACGGGCGCCGAAGGCCCGTCGGACGTGTTCCTGGATGTACCGAACCTTCATCTGGACGAACTCGGTCTGGAGGTCGAAAACCTCAGAGCCCGCGTCTCCCTCCAGGCCGAGGTACTGGACCTGCTCAAACTGAACGTCGGGGCCGATGTGCAGCTCGGCCGGGTCCAGCTGGATCTGACCGGGGTCGATGTCGAGGCGCAGCTCAAGGTGCGGCTGCACAACGTGGCGACCATCCTTGCCCGGGTCCTGCAGACGATCGACCGCAATCCCCAGATCCTCGAACAACTGACGCGCGGAGTGGGCTCGGCCGTCGAGGAGATCGGCAGCGGGACAGGCAGAGCCGTCGGCGAACTCGGTGAGGGCGCCGGCGGAGCCGTCAAGGATGTGGGCCGGGGCGCGGGTTCCGCGGTGGAAACCGTGGGAGAGGGCGCCGGGTCCGCGGTGGAAACCGTCGGTGAGGGCGCCGGGACCGCGGCGGCGGAGGTCGGCGCAGGTGCCGGTGACGCGGTGGACGCCGTGGGGTCCGATGCGGGCGCCGCGGCCGAAGACATCCCGACCGCCGTGGCCGACCGGGGTGCGGGGTCCCTGGCCGACGCGATCGGGGGACGCGTGCTCGGCCTCCTCGGCAAGGAGAACGAGACGTCGTCGGCGGACGAGGACGAGGACGAGGAGAGCGCGGAACCCGGGGAAGAGGACGAGGAGGAGAAGCCTCCGCCCGCTCGGCGTCGGCGCCGGGCCGCCCCTCGCAAGGACGCCGCTGGAAAGGCGCCACCCGCAAAGAAGTCGGCTCCCGCCAAGAAGGCCGCCCGGCCCCCGGCCGAGAGGACCGCTGCCAAGAAGACCGCTGCGAAGAAGACGGCCGCCAGGAAGACCGCGCCCGCGAAGAAGACGGGCGGCAGAGCCGGGTCGTCGGCCGGTAAAGCCCCGAAGAGCACGGCCGGTCGCCCCCGACGACGGAGTTAGCCCGTCATGACAAGGACCCAGGAAGCCCGAACAGGGCGAGGAAACCACTGTCGGTACACCTTGTCGCCGAGTACTACCCCTCCGGCTTCTTCGAGAGGACCGGAAAGGAAGAGCAGCCGCCGTAGATCCCGCACCACGCCGGACATCGCACCAGGGAGGGCGCCTGAACCCGGCGCGCGGAAAGCCCCGTCGAACGCGGAATGGGGCCCGGCCCACAGGCCGGACCCCCCTCGCTTTCCCCCTCCGTCGGGCTTCCCGATCCCCCCGGACCCCTCCCCGGAAGTCCCGACGCTGAGTACGACCGGGGAAGGTGCGCAAAGGTTGCACGCCTTTGCGATTTCTTTGCCTCCGCCTGTCCGGGCGCCTCTCAGCAGGCGTGTTCCAGGTATCGGGCGGCGACTTCGGCGATCACTTCCGCGCCGTCGCGGGCCCAGAGGCCCTCGTTGAAGATCTCCACCTCGATCGGCCCGTCGAAGCCGGTCGCCTCGACCTGTCGGCGCATCGTCCGGAAGTCGACGCATCCGTCGCCCAGTTGGCCACGGCCCACCAGAACTCCCGCCGGAAGCGGGGTGATCCAGTCGGCCAGCTGGAAGGAGTGGATCCGGCCGCCCGCTCCCGCCCGCGCGATCTGCACGGCCACCTGGTCGTCCCACCAGATGTGGTAGGCGTCGACGACCACCCCGACCTGCTCGGCGGGGAAGCGCTCCGCGAGGTCCAGGGCCTGGGAGAGGGTGGAGACGACACAGCGGTCCGAGGCGAACATCGGGTGCAGCGGCTCGATCGCGAGGCGCACACCCCGCTCGGCCGCGTACGGGGCCAGCTCCGCCAGCGCGTCGGCGATCCGGTCGCGGGCGCCGAACAGGTCCTTGTCCCCCTCGGGCAGCCCGCCGGAGACCAGGACCAGGGTATCGGTGTTCACCCCCGCGGCCTCGTCGACCGCGGCCCGGTTGTCGTCCAGGGCGCGGGCCCGCTCCGCCGGATCGGACGCCGTGAGGAATCCGCCGCGGCAGAGGCTGGTGACGGTGAGGCCCGCATCCTCCATCAGCCGCCCGGCGCGCTCGACGCCGTACTCCTGGACGGGCGCCCGCCACAGGCCGACCTGCCCGATGCCGGCCTTGGCGCAGCCCTCGACGAGCTCCGGCAGGGAGAGCTGCCGGACCGTCTCCTGGTTGATGGACAGGCGGGACAGCTCGGCACTCATCGGCTTCCTCCGCGCACGCTCAGCAGCGCGCGCATGCGCGACTCGGCCAGCTCGGGGTCCGGGAACAGGCCGAGGCGGTCGGCCAGTTCGTACGCCTTCGCCAGGTGCGGCAGCGAGCGGGCTGACTGGAGACCGCCGACCATCGTGAAGTGGTCCTGGTGGCCCGCGAGCCAGGCGAGGAACACCACGCCCGTCTTGTAGAAACGGGTCGGGGCCCTGAAGAGGTGGCGCGACAGCTCGACCGTGGGGTCGAGGAGGTCGCGGAACCCCTGGACGTCCCCGGTGTCCAGGACCCGCACCGCGTGGGCGGCGAGCGGCCCGAGCGGGTCGAAGATGCCGAGCAGCGCGTGGCTGAAGCCGCGGTCGTCGCCCGCGATCAGCTCCGGGTAGTTGAAGTCGTCGCCGGTGTAACAGCGCACCCCGCTGGGCAGCCGGCGGCGTACGTCGATCTCGCGCTCGGCGTCCAGGAGCGAGATCTTGATGCCGTCGACCTTGTCCGGATGCTCCGAGATGACCTTCAGGAAGGTGTCCGTCGCGGCGTCGAGGTCCGCGCTCCCCCAGTAACCCTCCAGCGCCGGGTCGAACATCGGGCCGAGCCAGTGCAGGACCACCGGCTCCGCGGCCTGGCGCAGGAGATGGGCGTACAGCTCCTGGTAGTCCTCGGGGCCGTTCGCCGCGGCGGCCAGCGCGCGGGAGGCCATCAGGATGGCCTGTGCGCCGCTCTCCTCGACCAGCGCGAGCTGCTCCTCGTACGCCGCGCGCACCTCGGGGAGCGTCGCGGGGCCGGTGAGCTGGTCGGTGCCGACGCCGCAGGCGATCGCTCCGCCCACGGACTTCGCCTCGGCGGCCGAGCGGCGGATCAGCTCCGCCGCTCCGGCCCAGTCGAGGCCCATGCCGCGCTGGGCGGTGTCCATGGCCTCGGCGACGCCCAGACCGTGCGACCACAGGTGGCGGCGGAAGGCGAGGGTGGCGTCCCAGTCGACGGCGACGGGGTCGTCGGGGCTGATGTCGGCGTACGGGTCGGCGACGACGTGGGCGGCGGAGAAGACCGTACGCGAGGCGAGGGGAGCCCGGGACGGTGCCAGGTCGAGCGGGGTGGCGCGGGGTTCGTAGAGGCCCTGCGGCAGGTGGATGGTCACAGGCTCAGCTCCGGTACGTCGAAGCGGCGGCCCTCGGCCGAGGACCTGAGGCCGAGCTCGGCGAGCTGGACGCCCCGGGCGCCGGCCATCAGGTCCCAGGTGTAGGGCTCGTCGAGGACGATGTGGCGCAGGAAGAGCTCCCACTGGGCCTTGAAGCCGTTGTCGAACTCGGCGTTGTCGGGGACTTCCTGCCACTGGTCGCGGAAGGGCTCGGTGACCGGGAGGTCCGGGTTCCAGACCGGCTTGGGGGTGGCCGAGCGGTGCTGGACGCGGCAGTTGCGCAGGCCCGCGACGGCGGAGCCGTGGGTGCCGTCGACCTGGAACTCGACGAGCTCGTCGCGGTTGACGCGGACCGCCCAGGAGGAGTTGATCTGGGCGACGGTGCCGCCGGCCAGCTGGAAGGTGCCGTACGCGGCGTCGTCGGCGGTGGCGGCGTAGGGCTTGCCGTGCTCGTCCCAGCGCTGCGGGATGTGCGTCTGGACGTGTGCCGAGACGCTCGTGACCTGACCGAACAGCTCGTGCAGGACGTACTCCCAGTGCGGGAACATGTCGACGACGATGCCGCCGCCGTCCTGCGCGCGGTAGTTCCACGAGGGGCGCTGGGCGTCCTGCCAGTCGCCTTCGAAGACCCAGTAGCCGAACTCGCCGCGCACGGAGAGGATCTCGCCGAAGAAGCCGCCGTCGATGAGGCGCTTCAGCTTGAGCAGGCCCGGGAGGAAGATCTTGTCCTGGACGACGCCGTGCTTGATGCCCGCGTCGCGGGCCAGACGGGCCAGTTCGAGCGCGCCCTCGACGTCGGTGGCGGTGGGCTTCTCGGTGTAGATGTGCTTGCCGGCGGCGATCGCCTTCTTGATCGCCTCGACGCGGGCCGAGGTGACCTGGGCGTCGAAGTAGATGTCGATCGACTCGTCGGCGAGCACCGCGTCGAGGTCGGTGGACCACTCGGTGAGGCCGTGCTGCGCGGCGAGCGCCTCCAGCGCGTGGGCGCGGCGGCCGACGAGCACGGGCTCGGGCCACAGCACCTCTCCGCCGCCGAGGTCGAGGCCGCCCTGCTCGCGGATCGCGAGGATCGAGCGCACCAGGTGCTGCCGGTATCCCATGCGTCCCGTGACGCCGTTCATGGCGATGCGCACTGTCCTGCGTGTCACGAAAGTTCCCTCCATACAGCCGTAGCAAGCGCTTTCTATGCGGTATGACGCTAGCCTGCCGACAGTGGCCCGGACAAGAGGGGCCGCGCCAGAACTCCTCGGAGGAGAGCGATGACAGTCACCCTGGCGGACGTTGCGGCCCGCGCCCGGGTGTCCCCGGCCACCGTGTCCCGTGTCCTGAACGGCAACTACCCGGTGGCCTCGTCCACCCGGGAGCGGGTCCTGCGCGCGGTGGACGACCTGGACTACGTACTGAACGGACCGGCCAGCTCGCTCGCCGCCGCCACGTCCGATCTGGTGGGCATCCTCGTCAACGACATCGCCGACCCGTTCTTCGGCATCATGGCCGGGGCCGCGCAGAGCGAGATCGGCGGTCCGGGCGACGGGTCGGGCCGCGGGGGCGGCGAGAAACTCGCCGTCGTCTGCAACACCGGCGGCTCCCCCGAGCGCGAACTCACCTACCTCACCCTCCTGCAGCGCCAGCGCGCCGCGGCCGTCGTCCTCACCGGCGGTGCGCTGGAGGACCCGGCGCACCAGGCGGCGATGGCGGCGAAGCTGGCCAGACTCGCGGACGCCGGTACCCGGATCGTCTTCTGCGGGCGCCCCCCGCTGCAGGACACCGACGCGGTGACCGCCGCGCTGGCCTTCGACAACCGGGGCGGTGCCAGGCGCCTCACCGAGCACCTGATCGCCCTGGGACACCGGCGCATCGGCTACGTCGCGGGACCCCTGGAGCGCACCACGACCCGGCACCGGCTGGAGGGCCACCGGGAGGCCATGAAGGCGGCGGGGCTCTACGGGGACGAGGAGAGCGTCACCGTGCACGGCCCGTACGACCGGAGCTCCGGCTACGACGCCACGCTCGAACTCCTGCGCCGCGAACCCGAGGTGACGGCCGTCGTCGCCGCCAACGACACCGTGGCGCTGGGTGCCTGCGCGGCGGTCCGGGAGCGGGGGCTCCGCATCCCCGAGGACGTCTCGGTGGCGGGCTTCGACGACCTGCCGTTCGCGGTGGACGCCGTGCCGGCCCTGACGACCGTACGACTGCCGCTCTTCGAGGCGGGGGCGCGGGCCGGGCGGCTCGCGATGGGCAAGGAGACGCCCCCTCCGAGTGGCGTGGCGACCATCGACGCGGAGCTCATGGAACGCGGATCGACGGCGCCGCCGTCCCGCTGAGGGGGGTGTGGCCCGTACGGCCGGCCCGCTGAGCGGGGTGCGCCCCGTGCTGTCGACCGCCCGCTGAGCTGGGTACGCCCCGTGCGGCCGCCCCGCCGAGACGGGTAGGCCCCGTACGGCCGCGGTGCGACGGATCGAAAGATGGGGGGAACTCCCCCATGTGCGGGCCGTCGCCTCCCCCCAGGATGGTCACGGGGAGAACCACAGGGGCCTCCCCGGCAGGGGAGGTGAACGCGGTGGTGAAGAGGGAAGCAATCGGCGGTACGGGCCGGGCGAACGCCCCGCGCCCCCTGGCGGACCTCGACGGCCCCGACCGCGCCCCTCTGGCGGACACCGGACGCCTCCTCGGCCCCGGCGAGCACGGCGACACACCGTTCTCCGAGTCCGGCTCCGGCTCCGGCTCCGGCTCCGGCGAGCACCGCACCCCGCTTTCCGGCTCAGGCGAACACGGCGCCCCGTGGTGGGCTCCCGGCACGGCCGGACCGTACCCCGGTACGGAACCCGGCTGGGCCCGGTTCGTCCGGGAGACCGTGGCGGGCGCGTCGTGGGAGGCGCGGGTCGCGGACCGGGAGTACCCGGAGCTGACCGGCTTCGAGGTCGTCGTGGCCCCCTTCGCGGACCGGGCGGCGGACCGGCTGACGGACGCGGTCTCCGGGGAGGCCGGCCGGCCGGGTCCGGGCTCCTGCCCCGCCGCCGTGCTGGAAGGCTTCCGGCGCCACGTCGCCCGCCACCTGGCCCTGCTCGCCGCCCGGACCCTCGTCTCGGAGCTGCACACGGCGCGGGTGGGCGGCAGGCTGAACGGGGAGGAGCCCCGCGAGCGCTTCCGGCACTTCCTGCGGCTGACCGGGAGCCGTACCGGCCTCACCTCGCTGGTCACCGGGTATCCGGTCCTGGCCAGGATCCTCGCGCAGGCGGCCATGAACGCGGCGGACGCCTTCGCCGAGATGCTCCTCAGGCTCGCCGCCGACGAGGAACTCCTGCTCTCCTCGGCCGTGTTCGGCTCCCGGAGTGCGGGGCGGTCCGCCGGCTCCGGGCCGCACGCACTGTCCGGGGTGACGGTCGGCACGGGCGACAGTCATCGCGGGGGCAGGTCGGTGATGCTGCTGCGGTTCACCGACGGGTCCCGGCTGGTCTACAAGCCGCGTCCGCTCGCCGCCCACCGGCACTTCGGCACTCTGGTCGAGTGGTTCAGCTCCCTCCCCGGGACGCCCGGTCTGCGCACGCCCCGGGTCCTGGACCGGGGTGCGTACGGCTGGGCGGAGTTCATCGAGGACACCCCCTGCCGCTCGACGGCCGACACCACGCTCTTCTACCGGCGCCTGGGCGCGCTGCTGGCGCTCCTCCACGTCCTGGACGGCACCGACCTGCACCACGAGAACCTCATCGCCTGCGGTCCCCATCCCGTCCTGGTCGACGTGGAGACGCTGTTCCACCCGCCTCTGACGCAGGCCCCGCCCGCCGATCCGGCCGCAGGGGCCCTGCAGGTCTCGGTCCACCGCGTGGGCCTGCTCCCGCAGTTGCTGGTCGGGGACACCACCGCCCTCGACATGTCCGCCGTCGGCGGCGGCCGGGCGGCGTCCTCACCGCTGGAGACGGCCTCCTGGGCCGCGGCGGGCACCGACACCATGCATCTGGTGCGCACCACCGGGCGGTTCGCCGAATCGGCCAACGTCCCCACGCTGGACGGGGTCCGCGCCGATCCGTTCCGGTTCACCGACGTGTTGTGCGACGGATTCCGCGCCGCGTACACGGCGGTCAGCGACTCCCGCGGCGAACTACTGGGCCCGGAAGGGCTGCTGAGCCTCTTCGCGGACGACGAGATCCGTTTCGTGCCCCGGCCGACCCATACGTACGCCACGCTGCTGCACGAGTCGACCCACCCCGACCTCATGCGCGACGCCGCCGAACGGCAGCAGGTCTTCGCACTGCTGCGCACCGGCGCTCTCGGCACTCCCGCGCTGCCCGGCCTGGAGGACGAGGAGATCGCGGAGCTGTGGCAGGGCGACGTACCGGTGTTCACCTCCCGCCCCGGCTCCGCGGAGGTGTGGAGCGGCAACGGCCACAGGGTGGCGGGCTCCACGGCCACCGGCCTGGCACGGGTCGAGGCGAAGCTCCTCGCCCTGGACACGGTGGACCGGCAGGACCAGGAGCGGATCATCCGCACGGCCATGGTGAGCACCTCGACCGAGCCCCCGCACCGCGCCCGCGGACGCGGCCGGCCGCGGACCGAGGCGACCGCCCCGGAACCGGACCGCCTGCTCTCCGCCGCACGGTCGGTGGGCGACCAACTGGTGTCGCTCGCCTACCACGGCGGGGGCCGGGCCAACTGGATCGGCCTGGAGCTGCTCGGCGAGCGCTACTGGCGCCTCACGCCGCTGGCCGCGGATCTCGCGGGCGGCTACACGGGACCGGCACTCTTCCTCGCCCAGCTGGCGTCGCTGACGGGGGCCGCCCGGTACGCCGAGGCGGCGCGTGCCGCGCTGGCGCCGGTGCCGGGTCTCCTGGACGTGCTGCACCAGCGCGGGGACGACCTCGGGGTGCTCGGCTCCGGCGCCTTCGCCGGGCTCGGCGGCATCGCGTACGCCCTGGCCGAGGTCGGCACGCTGCTGGACGACCCCGGGATACGGGACTGGGCGGGGCCGGCCACCCGGCTGTGCCGCGCGGCGAGTTCGGCGGAGGATGGTCTCGGGGTGCGCGGCGGGGCGGCCGGCGGGCTGGTGTCCCTGCTCGCGGTGCACCGGGCCACGGGCCGGGAGGAGGCGCTCGGCGGCGCCGGGCACTGCGCCGAACGGATCGCGCAGGCACCACTCCCCGCGTCCCCTGGCTTCGCGGACGGGGCGGCGGGCATCGGCTGGGCGCTGCTGCGGTTCGCCGGGGCGGGCGGCGGTGCGCACTACCGGAGCGCCGGACTGGACGCCCTGCGCCGTGCCACGCGCGGCGGACAGGACGGCGGAGCCTGGTGCGAGGGGGTGGCGGGCGTCGCACTCGCGGTCGCGGACAGCCCCGGGGCCCTGGCCGATCCGGAACTCTCCGGCTGGCTGGCGGCGCACGCCGACGACGTGGCGCGGGACGTGCCGCCCGGCGACGACAGCCTCTGCCACGGCGAGCTGGGCGTGCTGGAGCTGCTCGGCCACGGCGCCCTGCCCCGTCTGCGCCCCCACTGGCTGCGTCGGACCGGCACCCTGCTGGCCGCCGCCGACCGGGCGCAGTCGCACTGCGGGACGCCCGGACACCTGCCTCACCCCGGGCTGCTCACCGGCCTGTCGGGTATCGGACACGGACTGCTGCGGGCGGGATTCCCCGACCGGATCGGTTCCGCACTGCTCATGCGCCACTCCACGGGGGCCGACCGGTCCCCCGCACCGCAGACATTGTCGACCAACGACCAGTAGACGAGGCAGAGATGACACAGATCAGCGAATCCAACGGGTACACGGACACCACGGCGGCGCACGCGGGCGGCACCGAACACCCCGCCGGCCGCATATCGCTCGGCATCAGCGGCGGGCTGGGGCTGCGGAGCAGACTCCTCAGATCCGCCGAGGGCGAGACGGGCCCCGGCGACGAGTTCCCGTGGACCACCTTCACGATTGTTTAGTCCTTTCCTGCCGTTACACCCGATCATGGGCGGAAAGATGCCCACTGCCGCACTCTGTACGGCTCCAGTAGCCTGCGGCCATGCGTGCGAATTCGCCGGTCGTCGTCGGACGTGACGAGGAGATCGGCCTGCTGAGCAGCGCCCTGGACGCCGCACGTCGGCGTTCGGGGCGCGCGCTGTTCCTCGTCGGTGAAGCGGGGATCGGCAAGTCCCGTCTGGTGGGCGAGTGCGCCTACCGGGCCTACGGACTGGGGATGCCGGTGCTGCGGGGGCGGGCCGGTTCCACCGGCCTGGTCGTCCCCTTCCGCCCTCTGGTGGAGGCCCTCTCGTCCCACTTCCGGGCGGCGGGCACCCCGACCGACCCGGAACTGGTGCCGTACCACCCGGCGTTGGCCCGGCTGGTGCCCGAGTGGCGGAGCGGGACGTCCTCCGGCTACTCGGAGACCGTGGTCGAGCTGGCCGAGGCCCTGCTGCGCCTGCTGTCGGTCCTGGGCCGGGACGGCGGCTGCGTGATGCTGCTGGAGGACCTGCACGACTGCGACACGGAGACCGTCGCGGTGGTCGAGTACGTCATCGACAACCTGGCGGACCTGCCCGTCCTGCTGCTGGGCACCCTGCGCCCCGAACCGGGGGCGGCACTGGACCTCGTACGCTCTGCCGAGCAGCGGCACACGGCGGCGGTGACGGAGTTACGAGGGCTCGGCGACGCCGAGGTGCGGGCCCTGACCGGCGCCTGTCTGGACACCCCGCCCGAGCGGATACCCGAGGCGCTCCAGCAGCGGCTGGTCGAGCGCGCGGCGGGCAATCCCTACCTCGTCGAGGTGCTGCTGGACGATCTGCTGGACACGGGCAGGCTGCGGCGCACCGAGGACGGCTGGGAGACGGCCGAGCAGCCGGACGGGACCCTGCCGTCGCGCATCCTGCGGAGCTGGTCGCACCGGCTCGACCGGATGGACGAGCCGGTGCGGGACCTGCTGCTGACGGCGGCGACCCTGGGCAGCCAGTTCTCCGTACCGGTCCTCCAGACCGTCACCGGCCTGGAGGACCGGGCTCTGTTCACCCACCTGAGATCCGCCGTCGAGACGGGTGTCATCGCCCCGGACGGAGCGGCCCCCGACCGCTACACCTTCCGGCACGCCCTCACCGCGGAGGCGCTGGTCTCCTCGCTCGCACCGGCGGAGCGCGCCGCGCTGGCCCGGCGTGCGGCGACGGCCGTGGAGCGGTCCGGGGAGCCGCTCGACGAGGACCGGCGCCAGCTCGTGGCGTCGCTGGAGCTCGCCGCCGGCAACCGGGCGGGCGCCGCACGCCAGTTCGCGGAGGCGGGGCGCCGGATGCTCGCCTCGGGTTCGCACGGCTCGGCCGTGGTCCTGCTGGAGCGTTCCCTCTCCCTGGCCGCGGAGGCCGACCTCGCCGCCGTCACCGAGTCCCTCGCGGTGGCCAGGGCGGAGGGCGGAGACCTGGACGGCGCTCTGGCGCTGGCCGACTCCCTGTCCCCGGTCCCGGCGCGCTCGGAGGCCGCAGTCCGGCGCGGGGAGGCCCACATCAAGATCGCCTGGGTGGCGGTCATGGCGGAGCGCGCGGCCGATACGGCCCGTCAGATTACCTCTGCCCGCAGCCTGTTCGGGCCGGAGCCGTCCCCGGCGCACGATGCCTCGCTCACCGTGGTCGACGGCCACCTCTCGCTGCTCCCCGGCGAGGAACGCCGGGACCCGGCTGTCGTCGAGCGGGCCGCCCGCGAGGCCGCGGAGACCGCCGAGGCCGAAGGGCTTCCGGTCGTGGCCTGCCAGGCCTGGCAGTTGCTGGCGCTGCTCTCCCGGGAGAGGGGCTTCGACGCCGCCGACGCCTGCCTGGAACGGATGCTCACCCTCTCCACCGAACACGCGCTCCCCCTGTGGCGGGTCGAGGCGCTGGTGCGTCTGGGGGTCAACGGCTTCATGCGGACCGGAGACGCGGGCCGGCTGCACTCCGCTCGCGCGGCGGCCGCGGAGCTCGGTTCCCTGCTGCTGGCCCAGACGGTCGACGGACTCCTCGCGATGAACGCGGTGATGTGCGCCCGGTGGGACGAGGCGGAGGAGATCACCGGACGGTCGGTGGAGGCCAGCGCCAGGATCGGCAACCACGGCGCCCACCGGTACCTGCTGCTGGCCGGGGCCGCCACCGCGGCGCACCGCGGCCGACGGCGGGAGAAGGACCGGGCGCTGGCCGCCTTCCGCAGGGCCGGAGGGGAGCAGTCCGCCCTGGTGCCCCTCCAGCTCGGCTTCTGCGGGGCCCTCGGGGCACTCCTGGACGAGGACCGCCCGCGGGCCCTGGCCGATCTGGACGCGTCCCTGGCCTGGGAGCACGACCACCCGAGCTACTACTACCTGAGCGGCCGCTACGGGCTGCGCCCGCTGCTGAGGGTGCTGGCGGGTGAGGCGGCGCCCGGCGAGTACGAGGCGGTGGCCGGGACCTCCGGTGCCGCCCTGGCCTGGAACCGGCAGTTCCTGGAGCTGGCGGCGGCCGTGCTGCTCGGCCGGGAGGGCGACCGGACGGGCGCCGAACGGCGGATGGCCGCCTTCCACACCCGGTCCGCCGCCTTCCCGGTGGCCCGCCACCTCGGCCTGCGGCTGGTCGCGGAGGCGGCGTTCGCCGATGGATGGGGCGAGCCGGTCGTGTGGCTGCGCACCGCGGAGGAGTACTTCTACGCCGCCGGGGTGCAGCCCGCGGCGTCGGCCTGCCGGGCCGTCCTGAGGCAGGCGGGGGTGAGCGTGACCCAGCGGCGCGGGGGCCGTGACCGGATTCCGTCGTCCCTGCGGACGAACGGGGTGACCCCGCGCGAGTACGAAGTGTTCGTCCTGCTGCCGGAGCGGCCGGGCAACCAGCAGATAGCCCAGCGGCTGTCCATCTCGCCCCGCACGGTGGAGAAGCACCTGGCCAGCCTGCTCAGCAAGACGGGCCGGGCCAACCGTACGGCGCTGTGCGAATTCGCCGCGGAGTGCGTCACCGACCAGCCCTGAGCGGACGGCGCCCCCGGCGGGCGCTTGGATGGGGGGAACCTCCCCACGGCATGGGGGCCGGGGGGAGAAGGTGCGGGTACGCGCCCCGGAAGATGCGGGCCCGGTACGGATGTGCCCCGTTCCGTATCGCGGCAGGATCACCCGGTGTACGGCACAGCTTGCCGCTCCTCCCCCGACCAGGAGGCCCCGCTGATGACCCGCCCCTCCACGACTGCTTTCCCTGGTTCCCCCGGCTCCTCCGGTTCCTCCGGTTCCTCCGGCACGGTGTACTTCTCGCTGCTGGGACCGCTCTCGGCCGAGGCGGGCGGTGTACCGCTGCCGCTCGGCCCGCGCAAGCAGCGCCTCGTCCTGGCCACCCTGCTGTCCCGCCCCAACACCCCCGTACCGGTGGACGTGCTGACCGACGTGGTGTGGCCCGAGGGGCCGCCCCGTACCGCGCGCAAGAACCTCCAGGTCTACGTCAGCGCGGCGCGCTCGCTGTTCGCGCCGGGCGACGGGGGCGACCGGGTGGTGCACGGCTGCGGCGGCTACCGGCTGCGGGTGGAGGAGAACGAGCTGGACACCCTGCGCTTCCGGGCACTGGCCCGCGCGGGCCGGGCCGCCGGGGAGCGGGGGGACCTGCGGACCACCGCGCGGCTGCTGAGGGAGGCGCTGGACCTCTGGGGGGAGCGCCCGCCGCTGCACGACCTGCGGGACTCCGCCGGGGTGGCGGAGGAGGCCGAGCGGCTGGAGGCCCGCTGCCTGACGGTCTACGAGGACTGGGCCGAGGCGGAGATCGAGACCGGCCGGGCAGCCGTAGCCGTGGACGGGCTGCGGGACCTGGTGGAGCGTCACCCGTTCCGTGAGCGGCTCCGCGCGGCCTGGATGAACTCACTGCACCAGACGGGCCGGCAGGCGGAGGCGCTGGCGGTGTACGACGACTACCGCCAGCTGCTGGCCAGGGAGCTGGGCCTGGAGCCGAGCCCGGCGATGGCGGCGCTCTACAGGTCGGTGCTCGGCAGGCGCCCCGCGTCCCGCTCCGGCACGGCCGGGAGCGCCGCCTCCGGTGTCTCGCTGCCCGCGGACAGCCGGCACTTCACCGGCCGCGAGGACGAACTGGCCCGGCTGCTGGACGTGTCGGGCGGCCCGGAGGGAGCGGTGCTGATCGTGTCCGGCCCGGCCGGGGTGGGGAAGTCGGCGGTGGCCGTGCGGGCGGCGCACCTGCTCGCGGACCGGTTCCCGGACGGCCGGGTCCATGTCCGGGCCCGGCGGGAGGACGGCACGCCCCGCACCAGGGCCGACGTGCTGGACGAGCTGGGAAGGCTGTGCGGCGTGACCGGCCCGGGACGGCCCGACGTCACGGAGGCCGAGAACACCTGGCAGAACTGGCTCTCGGAGCACCGTGCCCTGATCGTCCTGGACGACGTGGCGGACGAGGCGTCGGTGCGCGGGCTGCTGCCGAGGTCGGGCCGGTCCTCGGTACTGCTCACGGCCCGGGGGCAGTTGGCGGGCCTCGCACCCGTGCACCGGGTCGCACTGGCCGCGCCCGAGGACGGCGAGGCCCTGGAACTGCTGGGCAGACTGATCGGGACCGACCGGCTGTGCTCGGACCCCGCGGCGGCGCTCCGTGTCGTCCGTGCCTGCGGGGCGCTGCCCCTGGCGGTGGTGGTGAGCGGCATGCGGCTGGCGGTGCTGCGGCATCTCCCGCTGGCGGAGTACGCGGCCCGGCTCGACGACACTCCCTCGGCACTGGACGAACTGGTGGCCGGGGACGTGTCCGTGCGCTCCCGGATCTCGGCGGGCTGGCAGGACCTGAACGCAGAGGACCGCCGCGCGCTGACACGGCTGGCCGTGCTCGCGGGCGACGGCGGATTCACCCTGGAGCGGGCGATGGAGGCGCTGGGCTGCCCGGAGCGGGAGGCCATCCGCAGCGTCGAGTCGTTGATCGGCTCGGGTGCCGTGACCTCCCCGCCAGGTGAGGTCACGGCACACGCCGTGCGCTACGAGGTGCCCCGCCTGCTCTGTCTGTACGCCGCCGAGCACGCGGGGGCGGACAGCAGTGGCAGGCGGGCTCCTCTGGGCTCCCGGGAGGCCGCCCTCCCGCTCAGCCGAGGGTGAGCAGCTCCAGCAGACCGGGGGCCGTCCCCCGCGCCCCGTCGCGGCCGGGGGACAGGAAGTCCAGCCCCAGCAGCAGTCCGGCGGCGCCGGTGGCGAGGTCGGCGGAGCAGCGCCGCAGGGTCGCGCCCGGGACGAGCAGCCGGTCCTCCTGGGCGATCAGGTGCCAGGAGAGGTTGCGTACGGAGGCCAGGACCCCGGGCCCGGTGCGGGTCGCGGGGTCGAGCTGGCCCGCGGCGGCCACGAGGCCCGCGCGCCCGGTGAACAGCCCCGGTTCACGGACGAACTCCATGGCGCAGCCCTTGCCCACCCGGGGGATGAGGGCGCTCAGGGCGGCGTCCTCGTGCCGGGCGGTGTACGCCTGGGCCACCAGCGCGACCCCCGAGCTGCCCTGGTCGAGGTAGAGCAGATGGCGTCGGCCGTCCTTCACCTGGAGCGTGCCGTCCTGCATGGGGACGAGGTGTCCGGCCTCGCGCTCCAGGGCGGCGCGGGCGGCCCGCAGCAGCCAGGCCTCGCCGGTCAGCGCGTGCAGTTCCAGATGGAGCAGGGCGGCTCCGCTCAGGCCGTGCAGGAGCCCCGCGGACTCCGGGAGGCGCAGGCCGTCCACCGGCTCGCCCCGCACCAGCCGGTCCAGGTCACGGGCGGTGCTCAGGGCGAGGTCGGTCAGCGGGCCGTCCGGGGCCGTGCCGCACGCCCGGGCCGTGCGGAGGGCGGCGAGGGCGATGCCCGCGCGCCCGGTGAGCAGGTCCGCCGACGCGGCCGGGGGCGCGGCGGACAGGGCGCGGTCCCACAGCTCACGCCCCTGGCCGGTGCGGCCGAGGAGGCAGAGCACGAGGGCCGTGCCCGGCAGCCCCTCGAAGAGGCCGCCGGGATCGGCGGGGTCCCTGCGCGACGCCGCCGCCGCGAGCCAGTCGGTCCACTCGTCGGGAACGGGCGCACCGGTCCGGTGCAGGGCGTAGAGGACACCGGCCGCACCGTTCGCGAGGTCGCTGCCGCCCGTGGCGAAGAGCCCCGGACCCCCGGGGAAGAGGCGGTCCGCCCGTCCGGGCGTGGCTCCGGCGTGGATGCCCGCCAGCAGCCCGGCGCGGATGCCCGCCCAGTCCACGTCCACCCCCTCGAACAGGGCGGACACCTGGGCCTCGCGCCGCCGCGAGGCGTCCAGCCCGTGGAGCAGTGCCGGGCGGCGTGGTCCCGCGTCGGCCGCCAGTCCGTAGCGTCGGCGTGCCCAGCGTTCCAGGGTGAGGGCTTTGGCCCTCTCCAGTCCGGCCATCTCCATGACCGGCATCAGCATGGTGAGCCAGGTCGCCCAGAGCGCGTAGGCGTCGGCCTCGGCGCCGGGGGTGCCCTGGGGCGCCTGAAGTCCCTGACCGCCGGCCAGCGGGGTGTCCACGTCGTCGAGTGCGGTGGCGTACTCGAAGTCGACGAGGACGACGCGTCCGTCGGGCCGGACGATGATGTTGGAGGGGTGCAGATCACCGAAGCGCAGACCGCGGGCGTGGATCGCGTCCAGTGCCCGGGAGAGCTCGCCCGCCACCGCGTCGGTCCATGCGACGTAGGGGGCGAGTTCCTCCGCGGTCACCGCGCCGCGCACCAGGGCGAACCGGGCGACGATCTCGTCGAGCAGCGTGTTCCCCTCGATGTGCTCCTCGATCAGGAAGTGGTGCTCCCAGACGGTCCGGACGCCGTACACCTCGGGCACGCACTCCAGCCCGGCCAGCGCGGTCAGCGCCCGGTGCTCGCGGTGGAGCCGGGTGACGGCGTCGTCGCCCGACGCGTCGAGTCCGGAGTGCGGGCGCGCTTCCCGGAGCACCACGCGCTGTCCGGTCTCCCGGTGCCTGGCGAGGTAGATCCCGCCCGCGTTGGAGAACTGGAGGGCCTCGACGACCGTGTAGGGGAAGGTGTCGTCACGGGCGGCGGCGCGTGCCGCGAGGTGCGGTCGCAGGGCCGGGGGGACCTCGACCCACTCGGGCACCCGGAACACCACACCGCGTTCGTCCGGGACCAGTTCGCCGGAGGGGGCGCGCAGGGCCGGCACCCGGCGGCCCTCGGCGTCGGTGCACCAGCGCGGCAGGTAGGCGCCGTAGCGCGTGTACACCGGGGCGTCGCCGATCCGCAGGTCACTGAGGACGTAGGGACCCCGGCGCCCCGCCAGCGCGTGGGTGAGCTCATCGGCCAGCGTCAGGAACACGGTCTCGTCGGGCGGGTAGACCGCGATGAACTTACCCGCGCCGCTGCGGTTCATGTGCTTGTCCGCCATCAGTCTCAACGCCCGTGCGCTGCGAAGGAACTTGAACGGGACACCGTGGCTCAGGCAGATGTCCGCGGTGTCCCGCAGGGTCTTCTCCGCCTCCTCAGGGACGGTGGAGACATGGATCTTCCAGCCCTGCTCGGCCGGTTCGCCGTGCTCGGGCACGAGTGAGGTCCACAGCCCCGCGGTCCCGCGCCGCCAGCCGGGCGGGGGCGGTTGGGTGTCGAGCGGGTAGCGGGACTCCTCGTCGGGCAGCCGGGCCGGGACGTCGTAGTACGTGCGGTCGGCGAGGCAGTAGAGCGGGGTCTCCTGGATGCGTGGCACGCTCGGCTCTCTCTTCTCGAAGCCCGCCGGCCCTGCGGGCGCGGGGCGGGCGGTGGCTGCGGACGCGCCTCGGGGCGTCCCGTTCCGTCTCCGGCCGCGCGGTTCAGTCGCCGGGAGCGGCACGGTTCGCACCGGCGGGTGCGGGGCCGACGGGTGCGGGGTCGGGGCCGGCGGGTGCGGGGCCGGTGGCCGGCTCCGGCTGACGCACCGCGGCGGGTTCCGGGGCAGGAACGTCGGCCGGCTCCCGCGCTGGGCCCTCGGCCGGTTCCTCCCGGCCGGTGGGGTCCGCCGGTTCCCGGGACGGGGTCTCCCGTGCGGACGGGGCGAAGGTGACCACGAGGGCCGACGCGGCCAGCACGCAGCCGGTCAGGGCGAAGGCCCAGCGGACGCCGAAGGCCGACAGCAGGATTCCCCCGGCCAGCGGTCCGAGCGGCTGGACCATCGAGGACAGGAAGCCGGCCGCGCTCTGCACCCTGCCCACCTTCTCCTCCGGGGTAACGACCAGGAGGGTGGACAGGAAGCCGATGCTGGCGATCGTGGACAGGCACATGCAGAGCGCGCACATCAACCCGGCGACCAGCGGCCGGCTGATCCAGGCCATCACCCCGGCGGCCAGCACACAGGTCCAGCAGGTCGCCAGGATCAGCGAGCGGGTGCGCCGGTCGGGCCGCATGCGCGGCGCGAGCAGTGCCCCGCCCAGCGCCCCGGCGGACACGCAGGTGATGACGAAGCCGCCGCCGACCCCGGAACGCCCTCCCTCGGAGAACGCGGTCAGCGCGGTGAAGGTGAGGGCCCCGAACGCGAAGTTCATGCCCAGGCCGAAGACCAGAAGGACCGTACGCAGGTAGGGGATCCGCCACAGGTACGCCAGGCCGGCGGTGAGTTCCTCCCGGGTGAACACCGCGCCCGCCCTCTTCCGGGCGCGGGAGCGGGTGCGGACGAGGGCCACGCAGATCGTCGACAGCAGCAGGCCCAGGGCCTCGGCCGCGAACGGCAGGGCCGGGTGGATACCGAAGAGCGCGCCCCCGACGAGCGGTCCGACCAGCCTCGCCGTCTGGGTGCGTGCCTGCAGCCGTGCGGTGGCGGTGCCCATCTCGTCGGCCGGGACGACGGCGCGCATGAGGCCGAAGGCGGCCGGCCCGTAGACGCTGCTGATGACCGCACCCGCGGCGGCGACGAGCAGGACGAGCGCCATGGGGGCGTGCCCGAACCAGACGGCCGTGGCGAGCGCCGTGACGACGGTCAGGCTGCCGACGTCGCAGAGCCTCATCAGCCGGCGGCGCTCGACGCGGTCCGACATCACCCCGCCGGGCAGCATGGCGATCAGCACGGCTCCCACGGACACCGTGCCGACGGCGCCGGCCTGCACCGCGGAGCCGGTCTCCTTGAGCACCAGCAGGGGGAGGGCGAGGGCGCTCATCTGCCCGCCCAGCACCGCGAAGAGGCCGCTCAGCCAGAGCAGCCGGAAATCCCTGTTGCCGCGCAGCGGCGTGGTCATGGTGAACTCCCGGTGATGGTCGGGGGCGTGAGCGAGGGGTGCGTGCCGTGCCCGTCCGGGCCCGGGGCCCGCGGACGGCACCGGCCGGAAGCAGCGGCGGGGCGGCTCCGTCGAAACGGAGCCGCCCCACGTCACCGGCCGGCCTGGCGCCACGGCGGGAGGTCCTGCCTCGACCTCCGTGGCACCGTCCGGGTGCGTCCGGTCAGTTGGCGTCCAGGACGACGCTGATCACGCTGACGCAGCTGCCGGCCACGTCCTTCTCCTGGGCGGCCGTCTCCTGGAGGTCCAGCACGGAGTGTGCCTCGACCTCGGGGGTCTCCTCGTTGTTGTCGTCGGCGGCGGGCTTGGTGTTCTCGGACATGGTGGTCTCCGTCCACTCGTCACTGCGCTGGTCCCGGGGCCGGCGGGATGCCCCGCGGTCCGGTGCGGCGGGCTGTTGCCTGCCGTTGCCGAGAAAGTTAGGAGGGCCGGCCTGGTAGACGCTTCAGCGCCGGTATGGCTTTGGTATCGGGCCAGTTCGGGGTGTGTCCGCGGACCGGGAGCGTGCCTCCGGCGCGGTCCGGCGGGGCCGGTGAGCTGGGCCCATACCGCTCCTGAAGCGGCCGTGGACCGGCGCCGAACCGGCGCGGGTGAGCCTGGGTACGCGCCCGACGCGCCCCGGCCCTCTGAAGGAGGCGGCCCCGCATGGAACTCGGCGAACTCGTCGGCCGGCGGCCCTTCCCCGCCGCCGGCCTGCTGCTCGGCCTCACCCGGCGCTGCCCCCTGAGCTGCGCCCACTGCTCGACCGGATCGTCCCCGGCCGTACGGGAGGAGCCCGACCCCGGCCAACTGGTGCGCTTCGTGGAGTCGTTCACCCCGGAGAACCGACCCGACGTCGTCATGCTCACCGGCGGCGAACCTCTGCTGCTGCCCTCACTCGTGGAGGAGCTGAGCGCACGCGCCCGCGCCGCCGGATCGCGTACGGCGCTGCTCAGCGGCATGTTCTTCGCACGGTCCCGGCGGATTCCGGCTCCGGTCCTGCGGGCGGTCGAGTCCGTGGACCACTTCTCCGCGAGTCTGGACGCCCACCACGAACGGGAGGTGTCCCGCGCCGAGGTGTTCCGGGCCGTGCACCGGATCCGGGAGACGGGCACGGCGGTGAGCTTCCATCTCACCGGCACGGGGACGGACGATCCCTATCTCGCCGGCATCACCCGCGCCGTGGACGAGGAGTTCGGCGGCCTGGTGCCGTCCCTGGTCAACGAGGTGCGGCCGTTCGGCCGGGCGGCGTCCTGGGCCGCCGCCACCCGCACCGGCCCGGAGCCGGGTGCGGTGTCCCCGTGCGCCATGGCCGCCTGGCCGGTGGTCGCCTTCGACGGGACGGTGCTCGCCTGCTGCAACCAGGACACCGTGGACCGGCGGCCCGCCCCCGCCCACCTGCGTCTCGGCCACCTCGCCACCGACGACTGGGCCGCCGTACGCCGGCGGGCCCTGGAGTCACCGGTGCTGCGCATGATCCGCACGGTCGGCCCCGCCCACCTCGCCGAGCGCTCCGGTGTCCCCGCGCGCGGCCTCTCCTACTGCGACGGCTGCCGGGCCCTCGGGGCCGACAGCCGGGTGGCCGCCGAGGCGGGCTCGGTGGCGGCGGGAGCCGTGGG
>NZ_NEUF01000080.1 GCF_002910915.1 Streptomyces sp. SM10 | reverse complement strand
GTGCTCATCGCCAACCGTGGTGAAATCGCTGTCCGTGTTGCTCGGGCTTGCCGGGATGCCGGAATCGCGAGCGTGGCCGTCTATGCCGATCCGGACCGGGATGCTCTGCATGTGCGGGCGGCCGATGAGGCGTTCGCTCTGGGCGGTGACACTCCGGGGGCGAGTTACCTGGACATGGCGAAGGTGTTGCAGGCGGCGAAGGATTCCGGGGCGGACGCGGTCCATCCGGGGTACGGGTTCCTGTCGGAGAACGCGGAGTTCGCGCAGGCGGTGCTGGACGCGGGTCTGACGTGGATCGGTCCGCCGCCGCACGCGATCCGGGATCTGGGTGACAAGGTCGCCGCCCGGCACATCGCCCAGCGTGCCGGTGCCCCGCTCGTGGCCGGCACCCCCGACCCGGTGTCCGGGTCGGGCGAGGTCGTGGAGTTCGCGGAGAGGAACGGCCTGCCGATCGCGATCAAGGCGGCCTTCGGCGGGGGCGGGCGTGGTCTGAAGGTGGCCCGCACGCTTGAGGAGATCCCGGAGCTCTACGACTCGGCGGTCCGTGAGGCGGTCGCGGCGTTCGGCCGCGGGGAGTGCTTCGTGGAGCGCTACCTCGACAAGCCCCGCCACGTCGAGACGCAGTGCCTGGCCGACACCCACGGCAACGTCGTCGTCGTCTCCACCCGTGACTGCTCGCTCCAGCGCCGCCACCAGAAGCTCGTCGAGGAGGCCCCGGCCCCCTTCCTGTCCGAGGCACAGAACGCCGAGCTCTACGCCGCCTCGAAGGCCATCCTGAAGGAAGCCGGCTACGTCGGCGCCGGCACCGTCGAGTTCCTCGTCGGTGTGGACGGCACGATCAGCTTCCTCGAGGTCAACACCCGCCTCCAGGTCGAGCACCCGGTCACCGAGGAGGTCACCGGCCTCGACCTCGTGCGCGAGATGTTCCGGATCGCCGACGGTGAGGAACTCGGCTACGGCGACCCCGCGGTGCGCGGCCACTCCTTCGAGTTCCGCATCAACGGCGAGGACCCCGGCCGCGGCTTCCTGCCCGCCCCCGGCACCGTCACCCTCTTCGCCCCGCCCACCGGCCCCGGCGTCCGCCTCGACGCCGGCGTCGAGTCCGGCAGCGTCATCGGCCCGGCGTGGGACTCGCTCCTGGCCAAACTGGTCGTGACCGGCGCGACCCGCGAGCAGGCCCTGCAGCGCGCCGCCCGCGCCCTGGCCGAGTTCCAGGTCGAGGGCATGGCCACCGCGATCCCCTTCCACCGGGCCGTCGTCACCGACCCCGCGTTCACCGCCGACCCCTTCACGATCCACACCCGGTGGATCGAGACGGAGTTCGTCAACGACATCAAGCCCTTCCAGGTCCCCGCCGACCAGGACACCGACGAGGAATCCGGACGCGAGACCGTCGTCGTCGAGGTCGGCGGCAAACGCCTCGAAGTGTCCCTGCCCTCCTCGCTCGGCATGAGCCTGGCCCGCACCGGACTCGCCGCCGGAGCCAAGCCCAAACGCCGCGCCGCGAAGAAGACCGGCTCCGCCGCCTCCGGCGACACCCTCGCCTCACCCATGCAGGGCACGATCGTCAAGATCGCCGTCGAAGAGGGCCAGGAAGTCAAGGAAGGCGACCTCATCGTCGTCCTCGAAGCCATGAAGATGGAACAACCCCTCAACGCCCACCGCACCGGCACCGTGAAGGGCCTCACCGCCGAAATCGGCACCTCCGTGTCGTCCGGCGCAGCCATCTGCGAGATCAAGGACTGAGCACCCGGTTCTGCTCTCTCCCACTGGGGGCCCGGCATCCGCCGGGCCCCCAGTGGCATCCTTGGGACGCGGAGCGGAAACCAGGAGGACAGGGCGATGGCGATGAGCACGGCACCGACACCGGCCCGGCCGATGCGCGCCGACGCGCGCCGCAACCACGACCGGCTGCTGAGCGAGGCCCGTACGTCCTTCGCAGACCGGGGCACGGATGCCTCCCTGGAGGACATCGCCCGGCGGGCGGGCGTGGGCATCGGCACGCTCTACCGGCACTTCCCGAACCGTCAGGCCCTGATGAACGCGGTGTTCCAGGAGGCCCTGGCCGATCTGCTCGCCCGTTCCCACGAACTGGCGGAGGCCGACCGGCCGTGCACCGCCCTCGTGGAGTGGCTGGGTGCGATCATCACTCATGCGGGCGAGTACCGCGGTCTCGCGCAGGCGCTCATGTCGGCCTCGGGTGACGAGACTTCGGCACTGACGTCCTGCCACGTGCCGCTGCGTCAGGCCGGGGCACGGCTGCTGACCCGCGCGCAGTCGAGCGGCTCGGTGCGGGCGGACGTCTCGATCGACGACCTCTTGCAGCTGACGAACGCGATCGCGCTGGCCGCGGAGCAGACCCCGGGCGACCCGGCCCTCGCCGAACGCCTGCTGCGGCTGACACTCCGCGGCCTGAAGGCCGATCCGGCCGACCGCGCACCCTCGGAGCCACTCGGCGGCTGAGCGCCCACCCGACGGCTGAGCGGGGCCGGGCGGGGCCCTGGAGGCCCCTGACCGGCGGCGCGGATCCGCGGCCTACCGGCGGCGCAGATCCGCGACCCGGCCCACCGGCCCCTCGGACAGGGCCGCCGCACTGCGCAGCTGCGGCCCGAGGCCGCCCGGCCCCCCGTGGCCTCCCTGGGTGCGCCGCTGACCGGGCAGCGGCATCTCCTGCCGCGTCTGCCGGCCCGGCGGCAGCGGGGCACCGGCGGCGGACTCCGCGTCGGGCCCCGCCACCGTGATCTCCACACCCTGGTCGGCCAGGGCCTGGAGCTCCGTGGCCGCCCGCTCGTCGTGGACCGGTGGCTCGTCCGTCACCAGACGGGTGATGAGTTCCGTGGGCACGGTCTGGAACATGGTGTCGGAGCCGAGCTTCGTGTGGTCCGCCAGGACCACCACCTCGGCCGCGGCCTGCACCAGTGCCCGGTCCACACTCGCGGAGAGCATGTTGGACGTGGACAGTCCGCGCTCCGCGGTCAGCCCGCTCCCGGAGATGAACGCACGGCTCACCCGCAGCCCCTGGAGGGACTGTTCCGCACCACTGCCGACGAGCGCGTAGTTGCTCCCGCGCAGGGTGCCGCCGGTCATCACCACCTCCACCCGGTTGGCATGGGCCAACGCCTGGGCGACCAGCAGCGAGTTGGTGACCACGGTCAGACCGGGCACCCGTGCGAGCCGGCGGGCCAGCTCCTGCGTGGTCGTTCCGGCGCCGACCACGATGGCCTCGCCCTCACCGACCAGCCCGGCCGCCAGGTCGGCGATGGCCGTTTTCTCCGCGGTGGAGAGATGGGATTTCTGCGGAAAGCCGGACTCCCGCGTAAAACCGCCCGGCAAGACCGCACCGCCGTGCCGGCGGTCGAGGAGTCCTTCTGCCTCCAGTGCCCGCACGTCCCGCCGTACGGTCACTTCGGAGGTCTGGACGACGCGGGCGAGCTCACGGAGCGATACCGCCCCGTTGGCGCGCACCATTTCGAGGATCAATTGACGACGTTCTGCAGCGAACACGAAACTGACAGTAACCTGGCCGTGGGTTGCTTTTCAGCAGTTTGCGCCGAATAAGAGAAGTTGTACACAGGCGGGGCCCCCTGGTGGTATAGGGGGCCCCGCCTACGGTACGAACCTTCGCGTCACGCCTCGCCGGCGCTCTTACGGGTGTGCAACTGCCGGGCCACCTCGGCGATCGAGCCGGAGAGGGACGGGTACACGGTGAAGGCGTTGGCGATCTGCTCCACCGTCAGGTTGTTGTCGACGGCGAGCGAGATCGGGTGGATCAGCTCACTGGCCCTCGGCGCGACGACGCAGCCGCCGACGACGATGCCCGTGCCGGGACGGCAGAAGATCTTGACGAAGCCGTCCCGGATGCCCTGCATCTTGGCGCGCGGGTTGCGCAGCAGCGGCAGCTTCACGACACGGGCGTCGATCTTGCCGGAGTCGACCTCGGCCTGGCTGTAACCGACGGTGGCGATCTCGGGGTCGGTGAAGACGTTCGCGGAGACCGTCTTCAGGTTCAGCGGCTGCACCGCGTCGCCGAGGAAGTGGTACATCGCGATCCGGCCCTGCATCGCCGCGACCGACGCCAGGGCGAAGATCCCGGTGACGTCGCCCGCCGCGTACACGCCGGGGGCGCTGGTGCGGGAGACCCGGTCGGTCCGGATGTGCCCGGACTCCTTGAGCTGCACCCCGGACTCCTCCAGGCCCATGCCCGCGGTGTTGGGGATCGCGCCGACGGCCATCAGGCAGTGGGTGCCGGAGATGACGCGGCCGTCGGCCAGGGTGACCTCGACCCGGTCGCCGACGCGCTTGGCGGACTGGGCGCGGGAACGGGCCATGACGTTCATGCCGCGGCGCCGGAAGACGTCCTCCAGGACGGCCGCGGCGTCCGGGTCCTCGCCCGGAAGCACCCGGTCGCGGGAGGAGACGAGGGTGACGCGCGATCCGAGCGCCTGGTAGGCGCCGGCGAACTCTGCGCCGGTGACGCCGGAGCCGACCACGATGAGCTCCTCGGGGAGCTCGTCCAGGTCGTAGACCTGGGTCCAGTTCAGGATGCGCTCGCCGTCGGGCAGCGCGTCCGGGATCTCGCGGGGGTGGCCGCCGGTGGCGATCAGCACCGCGTCGGCGGTGAGCCGCTCCTCGGTGCCGTCCGCGGCGGTCACCACGACCTGGCGGGACCCGTCGGCGGCCTGGAGGCCGTCCAGCCGGCCGCGGCCCCGCATGACCCTGGCGCCCGCGCGGGTCACCGAGGCGGTGATGTCGTGGGACTGGGCGAGCGCGAGGCGCTTGACCCGCCGGTTGACCTTGCCGAGGTCCACACCGACCACTCGCGCCGCCTGCTCGATGTGCGGGGTGTCGTCGGCGACGATGATGCCCAGTTCCTCGTAGGAGGAGTCGAAGGTGGTCATCACCTCGGCCGTCGCGATCAGGGTCTTGGAGGGCACGCAGTCGGTCAGGACCGACGCGCCGCCGAGGCCGTCGCAGTCGACGACGGTCACCTCCGCGCCGAGCTGGGCGCCGACCAGTGCCGCCTCGTAGCCGCCGGGGCCGCCGCCGATGATCACGATCCGGGTCACGAAAAGTCCGCCTCGCGTGGTGTCATCCCACGGCCGTCTGCCGCCCCGGCCGGGGGTCCGGGGGATCGCCCCGGCGTATGCAGTACGTAGTTCATTGTCCCGCACGCGCCAAGCTGCTTCGCCCCGGGGCCCTCCATACGGGAACGGGCCAGGCCGGGCCACGGCCTCCGGGCCCCCGGAGGGCCGCTCCACGACCCGGGAGGCTTCCGCTCCGGAACCGTCATGCTCCACGCCGCCTCACGTACCCTCGACCGCATGTCGCTCTACGCCGCGTACGCCGGCAACCTCGACGCGCGGCTGATGACGCGCCGCGCACCGCACTCCCCGCTGCGCGGCACGGGCTGGCTCAACGGCTGGCGGCTGACCTTCGGCGGGGAGCAGATGGGCTGGGAGGGCGCGCTGGCCACGGTGGTGGAGGCGCCCCGCTCCCAGGTGTTCGTCGCCCTCTACGACCTGGCCCCGATGGACGAGGACTCCATGGACCGCTGGGAGGGTGTCGGTCTCGACGTCTACCGGCGCATGCGGGTGCGCGTGCACACGCTGGACGGCGAGGAGGCCGCCTGGATGTACGTCCTCAACGGCTACGAGGGCGGACTGCCCTCCGCCCGCTATCTGGGCGAGGTGGCGGATGCGGCCGAATCCGCGGGCGCGCCGCACGACTACGTGATGAACCTCCGCAAGCGTCCCTGCTGAGCGGCACCCTCCGAACCACTTCTGTACGAAAATACGAACACGACCGGCCAGACTCTTCCCGGACGCATCTACGCGCGTAGGGAATCAGCGGTTACCCTCATCCGCGTGAACGCATCTGTTATTCCGGACCACATCCAGGGCGACCCGCACGCCGCCGCCGCCGACGCCGCCGCCCGCCTGCGCGAGCTGACAGGCGCCGAGACCCACGACGTCGCTCTCGTGATGGGCTCCGGGTGGGCCCCCGCGGGCGATGCGCTCGGCATCCCGGAGGCCGAGTTCCCGGTCACCGCCCTGCCCGGGTTCCCGGCCCCGGCCGTGGAGGGCCACGGCGGCACGATCCGCTCGTACCGCATCGGGGACAAGCGCGCCCTGGTCTTCCTGGGCCGCACGCACTACTACGAGGGCCGGGGCGTGGCCGCGGTCGCCCACGGCGTCCGCACGGCCGTCGCGGCGGGCTGCGGGACCGTCATCCTGACGAACGGGTGCGGCGGGCTGCGCGAGGGCATGCGCCCCGGCCAGCCGGTCCTCATCAGCGACCACCTCAACCTCACGGCGGCCTCGCCGATCGTGGGCGCGAACTTCGTCGACCTGACCGACCTGTACTCACCCCGGCTGCGCGCGCTGTGCAAGGACATCGACCCGACCCTCGAAGAGGGCGTCTACGTGCAGTTCCCCGGCCCGCACTACGAGACCCCGGCCGAGATCAACATGGTCCGGGTCATGGGCGGCGACCTCGTCGGCATGTCCACGGTCCTCGAGGCGATCGCGGCCCGCGAGGCGGGCGCCGAGGTGCTGGGCATCTCCCTGGTCACCAACCTGGCCGCCGGCCTGAGCGGGGAGCCCCTCAACCACGAGGAGGTCCTCCAGGCCGGCCGCGACTCGGCCACCCGGATGGGCTCGCTGCTGGCACGGGTGCTGGACCGGATCTGAGCGAGGGCGCTCCCAGCCCTCTCAGCCCCACCGGCGTACCCGGAGCCGCATCCAGCCCCGCCGGCGTACCCGGAGCCACATCCAGCCCCGCCGACGTACCCGGAGCCACATCCAGCCCCGCCGACGTACCCGGAGCCACATCCAGCCCCACCGGCGTACCCGGAGCCAATCCAGCCCCCCGGCGTACCCCGAGCCACGTCCAACCCCACCGGCGTACCCCGAGCCGCATCCAGCCCCGCCGGCGTTTGAGGCGCGGGGGTCCGGGGGCGGAGCCCCCGGAGCGGGTCCGGGCGGAGCCCGGTTTCGGGAAGGGGCGGGCAGGGGAACAGCCCGCCGCAGGCGCACCCCGCACCCCCGGCACCCGCACCCGCACCCGCACCCGCAGAAAGGCGGACACCGTGCAGCAGGACCTCCTCACCCGCGCCAAGGCCTGGCTGGCCGAGGACCCGGACCCCGAGACCCGCGTGGAGCTCGAAGGGCTCATCGAGGCCGGTGACGAGCCCGCGCTCGCCGACCGCTTCGCGGGCACGCTCCAGTTCGGGACGGCCGGCCTGCGCGGCGAGATCGGCGCCGGCCCGATGCGGATGAACAGGTCCGTCGTCATCCGTGCCGCCGCAGGACTCGCCGCGTACCTGAAGGCGCAGGGGCGGACCGGCGGGCTCGTCGTGATCGGCTACGACGCCCGCTACCGGTCCGCCGACTTCGCCCGCGACACCGCGGCCGTGATGACCGGCGCGGGCCTGCGCGCGGCGGTGCTGCCACGCCCGCTGCCCACCCCCGTCCTCGCGTACGCCATACGGCACCTGGGGGCCGTCGCCGGTGTGGAGGTCACCGCCAGCCACAACCCGCCGCGCGACAACGGCTACAAGGTCTACCTCGGCGACGGCTCGCAGATCGTGCCCCCGGCCGACGCGGAGATCGCCGCCGCGATCGAGGCGGTGGGCCCGCTCGACGGCGTACCGCGCCCCGAGTCGGGCTGGGAGATCCTCGGCGACGAGGTCCTGGACGCCTACCTCGCGCGTACGGACGCCGTCCTCGCGCCCGGGTCGCCCCGCACCGTGCGGACGGTCTACACCGCCATGCACGGCGTCGGCACCTCCGTGCTCACGGCGGCCTTCGCCCGGGCCGGCTTCCCCGAGCCCGTGCTCGTGGCCGAACAGGCCGAGCCGGACCCGGCGTTCCCCACCGTCGCCTTCCCCAACCCGGAGGAGCCGGGGGCCATGGACCTCGCGTTCGCGACCGCGCGCCGGTCGCGGCCCGACGTGATCATCGCCAACGACCCGGACGCGGACCGCTGCGCCGTGGCCGTCCCGGACACGTCGGCCGAGGGCGGCTGGCGGATGCTGCGCGGCGACGAGGTCGGCGCGCTGCTCGCCGCCCACCTGGTGGACCGGGGCGTCTCCGGCGTGTTCGCCGAGTCGATCGTCTCCTCGTCCCTCCTCGGCCGGATCGCCGGGAAGGCGGGACTCGGCTACGAGGAGACCCTGACGGGCTTCAAGTGGATCGCCCGCGTCGACGGCCTGCGCTACGGCTACGAGGAGGCGCTGGGCTACTGCGTCGACCCGGAAGGCGTCCGCGACAAGGACGGCATCACGGCCGCCCTGCTGATGGCCGAACTGGCCTCCGTGCTGAAGGAGAAGGGGCGCACGCTCCTCGACCTGCTCGACGATCTCGCCCTGGAGCACGGGCTGCACGCGACGGACCAGCTGTCGGTCCGCGTCGAGGACCTCTCGGTCATCGCGGACGCCATGCGCCGCCTTCGCCAGAGCCCTCCGACCGCTCTGGCGGGCCTCCCCGTCACCTCGGCCGAGGACCTCTCCCTGGGCACCGACGCCCTGCCGCCCACCGACGGCCTGCGCTACCACCTGGCGGGCGCCCGGGTCGTCGTCCGCCCGAGCGGCACGGAGCCCAAGCTCAAGTGCTACCTGGAGGTCGTGGTCCCGGTCGGTTCGGCGGACGGGCTGCCCGCGGCCCGCGCACGGGCCGCGGAACTACTGGCCGACATCAAGCGGGACCTCGCGGCGGCCGCGGGGATCTGACACCACGTCGACCTGGGGACGGCCAGCACACGTCCGGCCGTGCGCACATCACCATTGCGTGATCATGGCCACGGCCTCGCCGTCCCCCTGGGCCCCAACGGAGCGGGGAAGTCGACACTGCTGCGCCTGCTGTAGGCGCTTCCCGAACCGGCGAACCGGGTTGTTCCCAGGGCCTGTCGGACGAGACGGTGGGTGTAGAGCCGTCGCGCCTCGTCCTCACCCAGCAGGTCGACGGCCGTGCGCACCAGCCCCGGATCGGCCGCCCCCGCCGACCGGAGATCGACGACCTCGGCCCGGCTCAGCCCCTCGATGGTCAGCGGCTCGCACACACCACAGGGGCCCGCTTCGGCGGTGTGCCCGCCCGCCGCCCGCGCCACCGCTGCTCTGAACTCCGCGTTCGGCACCTCCCGATGACCGGCTGCGGGAACGCCCCGTACGGCCCGCTGACGAAGCTGTGCGGTGATGTACGCGGCTGGGGACGCGGGGCACCAGTCGAGGTACCAGGCGTGCAGTTCGGCCGCGATGTCGTGGCTGTCGAGGCCCTGGTCGATCAGCGGGCGCAGTGCGTACGCGAGACGGCGCAGCCCCTCCCGCTGCGTCCAGCCGACCAGGGGCCGTACCTGCCGGGCCACAGTCACGTCGCGGGCCACCTGCCACGGGCTGCGCCGCATCCGCTCCGTGTCACCGGCCGGGGTGGAGGAGCGTGTCCGGCGCCTCGCGCGCCTGCGCGACGTGTCGTTCGACCCACCATCCATCTCGGCTTTCCGTACGCGGGGGCACAGCCCAGGGGACTGGGGTGCACGGACCGTCGAACGGCCGGCGCGGGAAGCCGGGTTGCCGGTGCGGCGGACAGCGCGCACGGCCTCCCGGCGACCGCCCTCGGTGACACCGACGACCCGCGCCCCGTACCCGGTCCCGCTCAGCCGATGCCCCCTCGACGCGTCGTAGCGTGCGGGGACGGTCGCCGCGTAGACCGTCGCCGTGCCCGCGTAGGAACGCCCGGGGAGCCGCAGGTTGCGCCGCGAGCCGTGCCGCACCCAGGCGAGCGCTCCCAGCTCCCTCAGCACACGCACGTGCCGCTTCACCGTGGCGGTCGACACCGCGCACCGGCGGGCCGTCCCGGCCAGGTCGTAGAGCACCGTCCCCTCGGTGTAGTCCATGCGGGCCGCCAGGTCCCGGGCGACGGCGACCGTCGTCGCGCACGCGCGTGGGTGCAGCCGGGCCGAGTCGACCAGCCAGGAGACGGCACGCAGCCATGCCCGGGGTTCCGCACGCCGGGACGCGGTGGCCGCGACCTCCTGGAGCGGGAGGGGAACAGCGGTCCAGGCGGGCCGGGGGCACGACCGAGAGGCGCGGCTCTCGGCCGCGCCGGATGAAGGACGCATCACAGTCCGGAGGTGGGGCGGGCCACGGCACGGCCGTGGCCCGCGTGGAGGGCGGGGGGTGCGGTCGAAGGCCCGTTCAGGGCACGGGGCGCAGATCGCGCGCCGCCCACACGCAGGTTCCCTGCGGGTGGGCGAAGTGACCCCAGCGATCGCCCAGTTCGGCGACGATGCGCAGCCCGCGCCCGTGGGTGGCCGAGTCGTCGGCGGGAAGGGGTCGGAGCAGGCGGGGGTCGTACGTCCCGGAGTCGACCACGGCGGTCAGGACCGCCCCGGGATGCTGCCCCGCGACCGCCCACACCCGCAGCGGTCCGGTACGCGGGCGCGGGACCGAGTGCGTGAGCGCGTTGGCCACCAGTTCGCCGACGATCAGGAGCAGGTCCTCGGCGGGCTCCTCCGGCGTCCGCCACACGGCGAACTGCCGCCGCACCGCCCGCCGGACCGCACCCGCCCCCGCCGGGTCGTCCCCCACCAGCGGCACGACCAGGCGGCGCCCCGCCACGGCGGCCCCTATGACGAGCCGGGTGTCGAGGCCGTACGGGGGGACGAGCCGAAGGTCTTCGGCGGGCGGGATGTGCATGGGGAAACCCTTCGGGCTCGTGCGGTCGTCCCCGTGAGGCGTCGAGCGGGCAACCGGCCGCTACACAGCGTGGTCAATGACTGCAATCAAGTCACCTCGCGAACGTGCCACGCAAGTGCGTGGCACGTTCGCCACACGAAAGGGTTAGCCCGACTCCTGTGCGCACCCAGAGTCTTAGGGGTTTGGCATCCTCCGAGTGACCAAGCGTGCAAGTGCGCCGCAGATCAAGAGGAGTGGTCGATGGGCCGGGCGAACGGACCGACAGTGAACCGGCGTCAGCTCGGCGCGGAACTGAGGCGCCTACGGGAGAAGTCAGGACGACGAAGCGAAGCGGTGGCCAAGGAGCTGGGCTGCTCCATGGCACGGATCTCACGCATCGAGACAGGCAAGGGTGGCGCTGTGGCGAAGCCCGACGACGTCAGGCGCCTGTGCAAGATGTACGGCGTCACAGACGAGCACCAGATCTGCGCCTTGCTCGACATGCTCGAAGGCTCACAAGCACCAGGGTGGTGGGAGAACTACGGGGATGTGCTTCCGTCCGGGCTGGAGATCTACGTCGGGCTGGAGACCGACGCACGCGTGGAGCGGGCCTGGGAACCCTTGCTGGTCCACGGCTTGCTCCAGACACCCGACTACGCGCGCGCCGTCCTGCACGCCTGGAACACCCAACGCCCCGGAGACATCGATGCGTTGGTGGAACTGCGACTGCGACGCCAGGAGTGCCTCGCACGGCCGCAGGACCCGCTGGAACTCTGGGTGGTGCTCGACGAAGCGGTCATCCGGCGCCCCATCGGCGGAACAGACGTCATGCGTGAACAACTCCGCCACCTGATCAAGGAGGCGGAACGTCCCAACATCACGGTCCAGATCGTGCCGTTCGCCAAGGGCGGCCACCCCGGACTCGGTGGCCCGTTCTCGTTGATGGAGTTCGACGAGGACGATCCGGTCGTTTACGCCGAGGCCCAAGTCGGCAATCTGTACGTGCAGAAGCGGGCAGACGTGCGACGGTTCTCCCGCAGAGTGGACCTTCTGAGGGCCATCGCTCTCGCACCCGACGACACGGCAGGCCTGCTGCACCGAGCGATCAAGGAGATGTGATGACATCCATGCCCCGCCCGTCCATAGGCGACCTGCAGTCCGCCCACTGGTACAAAGCGACCGCGAGCGGGGGCGAAGGCGGCTGCCTGGAGGTGTCTCACGACTTCCCCGGGTGGGTCGCCATCCGGGACAACGAGGACCCGGACAACCCGCCCTTCGTCGTCACCGCGCACGTCTGGCGCTGCTTCATGGACGGCGCGCACAAGGGCGAGTTCGATGCACCGGTCGCCCCCTGAAGCCTCTGTGAGGAACGGGCCGGCCGCGCCTCGGGGCAGACCCGCGTGAGGTACGCCGGCTCAGCCGATCGCGAGCAGGACCACGAGCAGCACCGCGCCGACAGCGGCCGGGGCGATCACCTCGTAGGCCCAGCGCACCGACGCGGTGACCGTGCCGCTCTCCTTGCGGGCGGTGGCGCCCTCGGCCAGTTCCCGCAGGTCCTCGACCGTCCGGTCGGCGGCGGCCGCACGTGCCTGGGAGTCGCGGACGTCGGCGTGCACGGAGGTCCGGCCGTACGGGTCGTCGTGCGCCTGCTGGCCGGCCTTCCTGGCCGCGCGCTTGCGCTCGCGGAGCGAGACGGGGACCGCCCAGAGCTGGTACTTGGCGCCGGCGTGGGTGAAGAGCTCGCTGGAGTACGCGGCACGCACGGTGGAGACGTCCGTCCAGGGCAGCACGATCGTGCGGAACGGGTTGCGGATCCGGATCCGTGCCTCGTCGGCGAACACGGCCGGCCGCAGGGTGAACGCCACGATCAGCGGCACCAGGGTCAGCAGCGCGGCCAGCGCGAGCCACGGCGTGCGCCCCTCCCCCTGGACCACCGCGTCACCGCCGATCCAGCCGACCAGCAGGATGAGCAGCGCGCCGCTGACCAGCCCGGCGCCCGACCGGAAGGTCCGGTCGGCGTGAGCGGGCTCGGTGGGGGGTGTGGGGCTCGTCATGGTCCCGATTCTGCCTGAAGCGGCAGGGGGAGCGGGGCGCGGCCTCGCCCGGCCCCTCGGAAGGACCGAAACGGGGAGGGCCCTGTACAGGTCGCTACGCGCGTAGATATGCTCATGTGGTGACCATGCCCACCACTGCTCCCGCATTTGCCGACGCGACGGCGTCCGAGGGTGCGCTGCGCCGCTTCCTGCACGGGCTGCCCGGCGTCGACACCGTCGGCCTCGAAGCGCGTGCCGCCTCCCTCGGAACCCGATCGATCAAGACGACCGCCAAGGCGTACGCCATCGATCTCGCCATCTCGATGATCGACCTGACGACGCTGGAAGGCGCGGACACCCCGGGCAAGGTCCGGGCTCTGGCCGCCAAGGCGGTCAACCCCGACCCCACCGACCGCACGACCCCGCGCACCGCGGCCGTCTGCGTCTACCCCGACATGGCGGCGACCGCCGCCGCCGCGCTGGCCGGCTCCGGCGTGAAGGTGGCGTCCGTCGCGACGGCCTTCCCCGCCGGACGTGCCGCGCTGGACGTCAAGCTCGCGGACGTCCGCGACGCAGTGGCGGCCGGGGCCGACGAGATCGACATGGTGATCGACCGGGGCGCCTTCCTCTCCGGCCGCTACCTCAAGGTCTACGAGGAGATCGTCGCGGTGAAGGCCGAGTGCGGCTCCGCACGGCTGAAGGTGATCTTCGAGACCGGTGAGCTCTCCACGTACGACAACATCCGCCGGGCCTCCTGGCTCGGGATGGTGGCGGGCGCGGACTTCATCAAGACGTCGACCGGCAAGGTCGGCACGAACGCCACCCCGGCGAACACCCTGCTCATGCTGGAGGCCGTACGCGACTTCCGGGAGCAGACGGGCGTGCAGATCGGCGTGAAGCCCGCCGGCGGCATCCGTACGTCCAAGGACGCCATCAAGTTCCTCGTCCTGGTGAACGAGACGGCGGGCGAGGACTGGCTGGACAACCACTGGTTCCGCTTCGGTGCCTCCAGCCTGCTGAACGACCTGCTGATGCAGCGCCAGAAGCTCAGCACCGGCCGTTACTCCGGCCCCGATTACGTGACGGTGGACTGATCCCCATGGCATCTGCATTCGACTACGCACCGGCTCCGGAGTCCCGCTCCGTCGTCGACATCGCCCCCTCGTACGGCCTGTTCATCGACGGCGAGTTCGCCGAGGCGGCCGACGGCAAGGTCTTCAAGACCGTCAGCCCGTCCACCGAGGAGGTGCTCTCCGAGGTCGCGCAGGCCGGCTCCGAGGACGTGGACCGGGCTGTGAAGGCGGCCCGCCGGGCGTTCGAGAAGTGGTCGGCGCTGCCCGGCTCCGAGCGCGCCAAGTACCTGTTCCGGATCGCCCGGATCATCCAGGAGCGCTCCCGGGAGCTCGCCGTCCTGGAGACCCTGGACAACGGCAAGCCCATCCGGGAGACGCGCGACGCCGACCTCCCCCTGGTCGCGGCGCACTTCTTCTACTACGCGGGCTGGGCGGACAAGCTGGACCACGCGGGGTACGGCGCGAACCCGCGCCCGCTCGGCGTCGCCGGCCAGATCATCCCGTGGAACTTCCCGCTGCTGATGCTGGCCTGGAAGATCGCCCCGGCTCTCGCCACCGGCAACACGGTGGTGCTGAAGCCCGCGGAGACCACTCCGCTGTCGGCGCTGTTCTTCGCCGACATCTGCCGGCAGGCCGGCCTGCCCAAGGGCGTCGTCAACATCCTCACCGGGTACGGCGACGCGGGTGCGGCGCTGGTCGAGCACCCGGACGTGAACAAGGTCGCCTTCACCGGCTCCACCGCCGTCGGCAAGGCCATCGCCCGGAGCATCGCCGGTACGGACAAGAAGGCCACGCTCGAACTGGGCGGCAAGGGCGCCAACATCGTCTTCGACGACGCCCCGGTCGACCAGGCCGTCGAGGGCATCGTCACCGGCATCTTCTTCAACCAGGGCCAGGTCTGCTGCGCGGGCTCGCGTCTCCTCGTACAGGAGTCCGTGCACGACGAGGTGCTGCACTCCCTCAAGCGCCGGCTGTCCACGCTCCGGCTCGGGGACCCGCTGGACAAGAACACCGACATCGGCGCGATCAACTCCGCGGAGCAGCTCGCCCGGATCACCTCGCTCGTCGAGACCGGTGAGGCGGAGGGCGCCGAGCGCTGGAGCGCGCCGTGCGACCTGCCGTCGTCCGGCTACTGGTTCGCTCCGACCCTCTTCACCGGTGTCACCCAGGCGCACACCGTCGCCCGCGACGAGATCTTCGGCCCGGTGCTCTCGGTGCTGACCTTCCGCACGCCCGACGAGGCGGTCGCCAAGGCCAACAACAGCCAGTACGGCCTCTCGGCCGGCATCTGGACGGAGAAGGGCTCCCGCATCCTCGCGGTGGCGAACAAGCTCCGCGCCGGCGTGGTGTGGGCCAACACGTTCAACAAGTTCGACCCGACCTCGCCGTTCGGCGGATACAAGGAGTCGGGCTTCGGCCGCGAGGGCGGCCGTCACGGTCTGGAGGCCTACCTCGATGTCTGACGGGCGACTCAGCGTCTTCAAGACCTACAAGCTGTACGTCGGGGGCAAGTTCCCCCGTTCCGAGAGCGGCCGGGTGTACGAGGTGACCGACTCCAAGGGCACGTGGCTGGCGAACGCCCCGCACTCCTCCCGCAAGGACGCGCGTGACGCGGTCGTCGCCGCGCGCAAGGCGTTCGGCGGCTGGTCGGGCGCGACCGCGTACAACCGCGGGCAGATCCTCTACCGCGTCGCGGAGATGCTGGAGGGCCGCCGGGAACAGTTCGTGCGGGAGGTGGCGGCTGCCGAGGGGCTGTCGAAGTCCAAGGCCGCCGCCGCCGTCGACGCGGCGGTCGACCGCTGGGTCTGGTACGCGGGCTGGACGGACAAGATCGGCCAGGTCGTGGGCGGGGCGAACCCGGTCGCGGGCCCGTTCTTCAACCTGTCCACCCCGGAGCCGACCGGCGTGGTCGCGGTGCTGGCACCGCAGGAGTCCTCGTTCCTGGGCCTGGTCTCGGTGATCGCCCCGGTGATCGCCACGGGCAACACGGCGGTCGTCATCGCCTCGGCCTCCGCGCCGCTGCCCGCGCTGTCGCTGGGCGAGGTCCTGGCGACCTCGGACCTGCCGGGCGGCGTGGTGAACATCCTGTCGGGCCGGACGGCGGAGCTCGCCACCCCGCTGGCGTCCCACCAGGACGTCAACGCCATCGACCTCACGGGGGCGGCGGGCGACACGGCGCTGGCGAAGGAGCTGGAGGCCGCGGCGGCCGACAACCTGAAGCGCGTCCTGCGCGCACCCGTCTCCCGCCACGCGGAGAAGGAGGCGGACGGCGCCGCTCGCCCACAGCCTGTGGACGAGGACTGGTCCGCCGACCCCGGCACCCGGCGCCTGACGGCCTTCCTGGAGACCAAGACGGTCTGGCACCCCACGGGTGCGCTGGGAGCCTCAGGCTCCTCGTACTGACCTCGTACACCGTGTGGGGCCGCTCCCGTGGGGCGGCCCCACACGCGTGTTACGGAAGGCGGTCCGTGACCAGACCGGTCGCCTCTCCGATCAGGGGCAGGTCACCGAGTGCGGCACCGCTGGTCAGCGGGTCGGTGACCAGCGCGGTCGTCACCGGCTTGAAGTCGGCGATCTGGGCGCCCACCGCGTTGTCCAACGGGTCCACGCCCGTCCCGGCCAGCGGGTCGATCTGCAGGTCGGTGACGGGCTTGACGGCCCCGGCGAGGCCGTAGCCGAGCGCGCTGGTCAGCGCGGGAGCCGCCGCCTCGCCGACCGCCCCCAGGGTGCTGTCCGCGGTGTCCGAGCCGGTGTTGGGCGTCGCGGGCAGGGGCGCCGCCTGAGCGGCCGCGCCCCCCGCGCCGAGCGCCGCGCCCAGCGCGGTGAGAGTCAGGCCGGCGCGCAGCAGTGCGCGGTGCCGGGGCTTGGACAGTGCATGACGTGCCATGTTTTCCCACCTGATCGGGACGTGTCGGGTAATCATCCGTGCACGCAGAGTAGTTGAGGTGTGATGCTCGATACCAACAGGACCTCCCGGGGATCCCCTACGCGGGTCAATGCCTCACACTTCTGTTCTGTGAGTTCCCAACCGATCCCCACGCGCGTCGTGCTGCTCGCCGGTCCGTCCGGCTCCGGCAAGTCGTCCCTCGCGGACCGCAGCGGTCTGCCGGTGCTGCACCTCGACGACTTCTACAAGGAGGCCAACGACCCGACACTGCCGCGGGTCACCGGCAGCGCGGACATCGACTGGGACTCGGCCCTGTCCTGGGACGCGGACAGCGCGGTCGGGGCCATAGCGGAGCTGTGCCGCACGGGACGTACGTCCGTTCCCCTGTACGACATCGCCACGAGCTCACGGACGGGCGCCGAGACGCTCGACATCGAGCGGACCCCCCTGTTCGTGGCCGAGGGCATCTTCGCGGCGGACATCGTGGATCGCTGCCAGGAGCTGGGCCTGCTCGCGGACGCGCTGTGCCTGCGCGGCAGGCCGTCGACGACGTTCCGCCGGCGGCTGGTGCGGGACCTGCGCGAGGGCCGGAAGTCGGTGCCGTTCCTGCTGCGGCGCGGATGGCGGCTGATGCGGACCGAGCGACGCATCGTGGCCCGCCAGACGGCGCTGGGCGCGTACCCCTGCGGCAAGCAGGAGGCCCTGGGACGGCTGGCCGCCGCGGCGGCGGGACGGTGCCGGCGGGTGACGGTGGGGGCGCCGGACTAGCCGCCTCAGCCGGCGGTGGAGGCGGCGGGTGCCGCGATCGCGTTCCCGCCCGGCCTGGAGGCACGCAGGACTCACCCGGACCTTCCGGCGCCGGACACGCACGTCACATCCTTCGTCGAGGCCGCGACCAAGACGTTCGGGCTGCGGTCCGGCCGCCGGGTGAGGGGGAGGGGTCGACGCTCCACCGCGCCCCCGCGGACACACCGCGGGGGCGGACAAGACCCCCCGGCCCGTCCGCCCCCGCTGCGCTCTGCCCCCGTGCCGCCGCCTCCCCCGAGACCGCGACCGTTCCCCCCGTGCCACCGTCTCCCCCGAGACCGCGGCCGTTCCCCGTTTCCCCCGTGCCCCCCGTAGACCTCAGGCCACCAGCTCGCCGAAGGACTCCTCCTCGTCACGGCCGAAGCTGAGGACCTCGTCCTCGCGCAGCCGGCGGAGCGACCGCCAGATGCTCGACTTCACCGTGCCGACACTGATGTCGAGGATGGACGCGATCTCGGGGTCCGTACGGCCCTCGTAGTAGCGGAGGACCAGCATCGTGCGCTGGGTCTCCGGCAGCCGTGCGAGCGCCTGCCAGAGCACCGCCCGCAGTTCCGTGCCCCGCATCGCGTCCGTGTCGCTCACCGTCTCCGGGAGCTCCTCGGTCGGGTATTCGTTGAGCTTGCGCCTGCGCCATGCGCTGATGTGCAGGTTGGTCATGGTGCGGCGGAGGTAGCCGCCGACCGCCGCCTTGTCACTGATCCTGTCCCACGCCCGGTACGTCGAGAAGAGGGCGCTCTGGAGCAGGTCCTCGGCCTCGAACCGGTCGCCGGTCAGGTGGTAGGCGGTTGCGTACAGGGAGGCGCGGCGCTCCTGGACGTAGGCGGTGAACACCGCTTCGGCGTCCTGTGCCCCGTCACCGGAACTCCGCTCCCCCGTGACCTCCCCGTACGCGCTTCCCCCGTTTTCCCCCGTGGGCGCGTCGACCATGGCCAGGTACGACGTGTGCTGGCGTCCCGCGCCGCGCACCCGCCCCCGTGTCCCGGCCACGGACTTCTCCGGGCTCCGCCCGATGTCGTGGAGGCGCGTGACAACTGCGCTTGAGGTGGTGCTGTGCAGTGCGTTCATGTGGCGCCCCCCATCGGTGGAGTCCGGCTCTTCCGTGTGCCATTGAGCTTGCCGGGGCAGTTTCATGGCGGTGTCCCCCGACTGTCACAGGCCTGTCACAGGGCATGTCGGGCGATCAAGTCGGGGGGATTGTCGAAACGTGGCACCACCATGGGCCAGAATGACCCCCGTGCCTTTCCTGTTGCTGATCGAGGACGACGACGCCATCCGCACAGCCCTCGAACTCTCGCTGTCTCGCCAGGGCCACCGTGTGGCCACCGCGGCGACGGGAGAGGACGGCCTGGAGCTGCTCCGGGAGCAGCGGCCGGATCTGGTTGTGCTGGATGTGATGCTGCCCGGGATCGACGGTTTCGAGGTGTGCCGGAGAATCCGGCGCACCGACCAGCTGCCGATCATTCTGCTGACCGCGCGCAGCGACGACATCGACGTCGTGGTGGGACTCGAGTCCGGCGCGGACGACTATGTCGTGAAACCCGTGCAGGGCCGGGTGCTCGACGCCCGGATCCGCGCGGTCCTGCGCCGCGGGGAGAGGGAGTCCACCGACTCGGCGACGTTCGGAAGTGTCGTCATCGACCGTTCGGCGATGACCGTCACCAAGAACGGGGAGGACCTGCAGCTCACGCCGACCGAGCTGCGGCTCCTGCTCGAACTGAGCCGCAGGCCCGGACAGGCCCTGTCCCGGCAGCAGTTGCTGCGCCTGGTGTGGGAGCACGACTACCTCGGTGACTCACGGCTGGTGGACGCCTGTGTACAGCGACTGCGGGCCAAGGTGGAGGACGTGCCGTCCTCGCCGACCCTGATCCGTACCGTGCGCGGTGTGGGCTACCGGCTGGACTCGCCTCAGTGAGTGATTCCGCGAAGCGTTCCATACTCGCGGGTCTTCGCTGGACCAGCCTGCGTCTGAGGCTCCTGATCGTGTTCGCGCTGGTGGCGCTGACGGCGGCGGTGTCGGCGTCGGGCATCGCGTACTGGCTCAACCGTGAGGCCGTCCTCACGCGTACGCAGGACGCGGCGCTGGGCGACTTCCGCCGCCAGATGCAGAACCGGGCGGCCTCGCTGCCGTTGCAGCCGACGGCGGACGAACTCCGTGACACCGCCGAGCAGATGGCGAGCAGCGGCCCGGGGTACCACGTGCTGCTGCTCGGTACCCATGACGGAAAGCCCGTCACCGGGTCCTCCGACACCGACTCCTTCACCAAGCTCGACGTGCCCGCCTCGCTGCAGAGGCAGGTGAACAAGAAGCAGCCGCTGACGTCGGGCAATCCCTTTGAGTACCACCTGTTCTGGCAGCGCACGACCCTGGGCGGCACCCCGTACCTGGTGGCCGGCACGAAGATCATCGGTGGTGGCCCCGCCGGGTACATGCTGAAGTCGCTCGACCAGGAGCGCGAGGACCTCAACTCGCTGGCCTGGTCCCTGGGCATCGCCACCGCGCTGGCCCTCGTCGGCTCGGCGCTCCTCGCGCAGGCGTCGGCGACGACCGTGCTGCGGCCCGTGCAGCGGCTCGGCGACGCGGCCCGCAAACTCGGCGAGGGCAAACTCGACACCCGCCTCGTGGTCTCCGGCACCGATGAACTCGCCGACCTCTCGCACACGTTCAACAAGGCCGCGAGCTCCCTGGAGAAGAAGGTCGCGGACATGAGCGCGCGGGAGGAGTCGAGCCGGAGGTTCGTGGCCGACATGTCGCACGAGCTGCGCACCCCGCTGACCGCGATCACCGCGGTGGCCGAGGTGCTGGAGGACGAGGCCGACAGCCTGGACCCGATGATCGCCCCGGCCGTGCACCTGGTGGTGAGCGAGACCCGGCGGCTCAACGACCTGGTCGAGAACCTCATGGAGGTCACCCGCTTCGACGCCGGTACGGCCCGCCTGGTCCTGGACACCGTCGACGTCGCCGACCAGGTCACCGCCTGCATCGACACCCGCGCCTGGCTGGACGCGGTCGACCTGGACGCGGAGCGCGGGATCATGGTGCGGCTCGATCCGCGCCGGCTGGACGTGATCCTCGCGAATCTGATCGGCAACGCCCTCAAGCACGGCGGTTCACCGGTGCGGGTGTCCGTACGGACCGACGAGGACGAGCTGATCATCGAGGTGCGCGACCACGGGCCCGGCATCCCCGAAGAGGTCCTTCCCCATGTGTTCGACCGCTTCTACAAGGCGAGCGCCTCCCGCCCCCGGTCCGAGGGCAGCGGTCTCGGCCTGTCCATCGCGGTGGAGAACGCGCACATCCACGGCGGCGACATCACGGCCTCCAACCTGCCGGACGGCGAGGGCGCGGTGTTCGTGCTGCGGCTCCCGCGGGACGCCGACGCCCTGACGGGCGCGCCGGGGGACGACGACCCGGACCGGAACGAGAAGGGCGACGCGAAGTGACGCGCAGCGAGCGGGCACACGGCGCACCGCGCAGGGGGCGGCCGGCGCGGGCCCCCGGACGGACCGCCGCCGTGCTGGCCGCCGCGGCAGCCTGTGCGGCACTGATGGCGGGGTGCGGCATCCGCAGCACCTCGGTGCCGGTCGACGCCGGGGCCGCGCCGTCCCGGATGCCGTGCAGGACAGCCACCCCGCAGGCGACCACGCCCCCCGCCGAGAGCGTCTCCGTACGGATCTACCTGGTCTGCGCCTCGCAGCTGGGGACGGTGGAGCGCACGGTCGAGTTCGACGAGTCGCGCTCCGATCCGCTCCTGATCGCACAGGCGCTCCTGGGCGAGCTCCAGGGGGAGCCGGACGCCGACGAGCGGCGCGCCGGCTTCTCCAGCGACGTGCCGGTGGCGCTGCGGGTCTCCGACGCGCGCAAGGGCGACCCGGACGGCACCCTGCGCCTCAGCGAGCAGCCGGACGACCTGCCGTCGGAGGCGCTCGCGCAGCTGGTGTGCACGTACGCGGACAGTGAGGCCCTCGGTTCCGGGGGCTCCGTACTGCTCGGCGGGCCGGGGAACTACGCGCCCCGGGGCTATCTGTGCACGTCGGAGACGAAGAGCCGGCCCGGGGAAGTGCCCACGCTGGGCACGCTCGAACTGCCCTGAGCGCCTCTCGGACCGCGGGCGTCGATATCCCCGGCTCCCGCGTCCTCCCCGGAGGCCGTGCCGCTCGTCACAGAGCCTTCCCGGAACCGGGCGGAACCGATCCTGCCGGTCGTGGCGTCTTCGTGCACGTGCGCCACAGTTCGGACGGCCCGGCCGTCATCCGCTTCCGCGCGGCGGGGGTCATCCTCCTCCTCGCACACCTTCTGTTCGTCGGCTGGCTGACGCTGCGCCCGCTGGACGTGCCCTGGATGACGGCCGCGAACCTCCGGCCGTTCGCCGGGATCAAGGCGGATCTGGCCCTGGGCCCGGCCGAGGCGGGCCGTCGTATCGGCGAGGGCCTGCTGCTCCTGGCGCCGCTCGGCATACTGCTGCCGATGGCCGGGGGCAGGCTGCGGGTCTCCCCGTGGGCGTCACTGGCCCGTACGGTCGCGGCCGGGGCGCTGATCTCGATGGCCATCGAGCTGGCACAGACCGGTGTGCCGGGGCAGGTCGTCGACGTCGACTCGCTGCTCCTGAACACCTCCGGCGTCGCGCTGGCCCATCTGCTGCTCGTCCCCCTGTCGCGGTCACGGCTGCGCCGCGGCAACCGGGCGGGGGCCGGCGACCTGTCCCGGATCGGGAACGGGATCCGCTCGTCCCGGGGCGAGGCCGCCCCTCAGGGGTCCACCCCGACGATTACCAGGGTCGGCATCGCCCCGTAGAGCGATGCTTTGTGCCCCTTCGCGGGGCCACTATGGAGGTACCGGGAGCGCAACCGGCTGCTCCCCGGACGGTTCGCGAAGGAGCCCACCATGGCCGCACTTGTCCGCCCCCGCGAGGGACGCATGATCGGTGGGGTGTGCGCGGCGCTGGCCCAGCGCTTCGGCACCTCCGCGGGGACGATGCGGGTCATCTTCCTCGTGTCGTGCCTGCTCCCCGGCCCCCAGTTCCTCGTCTACCTGGCGCTCTGGGTCCTCCTGCCGTCGGAGAAGAGCCCGGCCGCGACGGCCTGGTGACCGGCGGGGCCACGGGGAGAGGAAAGCAGTGGGGCGCACACCCGGACCGGGTGTGCGCCCCACGTGCGTGTACGGGGTGTTCAGCCGCCGATCGGCAGGACGCCGGTCAGCCCGCCGGCGGGCAGGCCGCCGAGCAGGTTGGTGCCGGGCGCCGAGAGGTCGCTGCCGCCGCGCTGCTGCTGGTCGAGGAGGCCGCCGGCCGCCTTCTGCACGGCGGGCAGCGCCTCCGCGACGGAGTCGAGCGCGACGTTGGAGGGGAGGCCTCCGGCCAGGGCGTCGACGGGCACGGCGACGGCGGAGGCGGTGCCCGCTCCGGCCGCGGCGAAAGCGGCACCGAGAGCGGCGACACCGAGGGTCCTGACAGCAGACTGCTTCATGTGAAATTCATCCTTGGGGAGAGGGATGTGAGCGGCTCTGCAAGGTAGTCAGCCGCGCGCCTCTCCCGCAAACATGCCGGGACACGGAAAACGGCCGGGAATCGATATCCCCGGCCGTTCCCTTTTCGGCGGGCTCAGCCTGCCAGTGACGAAGAACTGCTGGTCACGGAAGTCTGACGGAAGAGCCACTCGGATTTCAGTTCGGCGTATCCGGGCTTCACCACGTCGTTGATCATCGCCAGACGTTCATCGAAAGGAATGAACGCTGATTTCATCGCATTGACTGTGAACCACTGCATGTCGTCGAGCGTGTATCCGAAGGTCTCGACCAGCAGCTCGAATTCACGGCTCATGCTCGTGCCGCTCATCAGCCGGTTGTCCGTGTTCACGGTGGCGCGGAAATGGAGCTTGCGCAGCAGCCCGATGGGGTGCTCGGCGTACGAGGCGGCGGCGCCGGTCTGGAGGTTGGAGGTCGGGCACAGCTCCAGCGGGATCCGCTTGTCCCGCACGTAGGAGGCGAGGCGGCCGAGCGTCACGCTCCCGTCGTCGGCGATCTCGATGTCGTCGATGATGCGGACACCGTGGCCGAGCCGGTCCGCACCGCACCACTGCAGGGCCTGCCAGATCGACGGCAGGCCGAAGGCCTCGCCCGCGTGGATGGTGAAGTGGTTGTTCTCGCGCTTGAGGTACTCGAAGGCGTCCAGGTGGCGGGTGGGAGGGAAGCCGGCCTCGGCGCCCGCGATGTCGAAGCCCACCACACCCAGGTCGCGGTAGCGGTTGGCGAGTTCGGCGATCTCCAGCGCGCGGGCCGCGTGCCGCATCGCGGTGAGGAGGGCGCCGACACGGATGCGGTGGCCGTTCGCACGGGCCCGGCGCTCGCCCTCGCGGAAACCCTCGTTGACCGCCTCGACGACCTCTTCGAGTGACAGGCCGGCGGTGAGGTGCTGCTCGGGCGCGTACCGCACCTCGGCGTAGACGACACCGTCCTCGGCGAGGTCCTCGGCGCACTCCGCGGCCACCCGGAACAGCGCCTCGCGGGTCTGCATGACGGCGCAGGTGTGGGCGAAGGTCTCCAGGTAGCGCTCCAGCGAACCGGAGTCGGCGGCTTCGCGGAACCAGATGCCGAGCTTGTCGGGCTCGGTCTCGGGCAGGGCGTCGTAGCCCTGCGCGAGGGCCAGCTCGACGATCGTGCCGGGGCGCAGGCCGCCGTCGAGATGGTCGTGGAGCAGCACCTTGGGCGCGCGGCGGATCTGGTCGGGACCGGGGACATTCAGGGTCTGGCTCGTCATCCGGGCACTCTAGCGCCTACGCGCGTAGAGCGCGCGGGGCACCGGCCTCCGATGCGTAACAGTGACCGCGAAGCCGGGTGGAATACACCTGCCCTTCTGAGACTGTTCTGTCATGGCACAGCGCGCACTTCCCCTGCCTGCCGCCAGGCTGGGACGGGCCGTCATCACGGCCGGAGCAGCACCCGAGGTCAGCGGCGTGGTCCTGCTGCTCCCGGACGGCGAGACCGATTCCCGACGCCGTCCCTCCACCCTTTCGTACGCGGCGCAGCTGCCGTTCGCCCGGACGCTGGCCCGCGCGGGCCAGGACGACGGACTCGCGGTGCACGTCGTGCGCTACCGGACCCGGGGCTGGAACGCCGGCGCGGATCCGGCGGCCGACACCCACTGGGCGGCCGACGAGGTCGTACGCCGCTACGGAGACGTCCCCGTCTGCCTCGTCGGGCACGGGATGGGGGGCCGCGCCGCCCTGCGCGGCGCCGGGCACGACGCCGTCAACTCCGTGCTGGCCATGGCGCCCTGGCTTCCGGAGGCCACGGATCCCGAACCCGAGCCGGTCAAACATCTGGCGGGGCGCCGGGTCATGATCGTGCACGGCACGAACGACGCACGGACCAATCCGGAGCTCTCCTACCGGCTGGCGGAACGTGCCAAGAAGGCCAACCGGGACATCTGCCGCTTCGAGGTCCACTCCGACGGTCACGCGCTGCGCCAGCACCGCTCCGAAGTGCTGGCCCTGGCGTCGGACTTCATCGGGGGTTCGCTGTTCGCCCGTTCGTACGCGCGCCCGGTCGCCGACGCCTTCGCCGCTCCCCCGCCACTGGGGCTGCGGATGCCGCTGGCGGCGGGGTTCGGGCAGTCGCTCAGGCGCTGAGCCACCGGGCCCGCCCGGGTGCCTCGGGGCGTGGAAGCTCAGTCCGGCAGCAGGCTGCCCCGGCGCGACAGCAGGAAGCGCTTGAAGGCGGCCACCGGCGGAGTGTCGGGGTGGCCGTCCAGCCAGGCGACGCCGATCTCGCGGGCGGCGCGCGGCGCCGTCACCGTCAGCTCGACCACCCCGGGCCGGGCGACCGCGGGCGGCGGCAGCAGCGCCACTCCGAGCCCGGCCGCGACCAGCCCGCGCAGGGTCTCCGCCTCCTCGCCCTCGAACGCGACCCGGGGGGTGAAGCCCGCCTCGGCGCAGAGGTCGTCCGTGATCCGCCGCAGGCCGTAACCCGGTTCGAGGGTGACGAAGGTTTCGTCGGCGGCCTCGGCGAGGCGGACACGTCGGCGCCCCGCCAGCCGGTGGTCGTCGGGGACGACCAGGCGCAGCCTCTGCTCGTCCAGGCGCATGGCGACGAGATCCGGGGCGTCGGGGACGGGCGAGGTGAGACAGAGGTCGAGGCCGCCCGCCCGCAGGCGGTCGATCATGGCCTCGCCGTAGTTCTGGACGAGCTGGAAGCGGACCCGCGGGTGGTCGGCGCGGAAGGCCCTGATCAGGGCGGGCACGGTCTCGGAACCCATGGTGTGCAGAAAGCCGAAGGCGACCTTGCCCGCCGTGGCGTCGGCGTCGGCGCGCACCGAGTCGGCCGCCTTCTCCACCTCCGCCAGCGCGCGTTCGGCGGAGCCCAGGAAGGTGCGGCCGGCGGGGGTGAGCGAGACCGTGCGGCCGCGGCGGGCGAACAGGGCGACTCCCAGGTCCTGTTCCAGTCTCACCATGGCCCGCGACAGCGTCGACTGCGGGACGCCGAGCTCGTGCGCGGCACGGGTGACGTGCTCGTGGCGGGCCACCGCCTCGAAGTACGCGAGGCGGGGCGCAAGCACGGCCCGGATGTCTTCTTCGTAACTGCTCGGTGACAGCCGAGACCCTGAGCTGTGTTGATGCGCCATGGGAACGATTATGAGGGTTTCATGCATTGGACGCATGAAACCTCGCGGTCTACGTTCGCCGTATGCCTTCTGCCAGTACCGGGGCGTCCACCATCGTGCTGGGCGCCGCCGTTCCGTCCTCCCCCGCCGTCCCCTCCCCGACCGTCCCGGAGCGCCTCACGCCCGGCGGTCCCGGCTACCGCAGGATGAGCTTCGCGCTCTTCGCGGCGGGGATCGCGGCCTTCGCCCTCCTCTACTCCACCCAGGCCCTGCTGCCCTCCGTCTCCGCGTCCTTCGGCGTGACGGCCGGCCAGGCGAGCTGGACGGTCTCCGCGGCGACCGGCGCGCTGGCCCTGTGCGTGCTGCCGCTGAGCGCGCTCTCGGAGCGCTTCGGGCGGCGGCAGATGATGACGGCCTCCCTGGCGGTCGCCGTGGTGATCGGACTGCTCGTCCCCTTCGCCCCGTCGCTCGGCTGGCTGATCGCACTGCGTGCGGTCCAGGGCGCGGCACTGGCCGGGCTGCCCGCCTCCGCGATGGCGTACCTGGCGGAAGAGGTGCGGCCGAAGGCTCTGGTGGCCGCGATCGGACTCTTCGTGGCGGGCAACAGCATCGGCGGCATGAGCGGCCGTATCCTCGCCGGCTGGATCGCCCAGCTGTGGGGCTGGCGGGCGGCGCTCGGCGCGATCGGGCTGCTCGCCGTGGCCTGCGCCGTGGTCTTCCACCTCCTGATCCCCAAGGCGCGGCACTTCAGCCCCTCCTCGCTCAACCCGAAGGCCCTGGCGAAGACCGTCACCGGTCACCTCTCCGACCCGCTGCTGCGCCGGCTGTACGCGATCGGCGCCCTGTTCATGACGGTGTTCGGCGCGGTCTACACCGTGATCGGCTACCGGCTCGTCGAGGAGCCCTTCAACCTCCCGCAGGGCGTCGTCGGCTCGGTCTTCCTGGTCTACCTCGTCGGCACGGCCTCCTCCGCCGCCGCGGGCCGCCTGGTCGGCCGGCTGGGCCGCCGGGGCGCGCTCTACCTCGCCCTCTCCACGACGGCCGCGGGTCTGCTGCTCTCCCTGGCCGACCAGATCGCCGCCGTCCTGGCAGGGCTCGTCCTGATCACGGCCGGCTTCTTCGCCGGGCACGCGGTCGCCTCGTCCTCGGTGAGCCGTACGGCGACGTCGGGCCGCGCCCAGGCGTCGGCGCTCTACCAGTCCGCGTACTACCTGGGTTCGAGCGCGGGCGGCACGCTCGGCGCCGTCGCCTTCCACGCGGGCGGCTGGGGCGGCACGGTCGCGCTCGGTGTCCTGGCGGTCCTCGGCGTCCTGTCGATCACCGTCTTCGGGACCAGGGCGGCACGGACCGAGCGGCTCCGCGCCGCGACCCCGGCACCGGTGCGCAACTGAGACCTTCCCGGCACAACCGCCGCTCCCCGACGCGCGTCCAACAAGCGGAGACACCGTCCGCGGACGAACGCGAAGGGGAGCAGGCGTACATGACGATCATGGGGAACATACGCGGCGTACGGGTACGGCGTGGGGCCGTCCTGTCCGTCGCCGGACTGGTGGCCGCACCGGCCCTGGTCCTGGGCACGGGGACATCCGCCCAGGCGGCGTCCTGCACGGCGTCGAAGGGCCCGTACCAGAAGCAGGTCGAGAAGTGGCTGGGCCGGACGTCCGACGGGAAGCAGTCCGCGGCGGACTGCTCGGCGATCCGTTCGTTCCAGGTGTCGAAGGGCATCACCCCGTCCATCGGGTACGCGGGACCGGTCACCTGGCGGACGATGAAGACCATCACCGCGCAGAAGGCGGCGGGCAAGAACCCCGACGCCGCGAAGAAGTGCCCCACGAACAAGGGGCGCATCGCGTGCGTGGACCTGACCAGGCAGCTGAGCTGGATCCAGGACGGGTCCAGGCTGAAGTTCGGCCCGGTGCCGGTACGCACCGGCCGCAACGGTGACGAGACACGGACCGGGTCCAGCAAGATCTACTGGCGCAACATCGACCACTGGTCGACGCTCTACGACGTGTCCATGCCGTACGCCCAGTTCTTCGACGGCGGGCAGGCGTTCCACTCGGTCACCAAGTCCATGTACAACAACCCGGGATCGGCGGGCTGCGTCAACATGCGCCCCTCGGACGCGAAGTCGTACTGGAACCTGCTGAAGAACGGCGACGACGTCTACGTCTACGGACGCAAGCCCGGCACCTGAGCTGCGGTTTCCACTCTTCCCGCCCCTGTTGTCAGTGCCCTGCGGTAGCTTCCACACTGAGCGGTGTCACAGCGCAACAGGGGTGGAGCGATGAGTGATCTGACAGCGGCGGCGGACATCGACGGCCGTCTGGAGGGACACCGGGTCGAGCTGACCGGTTACTGCTACCGGATGCTCGGCTCGTCCTTCGAGGCGGAGGACGCGGTCCAGGACACGCTGGTGCGCGCCTGGCGCAGCTTCGACAAGTTCGAGGGCCGTTCCTCACTGCGCTCCTGGCTGTACCGGATCGCGACCAACGTCTGCCTGGACATGCTCAACGCGGGCAACAAGCGGGCCAGGCCGGTGGACCTGAGCGGTCCGACCCCGCTGGCCCAGGCCGCGCTGAACCCCCTTCCGGAGAACACCTGGCTGGAGCCGATGCCGGACGGCCGGATCCTGCCGTCGGTGGCCGACCCGGCGGAGGCGGCGGTGGCGAAGGAGTCGGTGCGTCTGGCGTTCGTCGCCGCGCTCCAGCACCTGCCGCCCAAGCAGCGCGCGGTGCTGATCCTGCGCGAGGTCCTGGCGTGGAAGGCGAGCGAGGTCGCCGAGCTGCTCGACACCTCGGTCGCCTCCGTCAACAGCGCCCTTCAGCGGGCCCGGGCGACCCTCTCCGACACGGAGAGCACCGCGTCGGACACCGCGAACCCGCTGGACGACGAGCAGCGCAAGCTGCTGGACCGCTATGTGGCGGCGTTCGAGGGATACGACATGGCGGCGCTGACGGCGCTGCTCCACGAGGACGCGGTGATGACCATGCCGCCGTTCGACCTCTGGCTCCAGGGGCACGGCGACATCACGGGCTTCATGCTCTCCATCGGCGCGAGCTGCGCCGGCTCCCGGCTGGTGGCGACCGAGGCCAACGGCACTCCGGCCTTCGCGCACTACAAGCCGAACCCGGACGGGCCGGGCTTCGTGCCGTGGGCGCTCCAGGTCATCGACATCTCGGACGGTGCCATCACCGGGATGCACTGCTTCCTGGACACCCCGCGCTGGTTCCCGCTGTTCGGGCTGCCGGACCATCTGGACGACGCCGCGTGAGGGTGGGACGTCCTGTGGTGATCGTCTGGGCACTCCTGACGGTGGGCGGCTGGGCGGCGACGCCCTGGCTGGGCGAACCGTCCGCGACGGACGGCCCGGGCCCGAGCCCCTCACCCGCCTCCAGCACGCCGGGCGGCACCCGCGAACCGGGGCCGCAGCCGGAGGGACCGTGCGCGACACCGGCACCGTCCCGTCCGTCGAGCGCCGATCCGTCGCCGCTCGCGGAGGTGCCGAACGCGTACAGGGACGAATACGCGGTGCAGGTCCTCTGCGACTACGCGGTGTTCGGCTGACCGTCGATCACTCCGGGGCCGACCGGACGTTACCCACCACATCGGTCAGCCCCACCAGATCGAGCAGCGCCCCGAGTTCGGGCGGGACGTTGCGCAGGCGCAGCTCGACGTCTCCGGCCCTGCGGGCGACGAGTCCCAGCCTCGCTATCGCCTCGACGAGCGCCAGGTCGGGGCGTACGACGCCGCCCACGTCGCAGTCCACGGCGGCTCCGGGGGTATGGGCGAGCAGCGCCTCCAGCTCGGCGCAGAGCCCCGGCACATCGGCGCGGGTGACACGGCCGGTGAGGACGAGGGCGTTCGGAGTCATGGCATCCACACCAGGGAGACCGGCGGGATGCCCGAAACTCATCGCCCGGCCCGGGACCGACAGTGAGTGCGCTCATGGCGATCTCCTCCTATCGGTGCGTCACCGGGTCCGGCATGCCGAACGGGACCGGTGGTGGTCCACCGGCCCCGTTCACCCGAAAGGGAAGACCGCAGGTCAGGCGATACGCTCCCGCACCACCGGCGTGGCGGTGAAGGGGGTTCCGGACGGAGCGATGTCGTAGGAGCCGGGGAGCGCCTTGAGCGCGTACTCGAACTTCTCCGGGGTGTCCGTGTGCAGGGTCAGCAGCGGCTGGCCCTCGGTCACCGTGTCGCCGGGCTTGGCGTGCAGCTCGATGCCGGCGCCCGCCTGCACCGGGTCCTCCTTGCGGGCGCGGCCCGCGCCGAGGCGCCAGGCGGCGACGCCGACGTCGTACGCGTCGAGCCGGGTCAGCACGCCCGATGACGGGGCGCTGATCACGTGCTGCTCACGGCTGACGGGGAGTTCGGCGTCCGGGTCGCCGCCCTGGGCGGAGATCATGCGGCGCCAGACGTCCATGGCGGAGCCGTCGGCCAGGGCCTTCTCCGGGTCGGCGTCCTTGAGCCCGGCGGCGTCGAGCATCTCCCGGGCGAGGGCCAGGGTCAGGTCGATGACGTCCTTCGGGCCGCCGCCGGCGAGGACCTCGACGGACTCACGGACCTCCAGGGCGTTGCCCGCGGTCAGGCCGAGCGGGGTCGCCATGTCGGTGAGCAGCGCCACGGTGCGTACGCCACTGTCGGTGCCCAGCGCCACCATGGTGGAGGCCAGTTCGCGGGCGTCCTCGATCGTCTTCATGAAGGCGCCGGAGCCGACCTTGACGTCCAGGACGAGCGCCCCGGTGCCTTCGGCGATCTTCTTCGACATGATCGAGCTGGCGATCAGCGGGATTGCCTCGACGGTGCCGGTGACGTCGCGCAGGGCGTACAGCTTCTTGTCGGCGGGGGCGAGCCCGTCGCCGGCGGCGCAGATCACGGCGCCGGTGGTGTCCAGGACGTCGAGCATCTCGGCGTTGGAGAGGTGGGCCCGCCAGCCGGGGATGGACTCCAGCTTGTCGAGGGTGCCGCCGGTGTGGCCGAGGCCCCGGCCGCTGAGCTGCGGCACGGCGGCGCCGCAGGCGGCGACCAGCGGGGCGAGCGGCAGGGTGATCTTGTCGCCGACACCGCCCGTGGAGTGCTTGTCGGTGGTGGGGCGGGAGAGCGCACCGAAGTCCATCCGCTCGCCGGAGGCGATCATCGCGGCGGTCCAGCGGGCGATCTCGGCACGGTTCATGCCATTCAGCAGGATCGCCATGGCCAGTGCGGACATCTGCTCGTCCGCGACGTCGCCGCGGGTGTACGCGTCGATGACCCAGTCGATCTGCTCGGGGCTGAGCTCGCCCCTGTCCCGCTTGGTACGGATGACGGAGATGGCGTCCATGGGAGGGAAGTCCTTCCGGCCGGATGGGTGGGCGAGAGAGTCCTGTTGACTCTACGCGCATAGAGAGGAAACGTTCCGCCGCGCCGTCCGGGCGGCCCGGTCGGGCCCGCCCGGAGAGCGGCACGGCGGCCGGGGGATCACCCCAGGTGCTGCGGCCCGAACGACTGCGGCAGCATCGCGTCGAGCGTGCGGAGGCCGTCCGGCGTCTCGAGCACCAGCTCGGGCCCGCCGAACTCGTACAGCAGCTGACGGCACCGGCCGCACGGCACGAGCACCGAGCCCGTGCCGTCGACGCAGGTGAAGTGGGTCAGCCGGCCGCCGCCCGTGACGGCGAGCTGCGACACCAGCCCGCACTCGGCGCAGAGACTGATGCCGTACGAGGCGTTCTCGACGTTGCACCCGGTGATCATGCGCCCGTCGTCGACGAGGGCCGCCACCCCTACCGGGTATCCCGAATACGGGGCGTACGCCCGGGACATGGCGTCCCGGGCCGCCTCGCGCAGCACCTCCCAGTCGACCGAGGGCGCCGTCACTTGCCCTCACCCTTGCGGTACGGCACACCGTCCGCCTTCGGCATGCGCAGCCGCTGCGCGGAGAGGGCGAGCACCAGCAGCGTCGTGACGTACGGCGCGGCGTCGACGAACTGGCTGGGGACCTGGTCCGTCAGGAAGTACCAGGTGAACAGCAGACCCGAGATGACCGCCGAGATCAGCGCGGCGACGTACTTCTTCCGGTAGAGCTGCCAGAACACGACGATCACCAGCAGGATCGCCAGGAGCAGCAGCATCGCGTGGACGTTGTCAGCGCCGCCGCGCAGCTTGAGGCTGTCGGTGAAGCCGAAGAGCCCGGCGCCCAGGGCCATGCCGCCCGGCATCCAGTTACCGAAGATCATGGCGGCGAGCCCGATGTAACCGCGCCCTCCGGTCTGACCCTCCTGGTAGATGCTGGTCGCGACGAGCGAGAGGAACGCGCCGCCCAGTCCGGCCAGCCCGCCCGAGATCGTCACGGCGATGTACTTGTACTTGTAGACGTTCACACCGAGCGTCTCGGCCGCCACCGGGCTCTCACCGCAGGAGCGGAGCCGCAGACCGAACGAGGTGCGCCACAGGACCCACCAGGTGACCGGGACGAGCAGCAGGGCGACGACGGTCAGCAGCGACAACCGGGTGACCAGGCCGCCGATGATTCCGGCGAGGTCGGAGACGAAGAACCAGTGGTGTTGTTGCAGGTCGTACATCCAGTCCGACAGCCCGGGAACGGTGATCTTGTCGATCCCCTCGAGCCGGGGCGACTGCTTGGACGAGCCGCCGGGCTCCTCGGCGAAGGTGAAGTTGGACAGGTAGCGGGTGACGCCGACGGCGAGGATGTTGATCGCCACACCGGAGACGATGTGGTTGACGCCGAAGGTGACGGTGATGACCGCGTGCAGCAGACCGCCGAGGCAGCCGCCGATGATGCCGAAGAGGACGCCCATCCAGGGGCCCCACTGGAAGCCGGCCCAGGCGCCGAACCAGGTGCCGAGGATCATCATGCCTTCGAGGCCGATGTTGACGACGCCGGCCCGCTCGGCCCAGAGACCGCCGAGACCGGCCAGGCCGATGGGGACCGCGAGTTCGAGGGCGCCCCTCACCTGTCCGACCGAGGTCACGTCGTTGGCACCGCTGATGATGCGCACGAGGGAGACGAGCGCCAGGGCGCCGGCGATGATCAGGAGGACGACGGGCAGGGAGAGCTTGCGTCGGCCGCCGCCCTTCGGGGCGGCGACGCGTGCGGCGCGGACTTCGGTGCTCACAGGGCCGCCTCCTTCTCGGTGGTGAGGGCGTGGCCGGCGGCGAGTTCCTCGCCGACCTTCTGCTGCTGGCGACGGGTCCCGTAGCGCCGGACGAGCTCGTAGCTGACGACGACGGAGATCACGATCAGGCCCTGCATGATCGTGGCGATCTCCTTCTCGAAGCCGAACTGGTCCAGCGGCGAGGACGCCTTGTCGAGGAAGGCGATCAGCAGCGCGCTGAGCGCGATGCCCACCGGATGGTTGCGGCCGAGCAGGGCGATGGTGATGCCGGTGAAGCCCAGGCCGACGGGGAAGTCGAGGCTGTAGGTGTGGGTGTCACCCAGCAGCGTCGGCATGCCGACGAGTCCGGCGATCGCGCCGGAGATCAGCATCGAGGTCAGGATCATCTTCTTGGCGTCCACACCGGAGGCCTGGGCGGCACTCTCGCTCGCGCCGGTGGCACGGAGGTCGAAGCCGAACCGGGTGCGGTTCAGGACCAGCCAGTAGACGAGACCGCAGCCGGCCGCGACGAAGGTGAAGCCGTAGATCTCTCCGGCCTCGGGACTCAGGGACAGGCCCGGGAACCAGCCGGCCTCGGGGATGTCGCCCGTGGTCAGGTTGTTGGAGCCCGCCGCCTGCTCACCGAAGTTCTTCGGCAGGATCAGCCAGGCGATCAGCGAGGTGGAGATGGAGTTGAGCATGATCGTCGCGACGACCTCGCTCACTCCCCGCGTGGTCTTGAGGATGCCCGCGATGCCCGCCCAGAAGGCACCGACCAGCATGGCGACGACCACGATCAGGGCGATCTGGAGCGGCCCGGGGAGGGTGACGCTGGCACCGACGAGGGCGGCGACCATCGCCGCGAGGCGGTACTGCCCGTCGACGCCGATGTTGAAGAGGTTCATGCGGAAGCCGACCGCGACCGCGAGAGCGGCGAGGTAGTACGCCCCGGCCTGGTTGATGATCAGCACCTGTACGTCGCTGTACGACACCTGCTCGAACAGCAGCCGGTACAGCTCGAACGGGTCGCGGTTCGAGATGAGCAGCACGAGGGTGCTGAGCGCGAACGCGACGACCAGGGCGAGTACCGGGCCGGCGAAGCCCAGGATCAGCCGGTCCTTGTCGAACTTCTTCATCGGGCCTCGTCCTCCGGTGCCGCTTCGAGGTGACCGGCGGCGGCACCGGTCATGGCCGAGCCCAGTTCCTCGGGTGTGATGGTGGCGGGGTCGGCGTCCGCGACCAGCTGTCCTCGGTACATGACGCGCAGGGTGTCGGAGAGCCCGATGAGCTCGTCCAGGTCCGCCGAGATGAGCAGGACGGCGAGCCCTTCATGGCGCGCCTCGCGGATCTGGTCCCAGATCTGCGCCTGTGCGCCGACGTCCACCCCGCGGGTGGGATGGGCCGCGATCAGCAGTTTGGGGTTGTGACTCATCTCGCGACCGACGATCAGCTTCTGCTGGTTGCCGCCGGACAGGGAGGCGGCCGTGACCTCGATGCCCGGGGTGCGGACGTCGTACTCGCGCACGATCCGCTCGGTGTCGGCGCGCGCGGCCTTCGGGTCCAGGAGCCAGCCCTTGCTGTTGGGCTTCTCCGTGACGTGGCCGAGGATGCGGTTCTCCCAGAGCGGGGCGTCCAGCAGGACGCCGTGCCGGTGGCGGTCCTCGGGGATGTAGCCGATGCCGCCCTCGCGCCGCTTGCGCGTGGGGGCGTTCGAGATGTCGTCGGTGTCCAGCGTGATGACGCCGCTGTCGGGGCTCCGCATGCCGACGAGCGTCTCGATCAGCTCGGTCTGGCCGTTGCCCTCGACGCCCGCGATGCCGAGGACCTCGCCCTTGTGGATCGTGAAGTCGAGGTCGGACAGGACCGCGCGCACGACGCCGTCCGGGTCCGTCACCCCGAGGGAGAGACCGTCGACGCGCAGCATCGGCACGTCCGTGACCGTCGATTCGCGGTTCTCGGGCGAAGGGAGCTCGCTGCCGACCATCAGCTCGGCGAGCTGCTTGGTCGTGGTGTTCGCGGGGTCGGCGGTGCCCACCGTCGTACCGCGCCGGATCACCGTGATCTCGTCGGCGACGGAGAGGACCTCGCCGAGCTTGTGGGAGATGAAGATGACGGTGAGGCCCTCGGCCTTGAGCTCGCGGAGGTTCGCGAAGAGCGCGTCGACCTCCTGCGGGACGAGCACGGCGGTCGGCTCGTCGAGGATCAGGATGCGGGCGCCGCGGTAGAGGACCTTGAGGATCTCCACGCGCTGGCGGTCGGCGACCCCGAGGTCCTCGACGAGCGCGTCGGGCCGGACCCCCAGGCCGTAGGCGTCGGAGATCTCCTTGATCTTCTTGCGTGCGGCGGATCCGATGCCGTGCAGCTTCTCGCCGCCGAGGACGACGTTCTCCAGGACGGTGAAGTTGTCGGCGAGCATGAAGTGCTGGTGGACCATGCCGATACCGCGCGCGATGGCCTCACCGGGGTTGCCGAACGAGACCTGCTCGCCGTCCACGGCGATGGTGCCCTCGTCCGGCTTCTGCATGCCGTAGAGGATCTTCATCAGGGTGGACTTTCCGGCGCCGTTCTCACCTACGAGGGCGTGGACCGTTCCCTTGCGTACGGTGATGCCGATGTCGTGGTTGGCCACGACGCCGGGGAAGCGCTTGGTGATGCCGTGCAGTTCTACGGCAGGGGGACTGCTGGACGCGTTGATGACGCACTCTCCTTGGCCGGACAGGAGCGGGGGCACAGAGGGCAGGGGGTGGGGTGAAGTTATCGCGCCAAAGGGCTGTCTACACGCGTAGCGCTGCCGAATCGTGAGGCGCAGGCACTCGGCACGGCCGGACTCCTGGTGCGGAGTCGGCGCGGCGGGGCACTGCGAGGGGCACAACTTCTTCGATGAGCACCCCACGGGCCCGGAGCGGCAAGGGTGCGCACTCCGGGCCCACGGGAAACCAGCGCGTGACGACCGGAGTCGTTACGGGGCGGTCTTGACGGTGATCGCGCCGTCGATGATTTCCTTCTTCGCCTTGTCCACGGCCGCGATGACCTCGGTCATCTTGGTGAAGGCCGGGTTGGACATGGCCAGGCCGACACCGTCCTTGTCGAGGCCGTAGCGGACCTCACCGGACTGCGGCTTGCCGTCCTGGACGGACTTGATCAGGTTGAAGACGGAGTCCTCGACGTCCTTGGTGACCGAGGTCAGGATCGACGCCTTGTAGGCGGCGAGCCCTTCCTGCTTGTACTGGTCGGAGTCGACGCCGATGTTCCACTTGCCGGCCTTGGAGACGGCCTCGATGGCACCGGAACCGGCCAGACCAGCCGCCGAGTAGACCACGTCGGCACCCTTGTCGAGCTGCCCCTGGGCGGCCGCCTTGCCGAGGTCGGGCTTGGAGAAGCCCGAGAAGTCCGGCGGCTGGGTCAGGTACTGCGGGAGGACGTTGACCGAGGCGTCGGTGTCCTTGACGCCCTGGATGAAGCCGGCCTCGAACTTCTTGATCAGCGGGGTCTCGACACCGCCGATGAAGCCGACCTTCTTCGTCTTGGTGACCTTGGCGGCGGCGACACCGGCGAGGTAGGAGCCCTGCTCCTCGTTGAAGACGATGTTGGCGATGTTGTCGCCGGTCACCGAGGAGTCGTCGATGATGCCGAAGGTGATCTTCGGGTACTTCGGAGCGACCTTCTTGATGGCGGGCGCGTAGGCGAAGCCGACACCGATGACCGGGTTGTTGCCGGCACGGGCCAGCGAGGTGAGGCGCTGGACCTTGTCCGCGTCCGCTTCACCCTCGGAGGGCTCGGCCTCGGTGCCCTTGACGCCGAGGTCCTTCTCGGCCTTGGCGAGACCGGCGTAGGCGGCGTCGTTGAACGACTGGTCGCCGCGGCCACCGATGTCGTAGGCGATGGCCGTCGTGTCGGCCTTGGAGTCGGACGACGTGCTGCTGTCCGACGACGAGTCGCCACACGCGCTGACGCTGAGCGCGAGCGCCGCGGACATGACGCCCACGGTGGCAATCCTGGTGATCCGGCGCAAGGGAAGGCTCCTTCAAACCTGACCGAAGCGCCTCTTCCGGCGCTGGTTTCGCGGCGATCGTAACGCGCGTAGATGTCAGATAAGAGCCTGTACGGAAGCCGTTATCGGATCGTCGCGAACAGAAGGTGTCCTGTCCGGTTACGAGCCGTTGCCGTCGAGCAACGCGGCGGCCGTGAACAGCTCCACCCCGACCGTGATCGCCTCTTCGTCCACGTCGAAGTTTCCCCGGTGCAGGTCCAGACCGCGGGTGTCGCCGGGAGCCCGGACTCCGAGCCTGGCCATGGCACCCGGGATCTTCTCCAGATACCAGGAGAAGTCCTCCCCGCCCAGGCTCTGTTCGGTGTCCTCGATCGCATACGATCCGCGGCGGATCGCCATCGCGGCGTCGAGGAGACCGATCGTCTCCGCCTCGTTCACCACGGGCGGCACGCCACGGACGTAGTCGATCACCGTCTTCGCCCGGTACATTCCGGCCACCTCGTCGATCGCCGCGTGCACCAGGTCGGGCGCCTGCCGCCAGCTCTCCAGATCGAGGCAGCGGACCGTCCCGGAGAGCTCGGCGTGCTGCGGGATGACGTTGGGCGCGTGGCCGGTCTGGAGCCGGCCCCAGGTGACGGCCATCCCCGCCCGAGCGTCGACCCGGCGTGCGAGCAGCGCCGGCACGTCGGTGGCGACGCGGGCGGCGGCGGTGACCAGGTCGGTGGTGAGGTGCGGGCGGGCGGTGTGTCCGCCGGGCCCGTCCAGCGAGACCTCCAGCCGGTCGCAGGCCGAGGTGATGGGCCCGATCCGGAGCCCGACCTTCCCCACGTCCACCTTCGGGTCGCAGTGCACCCCGATGATCCGCCCGACGCCGTCCAGCACCCCGGCCGCGACCGCGTCGGCGGCACCGCCCGGCAGCACCTCCTCCGCGGGCTGGAAGATCAGCCGCACGGGGCGGGGCAGCAGCCCCTGCCGGTCCAGCTGGCTCAGGACGAGTCCGGCGCCCAGGACGCAGCTGGTGTGGACGTCGTGCCCGCAGGCGTGCGCCCGATCGGGCACGGTGGACCGGTAGGAGACGCCCACCTTGGTGTCCGGGATCGGCAGCGCGTCGATGTCGCCCCGCAGCGCCAGCATCGGCGTGACCCCGTCCCACTCCCCCACGTCACAGACGAGTCCCGTGCCACCGGGCAGCAACCGCGGCTCCAGCCCGGCCTTCTCGAGCCTGGCCTTGATGGCGGCGGTCGTACGGAACTCCTGGTTGCCGAGCTCGGGGTGCATGTGCAGATCACGGCGGAAGGCGATGAGCTCGGCACGCAGGTCGTCGGGCAGGGTGCCGGGCAGGACGGCCTCTGCGTGGGGCGCACGGGACTTCAACTGGTTCACCCAGTCAAGGGTAGGCCCATGGCACCCGCAACTGGCCACAGATCAACAAAAGTTCAGCCGCTTAGAGGAACAAAAGATGACGCCGGAACGTGTGACGCGCGATTCCGATGGGTAAACTCACCCATTTTCCACCGCGATGCCGCGATGCCGGGATGCCGGGATGCCGGGATGCCGGGATGCCGGGATGCCGGGATGCCGGGATGCCGGGATGCCGGGAACGACCGTCCGCCGCCGTGGAAGCGGGGAAGCCGTCCGACAGGAGCGGCAGAGGCCTTCGGGGGTCGCGTCGGGGCGTCCGGGCGCGCCGGCGGGGGACGACCGGCACGGGCCCCCGGATGCCTGGGGGCGACGGGGACGGGTGCGACGGGTGCGACGAGTGCACCGGGCGCGACCGGCGGAGCTGTGGGGCCGGGCGCGGACTCCGCCATACCCCTGAACGAGTGAACGTGAGGTCCCGGCGCTCGGGGGCCGAGCTTCGGGACCCGCGGGTCGGGACGCGGCACGGACAGGCGCTCGCCGGACCTCACCGCATCAAGCAGGCCGCACCGGACCGGTGTTGCGTTCGCATACCGTACGGGCATGTCATACGCGCGCACGCACGGCGGCTATCGCACCGAAGGCCTGTGGGCCACGGCAGGAGTGTCGATCAGCGTCCTGGCCGCGGGCACGGCCGTCGCCCTCCTCGGCATGATGGAGTACGACGAGGACTGCGTGCACGGGCTGATCCAGGGGCCCGGGCAGCTCCACCGCGTGCGTGACCAGGCGTTTCCCCCGGCCACCGTCTGCGAGTTCCAGGGCGGGGACGTGGTGTCCGTCGGCGGGCACGGAGTCCTGGCGTCGCTGCTCTGGTGCAGCCTGCTGGTGTTGGCCGTCTCCCTGTTCCTGGCCCTGCTCGCGGAGTGCTTCGATCCCCGCCCCGGAGGCCGTCTGGTGACGCCTATGTCCAGGACCGAGAAGCTCCGGCGCACGGGGACGGCTCTCACCGTCGCCGGTTCCGCGTTCCTCGTCCTGTACGCACTGGCCGGGTGGAAACTGCTGGCCGGACCGTCAAGGGCCTGCTCGGCGGGCGCGGACTGGGGAGACCAGGCACCCAGGACGCTGGAGTACAGCTTCTTCCCGCCCCAGGCCACCTGTCGGTTCACCAGCGGCATCACGGATCAGCTGAACCCCGGCTGGCTTGCCTCGCTGACGGCGCAGTCGGCCGCTCCCGCCCTGGTGGCCGGGATCGGCTTCGCCCTCGCCTGGTGGCGCTGGGCCCGCGAACGGCGGGAGCAGCGGCTTCCCGCCGCCCCCGGACGCGTCAGGACACCAGGGTCTGCTCCGCCAGCTCCTCCAGCTTCACCGTGAAGAGGCCTCCCCGGTCCGCCTTGACGTCGGTCACCTTGAGCTGCGTGCCCGGGGAGAGGATGTACTCCTCCTCGCCGGTGAAGGCGGAGAAGCTCCGGATGCCCACGGCCCGCACCGGGGTCACCTCGAAGAGCGTCCGCCTGCCGCGGCCGCCGAGGAACGCCCGCGCCACGCTCCGCTCGGACGTGCAGGAGGACACGCCCCACCAGGTCACCGTCCGGCCGAGCGGGTACTGCGCGCGCAGATCGAGCGCGACCCCGCGCCACAACGGCTGCCGGTGAGCGGGAAGCCGGGACACCGCCGAGAACAGGAGCCGTAGGTAGGGCAGGTAGGGGACGACCCGCTCCCGGTCCGGGGAGCGCAGGACGGCGTTGATCTCCCGGTAGAAGGCGGATTCGCAGGTGTAGAGGTGGAGGGCGGCGATGGCGTCGGCGGACAGCTCGCCGGCCGTCTCGTCCGCCCGGCGCTTCCCGAATGCGTGCGAGCGCACGACATGCCCGTCGATACCGGCGAGCAGGGAGGCGACCGGGCCGACGGCCTCCCGGAAGTCCAGGAGCGGGGTGTCGAACACGCCGGTGATCGCGGGCAGGACCAGCCCCTCGTCCTTGACGCTCGCGAGTCGGTCCAGATAGAGCTGGTGCAGCTCCATGGTGGACGCGATGAAGGCGCCCATCCGGTCCGCCAGCGCCCCGCCCTCCCCGTCGGGCAGCCCCTCCCCGGCCGTGTTCCATCCCCTGCTCGGCAGCCAGTCGATCCCGTCGGCTCCCAGCGCGTCGAGGGCGGCGTTCACCGTCCCGAAGTGCTCGCCCTCGCAGAAGATGTCGCCCTGGGCGGCGGGGTTGGGGTGGTCGATGTGCCGGACCTCGACGTCGGGGTACCTCTCCTGGATCCGGAGGACGACGTTCTTCAGGTTGCGCGCGTGAGCCCCCCACCAGGCGAAGACGACGTAACGGTCCTCCTGAGCGGCTCCCTGCTTGGCCTTGAGGATCTCCTCGACGATCCGCTCGACGGCCGGACGCCAGAACCTGGTGTGCTGATCGGTCGCCATCGCCCCGTCGCTGCTGGCCGTGAGGGCCGCGTTCAGCAGCAGCACGCCCTGCGTGAGCATCGCCTGGAACCACTCGGGCGGCTGGACGGTGTCGTGCTCGTCGAGCAGCTTGCGCAGGTCGGCGACCAGGGTCTTCCTGGGTATGCCGTACTTCCACATCGCCGCTGCCTTGATGATGCAGCGGATGCTGACGACCCGGCCGAACTGGCTGTCCTTCCAGTCGTGGAAGGTGTTGTCGAACATGGCGATCCCGGTGGCGCTCTCCGGCCGCGGATAGGGGTTCTGGCCGAAGACGACGACCTTCCACTTGTGCGGCGGATTCGGCTTGAGCGCCTGGAAGGTCAGCTCGCGCACGGGCACGACGTCCGGCCCCCGGCCCGGGCCGATGAAGCCGGCCGCGTCCGGGCGCGCCTCGATGACCGGCTTCAGCAACGGCAGCCACGCCTCGCCGCCGCCCGCGAAGAGTTCGGCCAGGGCCAGGGGGTCGTTCGGGTCGGGCTGCGCAGGGGTGCTGGCATCGCTCATGGTGAAGGCGCTCCGCGGTGTCGGCGTGTCGAGGGCAGGGTCGTCGGTGAACCCGGCGGTGTACGTCCGGGGCCGCATGGGAGGAGTTATATCCCCGGCCACTGACATCGGACGTCGCCAACTCCCGCAGGCCGGGGCGTTGTCAGTGGGCCCCGGTAGCGTTCCGAGGAGTGGATCAGCCACCTCTCGATCGGAGTGAACGATGACCGCGAGCCACGTGCAGTCGCAGCCTGTCCGGGTGGTCCTGACCGACCTGAACACCGCCGTCGTGGAGGCCTGGCGCGCCGCCTTCGCCGATGTGCCGGAAATCGAGATCCGGAAGGGCTCCATCCTCGACGAGAAGGTGGACGCCTGGGTGAGCCCCACCAACTCCCGCGGCCGCATGGACGGCGGGACCGACGCGGCGATCAAGCGGCCCTTCGGCGCCGGTGTCCAGTTGCGGGTGCAGCGGGCCGTCCGGGACGAGTTCGGGGGGACCCTCCCGGTGGGAAGTGCCGTGTGCGTGCCGTCCGGAGCGGTCGAGCCGAAGTTCCTCATATCCACACCGACCATGGAGGCGTCCTCGCAGAACGTCAGCGCGACGCTGAACGTCGCCCTGGCCGGCGCCGCCGCGTTCCAGGCGATCCACCAGCAGAACAGGAAGGCGCCGAGGAGCATCGCGTCGGTGGCGCTCGTCGGCATGGGGGCACGTACCGGCCGGGTGCCGGCGCGCGTGTGCGCCAACCTGATGTGGACGGGCTACACCCTGTTCAACGACCACGCCTTCGCGGACTACGACGACCTGCGCTCCACGATCGTCGCCCAGCTCGACGACCTCGATGCCGCGCCCGCCACGCAGCGCGTCCGCCTCGACCCGGCCAGGCGCACCACCGGCCGCCGCTGAAGGAACCCGGGGAGGCCACCGACCGTTGCCGCACTGCCATGCCCCGGACGGAAGGCGCACACGTCGACCGAGCCACAGCCCCACGCCCCCGCGTCGCCCCTCGTCCACAGGACCGCACGCGGTTTCCGGGTCCGGCGCGCTACGGGGTCGGGCACTCGCACGGGCGACATCCGCCTCGCCTGCACGGAGGACGCCTGCGCACTGCGGGGCGAAAAGACGGTGTTCATGCAGATATTCGGCCACGGCACCACCCTCGACGGGTGCCGCCTCATGCTCAGGAGCGCCCGCAAGCACAGCTGGACGCTGGCCGCGGCCGCAGCCGGATCCGAGTTCTGCATGAAGGACGACGAGGGCAACATCGGGCTGTACGTGATCGAGACGAAGTCGACCGCCCTGCCTGAGCTCGCCTTCCTCATGGGAGACCTGACCGTCTGGCGGAACGCCGACCGGTAGCGCCCTGCCGCGCACCGTCGCCCGCCCTTCACCCCTCCGTGGCGGCCGTCACCCGCCAGGGCGCCAGCCGCTGGACGTCCTTGGCCGTCTCCGTGACGCCGCTCAGGAAGCCCTGGGCGCGCGGGGAAGCCGTGTCGCGAAGCCATTCCGGCGCTATGTCGCACACCGCGACCTTCACCCCCGTGCCGACCAGGGCGAGCGGCAGGGTGTGGACCACCGTGGACGGGAAGCTCACCACCGTGTGGCCGATGGGGCCCCGGCGTGCGATGAGCTCCAGCGGCAGGTCGGGCCGGACGATCTCCAGGCCGGTGGCGGACTCCAGGGCGTGGAGCTTCTCCGCGGACTCGCGCCGGTGGGCGAAGTAGCGGGTCGCGCCGTGGGTGCGGGCGAGCGAGGTGACCGCCTCCTGGTACGGGACGGGGTCGACCACGCCCGTCTCCACCAGGGAGGTGCCCACCAGGTCGGCGCCCTTGGTGATGAGGGGCGGGCCGAAGCGCTCCCGTGTCCAGGCGAAGGTGTTCGCCGTGACCTCCATGCCGGCGGGAGCCTCCACCGGCATCGCCGTGAACACCTCGACCGTGCGGGTCGCCGACGGGGTGAAGCTGCGGCGGGCAGCGGAGGCGACCGGGGCCAGGAGCAGCTCGCGCGGGCCCCCGTTCCCCCTGCGGTGCCAGCGCACCAGGCGTTCACCGCGCGCCAGTTGCGCGACGAACTCCATGGTGGCGGTGCCGTCGTCGACGACCGTGATCCGGCGGGTGCGGACCAGGCTGAGGAGCAGTTGCACGTACCGGGAGAACGGGTCCCCGATGACGATGCGGTCGGCCTTGCGGATCAGTCCGGTCAGCGCGCGCAGGGCCTTCAGAGGCGCGCCGCTCTCCCCGCGCGCCTCCTGCCAGCGGACGGTGATGCCCTCGTCGCGGGCCAGCTCCGCCATCCTGCGCAGCTGTCCGCGCGACATCGGGTCGACCGGGGGGAGGACGACGACCGTGGTGTCGGGTCCTCCCCGGGTGTGGGTCCACTCCAGGACGTTCAGGAGCTGGACCGGGCTCTCGACGAAGGCGAGGTTCACCGGTCGGCCCGTCAGACCGCGACCGGCTCGGCGGCCGGCGCGTTCTCGGTCTCGGCGATGACGCCCGCGACCCGGCGGAGCTTCTTCATCGGGCCGAGCTCCGACTCGTAGACCTTCTTGACACCGTCGCCGAGGGACGCCTCGATGGTGCGGATGTCGCGGACGAGGCGGGTGAGGCCCTGCGGCTCGACGGAGGCCGCCTGGTCGGAGCCCCACATGGCGCGGTCCAGGGTGATGTGACGCTCGACGAACGTGGCGCCGAGTGCGACGGCGGCGAGAGTCGTCTGCAGGCCGGTCTCGTGGCCGCTGTAGCCGATCGGGACGTTCGGGTACTCCTGCTGGAGGGTGTTGATGACCCGCAGGTTGAGCTCCTCGGCCTTCGCCGGGTACGTCGACGTGGCGTGGCAGAGCAGGATGTTGTCGCTGCCGAGGACCTCGACCGCGTGCCGGATCTGCTTGGGCGTCGACATGCCGGTGGAGAGGATGACGGTGCGGCCGGTGGCGCGCAGGGCGCGGAGCAGCTCGTCGTCGGTGAGGGAGGCGGAGGCGACCTTGTGCGCGGGGACGTCGAACTTCTCGAGGAAGGCGACGGCCTCGGTGTCCCACGGGGAGGCGAACCAGTCGATGCCGCGCTTGGCGCAGTGCTCGGCGATGGCGGTGTACTCGTCCTCGCCGAACTCGACGCGGTGACGGTAGTCGATGTACGTCATCCGGCCCCAGGGGGTGTCGCGCTCGATGTCCCACTGGTCGCGCGGGGTGCAGATCTCCGGGGTGCGCTTCTGGAACTTGACGGCGTCGCAGCCGGCGTCGGCGGCCACGTCGATCAGCGCGAGGGCGTTGTCGAGGGAGCCGTTGTGGTTGATGCCGATCTCGCCGGTGACGTAGACGGAGTGGCCGGGGCCGGCGGTGCGGGTGCCGAAGGTGCGCAGGCGGGAGGTGCTCATGGTGGTGCTTCCTTACGTGGTGGGGGCGTCGGGGGTTTCGGTGGAGACGGTGAGAGTGGGGCCGAGGAGCCAGGCCGCGATCTCGCGGATGGCACCGGAGCCGCCGGGGTTGGTGGTCACGGCGCGCGCGGCGGCGCGTACCGAGTCGTGGGCGCTCGCGACGGCGACGGGCCAGCCCGCCAGGCCGAAGCAGGCCAGGTCGTTGACGTCGTTGCCGACGTAGAGCACGCGGTCGGGAGCGATGGACTGCTCCTCGCACCACTGCTTGAGCGCAAGGTCCTTGCGGTCGATGCCGTGCAGGACGGGGACCTGGAGTTTGCGGGCGCGGGCGGCGACGACCGGGTTCTGTTCCGTGGAGAGGATCAGGACCGGCAGGCCGGACCGGCGCAGCGCGGCGACGCCGAGGCCGTCGCCGCGGTGTACGGCGACGATCTCGCGGCCGTCGGCGTCGATGAGGACGCGGTCGTCGGTCTGCGTGCCGTCGAAGTCGAGGACGACGGCGTCGACGTCCGCCCGGGTGGGGAACGGCGACGGGTCCAGGAGGGGTGCGAGTGCGCGGGCGCGGGCCAGGTCGTGAGGGTCGTCGATCTCCAGGACCCGGGCCGGGTCGGTCGGCACGAGCGCCGTGTGGCCGAAGAAGCGGTGGCGGTGGGTCCGGAAGCCCTCGACGTCCATGGCGTACGCGGCGCCGGTCTCCAGATAGTCCTGGGGCCGGTCCTGGCGGCGGGGGCGTACGGCCTTGTCGTGGTTGACGCCGTAGGTGTCGTCCTCGACCGCGCTTCCGTCGCGCCACACGAAGCCGTGGAAGGGGGCGACGGTGACAGCGGTGTCGGCACCCTCGCGGGCGACCGCGGCGGCGACGCCGTCGATGTCCTCCCGGGTGACGAAGGGGCTCGTGCACTGGACCAGGAGGACCACGTCGGCCTTCCGGCCGTGGGCCGCGGTCTCGTAGCTGTGCAGGGCGTGCAGGACGGCCGCCTCGCTCGTCGCGGTGTCACCGGAGATCGCGGCGGGGCGCTGGACGCAGTGCAGCCGGGCTTCCTCCCCCAGGGCCGCAGCGGCGGCCCTGGCCGCGTCGGAGATCGCCGGGTCGTCGGTCGTCACGACGACGTCCGTGACCTCGGGCGAGGCCAGGCAGGCGCGGACCGCGCGGGCGACGAGCGGCACGCCGCCGACCCGGGCGAGGTTCTTCGCGGGCACGCCCTTGGATCCGCCGCGGGCGGGGATCACGGCGAGCACGGTGGGGGGCGGGGTCATGGTTGCTCCTGAATCGGTGGTCACAGCTCGCCCATCCGCCGGATCACGGGGGCGACCCGCTGGACGCCGTGGCGGTAGGCGCCGCGCGCCGCGTTGCGTACGGTGTCGCGGACCGCGCCCCGGAGCCGCCCGGTCTCCTTCGGCGTGACGGCGCCGGGAAGCGGGTGGCCGTCGAGGCCCAGGTGGTGGCGGGCGAGGATGCCGGGGAGGTATCCGGGCGCGGTGACGGGCGTGTAGTAGGGGGCGAGCCGGGGCAGCGGGCCCCCGGCGAGCAGCTCCGCGACCCGGGCGCGGGCGGTGTCGTAGGCGGCGGCGTAGGTGCCGTCGGCGGCGACGCCCTGGCCCGCCAGCCACTCCTCGTCGGGCTCCGGGCGGAGGCCGCCGTCGAGGTGGTCCCAGGACGTGATCAGCCCCGAGCCGATGAAGTGGTGGTTGCCGAGCGCCTCGCGGACGCCCAGGTCGGAGAGGATCGCGGTCGGGATCCGCCGGTGCAGGGACTCCAGCGCGGCGGTCGAGGAGACCGTGACCAGCAGGTCGGTGCGGTCGAGCACCTCGCCCATGTGTCCGTACACGAGGCGGAAGTTGGGCGGGAGACCGCCCGGGATCCGCTCCGCCAGGCGCTGGTAGGGCAGTTCCTCGATGTGCGTGGTGTGCTCGCCCGGCTTGGAGCGCAGCTTCAGCAGCACCTCCCGACCAGGGTGCAGCCGGGCGTGCTCGACGAGCCGGCGCAGCACGTAGGTGCGGTCGGCGCGGGACTCCGGGACGGAGGGCTGGGCGGCGAACACGACGGTTTCGCGGCCTTCCTCGGCCCGGTGCGGCTCGCCGCCGAGGAACGGCAGAGCCGCCTCGGTGACGGACGAGGCGTCGGCGCCGACCCCTTCGTACACCGCACGGAAGCGCTCCCCGTCGTGGCGGGAGTTGGCCAGTACGATGTCGGCCCCGTGGCGCAGCAGGAGTCCGTCGGCGAGCTTCTCGTAGACGACCCCGACATAGCCCGTGACGACGACGGGCCTGCGGGGAAGGTCCAGTGCGGCCAGGCCGTGCAGCATCGCCTGGACCGCGCCGCCGACGAGGGCGAGGACCACCACGTCGGGCGCCTCGTCCCGCACCGTGTGCAGGAATTCGACGGCCGTCACCTCACGCACCCGGTCGGCGTCGACGCCGACCTCACCGACTTCGGCGAGCTGGCGGGGCGTCGGGGTGGCCCGGCCTCGCAGCAGGAGTCCGCTGATCTCCACGGGGCGCTCAGGCGCGCCGGAGTCCGGGACCCCGGCGAGGCGGCGCGCGGTGAGCGCGCCCCATTTCCACCTGGTGTCGGAGTCGGCGAGCACGACTGTGCGGAGCGCCGCACGGTCGGCTGCTGGGGTGGCGGCCGGAGCGGACGCGTCATCGGTACGAGGGGGCACGTCGTAGAAGTTAGAAAGCCATTTCGATCCGCGGCCCAACGCGATGGCAACAGATGGTTAACAGCCGGTCGACGGTTGGGGATTCGGCCCGTTCTTCTGATGAATCGGCCGCGGAATCGGGCCGGTTCACTTTCCGGTTGCGCGTCGTTCACTTCCCGTACGGGCGGTGGACAAGGCGAATGCCGGGGCCGCGTCTAGCGTGATGCGGGTGGTTAAGCTCTCCGTCATCGTGCCGTTCTACAACGTCCAGGCATACGCGCCCGACACTCTCAGAAGCCTGCGGTCCAATACCCGCGAGGACTTCGAGTTCATCCTCGTCGACGACTGCTCGACCGACGGGACCGCGGATCTCCTGCGCCGGGCCCTGGACGGCATCGAGGGGGCGGTCGTGCACCGACACGAACGCAACGCCGGTCTCGCCACGGCCCGCAACACGGGGCTGGACGCCGCGCGGGGCGAGTACATCGCCTTCCTGGACGGCGACGACTGGCTCGCGCCCGGCCACTACGCCCGTCTCCTCGCCCAGACCGAGACCCTGAGCTGCGCGTTCGTGCGTACGGACCATGTTCAGGTCACCGGCACGGCCCGTACGGTGCGCCGCGTCCCGCACGGTCCGCGCTCGGTGGTGAGCGACCCACGGGCGGCGATCCTGCCGGCCGGCCGGACCACGTCGGTGGACTACGCCTACGCCTGGGCGGGGCTCTACCACCGCAGCCTGCTGGACAGGGGGCTCCTGCACTTCACCGACGGGCTGCGCACCGCCGAGGACCGGCCGTGGATCTGGCGGCTGCACCGGGAGGCCGAATCCTTCGCGGTCCTGGGAACGCTCGGCCATTTCTACCGGCGCGGGGTCTCCTCCTCCCTCACGCAGATCGGTGACGAACGGCAGCTGGATTTCATTCGCGCGTACGACCAGGTGCTGTCCGACACCGCCGCGGACCGCGACGCGGACACACTGATGCCGAAAGCGGTGAGGACCTACTGCGCCGTCATTTCCCACCACGTCGGATCCATCGGCAGATACGAACCGGCGGTGGCCCGCACTCTGAAATCACTCGCCGCGCAGGCACTCGGAAGAATGCCGCGCGATGTGCTCGACGACGTCCTGGACTCCATGGACACCGAACGGGCGACCGTGTTGCGCAAGCTGCGCCGCCGGTCCGCCACCACTGAGGGAGCGGCTGCCGCGTGACCACCCAGATCTTGGCCGCTTCCGGCCTCCGCGGCACGGCCGTGCTGGCCGCGGCGGTCGACTCCGGCTGCTTCGGCGAGGCCGACCGCCGCGTCCTGCTGCTCTGCGACACCGCTGCGGTCCCCGAGGCGGTGGCCCCGCTCGACACGGTGCCCGGCTTCGACCGGCTGCGCGCCCGGTTCGACGAGGTGCTCTCGTGGAACGACGCCGTCTTCCCCCTGCACCCGGCCGCCTGGACGCCCCGCCCCGACGACGTGCCCCTGTGGGAACGCCACCTGCGGCGCGCGTGGGGCCTCGGGGACGAGGAGGTCGAACTGGCCCTGGAGTCCCCTCTCTCCGGCCCCTCCCAGGCGCTCGCCCAGATCTTCATGGGCGGGCCCCTGACCGTGTACGCGGACGGCCTGACCGGCTACGGCCCGACCCCCGGCAAGATTCCGCCGCTCATCGGCACCCGCGTCCGACAACTCCTCCACCCGGACCTCCTCCCCGGACTGCAGCCCCTGCTGCTCGGCGAGTTCGACGCCGCGCCCCGCCCGCTGCCCACCGCCGCCCTGCGCAAGGTCTTCGGGGAACTGGCTTACGCCACACCGGATTTCGGCGCTCCCGAGGGATCCGTGGTCCTGGTCCTCACCGAGAAGGGCGTCCTCCCCGCCGCCGAGGAGACGGAGCTCCGACTGCGGACGGTCCGGGCCACCGCCGCGCTCGGCCACACCCATCTCGTGCTCGTGCCCCACCCCCGCGGCTCCTCCCTCTGTGCCCCGGCCGTACGGTCCGAGGCCGCACGCCTCGGTGTCGGAGTGACGGCGCCGGACCCCGGCCCCGGCGTCCCCGTCCCGGCCGAGGTCCTCTTCGAGCGGCTGCGCCCCGCACTCGTCGTCGGCTGCTCCTCGACGGCCCTGCTCACCGCGGCGGCGCACTACGGCCTGCCGGTGGCCAGGACCGGGACCGGCGCGCTCCTGGAGCGCCTGACCCCGTACGAGAACCCGGCGAGGATCCCGGCCACGATCGTCGACGCCCTGCTGCCCGACCTGGCCGGCCCCGACGCCGTGCGGGACGGGGCACCGCTGACCGGCGACGGGGTGGCGAAGGCGCTCGACGGGCTGCTGCCGGCCGTCGCCTTCGCGATGCAGCCGCGTGTCCGTCCGGACCTCCGGCCGGCCGCCGAGCGCTACCTCTCCACCCGGCTGAACGCCCGGACCTGGCGCTATTTCAAGCGCCGCCGCCTGGGCTCGCTGGCCCTCCCCGGCGTGGTCCCCGCGCGCCTCGCCTTCGTCCGCCGGAATGCCACACTGCGCCGGCTGGCCCGGCGCGCCCGCGCGCTCCGGCGTCGCTGACGCCGGGACTCAGCCCAGCAGCCGGGTCAGCCCCAGGCGGGTCCAGAGCAGCGCCGCGCCGAAGGAGACGGCGGCCGTGGCGACGGTGATGCCGAGCACGAGGGCCGCCGCCGCCGGCAGCCCGAGGCCGTCGTCGACCAGGGCGTCGGTGAGGACGCCCAGGACCAGCACATGGACCATGTACGCGCCGAACGAGACCCCCGCCAGCCGGGTCAGGGCGGGGCGCAGGCGCTCGGGGACGTGCAGGCGGTGGAGAGAGAACAGCACACCGGCGCTGAGCAGGGCGACCAGGACGTTCGCGTACGGGATCGTGTAGTGCACCCCGTGCTGGTAGGCGACGACCGCGGCCAGGCAGACGCCCGCCGGGAGCAGCCACCGGAGGGACCGCCTGCCGAAGGTGCCGGCGGGCAGCGCGAGGACCAGGGCTCCCAGGACCGCGTAGATCAACTGGTACGGGCCGAAGCCCCATCCGAAGCGCGGCAGTTCCAGGTCCGTCATCTTCGACAGGTCGCCGAACAGGGTCGGGGCGGCCCCCAGCACGAGCAGGGCGATCCCGAGGCCCCAGGGGCGCTTGCCCGACCTCACCAGGGCGGCGAAGGCCAGGAGCATGATCACGGGGATGTAGGCGTAGAGGTACCAGAGGTGGTAGGCGGGGCGGACCGAGCCGAACAGCGCGTCGAGCGCCAGGTCCCCCGCCGGTGCGCTGTTGGTGGAGCGCACTCTGCCCCAGGCGATGTAGAGCGCGCTCCACACGGCGAGCGGCACCACGATCCTGACGATCCGGCCGCGGAGCTGCCGGCCGTCCCGGACCGGAGCGCCCACCAGGACGACCCATCCGGCCATCGCGAAGAACAGCGGTACGGCGAAGCGGCCCGCCGAGTCCGCCACCAGACCGGCCCAGTAGGTGCCGGGACCGTTCGCGGCCTCGCGGCCCGCGGTGTTCACGAACGCGGAACCGGTGTGGCAGAGGATCACGCCGACGGAGCAGAGCAGCCGCATCAGGTCGATGTCGTAGCGGTGTTCGCGGTGCGGGCGGGGTTCGGGGGCGGGCTGCGGCATGGGCGCGGGGGCGGCCGAGCCGGCCCGGGAGACGGAGGAAGACATGGTCATCGCAGGCTACGAACGGGTCGGGCCGGGGTGAACTCCGGTCAGGTGAACAGTCACTTCGTCCGGGTGTCGGGCAGGTGAAGACCCCGTGCCGGCTCGGCTGCACGGGGTCGCGGGACCTGCGGGGCCGGGCGCGCGGCGAAGGGGTCCGGCAGCCCGAACAGCTCCTGGAGTGCGGTGAGGTTGTCGCGGGTCACCGACCAGAGGTGCTCCTGCCGGCCGTGCACGTCGGCCACCGCCGCCGCGTGGTCGTCCAGCACGTGCGCCGCCCGTTCGGCGAGCCGGGTGCCCAGCGACCGCTCGTGGACGGACACACCCCAGTCGGGGCGGTCGATGTCCGCGAGGAAGTAGGCGAGTTTGGGGTGCGAGACGAGGCTGATGATCGGTGTGCCGCAGCCGAAGGGGATCATTCCCGCGTGCCCGCGCGCGCCGATGACCAGGCGGGTACGCCGGTAGAGCTCGCGGATCCGGTCGTTGGAGAACAGGTACAGCGGCTCCACCGGCAGGGCCGTGCCGTGTTCCCTGCGCAGGTCGTGGACGAATCTCTCGTCGGCCGGCATGTGGGCCGCGTACCGGACCTCGGCGCGCTCGCCGATGGCGCGCACGGCGGCGGCCGTCTCGGCCAGGAAGTGGCCGTAGTCGTGGCCGAAGCGCAGACCGGCCCGGTCGTAGGCGCAGTTGATCAGTACGGTGTCGTCCCGGCCCGCACCGTCGTCGGGTCCGGGGTCGAGGTGGCGGGCCACGGTGGTGGGGCACGGCTGGTAGCGCACCCGCTCCCGGAGCTCCTCGGGCAGCAGTTCCCTGACCCGCTCGACGGAGCCGTGGTTGCGCAGCCCGAAGAAGGACGACTTCGCGACGAGGGCGCGCAGGCTCTCCGCGAAGCGCTCCCGGCGGTAGCGCTGGCCGTCGAAGACGTTGTAGCCGACCGCGAAGACGGCGAGCGGGGTGGTGATCCGGTCCAGGAGGCCGTCGGGGATGTTCCACTGCCAGCCGCTGTTGCCGTTGGGGGCGGTGTCCGGGAGGAAGAGTCCGCCGCCGCCGACCACGATGCCGCGCCGGGCGTTGAGCTCCTCCAGGCCGGGCCCGTCGACCAGCCGGTGCACGGACCGCTCGTGCCAGCGCGCGGGTCCGGTGTCGGGCCCGAAGCACATCCGCACGGCTTCGGGGAGCACCTTGTCGCCCGCGTTCTCCTGGCCGTCGGCGAACAGGGCGACGTGGGCCAGCTGTTCGTGTGCGGCGACCGGGTCCGTCTTCGTCGCGGGGACGGGAGCCGGGCTCGTACGGACGTGCCAGGCATGGCAGTTGCCGTCGGCCGGGTCGGCGTCGAGGCCTTCCCGGGCGTAGGTGTGCGCGTCCTCGTCACGGCCCGTCAGCCAGGCGAGCCGGGCCAGCTGACCGTAGGCGCGGGCGGCGATGTCGGGTGAGACGGTGGCCAGGAGGAGGTGTGCCTCGGCCTCCTCGTAGCGGGACAGGGCCATCAGGCAGATGCCCAGCGTCTCGTGGCAGCGCGGCAGGTCGGGACGGTCCCTCACGGCGGGGGTGAGCAGGGCGACGGCCTCGTCGTAGCGGCCCTGCTGGCGGTGCACCTCGGCGACCCGGCGGACCAGGTCCACCGGCGTACGCCCCCCTTCGGGGAACGGCAGGGCGCAGTGCAGGAGCAGTTCGGGGTGGGTGGGGCCGGGCAGGGCGCAGTAGGCGGCGCGGAAGGCCTCGTCGTCCAGCTCGTGGCGTTCGCGTGCCTCGTGGGCGGGGGTTCCGGGTGCCGGGTCCTCACCGAGGTGGAGGACGACGGTGCTCCCGGGGACGGGGGTGTCGTCCCCCGGCCCGCCGGCCGGGACGTCGTAGCGGGAGCCGAGGGGTTCGAGGACTCCGGCCTCCGTCAGCGCTCGGTCCACCGCTCCCTCGCCGTCTGCGGCCAGGGCGTCCAGCAGCGCGTCCGTCACGTCCTGGCGCTGGATCACCAGCAGCCCGTCGTCGCGTACGGTCCGTTCGCCGCCGGGGCCGGGCTGCGGCACCGCTGCCACGCCGGTGCGGAGGGCGAGCAGCGGGCGGAGGGAGCCGAGGACGACCATGTCGGCGCCGAGGGCGACGACCGTGTCGTAGCCGGTCTCCCGGAAGACGTCGAGGCGGCTCTCCGCCCTCCGCGGGACGAGGCGCGGGTGCAGCCGGCGGGCGGCGTCGAACGTGGAGTCGGGCAGTCCCGGGTGCAGGACGAGGAAGTCCTCGCAGACGGCGGGGTCGTTCAGTGCGAGGCTGCGCAGCAGCACCAGGAGACCGGGCATCCGGTCCTCGTCGGCCCAGGCCGCGAAGGCGATGCTCCGCTTGCCGGTGACGGCGCGCCGGTCGTCGGCGCCGGACGCTGCGCCCTGGCCGCCCCCGGCGGGGCCGGTCCGTCTGTCGGCGGGGGTGTTCATCGGAGTGCGGTCCTCATCTCGGTCTCGTCCTCGTGTGTCGCGCGGGCCGTGACCCACGCGCGCTCGCGCGGCTGCAACTGCCCGGGCAGTCCGAAGCCGATGAGGTCCAGGCGGTCGGCGGCGTCGAGGAAGTCCAGGAGGCGGAGCACGGTGAAGGCGGTGCCGGCCCGGGGCCACCGCTCGCCCTCGCCGAGCAGCGCCGGATCGTCCAGGGGGTGCCGCAGCGAGGCGTCGCCGATGTGGTCCTGCGCGCCGGCGACCAGGCGGGCGCGCAGCGAACGGCGCCAGTGCGACAGCGAGTCGCCGAAGACCAGGCGGGTGCCCGCCGGCCGGTCCCATGCGGGGCCCGTCCACGGAGTGTCGCCCCGCAGCGTGACCGCGTGCAGGTCGGTGCGCCGGGCGGCGGAGGGGACGCTGTCGCAGCGCACCACCAGGTCGTACGCGTCGATCAGCTTCCCCAGCGGACTGCCCGGGGCGCGTTCCTCGTCGGCGATCCGGGGTGCGCCCGCGACCAGGCAGACCGAGCGTCCGGCGACCAGACGGCGCAGGGCGGTGGCCCCGAGCGGCTCGGCGCCGCCGAGCAGGGGGTCGGCCAGCCTGTCGCGGTCCAGCAGCCTGCGGTGGGCGGCGTACAGGGCGGCGAGGCGGCGGACCTCGGGGTCGTGCATCCCGCCGGCCGCGGCGGTCCGCCGTCGCACGGCCTCGGCGAAGTCGGTGCGGGCCTGCCCGGCCGGGGCGTTGTGGAGCGTGCGCAGCCGGGGGCCGTCCTCGCCGGGCAGCAGTCCGGCGGCCTCGTCCAGACAGGCGCGGAGGTCCTTCAGGGTGGCGATCCGGCGCGCGATGTCGTCGGCGGACCGTGGGTTCTGCTGGAGCGTCAGGTGACGCTCGTAGGACTCCACCGCCTCGTCGCGGCGGCCCAGCGCGTCCAGGGCGCCACCGCGCAGCCGCCACGCGCCCTTTGACCGGGGCCGCAGCTCCGTGGCCTCGACGGCGATGCCGAGGGCGAGACGTGTCTCCGCCTCGCCGCCGGCCTCCAGAGCACGCCTGCCGGTGAGCAGCAGGACATCGAACAGGTCGTCCCCGTCGGTACCGCAGGCCCGCGTGAGGCCGCCGATGGCGGCGACGAGCCGGGTCCGGCGGGCGTCGTCCACGGGACCGCCCGTGGCGAGGCCCGCGAGGTAGTCGCCGCAGAGGCGCAGGGCGGCCGTCGGCGCCGGCCGTGCCGTGCCGCCGCCCTGCCCGGCTCTCGCCCGTACCGACTTGAGCAGCCCCGTGAAGGTCTGGCCCATGCTCGTTCCGCCGTTCTGTCATCAGTGGCCGGCCGGGGCACGCGCCCCGGCTCCGGGTCAGAGGCCGAGGCTGCTGCGGGTGCGCCGTACGGTGCGGCGCAGCCGGATCGCCGCTCCTCGTGGGCCGCCGCCGGGCAGGGTGAGCTTCTGCAGGCGGCGCCGCTTGAAGTAGTGCTGCGTGGTGCTGTCGAGGTGGTCCCGGAGCCAGGACTCGGCCTCGGCGCGCAGCGTGGGGTGGAGTCCTGCCTGCATGCAGTAGCCGACCGTCCGGACCAGGGGCGCGAGAGTGCCGGGGGCCGTGGGCGGCAGTTCGGACACCGGTTCGCCTGCCTGCTCGTCCAGGTCGGGCACGAGGTGGTCGACGATCGTCAGCGGGATGCGGTTGCTGTTCTCGTACGGGGTGACGCGGTCCAGGACGAGACGGGTGCCGACCCGTGCCACCGGGATGCCGTAGTAGGCGGCCGCCGTGAACATCGCGGTGGAGAAGCAGCCGACGACGAGCGTCGGCGCGCACCTCTCGTAGAGGGTCTCGGCGAGCAGCGGGCCGTCCATCGTGGTCAGCCGCACCCCCAGCGCGGAGGCGGCGTCGTCGAGGGCGCGGGAGTAGCGGGCCGGTGCGGTGGGGTGGGGCTTGAAGAGGACGGAGGTGTGGCCGGCCCGCGCCGCGCCGCGCAGCATGCGCAGGTGCAGGTCCTCCTCCTCCTCGGCCGTGAGGATGTTCAGCGCGGCGAGGTACTGGCCGAGAAGCACGGCCGTGGGTGCCGCGGCCTCGGCCTCGGCGAGCCCTCGGTCGCCGTCCGCCGCCCCGGCGATCTCCCCGAGGACCTTGCGGAAGGCCTCGTTCGGGACGAGTTCGGGCTCGACACCGGACTCGGCGAGGAGGAGGGGACGGAGTCCCGGTACGAGGTCAAGGTGGAGCACCCGCTGGATCCGGCAGGCGATCGACCGCGGCACCTTGTTGCGGGTCGGGCCGTAGCTCATCAGGCCGTCCGCGTAGACGTGCACGGCGCTCTCGGAGAAGATCGCTGCCAGTGCGCGGGCGGGGTTGACCTGGATGGATTCGACGGCGAGGTCGACGGGCCCGTCGGGGTCGATGCCCCAGGCGAGGCGGAAGGCGCGCTGCCAGAGCTCGGTCTCCTCGGCGCGCGGGCCCCATCCGCTGGGGTGATGGGGGCTGATGGCGTCGTTCCAGTCGACGACGGAGTCGAAGCGGGCGGCGATGTCCCCGTAGCCCCGCATCTCCTCCAGCCGGAGGGCGGTCTCGGGGACCGCCGCGTTGTTGGAGACGAGCAGGACGCGGTGGCTGTCCTGGCCGGGCCCGAACTGGCCGGCGTCCAGCGCCGCGGCGAGTGTGGCCGCCCCGTACAGGGTCGACACCTGGAAGATCTGGGTGCGCGTGGGCATGGGTCAGGCGGCCTTCTGCTTGTCACGCAGGCGGTGGAGCAGGGTGCTGCGCCGCGTGTCCATCATCGTCAGGGTGTGGTCGAGCACCGGCTGCGGCATGCGGTGCAGCGCGGCCGCCGACTCGTGGCGCAGGCGCCGGAGGGTCGCCGGCTCGTACGCGTCCGCCTTCTCGTTGTGGAAGGCGATCATCGCGCAGTAGGTGCGGACCGCCTTGGGAAGGAGGAGCTCCGCGTCCTGGTCCTCGCGGATCTCGTCGATCAGCGTGTCGTAGGCGGGGAAGAAGTCCAGCTGGCGGGAGTCCTTGATCTGCGTCAAAGACGTGGTGACACCGCGCCGGTAGAACACTCCGTACAGGTTCAGCGCCGCGTAGCTCCGGGCCCGCAGGTGCAGCTGCCAGATCCACAGCCGGTCCTCGGCGGTGCGCAGCCGGGTGGTGAAGCGGTGGCCGCCGTCCTCGAAGAGCCGCCGGTGGTAGACGCCCGCCCAGACGAAGGGGTAGTCGACCATCGTCTCCCACTCGGGAGAGGCGATGCCTTCGCGTGGGTCCATCACCGTGTCGCGGAGCCGGGCGGGGGCGCGTCGCACGACGCGGCTGGTCCCGGTGGCCTGGACGTGGTCGGTGCGGGCGAAGTCGCAGTCCAGGTCGGCGGCGGCGTGCAGCAGCCGGGCCAGGTGTCCGGGGGCGTACCAGTCGTCGCCGTCGAGGAAGGTGACGAAGTCGCCGCGGGCCGCGTCGATGCCGCTGTTGCGGGCCGCCGCGATGCCCACGTTCTCCTCGTGCCGGATGACCTCGGCGTGCGGGAGTCTGTCGGCCCAGCGGTCGACGACGGCGGGCGTGTCGTCCGTGGAGGCGTCGTCGACCAGCAGGAACTCGATGTCGGGGCCCGCGTTACGGGCAAGGCTGCCCAGCGTCGTGTCGGCGTAGGCGCCGACATTGTGGAACGGAACGACAACGGACAGTTTCGGCACGCGGGCCCTCGCCTTCGATCATGGTCCGGTCACGCTAGTGACGCGGGTGAAGGAGCGGGTGTCGTCCGGCCCGACGAACGGTGAACTCTGGGCGTCCTCGCGGTGACCCCGGCGGCGTGGCCCGTGGCGGCGCGGGGGTCACGTCACCCCGTACCGCGCCTCGATCCCGGCGACGACGATCCACAGGCCGTCCTCGAAGCGCTCGTCGTAGTGGGTGAAGATCTCGGCTCCGGCCGCCGCGGCAAGGGGGTAGCGCTCCAGCCGCTCGGCCCGCTCGTCGACGTCGTACCCCTCCCGCCGCTCGTCGGGCATCGGCTGGACGCCCTGCTCCTCGGTGACGAAGCCCATCGTGTACGCGTTCACGGTCGTGCCGGCGCGCACGGCCTGCCACAGCTCGAACCCGGCGTCGACCATGGTGCGCAGGTGGGCCTCCAGCCCGTCGGCGTGGTCGGTGCCGGTGAACTGCGCGCCGCTGTAGACCCTGGCCCCGTCGCGGTAGCGCAGCAGCGCCGCGCGCAGCGCACCCTGGTACGCGACCATCTGCTCCTGCCAGCCGCGGGGCGTGGGCCCGGGCAGGCCCCCCTCCAGCATCCGGCGGTACATGACCGTGGCCATCTCGTCGAGCAGCGCCTGCTTGTCCTTGAAGTGCCAGTAGAGCGCGGGCGCCTTGACGTCCAGCTCCCTGGCGATGGCGCGCAGGGTCAGCCCGTCCAGGCCCACCTCGTTCAGCAGCCTGAGACCGGCGTCCGCGACGCGCGCCCGGTCGATCTTCGTCGTACCCACCTTGACAATTTAACAGCGTTAAGCGCACACTCCCAATCATGGAACTTAACGACGTTAAGGAAACCGGTGTCCTGATCGTCGGCGCGGGCCCCAGCGGCCTCGCCCTGGCCTGCGACCTGGCCCGCCGAGGCGTGCGCGCCCTCGTCGTCGAGCAGGCCCCCTCGCTCTTCCCCGGCTCCCGGGGCAAGGGCATCCAGCCGCGCACCCGGGAGGTCCTCGACGACCTCGGGGTGGGTGACGCGGTGCGGGAGCACGGCGGCCCCGCACCCGTGGGGATGACCTGGAAGGACGGTGAGCGCCAGGGCGCGTACGACATGTTCCGCCGCGCGGCGCCCACCGAGGCCGAGCCGTACGGGGAGCCCTGGACGATGCCGCAGTGGCGGACCCAGGAGATCCTGTTCGACCGCCTGCGCGAGCTGGGCGGCGACGTCCTCTTCTCGGCCGCCTTCACCGGCCTCTCCCAGGACGACGACGGGGTCACCGCCCGGCTCACCACCGGCGAGGTGCGCGCCTCCTACCTGGTCGCCGCGGACGGCGGCCGCTCCACGGTCCGGCGCACGCTCTCCATCGCGATGGAGGGCGAGACCGTCGACCCCTCCCCGACGCTGGTGGCGGACGTCCGGATCGAAGAGGCGGCCCTCGACCGGCTGAACTGGCACATCTTCCTGGACGAGGCAGGCATGCTGACGCTGTGCCCGCTGCCCGGCACCCCGGACTTCCAGCTGGTCGCCCAGGTCAAGGAGGGGTCGCCCGACACCACACCGGAGGGCGTCCGGGCACTCGTCGCCGCCCGCACGCATCTGAGCGCGGACGATGTCACCGAGGTCCGCTGGTCGTCGGACTTCCGGCCGCGCGCCGCACTGGCGGACCGTTTCCGCGAAGGCCGGGTCTTCCTGGCCGGCGACGCCGCCCACGTCCACTCCCCCGCCGGCGGTCAGGGGCTGAACACCAGCGTCCAGGACGCCTACAACCTGGGCTGGAAGCTGGGCCAGGTGCTGCTGCACGGCGCGCCCGACGCCCTGCTGGAGACCTACGACCAGGAGCGCCGCCCGGTCGCCGCCGAGATGCTGGGCCTCTCGACCCGCATCCACCGGGGCGAGCAGGAACGCGGAACCGCCACGCAGCAGCTGGGGCTCGGCTACCGCGAAGGCCCGCTGGCCTCCGGCCGCGCCGGCCTCCTGGAGGCGGGCGACCGGGCCCCCGACGGGTCCGCCGGTGGGAGCGGCCGCCTCTTCGGCGCCTTCCAGGGGCCACACTTCACCCTGCTCGCGGTCTCCACGGACGTGGCGCTCCCCACGCACGACGGTGCACTCGTCCGCATCCTGCGCACGGAGGCGGCCGAGGCCTACGGCAAGGGGCTCTTCCTCGTACGGCCCGACGGCTACATCGGCTGGGCGGGCGAGGACACGTCGGGTCTCGCGGAGTACGCCGCACGGCTGGGCCTTGACCTCGACTTTGCTTGAGGTCCTACGGTCCAGGACATGGACTACTCACACGACGACGCAGGACTCGCACGCCAGCCGATCGGTTACTGGAGCCGCGCCGCCTCGGACGCGGTCGTGACCCACATCAGGGCCGGACTGGCCGAACACGGTCTGACCCAGCCGCCCTGGTGGGTTCTCAACCAGCTCGTCGAAGCGGACGAACGGGGCCGTCCGCGCGCCGAGGTGGCCGCGATGCTCAGCGGCTACCTGACCACCGGTGGCTCGATGGAGCCCGAGATCGACTCCCTCATCACCCGGGGTCTGGTCACCGAGGACGCCACCACCCGCCTCCGGCTCACCGCCGAGGGGCACGTGTTGCGCACCGAGGCCGCCGAGCGGGTCGGCAGGGCGCTCTCCGAGATCCACGCCGGGATCCCGGACGAGGAGTACGTCGCCGCCCTCAAGGTCCTCCAGCGGATGATCCACAACGTGGGCGGCACCGCGTGGCACCACTGACCACCGTCCGGCTCACACGCTGCTGAACGACAGCTTCGCCGCGAACCCGAGGAACAGCACACCCGCCGCCGACGTCGCCCCCGCCGACAGCCGCTTGCGGCGACGGAAGGCGGCGGCCAGGCGGGTGCCGCCGAATATGAGCGCCGAGAGGTAGAGGAAGCTGCCGATCTGGAGCAGGGTGCCCAGCAGCAGGAAGGACAGTGCCGGGTAGGCGTAGCCCGGGTCGACGAACTGCACGAAGAAGGAGATGAGGAACAGGATCAGCTTGGGGTTGAAGAGACTGACCACGAGCGCCCGCCGGTAGGGACGCTCCGCCTCCGTCGCGGGCGCCCCTTCCTCCACCGTCAGCCCGGCCATGTGCTGGTGCCGCTCGCGCCACATCGACAGGGCCGTCCGCATCATCCCGATCGCCATCCAGGTCAGATAACCCGCGCCCGCGTACTTGACGACCGCGAACAGCAGCGGCGTCGTCTGCAGCAGGGAGGCGGCGCCCAGCGCGGACAGCGTCATCAGGACCGTGTCACCGGTCCAGACGCCGGCCGCGGCCACATACCCGGTGCGCACCCCGCGTCTGGCGGCGACGGAGAGCACGTACAGCGAATTCGGGCCCGGAAGGAGAATGATCAGCACCAGGCCGGCGAGATAGGTCGGAAGATCGGTGACACCCAGCATGAACGGAGTGTCGCACGCGGGTACGACACTCCGTACGGGCGGTTCACCTGGCGGAGATCCAGGAACCGCAGGTCAGAACGCGTCGGTCGGGACGTACGCGCCCCAGACCTCCCGCAGTGCGTCGCAGACCTCACCCACCGTGGCCCGCGCCCTGAGCGCTTCCTTCATCGGGTGGAGCACGTTGGCCGTGCCCTGCGCCGCCTCCATCAGCCCGACGAGCGCCGCGTCCACGGCACCCTGGTCGCGCTCCGCGCGCAGCTTCGCCAGGCGCGCCGCCTGCTGGGCCTCGATCTCCGGGTCGACGCGGAGCGGCTCGTACGGCTCCTCCTCGTCGAGACGGAAGCGGTTGACGCCGACGACGACGCGTTCCCCGCTGTCCGTCTCCTGCGCGATGCGGTACGCGCTGCGCTCGATCTCGCCCTTCTGGAAGCCGCGTTCGATCGCCTCGACCGCGCCCCCCATGTCCTCGACCTTGAGCATGAGCTCCAGAGCGGCGGCCTCGACGTCGTCCGTCATCCTCTCGACGACGTAACTCCCGGCGAACGGGTCCACCGTCGCCGTCACGTCCGTCTCGTACGCCAGGACCTGCTGGGTACGCAGCGCGAGACGGGCCGACTTGTCCGTCGGCAGGGCGATGGCCTCGTCGAAGGAGTTGGTGTGCAGCGACTGCGTGCCGCCGAGGACCGCCCCCAGCCCCTGCACGGCGACCCGGACCAGGTTGACCTCGGGCTGCTGCGCGGTGAGCTGGACACCCGCGGTCTGGGTGTGGAAACGCAGCATCAGCGACTTGGGGTTCTTCGCACCGAACTCCTCCCGCATGACCCGTGCCCAGATCCGGCGCGCGGCACGGAACTTGGCGACCTCCTCCAGGATGGTCGTGCGGGCGACGAAGAAGAAGGAGAGCCGCGGTGCGAAGTCGTCCACGTCCATGCCGGCGGCCACCGCGGTACGGACGTACTCGATGCCGTCCGCGAGGGTGAAGGCGATCTCCTGCGCGGGCGAGGCCCCCGCCTCCGCCATGTGGTAGCCGGAGATCGAGATGGTGTTCCACTTCGGGATCTCGGCCCGGCAGTACTCGAAGATGTCGGCGATCAGCCGCAGTGAGGGCTTCGGCGGGAAGATGTACGTGCCCCGGGCGATGTACTCCTTGAGCACGTCGTTCTGGATGGTGCCCGTCAGCCGGTCGGCGGGCACGCCCTGCTCCTCGGCGACCAGTTGGTAGAGAAGGAGGAGGAGCGCGGCAGGGGCGTTGATGGTCATCGAGGTCGAGACCTCGCCCAGCGGGATGCCGGCGAAGAGGACGCGCATGTCGTCGATCGAGTCGATGGCGACGCCGACCTTGCCGACCTCGCCGGAGGCGATGGGGGCGTCCGAGTCGTGGCCCATCTGGGTCGGCAGGTCGAAGGCGACGGACAGTCCGGCCGTGCCGTTGGCGATCAGCTGCTTGTAGCGGGCGTTGGACTCGGTGGCGGTGCCGAATCCCGCGTACTGCCGCATCGTCCACGGCCGGCCCGTGTACATCGAGGGGTGGACGCCACGCGTGAAGGGGTAGGCGCCCGGGTCGCCCAGCTTCTCCTCCGCCCGCCAGCCGTCGAGGGCCTCCGGCCCGTACACCGGCTCGATGGGCAGTCCCGACTCCGACTCACGCGTCATGTGCTGTGCCTCCCGCTCAAGCTGCTTATCGGTGACAAATCTCGCGACGGACTCCGGCTGCGGCGCCACGACCTGCGGGAGCCCCCTCTGGGACCTTGCTCACAGCGGCCTGCTCCCGGACCCGGACGCACGTCCCCCATCATGCGCAGGATTCGGCAACCGGGCAGGACGGGAATCCGTCTCATGAGACATCCGTGCCGGGCGACGGGCCACACGCGACCGGCGCCGGGACAGGCGAGCCAGGGGGCAGAGGATGGGACGCGTACGGCGGAAGAACCACGCGCACCGGGTGCGCACGGCGGCCGCCGCGGCCGCCGGTGTGCTCGTGCTGGCCGCACTGACGGCGGGCTGCAGGATCGAGAAGGTGGGCGCCGCGGAGCCCACCGCCACCACGACGGAGCCGGGCGCCCGCCCCACGGGTGACGCCGAACCGGGCGGTGGCCCGGCGTCACCTTCGGCCGCCCCTTCACGGACCCCGGACGCCCGGCCGTCCCCGGAGCCCAGCACCCTGATGTCCGTCGGCGACCGGAGCGGGCGCGTACGGGAGCTCCAGGCCCGGCTGCGCCAGATCGGACACTTCGACCGCAGCCCGACCGGCTACTACGGCACCGTCACGGCCGCCTCCGTGCGGTCCTTCCAGGGCAAGCGGGTCCTGCCCCCGACGGGCAGGACCGACACGGTCACCTGGGAGCGGCTGCTCGCGATGACCCGGAAGCCGACGGCGAAGGAACTCGACCCGCCGGCCCCCTCACCGGTGGTGGCGAAGCCCGACGCCCGCTGCCTGAAGGGCCGCGTCCTGTGCATCAGCAAGAGCAGCCGCACGCTGGCCTGGATGATCGACGGCAAGGTCGTCTCGTCGATGGACGTGCGGTTCGGGGCGCAGTACACGCCGACCCGGGACGGTGAGTTCTCGGTGTACTGGAAGTCCCGCCACCACGTGTCGACGCTCTACGACTCCCCCATGCCGTACGCCATGTTCTTCAGCGGCGGCCAGGCGGTGCACTACTCGTCGGACTTCGCGGCGCGCGGCTACGACGGCGCCTCGCACGGCTGCGTGAACGTCCGGGACGAGGGGAAGATCGCGTCGCTCTTCGCCCAGGTGCGCAACGGCGACAAGGTGGTCGTCCACCGGTAGCGCCCTCGAACGGACCAGGGGCGCGGACGGGACCGGGGGAACGTGTCCCGCCCGCGCCGGGTGCGCTGAGCCGAAGGTACGGGGGGAACCCCGGCTCGTCGCGCGGCCGATGACCAGTCGGCACTCACTACTGCGCCGTACCGCCGAAGAGTGTTACAGCCGGCGCGTTCGCGCAGGTCAGCGCGTTGCCGGGGAGAGCGCGGGCATGCCCGCCCCGGGTCCGGCCGACGGCTGCGGGTCCGCGCCCGGCGCACCGTCCTGCGTGCTCGTCGCCGAAGGGGTGCGGAAGGTGACGGAGGGAAGGGAGCCCTCGCCGCTCCCGTCGCCGTCCACGCCGTCCGTCCCGCCGTCGTCCTTGCCGCCGCCCCGGTCGTCACCGTCGCTCCCGCGGACGCCGACGCCCAGCAGGCGGTCGCAGAAGCGGTCCAGGTTCGCCTCTCCGTCGGCCAGTTCGAGGAGCTTGCGCTCGCCCTCGCGGCTCAGCGAGTCCTCGCGGTAGGCACGGCAGGCCTTGACCGACTTCCTGTACACCTCGCCCGGGGGCCGCTTGGGCCCCTCACGGCCGTCCGTGCCGTCCTGAGCGGTGTCGCCGCTGTCCCGGTCCGCGTCCTCGCGGTCCGTGCCGGCGCCTTCCTCCCCGGTCCGTCCGCCGCTCTCCTGCGCCCCGCCGTCCGCGCCGTCGGGCACGTCCGGGGCCGCAGGAGTGCTGGGCGCACCGGGGGTGACGGAGGGCAGGGGCGAGGACTCACCGGTGTCGGGCTCCTCCTCGCCGAGCTCCTCGGGAGACGCCGCCGCCGAGACGGACGTGGCCGGTACCGGGGTGCCGTGGCCCCCGAACGGGGCGGGAAGCATGCCCGTTCCCCCGGCGACGGCCACCCCGCCCAGCGCGCATCCGGCGAGGGAGACGGCGAGCCCGTAGCGCACCGGACGGGTCCAGCGCGGACGCCGGACCGGGGCCGTGGGCGCCGCGCCGATCCGTACCGTGTGACGGGCGTCCTGCTGTCCCGCGCGTCCGGTGGGAGCCGCCGCGTCCGCCCGTTTCCCGCCCCGGGACGCCTCGCGGAAGGCAGCCAGTACGGCCGCCTCACCCGGAAGTTCACCTTCGGGAGGGCGCGTGGTCCGCAGCGCGAGCAGCGCGGCCTCGATGCGCCGTGCCTCGCTCGCCGCGTGATCGCCGAGGGGCTCGACGGACTCGCCGCGGAACAACTTCTCCGCCGCGTCCGCGTCAAGCCACTCGTGCTGCTCGTCGGCCATCACATGTCCTTCTGCGTCCACGGACGCGAATGCGTCACACCGGCGGGCGCCGCCGCACCCTGGCGGCCCGGCCGCTGCGCGGGCACGGCGCCGAGCTCCGGACCCGCCGCCGGAATGTCGTCGTCCGTGCCGGGGTCGGCGCCGACCAGCTCCGCCAGCCGCTTCAGTCCGCGGTGGGCGGCGGTGCGCACGGCACCGGGGCGCTTGCCCAGCGTGCGGGCGGCGCTCTTGGCGTCCAGCCCGATCACCACCCGGAGCACGACCGCCTCGGCCTGGTCCTGGGGCAGCTGCGCGATGAGCGACATGGTGCGCCCGGTCGCCAGCGACTCCAGCGCCTCACCGGCCGTGTCGGACTCGGCGGGCTCACCCGCCAGTTCGCTTTCGTCGCCTCCGATCGCCGGGCGCCTGCCTCTCATCCGCAGATGATCCAGCGAGCGGTTGCGCGCTATCCGGGCCGCCCAGCCCCGGAACCGGTCGGCGTCCCCGCTGAAACGGTCCAGGTCACGCGCTATCTGCAGCCAGGACTCGGACGCCACGTCCTCCGCGTCCGGTTCACCGACCAGCGTCCGTATGTAGCCCAGCAGCCGCGGGTGCACAGCGCGGTACACAGTCCGGAAGGCGTCCTCGTCCCCGTCCTGTGCCGCGAGCACCGCGGCGGTCAGCTCCGCGTCGTCCCCCAGCACTCCCTCAACCCGCCCTGCTGATCTGAATCGTAGCTGGTCACCACTACTGCGCCACCCTGCGTGACTCAGCACGCTACGTGGTCGGACGGTGCCCCGTCCATGACTTGTACAACCCGCAACTGTCTCCTGACCCCGTGCGGTGTGACAGAAGACGCGCCCATGGCGCTGAGATGAGTACGGGGTCGCTCTGCGGACCCGTGGAAGACGGCCGGGGCCTCTCCTGTGGGGGGTGGCGGCCCTGGTCGTCGTCCCCTCCCTCCCACGACGTCGCGTCAGGGGGACGTCACGGACCGGCCGCGCGCGCGGCGGGACACCACCGCGCGCAGCACCCGCCGCCCCTCGGTCGACAGTTCGAGGGCCCGGCGCAGGCCCGATCCGCCGCCCGGCGCCCCGTCGGCCCCGTCGAGCGCCTCCAGTATCCGGGACTGGCGGCGGAGCTCACCCGTGACGAGCGGGCCCGCACCGGCGAAGTCGCCGGCGCGGCAGCGCTCGGACGTGTCCCTGCCGCCCGCCGGGAAGTCGAACTCCCCGTGGACGTCCAGGGCGAGCAGCGAACAGGCGTCCGCCCACACGCGCAGTGGCCCGGCGTCGAGGTCCCGGGGCGCCGCGCCGAGCAGCGCCCGTACGCGGGCCCCGGTGGCGTCGGCCTTGGCGGTGTCCTCCAGCGCGGCGTGCGCGCCGTCGAGCCGGGCGGCCCATTCCGCGCCGCTCTCGCAGCTCGTCCAGAGCAGGCGCAGCGGCTCCGGATCGTCGCCGTCCCCCGGCATCGGGAGGCAGCGGTCCAGGCAGGCGAGCCCGCTCGCCACCAGACCTCGCCCGTCGGCACGGGCGACCAGCTCCAGCAGACTCATCGACGCCTCCCCCATCCGTCCATCGGTTCCCGGGAGACATCACCCTCCCGTTACCGCGTACAGCGTCAGATGGCTGAAAAGCGTCACTCTTCCGACACCGAAGATCACATCGGGACTCGGCCGGACAGGCTCTCGATGCCCAGACAGTCCAGGAAAGCGAAGAAAAGCTCCTCCGCGGACCGCTCCGGCCACTCGGTGCGCAGCAGTTCGAGCAGGGGTCCTTCGAGGACGCCCCGGCCGGTTTCGGCCGCCCACGCCACGGCCCGGGCCGCCGCGTCCTCGGGCGGCAGGAAGAAGTCCTCCAGCGTCATGCCGTCCCGGACCATGTGCGCCGCCATGGGCGCCCTGCCGAGGCAGGCGTACCAGGAACCGCTGTGCGGCGCCGCCGCCTCGACGGCCACGCAGGCGCCGTCCATGACGAAGCCGAGGAGGACCGGGGCCCGTGCGGCGTCGGCGAGCGCGGTCATGCTGCCGAGCGAGGGCTCCGTGGGGTGGGACCAGACCTGCCAGCCGTCCGCCCGGTACTCCCGCAGCGTCAGCCGCTCGCGCGCGTCCCGCAGCGCGGGGTGGCCGATGAGCGGCTCACCACTGCGGCCCACCAGGTAGCAGCCCCAGAAACCCACGTCGTGCTCCCCCTGCGGTCCGGGCTGCCATTCTTCCCACCCGGGACCACGGGGAAGCGCGAAATCGGGTCAACTCAGACCGGCGCGGAGTCCGTGCGCGCCGGCGGAGGGCGGCCTTGCACGGCGCGGCCGGCCACGGAGCCGCCGGTCAGGCCGACGAGTCGACCTCGTCGGCCAGTGTCTTGAATTCGGCCCAGCTCAGCTCGGGCTTGCCCGGGTCCCACAGCTTCTGGGAGACCGCGTTGAGCGGCATCCGGATGCCGGCGGCCACCTGCGCCTGGGTCTGCGCGTTCGGGAAGTCGCCCCAGACCGCGAACCGGCCGCCCAGGATCTGCTTCGAGTAGCGCTCGGCCACCGGCTCGGTGCCGCGCAGGACCAGCGGCGTCCACTGCTCGTAGATGCGCTCACCCGTCGGGTACGTGAAGTCGTTGGGCTCGCCGAGCACGTAGTAGAGGTACTCGTCGTTGAGGTTGATCACCTTGCGGCCCTCGGCCAGGTACTCCTGGGGCGGCCGGGCGCCGATCTCCTTGCCCGTCCAGTACTCGACCTCGATGTCCTTGTGCGCGGTGACCGTCCCCCCGCTGAAGAACCCGTCGTTCCACGCCTTGGGGATCTTCTCGGCCTTGCGGACGACCGCCGCGCGGTCGTTCAGCCAGCCCTCGGCCAGGTCCTGGACCGTGGCGTCGTCGCCGTACTTCTTCCGCGCCGCAGCGGCCAGCTGCGGATACGAGGCCGCCGGATCGCTCACGGTGAGCGCCTGGTACTCGTCGGCGCCGACGTGGAACCAGTCGCCGGGGAAGAGCCCCGCGTACTCGCCGAGCAGATCGTCGACGATCTCCGCCGACTCCGCCTTCGAGATGTCGATGGCACCCTGCCGCGCGACACCCTGCGTGTCGCGCAACTGGAGGTCGGGGTGGGCGCGCAGCACGGCCCCGAGGTGTCCGGGCGAGTCGATCTCACCGACGACCGTGATGTGGAGGCTCTGGGCGAGCTTCACGATGCGGCGGACCTCGGCCTTGGTGAGGTGGTCCTCGGAGACCACCTCGGGGTGGGTGTCGGACTCGATCCGGAAGGCCTGGTCGTCGGAGAAGTGGAGGCCGAGCTGGTTGAGCTTGAGGTCGGCCATCTCGCGGATCCTGGCCTCGATCCACTCCGCGCTGTAGTGCTTGCGCGCGATGTCGAGGTTGAACCCCCGCTGCGGCCGGTCCGGGGTGTCGCGCACGACGCCCTCGGGCATGGTGTCGTCGGCGCTCAGCGACTGCTTGAGGGTGCGGGTCCCGTAGAAGACGCCCGCCTCGCCGGCACCGCTGATCGTGACCCGGTTGCCCTCGGTCTTCAGCGTGTACGACTCCGGGCCGCCCTTGCCGGAGTCGGCGAGCGCCAGCTCGACGTCGCCGGAGCGGGGGGCCTTCTCGCCCCGGTAGCCGATCTTCAGCTCCTTGGCGAGCAGCTTCGCCTCGTCGGCGAGCTCGGGATCGGCCGCGACGACCGTGCTGCCCTCGGCCGGCTTCCAGCCGGGCCCGCGTGCGGCGGTGTGGTCGCGCACCGCGGGTATGGTCCGCGGCGTCGTGGAGAGCGGATAGCTCCGGGTCGGTGACGGCGAGGCGGAGGTGCCGGAGGCCGACGCGCCGCTCCCGGCCCCCGGGCCGGAGCCCTCGGGCCAGACGACGACGGTGAGCGTGACGGCTGCGGCCACCGCGACGGCCGCGCCGGCCACCAGGGGTGCACGTGAGGACGACATCGGTCAGAAACCTCCTGCATCGACGGAGAACAGTTCAAAGAAGACGAGAAAGTCGGGCATTTCCCCCGCCCATTCGTCCATCAAGCGTTCCGAAACTCTCCCGTCCGGGTGAACTTCTCGCATCCTTCGGTTCCGCGTCGCCCGGCCTCGTTAGCGTGAAGGCACATAAGAACCAGTCCTCACTCGCTCCCCCGCGCAACCTCTTGGCTCTCCGGCCCCTCTCCAGAGTCACAGATGTCATTCATCCGAGGAGTCCCGCTGTCCAGGTCCAGCGAGTCCCACGCCGGCCTGCCGAAACCACCGCAGCAGGCCGGGCTGACGACCGTTCCCGCCCAGAACCGGGGTCCTGCCCCGGCCCTTCGGGAGGCCCCGGTGGAGGCCTACGTTCCGGAACCAGTCTCCGCGAGGACACACGGAAGTGCCCACTCGGGTGGCCTCGGCCGCTTCAACACCTGGCCCCGGGACCTGGCAGAAGCCGCCCTGCTGGAGTGCTGCGGCAGCGGTCGCTGGGCGCAGCGGATGGCCGCCCACCGGCCCTATCAGGACCTGGAGACGCTGCTCGCCGCCTCGGACGAGGCCGGGTACGACCTCGCGCCACCGGATCTCGCCGAGGCACTCGCGGCGGAGTGCGCGCCCTGCCTGCACCACGACGCGCCCCGCGCCGCCCACCTGGCACTCCGCGCCGCGCACGCCGCGTACGAGAGCAGGTTCGGCCACGCCTTCGTGATCTGCCTCGACGGCCTGCACCCCTCCCAGCACGTCGACCAGGTGCTGGCCGCCATCCGCACCAGGCTGGCGCACGAACCCGACGAGGAGCGTTCCCTCACCGCGGAGGAGATGCGACGACTCGCCCGGGGCCGCATCATCGAGCTGGTGACGGAGGCGGGCCTGACGCCCGACCCGTTCCCCCCGGTGGCATATGACCCGCGGTAGCCCGTCCGTGCCTGTTTGACTGCAGCTTTGATCACACCGGTGCCCCCGCCGCCATGGAACCGACAAAGCGTCGCTACGATGGCCGGGGCCGGTGGACCGTACCCGGCCGGGTCAGACCGACAGTCAAGCCGGCCGACCCCAATCCCCGCTCCCGGAGGGTTCTTCCGTGCCGGCTGGAACGCTGTACCGCGGCCGGGAAGGCATGTGGTCCTGGGTGGCTCATCGAGTCACCGGTGTCCTCATTTTCTTCTTCCTGTTCGTACACGTCCTGGACACCGCTCTCGTCCGCGTCTCCCCCGAGGCCTACGACGAAGTCGTGGCCACGTACAAGACGCCGATCGTCGCGCTCCTCGAATATGGCCTGGTGGCCGCCATCCTCTTCCACGCGCTGAACGGTCTCCGGATCGTCGCCGTGGACTTCTGGGCCAAGGGCGCGCGCTACCAGAAGCAGATGCTGTGGACCGTCCTCGGCGTCTGGATCGTGCTGATGGTCGGGGCCCTGTACCCCGTCCTCGGCCACGCCGTACGCGAAGTCTTCGGGAGCTGAGGCCAATGTCCACCGAGACTCCTTCGTCGTCGGCGATCGGTGACGTCGAGGCCGTGAGCCTTTACGACGTCGACAATCCGGCCCCCGTGATCGAGCCCCCGCGCAAGCGCACGGGCAAGACCCCCAAGGGCTCGCGCACCAATTTCGAGATGTACGCCTGGCTCTTCATGCGCCTGTCGGGCATCGTGCTGGTCGTCCTCGTCATCGGCCACCTGCTGATCCAGCTGGTGCTCGACGGCGGTGTGTCCAAGATCGGGTTCGCCTTCGTGGCCGGCCGCTGGGCCTCGCCGTTCTGGCAGGTCTGGGACCTGGCGATGCTGTGGCTCGCCATGCTGCACGGCGCCAACGGCCTCCGTACGGTCATCAACGACTACGCCGAACGGGACAACACCCGCTTCTGGCTGAAGATGCTCCTGTACACCGCCACGGTGTTCACCGTCCTGCTGGGCACGCTGGTGATCTTCACCTTCGACCCGAACATCCGCTAGGCGCCGGGACAGAGGGACCAGAGGAAACCATGCAGATCCACAAGTACGACACCGTCATCGTCGGCGCCGGCGGCGCCGGCATGCGCGCGGCCATCGAGTCGACCAAGCGCAGCCGCACCGCCGTGCTGACGAAGCTCTACCCCACCCGCTCCCACACGGGCGCCGCGCAGGGCGGCATGGCCGCCGCGCTGGCCAACGTGGAGGAGGACAACTGGGAGTGGCACACCTTCGACACGATCAAGGGTGGTGACTACCTGGTCGACCAGGACGCCGCCGAGATCCTCGCGAAGGAGGCCATCGACGCCGTCCTCGACCTGGAGAAGATGGGCCTGCCGTTCGGCCGTACGCCCGAGGGAAAGATCGACCAGCGCCGGTTCGGCGGTCACTCCCGCAACCACGGTGAGGCCCCCGTCCGCCGCGCCTGCTACTCGGGCGACCGCACCGGCCACATGATCCTCCAGACGCTGTACCAGAACTGCGTCAAGGAGGGCGTGGAATTCTTCAACGAGTTCTACGTCCTGGACCAGCTGGTCGTCGAGCAGGACGGCGTCAAGAAGTCCGCCGGCGTCGTCGCCTACGAGCTGGCCACCGGCGAGATCCACGTCTTCCAGGCGAAGTCGGTCATCTACGCCTCGGGCGGCACCGGCAAGTTCTTCAAGGTGACGTCGAACGCGCACACCCTGACCGGTGACGGCCAGGCCGCCTGCTACCGCCGGGGTCTGCCGCTGGAGGACATGGAGTTCTTCCAGTTCCACCCGACGGGCATCTGGCGCATGGGCATCCTGCTGACGGAGGGCGCCCGTGGTGAGGGCGGCATCCTCCGCAACAAGGACGGCGAGCGCTTCATGGAGAAGTACGCGCCGGTCATGAAGGACCTCGCGTCCCGTGACGTCGTGTCCCGCTCCATCTACACGGAGATCCGTGAGGGCCGCGGCTGCGGCCCCGAGGGCGACCACGTCTACCTCGACCTCACGCACCTCCCGCCGGAGCAGCTGGACGCCAAGCTCCCGGACATCACCGAGTTCGCGCGCACCTACCTCGGCATCGAGCCCTACACGGACCCGATCCCGATCCAGCCGACCGCGCACTACGCCATGGGCGGCATCCCGACCAACGTCGAGGGCGAGGTGCTGTCCGACAACACCACCGTCGTCCCGGGCCTGTACGCCGCCGGCGAGGTCGCCTGTGTCTCCGTGCACGGCGCCAACCGCCTCGGCACCAACTCGCTGCTCGACATCAACGTCTTCGGCCGCCGTTCGGGCATCGCCGCCGCCGAGTACTCCGCGAAGAACGACTTCGTCGAGCTTCCCGAGAACCCGGCGCAGCTGGTCCAGGAGCAGGTCGAGCGGCTGCGCAACTCGACCGGCACCGAGCGGGTCCACGCGCTCCGCACGGAGCTGCAGGAGTGCATGGACGCCAACGTGATGGTGTTCCGCACCGAGCAGACCATCAAGGCGGCGGTCGACAAGATCGCCGAGCTGCGCGCGCGCTACCTCGACGTGTCGATCCAGGACAAGGGCAAGCGGTTCAACACCGACCTGCTGGAGGCCATCGAGCTGGGCAACCTGCTCGACCTGGCCGAGGTCATGGCGACCTCCGCGCTGGCCCGCAAGGAGTCACGCGGCGGTCACTACCGCGAGGACTACCCGAACCGCGACGACGTCAACTTCATGCGCCACACCATGGCGTACCGCGAGGTCGCGGACGACGGCACCGAGTCGATCCGGCTCGACTACAAGCCGGTCGTCACGACCCGCTACCAGCCGATGGAGCGTAAGTACTGATGGCAACCCCCACCCTGGAGAAGTCGGACAAGGCCCCCGAGCCCGAGGCCGGCTTCGCCGACACCCCGTACATCACGGCCACGTTCCGGATCCGCCGCTTCAACCCCGAGGTCTCCGACGAGGTCGAGTGGCAGGACTTCCAGATCTCGATCGACCCGAAGGAGCGTGTGCTCGACGCCCTTCACAAGATCAAGTGGGAGCAGGACGGCACTCTGACGTTCCGGCGCTCCTGCGCGCACGGCATCTGCGGCTCCGACGCGATGCGGATCAACGGCAAGAACAGGCTCGCCTGCAAGACGCTGATCAAGGACATCAACCCGGAGAAGCCGATCACGGTCGAGGCCATCAAGGGCCTCACGGTCCTCAAGGACCTCGTGGTCGACATGGACCCGTTCTTCCAGGCATACCGCGATGTCATGCCCTTCCTCGTCACCAAGGGGAACGAGCCGACGCGTGAGCGCCTGCAGTCCCCCGAGGACCGCGAGCGCTTCGACGACACCACCAAGTGCATCCTCTGCGCCGCGTGCACGTCCTCGTGCCCGGTGTTCTGGAACGACGGCCAGTACTTCGGCCCGGCGGCCATCGTCAACGCGCACCGCTTCATCTTCGACTCGCGCGACGAGGCCGGTGAGCAGCGTCTGGAGATCCTCAACGACCGTGACGGCGTGTGGCGTTGCCGCACGACGTTCAACTGCACGGACGCCTGTCCGCGTGGCATCGAGGTCACCAAGGCGATCCAGGAAGTGAAGCGCGCGCTCATCACCCGCCGCTTCTGACCCACGCGTTGCCTCAGGAGGCCCCGCTTCCCGCACGGTCCGTGCGGGAAGCGGGGCCTCTTGGTGCATCGGACCGGCCGGGACGGTACGGTCGAGCGGAGCCGGTGACCGGCTCGCCTCTCCCGGTGCAGCACAGCGCGGGAGCAGATGGCTTGATGGAGAACGGGGAACGTTGTGAGCGATCCGAATCCGCACGCGGACGACTCATACAAGTGGGGCCCGCCCCAGCCGCAGGGCAACCCGCCCACGATGCCGGACGCCCAGGGATACGGCTACCCGTCGCCGGGCGCCACCCCTGCCTACGGCTACCCGCAGCCGCTGCCCGAGTCCGCCGCGCAGCAGGGCCCCGGCTACGGCTATCCCGGCGGTCAGCCCACCCAACCGGGCTTCAACCTGCCGGTGCAGCAGGGCGGCGGCGGGGTGCCGATGCTCTCGCTCGGCGACATCACGGTGATGAACGACGGCATCGTGACCCCGTCCGGCACGCTGCCGCTCAAGGGCGCGGTGTGGACGGCGACGGACATGTCGCGCACCGAGGAGAAGATCCCGACCGTGGGGATCGTGCTGGCCATCGTCTTCGCGCTGTTCTGCCTCATCGGTCTGCTCTTCCTCCTGATGAAGGAGAAGCGCACCACCGGCTTCGTGCAGATCACGGTCACCAGCGGCGGCCGGCACCACCAGACGATGATCCCGGCGACGGGTCCCGAAACCTTCCAGTGGGTCATGTCCCAGGTCAACACCGCGCGTTCGATGAGCGCCTGAGCCGACCGAGATGGCCCGCTTCCACCGCACCGTGTCGGTCACGGCCCTGGACCGCGACTGGTTCGAGGAGTGCGCCGCGCTCCTCCTGGACATCCTGGAGTCCACCCGCACGGGCCGGGGAGGGACCGTGCTGGAGGACGGGAGGCCGATCCCCCGCGTCCGGCTGGTGAAGGGGCGTCACCTGCGCGCCGGCGCGCGCTACACGGTCGCCCCGAACCCTGCCGAGCCCTCTCCCGGGAAGACGCCACAGACCCCTGCGGAGACGATGTCCGTACGCATACGGGAGTGGCGCCGGTCCACCGCGATCGTCGTGGAGCAGCGCCTGTCCTCGGCCGACACCTCGGGCCGGGTGACCCTGCGGCTCACCACACCCGACCGGCCGTCGGCCCTGGAAGCGGGCCTCGCCCTCCGTAATCCCGCCGGGGGCTTCCTCCAGCGAATCTCCGGACGGGCCAGGGCGGACCTGAACGCCTGGTGGGCCGCGGCTGACGCCCCCGCCGGCGCTCTCGCGGCCGCCCGGGCCCCGGTCACCGCCCGCGCCCGGCACCCGCTCGGCCGGGCCGCGGTGGCGCTCACCGTGCGCGCGGCCGGCGGAGGGACATGGGAGGTCGGCGTCACCCTGACCGTGAGAGGGCGGGGGCTCGTACGCCCGCCCGCCGCGCTCGCGCTCCTGCTGTTCCGGATCCCGCTGCGGCGCGCGTTCCGCTCCGGGGTGGACGAGGCGGCAGCGCGGTGGGTCGAGGCCCTCGGCAGGGAACTGCCTTCCCCCGACGCGATGCGCGCGGAGTTCGCCGAGGCCATGACCTCCCGGAATCCGCAGGACACGCCTCCCCGATAGCCTGGGCCGCGTGGCGAAGGACGAGAAGACGGCGAAGGCGCCGAAGAGCGAGCAGACCCGCACCCTGATCCTGGAGACCGCGCTCCGGCTCTTCGAGGAGCGCGGCTACGACCGGACGACGATGCGGGCGATCGCCCAGGAGGCAGGCGTCTCCGTCGGGAACGCCTACTACTACTTCTCGTCGAAGGAGCACCTGGTCCAGGGCTTCTACGACCGTCTCGCCGCCGAGCACGAGAGCGCCGTGCAGCCCGTCCTGGCCGGCGACGCGGATCTCGCCGTACGCATCCGGGGGGTGCTGCTCAGCTGGCTGGACGTCGCCGGGCCGTATCACCGCTTCGCCGCGCAGTTCTTCAAGAACGCCGCCGACCCGGACAGCCCTCTCTCGCCCTTCTCCGAGGAGTCGGTCGCGGCCAGGGAGGCGGTCATCTCCGTGCACGAGCGCTGCCTGTCGGGTTCCTCGGTCAAGGCCGACGCGGAACTGGCCGCACTGCTGCCGCAGTTGATGTGGCTGATGCAGATGGGCCTGGTGCTGTTCTGGGTCTACGACCGTTCCGAGGGCACGGAGAGGAGCCGCCGGCTCGTCGAGCGCACCGCCCCGATCGCCGCCCGGGCGATCGCGCTCTCCCGCTTCCGGGTGCTGCGACCGCTCGTGCGGCAGATCCACGACGTCCTGGTGGAGTTCCTGCCCGGTTCCGCGTCACGCGGCCCCCGGGACGTCAGATCCAGCTGAGTTCCCACAGCCGCCAGATGCCGGTGCCGTCGGAGAGGTACTGGGCCCCGGACACGGTCTGCTTGCTGACGACGTAGTCCTTCTTCTGCCACAGCGGCACCAGCGGCACGTCCTCGCCGACCAGTCGCTGCAGATCCTTGAAGTCGCCCGAGGTCCGGCCCCGGTCGCTGTACTGCTGGGTGGCGGAGATCAGCGCGTCCATCTTCGTGCTGGTGTAGCCGTTGTGGAGCGAGCTGTCGCGGCCGACCAGCGGCTGGCTGAAGGTGTCGGGGTCCGGGAAGTCGGGAAGCCAGCCCAGGGTGTAGGCGTCGTACTCGCCGGCCGCGTACCCCTTCTGGAAGGCCTGCCACTCCACGGCCTTCTCCGTCACCTCGAACAGCCCGTCCTTCTCCAGCTGCCGGACCAGCTCTGCGGACTCCTCCTTGTTCGCGTCGTCGTCGCGGTGGGCGAAGGTGATGTGCAGCGGGAGGTCCACACCGGCTTCCCGCATCAGCTCCCTGGCCCGGTCCGGATCCGACTGGGGGTAGGAGTCGAAGAAGGGGGTGCTGTGCCCGATGTAGCCCTGCGGGATCAGCGAGTAGAGCGGTTCGACGGTGTTCCGGTAGACCTTGGTGACCAGCGGCCCCCGGTCGATGATCCAGGCGATGGCCTGACGGACCTTCCGGTCCGCGAGCGGCGCGCCGTCACGGACGTTGAAGACGAGGTTGCGGATCTCCGCACTGTCGGCCTCGGTGACGCGCTGTTCATCGGCGCCCGGGTCGAGCTGGGCGAGCTTCTCCGCGGGGAGCTGACGGTGCGTGACGTCGACGTCGCCGGCCGCCCACGCGGCCTGGAGCGCCTCGGAGCCCTCGAAGTAGCGGATGTCGACCGGGCCGCCCGTCTTCTTCAGGGCGCCCCTGTACGCCGGGTTGGGCACCAGCTCGGCGCGGACGCCGGGCTCGTACGACTTCAGGGTGTACGGACCCGAGCCGTCGACCTGGTTGTCCGTGCGGAGCTTGTCCTTCGGGTACTGCGTGGGGTCGACGATGGATCCGGCGCCCGTGGCCAGCTTCTGGGGGAACGTCGCGTCCCGGGCCGAGAGGTTGAAGGTGATCGTGCGGCCCTCGGACACGATGGTGTCGAGGTTGGGGAACAGCACCGAGGGGCCGACGTCCGCCTTGATCTTCAGCATCCGCTCGAAGGAGTACTTCACGTCGGCGGCCGTGATCCTGCGCCCGTCGGAGAACGTCAGGTCGTCCCGCAGCTTGCACTGGTACGTCTGGAGCTTCTGGCCGATGAAGCCGCATCTCTCCGCCGCGTCCGGTTCGGGCACGACCGCCCCGGACCTGAAGGTCATCAGGGACTGGTAGAGGTTGCTGTAGATCGCCCAGGAGCCGGCGTCGTAGGCCCCGGCGGGGTCGAGCGAGGTCACCTCGTCGGACGTCCCCACCGTGATCGGGGACTCGTTCACCTCGTCGGAGGGGAGCAATTGCCAGGCGCCGACGCCTGCGACGACGAGTACCGTCAGAATCGCGAGAATCCGTAGACGGATGAACCGCATTGCCGTGCTCCCTTGCCGACCCCACCCCGGCTCGCGTGTACAGAGAGGCACATCACCGCCGCATGATCACCCTCACCCAATCACACGATATTCACATATGGAAGGCCGGGAAGGAGGCTCACAGGTTTCGCGGTCAGGCCTGGAGGGAAGCGAGTTCCACCACGGTGATGTCGGAGGGGGCGCCGACGCGCACGGGGGGTCCCCAGGCGCCCGCACCGCGCGAGACGTACAACTGCGTGTCGCCGTAGCGCTCGTATCCGGCCACGGTCGGGTTGGCGAGTTCGGCCACCATGTTCCCGGGCCAGAGCTGGCCCCCGTGGGTGTGGCCGGAGAGCTGGAGTCCGACGCCGTACGCGACGGCGTCGTCGATGACGACGGGCTGGTGCGCGAGGAGGACCGAGGCGCGGCTGCGGTCCCGATCACCGAGCGCGCGGGCGAAGTCCGGGCCCTGGCCCTCGCTCTCGCCCGCGACGTCGTTGACTCCGGCGAGGTCGAAGCCGGCGATCTCGACGCGGGCGTTCTCCAGGGGGTGCAGGCCCAGCTCGCGTACGTGGTCGACCCACTCGGCGGCGCCGGAGAAGTACTCGTGGTTGCCCGTGACGAAGTAGCTGCCGTGGCGGGCGTCGAGCTGCGCCAGCGGCTCCGCCGCGGGACCCAGGTCGGCGACGGATCCGTCGACGAGGTCTCCGACGACGGCGACCAGGTCGGGGCTGGTGGCGTTGATCGCGTCGACGACGCGCCGGGTGTGGGCGCGGCCCAGGATGGGCCCCAGATGGATGTCGCTGACCAGCGCGATCCGGAAGCCGTGGGCGGAGCGCGGCAGTCCGGCGAGCGGGATGGTGATCCGTTTGGTGCGGGGGCCTCGCAGCACCCCGTAGGTGCCGTAGCCCACGGTCCCGAGCCCGGCGAGGGCCGCGGCACCGCCGACCGCGCGGGCCACGAACAGCCGCCGGGAGGGGTCGGCTCCGGACGGGGCGGCCTCGGGGCGTGGGGCGACATCCGTACGGGTGCTTCCCGCCCCGGGGGCGTCGGCCGTGGCGGTGGCGGGCCCGGCGTCGGCCGTGGCGG
>NZ_NEUF01000079.1 GCF_002910915.1 Streptomyces sp. SM10 | reverse complement strand
GCGCCGAGGCTGAGCAGGAGCGCGAGCGCGCCCGCGAGCAGAGCGAGGAGCTCCTCGCCTCCGCCCGCAAGCGGGTCGAGGAGGCCCAGGCCGAGGCCCAGCGGCTGGTCGAGGAGGCGGAGAGCAGGGCGTCCGAGTTGGTCTCCGCCGCCGAGCAGACCGCCCAGCAGGTGCGGGACTCCGTCGCGGGGCTGCAGGAGCAGGCCGAGGAGGAGATCACCGGGCTGCGCTCGGCCGCCGAGCACTCGGCGGAGCGGACGCGGACCGAGGCGCAGGAGGAGGCCGACCGGGTCCGCTCCGACGCCTATGCCGAGCGCGAGCGGGCCACCGAGGACGCCAACCGGATCCGCCAGGTCGCGCACGAGGAGTCCGAGGCCGCGAAGACCCTGGCCGAGCGGACGGTCTCCGAGGCCATCACCGAGTCGGAGAAGCTGCGCTCGGACACCTCCGAGTACAGCCAGCGGATCCGCACGGAGGCGTCGGACGCCCTGGCCTCGGCGGAGCAGGACGCGTCCCGCGCCCGCGGCGAGGCCCGGGAGGACGCCAACCGGATCCGTTCCGAGGCGGCGGGGCAGGCCGACCGGCTCATGGCCGAGGCGACGGGTGAGAGCGAGCGGATCCGTAGCGAGGCGGCCGAGCAGTCGGAGCGCCTCGTCGGCGAGGCGGCCGACGAGGCCGAGCGGCTGCGCGCGGAGGCGGCGCAGACCGTGAGCTCGGCCCAGGAGCACGCGGCCCGCACCCGCGAGGAGTCGGAGCGGCTGCGCGCCGACGCCGAGTCCGCCGCGGAGCAGGTGCGCGCCGAGGCCCGCCAGGAGGCGGACCGGCTGCTTGACGAGGCGCGCGAGGCTGCGGCGAAGCGCCGTGCGGACGCGGCCGAACAGGCCGACCAGCTCGTCAACAAGGCCCAGGAGGAGGCGCTGCGCGCCGCCACCGAGTCCGAGGAGCAGTCCGACCGCATGGTCGGCGCCGCGCGCAACGAGGCGGTGCGGATCACCTCCGAGGCCACGGTCGAGGGCAACTCCCTGGTGGAGCGGGCCCGTGCGGACGCGGACGAGCTGCTCGTCGGCGCCCGCCGGGACGCCACCGCCACCCGGGAGCGCGCGGAGGAGCTCCGGACCCGGATCGAGGGCGAGATCGAGGAGCTGCACGAGCGCGCCCGGCGCGAGACGTCCGAGCAGATGAAGACGGCCGGCGAGCGCGTCGACAAGCTGATGAAGGCGGCGACGGAACAGCGGGCGGAGGCCGAGGCCAAGGCCAAGGAGCTGCTCTCGGACGCGAATTCGGAGGCGAGCAAGGTCCGCATCGCCGCTGTGAAGCGCGCTGAGTCCCTCCTCAAGGAGGCCGAGACCAAGAAGGCCGAACTGACCCGCGTGGCCGAGAAGCTGCGCGCGGACGCCGAGGCCGAGGCCGAGCAGATGGTCGACGAGGGCCGCCGGGAGCTGGACCTGCTCGTGCGACGGCGCGAGGACATCAATACGGAGATCTCCCGTGTCCAGGACGTCCTCGAGGCGTTGGAGTCTTTCGAGGCCCCGGGTGGGACGGGCAAGGCGTCGGGCGGTGGCGCCGGGGGCGTCAAGGCCGGTGCCACGGCGGGTACCCGGTCGGGTGGCAAGGCGTCGGACGGGTAGCCGGTCACGTACTTCGCCATGAACATTCAAGCCTTCGGGTCGCAAGCACTCCGGAGGTCAGCCACTCAAAAGGGGTGTCATTCTCCATACCAAAGCGGCATCTTCACGTTGACACGCCGCCCAGGCCCCTAGGATTCCCTCTAACACCTCACCGGTCTCATTCGACAGGAACCCCATGAGCGACCCTTCCTCCCCCTTCGGCTTCGAGCTCGTGCGACGTGGATACGACCGCGGTCAGGTGGACGACCGCATTACCAAACTCGTCGCCGACCGTGACAGTGCTCTTGCCCGTATCACCTCTCTGGAAAAGCGCATCGAGGAGCTCCACCTCGAGACGCAGAACGCCCAGGCCCAGGTCAACGACGCCGAGCCGTCGTACGCCGGTCTCGGTGCGCGCGTCGAGAAGATCCTCCGCCTCGCCGAGGAGGAGGCGAAGGACCTGCGCGAGGAGGCCCGCCGCGCGGCCGAGCAGCACCGCGAGCTGGCCGAGTCGGCCGCCCAGCAGGTGCGCAACGACGCGGAGACGTTCGCCGCCGAGCGCAAGTCGAAGGCCGAGGACGAGGGCGTCCGTATCGTCGAGAAGGCGAAGGGCGAGGCGAGCACGCTCCGCTCCGACGCCCAGAAGGACGCCCAGCAGAAGCGCGAGGAGGCGGACGCCCTCTTCGAGGAGACCCGCGCCAAGGCCGCCCAGGCCGCCGCGGACTTCGAGACGAACCTCGCCAAGCGCCGTGAGCAGTCGGAGCGCGACCTCGCGTCCCGTCAGGCGAAGGCCGAGAAGCGCCTCGCCGAGATCGAGCACCGCGCGGAGCAGCTCCGTCTGGAGGCCGAGAAGCTCCGTACGGACGCCGAGCGCCGGGCCCGCCAGACGGTGGAGACGGCCCAGCGCCAGGCCGAGGACATCGTGGCGGACGCGAACGCCAAGGCCGACCGGATCCGCAGCGAGTCGGAGCGCGAGCTGGCGGCGCTCACCAACCGCCGCGACTCGATCAACGCCCAGCTGACCAACGTCCGCGAGATGCTGGCGACGCTGACGGGCGCCGCGGTCGCCGCCGCCGGCTCCCCGGTCGAGGACGATTCCGCCACCCGCGGGGTCCCCGCCCAGCAGACCCGCTGACCCACGGCACGTACCTCAGCAGTACCTTTTGCGCGCCCGGTTTCGCCTTTGTGGTGGCGCCGGGCGCGCGGCCGTTCTAGCGTGAACGCATGATCGAGCTCGACGGCCTCACCAAACGCTTCGGCAACAAGGTTGCCGTCGACCATCTCTCATGCCAAGTCAGGCCCGGCATGGTGACGGGGTTCCTCGGCCCGAACGGGGCGGGCAAGTCCACGACGATGCGGATGATGCTCGACCTCGACAACCCGACCAGCGGCACGGTGCGCATCGACGGCCGTCACTACCGCGAGCTCCAGGAGCCGCTGAAGCACATCGGGGCGCTGCTCGACGCGAAGTCGATGCACGGCGGCCGCAGCGCGTACAACAACCTCCTCTGCCTCGCCCAGAGCAACCGCATCCCGGCGAGCCGGGTCTCCCACGTGCTCGACACGGTCGGTCTGAGCGCGGTGGCGAAGAAGAAGTCCAAGGGTTTCTCCCTCGGCATGGGGCAGCGGCTGGGAATCGCGGCGGCGCTCCTCGGCGACCCCGAGATCCTGATGTTCGACGAACCCGTCAACGGTCTGGACCCGGAGGGAATTCACTGGATCCGGAATCTGATGAAGACCCTCGCGGCGGAAGGCCGGACGATCTTCGTCTCCTCGCACCTCATGAGTGAAATGGCCCTGACAGCCGATCATCTGATCGTCATCGGGCAGGGGAAGCTGCTGGCGGACACGTCGATGGCCGACTTCATCCACGAGAACTCCCGCAGCTTCGTGCGGATGCGCTCCCCGGAGCAGGAGCGCCTGCGCGATCTGCTGCACGCGGAGGGGGTCGTCGCCGTCGAGTCGGGCAACGGCACGCTGGAGATCGACGGCGAGGCCCCCGAGCGGCTCGGCGAGCTCGCCGGCCACCACGGGATCGTCCTGCACGAGCTCAGTTCCCAGCGGGCCTCGCTGGAGGAGGCCTTCATGCAGATGACCGCGGGCTCCGTGGAGTACCACGCCCACTCCGATCGCGACGGCGCCCCGCCACCGCCGGTGGGCCCGCACTGGGGCGACGGATGGAACCAGCAGCAGACCGCCGGCCGGGCGGCCGGCGACGGCGCGAAGGAGGTGTGACGGCGATGGCATCGGTACCCGCGGTCCTGAATTCCGAGTGGACCAAGATCCGTACGGTCTCCTCGACCACCTGGACGCTGATCTGCGCGTTCGTCGTCACCGTCGCCATGGGCGCGGCGCTGAGCGCCCTGCTCAACAGCCAGTTCGACGATCTCTCCGCCGCCGAGCAGGCCACCTTCGACCCGACGTTCGTGAGCTTCTCCGGGATGGTCCTCGGACAGCTGGCGATGGTCGTCTTCGGTGTCCTGGTCGTGGGTACGGAGTACAGCTCCGGGATGATCCGCACCTCGCTGGCGGCCGTGCCGCAGCGCGGGTCGTTCCTCTTCAGCAAGATCGCGGTGGCGGGTGTCCTCGCCCTGCTGGTCGGGCTCGCCACCAGCTTCGTGACCTTCTTCCTCAGCCAGGCGATGCTCGGAGACCGCGGCACGGACATCGGCGCGGAGAACGTGCTGCGCGCGGTCTTCGGCGGCGGCATCTACATGGGCCTGATCGCGGTCTTCTCCATGGCCGTGGCCACGATGCTGCGCAGTTCCATGCTGTCGCTCGGCATCCTGATGCCGTTCTTCTTCCTCGTCTCGCAGATCCTCTCGGCGGTCCCCGGCGCCAAGAGCGTGGCCCGCTACTTCCCCGACCAGGCCGGCTCCAAGATCATGCAGGTGGTCCCGGACGCCCTGAACAGCGACCCGGCACCGTACGGGCCCTGGGCGGGGCTCGGGATCATGGTGCTGTGGGTGGCGGCGGCCCTGATCGGCGGCTACCTCGTACTGAAGAAGCGGGACGCCTGAGCGGCCCTTGGCACGGCGACGCTCCGGACGACGGCTTGGCCGGAACCGCCCGGGGCTGGTTATCCTCCTAACTCTTACGGGGGGCGTGCGGCCTGAGGCCTGGGCCCCGACGACAGATAAGTCGATGGGGCTGGAGAATGATCGAGGCAGTCGGCCTGACCAAGCGCTACGGCGCGAAGACGGCCGTGCACAACCTTTCCTTCCAGGTGCGGCCCGGTGCCGTCACGGGGTTCCTCGGTCCCAACGGGTCGGGCAAGTCCACCACCATGCGCATGATGCTCGGCCTGGACCGGCCGACGTCGGGTCACGTGACGATCGGCGGGCACGCCTTCCGGAGCCTTCCCAACGCACCGCGCCAGGTGGGGGCGCTGCTCGACGCGAAGGCCGTGCACGGCGGGCGCAGCGCCCGCAACCACCTCCTGTGCCTGGCTCAGCTCGCCGGCATCCCGGCGGCGCGGGTGGACGAGGTCCTGGGCGTCGTCGGACTGCAGGACGTCGCGAGGAAGCGGTCCAAGGGCTTCTCCCTCGGCATGGGCCAGCGGCTCGGCATCGCGGCGGCGCTCCTCGGCGACCCGCAGGTGCTGCTCTTCGACGAGCCGGTCAACGGGCTGGACCCCGAGGGCATCCTCTGGGTCCGCAACCTGATGAAGCAGCTGGCCTCCGAGGGGCGCACGGTCTTCGTCTCCAGCCACCTGATGAGCGAGATGGCGCTGACCGCCGATCATCTGATCGTGATCGGCCGCGGACAGCTGCTCTCCGACATGAGCGTCACCGACTTCATCTCGGCCAACTCCGCCGACTTCGCCCGTGTACGGGTGGCGGCCGACGGCCCTGAAGTGCGGGAGAAGCTGACGGCCTCGCTGACGGAGGCGGGCGGCCGGGTCATGCCGGAGCCGGACGGCGCGCTGCGCGTCACCGGGCTCGGGCTGCCCCGGATCAGCGACCTGGCGCACGAGTCGGACGTCCGGCTGTGGGAGCTCTCGCCGCACCAGGCCTCCCTGGAGGAGGCGTACATGCGGATGACGCAGGGCGCCGTGGACTACCGCTCGACGGCGGACGCCAAGGCGGGGCTCCAGCTGCCGCCGCCCGGCTACGGAGAGCCCGGCTACGAGGCGGCCCCCGGGCAGCCCGGCTACGCGCCGCAGCCGCCCTCCGAGGTCCCGCAGCAGGGCTGGTACGCCCCGCCGCCCCCGGGACAGAACCCGTACGCCGACGCACCCGCACCCGCACCCGTGGACCGCACCGAGCGCAAGACCAGCGAGGACTCCCGATGACGATGCCTCCGCCGCCCCCGCAGACGCAGGCGCACCAGCAGCCCCCGCACCACCAGCCGCAGCAGGGCTGGGGCGGGCAGTCGGGCCTGTACTCCTCGCCGATCCCGGTGCGCACCCCCGGCCTCGGTGACGCGATCGCCTCCGAGTGGACGAAGATCCGCTCCGTGCGCTCCACGATGTGGACACTGGGCGTGATGATCGTGCTGCTGGTCGGCATCGGTCTGCTCACCGCGTTCGCCGTGAGCGTGTCGGACGCGAACCTCGACGGGACCCCCGTCCTCAGCCTCGGTTTCTTCGGCGTGCTGCTGGGCTCGATCTGTGTGATGACCCTCGGCGTGCTGACCATCGCGTCCGAGTACGGCACCGGAATGATCCGTACGACGCTGACCGCGTGCCCGAGCCGGGCACGGATGCTGATCGCGAAGTCGGTCGTCTTCTTCCTGCTCGCCTTCACGATCACCACGGTGACCGCCGGGGTCGTCGGTGTCCTGCAGACGGCCATGCTGGACGGCGCCACGGCCGACGGGGCCGCCTGGGTGCGCTCCACGGTGGGGGTCGGCCTCTACGTCGCGACGCTCGGGCTGCTCTCGCTCGCGCTCGGCACGATCGTCCGGCACTCGGCGGGCGCCATCACGATCATGATCGCGGTGGTGTTGCTCCCGCTGGTCCTCGCGATGTTCATGTTCTCGCCGACGCTCTCCTCCGTGCAGCAGGCGCTCTTCGAGTACTCGATCCCCAACCAGCTCGGCGCGATGTACGACGCGTCGGTCACCACGTCCGGGCCGACCGGCTGGGAACCGCTGTGGATCATTCTCGGCGTGACCGCGGTGGTCATGGCCGCCGCCCTGGCGTCGCTGGACCGCCGGGACGTGTGAGCCGGCCGCTCAGTACCGCGGAGCGTTCCTGGACCGCTGCACCCGTGTGGTGCGGCGGTCCTTCGCGTTCCAGCAGGCCTTGTGCCAGTGCCTGCGGTCGTCGATCCCGCCGAACTCGGGCCAGGCGACGAGGTGCGGGACACCGGACGGGATCTCCTGGTCGCAGCCCGGGCAGCGGTAGCGCTTGCCGGCCGCGCTCGCGCCACTCACCGGGCGCACCGACCACTCCTCGCCCTGCCAGCTCTCCGTGTCACCGCCCCCGCCGTACCGCGACCCCGCGTCGGGTGCGTTGCCGGTGGGGCTCTCGCCGCCTCGGGGGCGGTTGCGGCGCGGGGACACGTGACACCTCACGGGGCGGCGGTACGGGCAGATTGTTCCGTCCAGCCTAGAGGCATCGGCAGCGGGCAGGTGTCGGGAGTGACGTGAGAGCGGCGGTGGGGCGGGTGGGTTACCGGAAAATCGCAACAACTTCGCCGTGGACCGTGCCTTTGGCACGTGTCAGACGTTGTTGCCAGTGGGGGGACAGCCGCGTCGGCCGTGAGGAGGCAGAAGGCGATGCGCGTAGGAACGTTCGTACTGGCAGCTCAGTTTCCGGGCCAGGGGCAGGGTGAGGCCCTGCACCGGGCCGTCCGCTCCGCGGAGGTGGCGGAGGAGTCCGGACTCGATTCCGTCTGGCTGGCGGAACACCATTTCGTGCCGTACGGGGTCTGCCCGTCCGCCACGACACTGGCCGCTCTGCTGCTCGGCCGCACCCGAAGGATCCGGGTGGGCACGGCGGTGAGCGTGCTGCCGAGCCAGCACCCGGTCATGCTCGGCGAGCAGGCCGCGCTGCTGCACCTGACCAGCGGCGGCCGCTTCACCCTCGGGGTGGGGCGCGGCGGGCCCTGGGTCGACCTGGAGGTGTTCGGCGGCGGGCTGGAGGCGTACGAGAAGGGCTTCCCCGAGGCGCTGGACCTCCTGCTGGACTGGCTCGGCAAGCCCCGGGTGGCAGGGCGCGGGGAGCGTTTCGGCTTCCGCGAGGTGGCCGTGGTGCCCCGGGCCGACGAGCTCCTCGGGAACGGTCCGTCGGGTCCTGAGGTGGTCGTCGCGTGCACGTCCCCGAAAAGCGTGAAACTCGCCGCTGGAAAGGGTTTGCCGATGCTCCTCGGAATGCATTGCGGCGACGAGGAGAAGGCCGACATGGTCACCCTCTGGCGTTCGGCGGCCCGGGAGGCCGGCCAGCCGGCGGAGGTCGTGGAGCGGGTAGCACATGTGTCCGCGGGGGTGGCCCAGATCGCCGACCGTCCCGCCGACGCCGTCGAGACGCTCGTGAAGGCGATGCCGGGATGGCTGCGGCAGGGGCTCGACGCCCATGTGACCGTCGACGGACGGCACCGGGTGATGCGCGACCCCGTCGCGTACACGGAGTTCCTCTGCGGCCTGCATCCGGTGGGCCCTCCACGGTTCGCCGCGGACCGGCTGGCGGCCACGGCGGAGCGCACGGGCATCACCCGCTTCGCCCTCATGGTCGAGGGGTCGGGCGATCTCGCGGCGACGGAGACGAATGTGCAGCGGCTGGGCACGGAAGTGCTGCCGTTGCTGGAGTGAGCCGTTCTCGCTGGTGGTGCGGTGGTGCGGGGGCTGCCGCCCCGGAGCCAGTTGCACCTCCCGCGGCCCGGAGCGGCAGCAGAAGCGTTCAGCAGTCCCGAAGTTCGGGCGACTGGTTGAGCAACTGGCCTCTCACCGAGGTGAATCGGGCCAGCCGCTCGTCGACCGAGGCGTCCAGCGGGAATACGGCTATGCGGTGACAGTTCTGGAATGCCAGGCGCACTCCGAAGTGCCGCTGCAGCGCGCCGCGTATCGCATCACTCGCGAGCGCACGCAGCAGCTGACCACGTGCCTGCTCGTCCGGCGGGGGCGTCTGGTTGTCGGCGAACTCTCCGCCGTCGACCTTCAGCTGGGCCACCAGCGAGCTGATCATCTCCCATGCGTAGGGCAGGGAGGTCCGGACGCAGTCGACGAAGTCGGCTTCGTCGACCTCGCCTCGCTCGGCCTGTTCCAACAGCGCCGGTGAGACGTCGAGCGACATGGGTTCTCCTCTCGCGGCCCCGACGGGTGGCCGGGGCCTTACGGGCAAGGCGGGGCGGCGACGCTGCGTACACAGGCGGCGACCTCCTGCTTCCACGGTAAGGGCGCAGTCCGGGCCGCACCAGGAGATTGGGAACACAACCGGCCAATAACGAACGGTCGCAAAGAGGGGCAAGCCCGATCGGCATACGTCAAGGGCCGTACCGGGCGAGGAGGGCGGGAATCGCGTGGACCACCGGTCGTCGAGTAGCGTTGCCGACCATGCGTCTCGTCATCGCCCGTTGCTCCGTGGACTACGCGGGCCGGCTCACCGCCCACCTGCCCTCCGCCCCCCGTCTGATCCTGGTGAAGGCGGACGGCAGCGTCTCGATCCACGCCGACGACCGGGCGTACAAACCGCTCAACTGGATGTCCCCGCCGTGCACCCTGAAGGAGGGCGCCGACGAGAACGAGGGCGTCTGGACCGTGGTGAACAAAGCGGGCGAGAAACTGATCATCACGATGGAGGAGATCCTCCACGACTCGTCCCACGAACTGGGTGTCGACCCGGGGCTGATCAAGGACGGCGTGGAGGCGCACCTCCAGGAGCTGCTCGCGGACCGGATCGAGACGATCGGCGAGGGCTACACCCTGATCCGCCGTGAGTACCCGACCGCGATCGGCCCGGTCGACATCCTCTGCCGGGACGCCGACGGCGCGACGGTGGCCGTGGAGCTGAAGCGGCGGGGTGACATCGACGGTGTGGAGCAGCTGACCCGCTATCTGGAGCTGCTCAACCGCGATCCGCATCTGGCACCGGTGCGGGGCGTGTTCGCCGCACAGGAGATCAAGCCGCAGGCACGGGTGCTGGCGACGGACCGCGGGATCGGCTGCCTGGTCCTCGACTACGACGCGATGCGCGGCATCGAGGACGACAAGCTGCGGCTGTTCTGACCGTCGGCGCTGCTGTCTCCGTCACGCCGTACGGGCCCGTGGACCGGGCCCGTACGGCGTCCGTGCGTTCAGGCCGTCGTGGGCGATGGCGAGGCGGGTCCGTCCTGGGTGGCCGACGCGGTGACGGTCTCCGCGGGGCCGCTCGCGGAGTTGGAGGTCTCCGGCTCGGTCGGGGTCTCCGTCGGGGTCTCCGTGGGAGTCGGCTCGGTGGAGGGTGTGGCCGGCGGGGTCGTCGGGGTCTCCGTCGGCGCGGTGGTCGGGGTCTTCGTCGGCTTCTTCGTCGGTGACGGGCCGTCGTCCGTGGGCCGGTCGCTCGGGCTGCTGCTCGACGGGGTGCCCGACGGGCTCGTGCCGGGGCCGGAGGTGCCCGGGGACGGCGTACCGCTCGTGGACGGGCCGGCGGTGCCGGTCGGGCCGGGCGACTCGGACCCTCCCCCGGCGGTGCCCTCGCCGGCTCCGTCGTCGGCCGGCTCGTCCGCGGGGAGACCGTTCTCGCTGTCGTCCTCGCTCGCCGACTGCTCGGTGGTGACGTTCTGCCCCTCCGGGTCCTCGCCGCTCCCCGAGGTGGCGCCCAGGGTGACCACCGTGCCGAGGACCGCCGCCAGCAGCGCGCCCGCGCCCACGGCGACGAGGTTGCGCCGGGCCCCCCGGAGCAGTCCCGGACGCCCGGCGGTCATCCGCGCGGGCGGTGGTCCCTGGCGGGTGACGAGGGTCGCGGAGGTGTCCTTGACCCGGGGGAAGAGGGGGGCGGCCGACGGGGTGCCTGCGGGAGGCGAGGCCGACTCGTCGTGACGCGGGGCCGGCACCTCCTCGCCCGCCGGGATGCCGAGGACGGGTTCGCCGGAGCGGTCCGCGACGAGGGCCAGCGCCCGGCGCCCCGCCACCGCACCGGGCTTGTCGGCGAGCGCCCCGCGCATGCCGATGGAGGCCTCCAGCTCGGCCCTGGCCCGGTCCAGCTGGCCGGCGCAGAGCGCGAGGACACCCAACTCGTGGTGGAAGTACGCTTCTTCCGCGACCTCGCCGGCGATCCGTGCGGCCTCCTGGCCGGTCCTCAGGCTCTTCTCCCAGGCACCCCAGTGCATCCCCGCCGCGAAGGCGGGAGCGGCACTGCGGGCCAGCAGGACGGCCACGCTGGCCTGTCCCGGAGCCTCGCCGGGGACGAGGCGGGCCATCGAGGCGAGAACGGCGTCCGCCTCGGCGACCGCGCGCTCCGGGGTGACGGAGGAGTGCCCCGCCCACCAGGCGAAGTGCTGGGCCGCGCTGCGGGCGTGCGCGTCCGCTCTCTCGTCGTACCCGCTCGCCTCCAGCTGGGTCAGGACACCTGCCGCCAGCCGGTAGCGGGGGCCCGCCGGGGAGAGCAGGCCGCTGCCGGCGAGCTCTCCCAGCGCGGCATCGGCGTGGGTGTCCCCCACGAGGGCCGGCAGATGGGCCTGGTGGGGCACCTCGCCGCCGAGCGCGACGGCGAAGCGCAGGGTCTCCCTGGCCGCCTCGCTCAGGCGGGAGGCGAGCAGGGCGGCCGGCGCCGCGCCCTCACCGAGGCTGGGCAGCGGGAAATCGGCCGGCTCGGACCGGCCGAAGGGTGTGTCGTCGGGGTCGTCGTCGAATCCGTCGGACGTCTCCTGGCCGGTGCGCCGGTCGTCGCGCTGGCGCAGCAGTGCTCCGGCCTGGACGAAGCGCAGCGGCAGCCCTTCGGACTCGAACCAGAGGTCTCCCGCCCAGTTCGCCTCCTCCTCGGTGAGCGGGCGCTCCACGACGTGTTCCATGAGCTCGATCGAGGCGCTGCGGCCGAGCCCGGCGAGGAGGACCTCCTCGAGGTTCGCCTCGGCCGCGGGCGCGGTCACGTCCGGGGTCGTGGCGAGGAGGAACGCGCACTCGGGGGTGGCGTCGAGCAGCTCCTGGAGCGCGGCCCCGCCGAGCTCCAGGTCGTCGACGAGGACCACGGCGCCGATGCCGTGGACGAGGGCGAGCAGGCCCTCGCGGTCGGGGCGGTGCAGCGGCGAGCGGTACACGGCCTCGAAGAGCCCGTGGAGCAGCTCGCCGGCGGTCCGCTTGTGACCGGAGAGCCGTACGACGCCGTCCGGTGCCAGGCCGGCGCAGTCGGCGGCCACGGCGTCCAGGAGGGCCGTGCGGCCCGACCCCGCGGGTCCGGTGAGGCACACCGAACGCCCTCGGGCCAGGAGCCGTACCAGCCGCTCGCGCTCGTCCTGGCGCTCGAGGAGGGGCATCTGCGGGGCGGGCGGCCCCGGGGGGACGGGCGGCGCGGCGGCGCGCTCGCGCTCCACGCGCTGGGCGGCGGTGTGCCGCACGGGCGCTTCGGGCCGCTCCCCCGGTCTGCAGGGCTCGATCTCGCTGCCGTCGACCGGATTGACGGTGAGCAGGAAGTCGCCCGATATCAGCTGTACGGTCCGCGACTGCTGCGGTGTCTGGTGTCCGAAGTCGGGCGTCAGAGGATCGCGGGACTGCCGTCTGCGCCCGCCGTCGTCACCGGACCGGTCATTTCCGTGGCCGTACTCTTCCGGTCCCCGGTTCGTCGGGTCCATCGTCAAAACCCCCAAGACGCGCAGTGCGTGGTTGCCCCCTCCGGCCTCGCACGCCCCGCTGTCGCTTCCGGTCCGGTGTCCGCCAGTGGGTCCTCGTCGATCGGCGGACGGCCGAACCCTAAACCTTCGCACAGTATCTACGAACCGGCGGGGGGCCGCGCCGCCTGAGACATCACGTTCTCGTGAGGATTGTGCAGGGATCGCCGACGGCCCGCTGAACGCCGGCCCCTCAGACGCGTGGCAGGGAGTCCGCGGCGATCCCGCCCTCGATGGCCAGGATCCTGTGCAGTCTGGTCGCCACCAGCAGGCGCTGCATCTGCGGCGGCACACCGCGCAGGACGAGCCGCCGGCCGGCCCGGCCGGCTCTGCGGTGCGCGCCCATGATGACGCCGAGGCCGGTGGCGTCCCAGGAGTCCAGCTCGGTCAGGTTCAGCACGAGGTCGCCGGCTCCGTCGTCGACGGCCGAGTGCAGAACCGTACGGGCGTCCGCCGCGCTTCGGACGTCGAGGCGGCCCCCGACGACCAGCTCGGCGTGGTCGCCCCTGATGTGCATATGCGCTCCCCGGATATACCCCGTAGCAAGGTCGGTCTGTCTGTTTCTCTTTCTTCCTCTGCCACAACTGACTGCTGCGGCGACAGGGAAGTTGCCGTCTGTAAGCGAACCGATACCGAATTCACCCCGAGGGGTGAAAGCGGACCGGCCGTGCCCGCCGGATCCGTGCGCCTGACGGCGCGGGATCCCGGTTCCCCCGGTCCGCGCGGCGGCAGGCCGAGGGGCCCGGGGGCCCGGTGGTCGATCAGTAGCTGTAGAAGCCCTGCCCGCTCTTGCGGCCGATGTCACCTGCGTCGACCATCCGGCGCATCAGCTCCGGGGCGGCGAACTTCTCGTCCTGGGACTCGGCGTAGATGTTGCCCGTGGCGTGCAGGAGGATGTCCACCCCGGTCATGTCGGCCGTGGCGAGCGGGCCCATGGCGTGGCCGAAGCCCAGCTTGCACGCGGTGTCGATGTCCTCGGCCGAGGCGACGCCCGACTCGTAGAGCCTGGCCGCCTCGACGACCAGCGCCGAGATCAGTCGGGTGGTGACGAAGCCCGCGACGTCGCGGTTGACGACGATGCAGGTCTTGCCCACGGACTCGGCGAACTCCCGCGCGGTGGCGAGGGTTTCGTCGCTGGTCTTGTAGCCGCGCACCAGCTCGCAGAGCTGCATCATCGGGACCGGTGAGAAGAAGTGCACGCCGACGACGCGCTCCGGGCGCTCGCTCACGGCCGCGATCTTGGTGATCGGGATGGCGGAGGTGTTGGAGGCGAGGACGGCGTCCTCCCGCACGATCTTGTCGAGCGCGCGGAAGATCTCGTGCTTGACCTCGAGCTTCTCGAAGACGGCCTCGACGACCACGTCCGCGTCGGCCACGGCGTCGAGGTCGGTGGTCGTGGTGATCCGGGCGAGCGCGGCCTCGGCGTCCGCCGCCTCCAGCTTGCCCTTGGCCACGAACTTGCCGTAGCTGGCCTCGATGCCGCCGCGCCCACGGGCCAGGGCCCCGTCGGTGACATCACGCAGCACCACGTCCCAGCCCGCCTGGGCCGATACCTGCGCGATACCGGACCCCATGAGTCCGGCGCCGATGACGGCGAGCTTCCTGGCCACGATTCGCACCCCTATGCATTCTCGGTCGTTCGCATCTCTCCGGCGGAGATTAGTACCCGTGAGGGGCCCTGAGGCCGTGAAGAGATGCGCGTCACGTCTCACATGACGGACATCACACCGGCCGGCGTCACGCGGCGGCGCGTCGTGCGTAGTTGAGCACCTTCTCGCCGAGGAGGTCCTCCACGCCGTCGAGCAGGGCGAGCGCGTCGCGGGAGACCTCGTCCGGTGTGCGGCCCGCCACCATCTCGGCGCCGATGTACGCCATCAGGGTGCTGTGCACCCAGGAGAGCTGACCGGCCACCAGATCCGGGACCGGGTCGCCGGGGTCCGCTCCGGACTCCGCCCGCATGGTGGCCTCCAGGTGGAGCTGGGCCTCCTGCTGGATGTGCCAGAGGCGGGCCTTGAGGGTGTCGGCGCCCTCGATGACCCTCATGAAGGCCGCGTATCCCTCCATGAGGCCGACCGTGGGCGAGACGCCCTCCACCTGGATGCGCAGCTCACGCAGGACGGCGCCGGCGGCGGACTCCCCCACGTCGCGGCCCCGGACGTAGCGCGAGAGCCGGTCGACGATGCCGCTGCCGCGGTCCAGGAAGAGGTCCTCCTTGGCCGGGAAGTAGTTGTAGACCGTGTTCACCGAGACGTCCGCGGCCTGGGCGATCTCGGCGATCGTGACCGCGTCGAAGCCCCGCTCCACGAAGAGCCCGGTGGCCACGTCCGACAGGTGCTGCCTCGTCCGACGCTTCTTCCGCTCCCTGAGCCCCTCGGTCATGGCGCCATCCTACGCAGCTGATGGGGTCTCTGTAATTTTGGGGTCATTGCAATTTTTAAATGACTCTGTTTTTGTGGAGCCATGCCCATCATCAGCGCGTCCGGCCTCGCCCGGACCTTCACCACCAAGGCCGGGCCGGTCCACGCCGTGCGCTCGGTCGACCTGACCGTCATGCCCGGCGAGATCGTCGGCCTCCTCGGACCCAACGGCGCGGGCAAGACCACCACGCTGCGGATGCTCACCACCTTGCTGGCCCCCACCGGCGGCGCGGCCACCGTCGCCGGCCGCGACCTGACGGCGGACCCCGCGGGGGTCCGCGAGAGGTGCGGTTACGTCGCCCAGTCCGGCGGGGTGGATCCGCACGTCACCGTGCGGGAGGAGCTCGTCACCCAGGGGCGGCTGTACCGGCTCGGCAAGGCCGAGGCGGTCGCGCGCGCGGCCGGCCTGGCCGGGCGCCTCGGCCTCGGAGGCCTGCTCGACCGCAGGACGGCCGCGCTCTCCGGCGGGCAGCGCCGCCGCCTCGACATCGCGATGGGCCTCACCCACCGCCCACCCCTGCTCCTCCTCGACGAGCCGACCACCGGACTCGACCCGGGCAGCCGGGAGGACCTGTGGGACCTGGTCCGGGGGCTGCGGGACGACTTCGGCACGACGGTCGTGCTCACCACCCACCACCTCGACGAGGCGGACGCCCTCGCGGACCGGCTGGTCGTCATCGACGGCGGCCTGGTCGTCGCCGAGGGCACACCGGCCGCGCTGAAGGCCGCACACGCCGGCTCGCCGGACGCCTCACTGCACGACACCTTCCTCGCGATCACCGGGCGCACCCCGGCCGCCGCCGAGGCCGCCCCCGTCACCGTCTAGGACCCCGATGCTTCTCCACGACACCTCACTGATCTTCGGCCGGTACGTCCGCCAGACCCTGCGCTCGCGGTTCCAGATCCTCTTCGGAATCCTGATGCCGCTGCTGTACCTGCTCTTCTTCGGCCCGCTCCTGACGGGACTCCCGCTCGGCTCGCGGGGCGACTCCTGGCAGGTGCTGGTCCCCGGACTGCTGCTCCAACTGGGCCTGTTCGGAGCCTCCTTCGCGGGCTTCTCGGTCATCATCGAGAAGTCGACGGGAGTGGTGGACCGCATGCGCGTGACCCCCGTCAGCCGGCTGGCGCTGCTGCTGGGACGGGTCCTGCGGGACGCCCTGCTGTTCATGTTCCAGGCCGTGCTGCTGGTACTCGCGGCCCTGGCGATGGGGTTGCGGGCTCCGCTCCCCGGGGTGCTCATCGGCTTCGCCTTCGTGGGCCTGCTCACGGTCTCCCTGGCCTCGCTGTCGTACGCACTGGCCATGAAGGTGCGTACGCCGCAGGAGTTCGGGCCGGTGATCAACTCGCTCACCATGCCGGCCATGCTGCTGTCCGGCCTGATGCTGCCGATGACGCTCGGCCCCGCGTGGCTGGACGTGCTGTCGCACTTCACGCCGTTCCGCTACCTGGTGGACGCGGTGCGGGACGCGTACGTCGGCTCGTACGCCACGGCGCACATGCTGTACGGGGTCCTGGTGGCCCTCGCGTTCGCTCTTCTGGCTGTGACGGCCGGCACGCGGGTCTTCCGCAGGGCCGGAGCGTAACTACGCTGGCCCCATGGTCAATCTGACGCGCATCTACACCCGTACCGGCGACAAGGGCACCACCGCCCTCGGCGACATGAGCCGGACCGCCAAGACCGATCTGCGGATCTCGGCCTACGCCGACGCCAACGAGGCCAACGCCGTCATCGGTACGGCCGTCGCGCTGGGGAATCTCTCCGAGGACGTCGTGAAGGTCCTCGTCCGTGTGCAGAACGACCTGTTCGACGTGGGCGCGGACCTCTGCACCCCGGTGGTGGAGAACCCGGAGTACCCGCCGCTGCGGGTGGAGCAGTCCTACATCGACAAGCTGGAGTCGGACTGCGACACCTTCCTGGAGGAGCTGGAGAAGCTCCGCAGCTTCATCCTTCCGGGCGGCACCCCGGGGGCGGCCCTGCTGCACCAGGCCTGCACGGTCGTCCGCCGGGCGGAGCGGTCCACCTGGGCGGCGCTGGAGGTGCACGGTGAGGTCATGAACGCCCTGACGGCGACCTACCTCAACCGCCTCTCCGACCTCCTGTTCATCCTCGCCAGGACGGCGAACAAGGAGGTCGGGGACGTGCTGTGGGTGCCGGGCGGCGAGCGCTGAATCAGCCGCCGGCGCCGACCCGGTCCTTCGGCCCCCGCTTGGGGAAGAGCGTGTAGGACCCGGCGATGACCAGGTTGATCCCGATCACCCAGAGCATCGTCCGCTGCCACATCCGCAGCGAGCCGGTGTCCCCGTCCCCGCCGACGTACAGGACCGCCGTCTCCAGCAGGGCCAGGGCGGTCACGGCCGCCAGGACCCACCGGGCGGCGGTGCGCCACTCGTGGGCGGCCCGCGCCATCCCGTACTTCGGGGGCTTCACCGGTGGCGGGCCGCCCGCGAAGCGGTGGGCGACCCTGGCGTCGACCCAGGTGATGGTCGAGTGGCCGAGTCCCACGGTGAATCCGATGTAGACGGCGGCCAGACCGTGCTTCCAGTCCGGGGCGGCGCCGTTCTTCAGGTCGATGGCGGTCACCACCAGGAGGACGACCTCCAGCAGCGGCTCGCACAGCAGCACGGCCGCGCCGATCCGGGGCTTCCTCGCGACGTACCGCAGGGCGAGTCCGGCGGCCAGCAGGACCCAGAAGCCGACCTCGCAGAGCACGATCAGCGTGACGATCACGGCACCTCTCCTTCCTGTCCCTCCCAGGCTCCCTTCCGTACGGCGCCCGGTCGTCGTCGGGAATGAGGAAAGGCGGCTGCATCCTTCGGTGTAGTCGCCTCTCCCTCCGCGTACCGACGCGGGGCGCCGCGCCGCCGTGTTGGATGGGAGGGTGTTCTCAATCGCGCGCCCGCACCGCGACGACGTGATCCTCGCGTCCGTCGGACTCTCCGGCGGGCTGTTCCTCTGGCTGGTCGGCATCCACGTCCAGAACGGGCGGCTCTTCGAAGCCCCCTGGGTCTCGCTCCTGCCGCTCGCGGTGATCTCGGCCCTGGAGCTGCTGCGGCGCAGCGCCCCGCAGACCGCGCTGGCCGTCGGCACACTCGCGCTGGTCGCCGACCAGTTCACCGTGGGCAGTCTGGCGACCCTGCTGATGTTCACCGACCTCGTCTACGCCGCCGTGCTGTACGGGACCCCGGCCGCGGCCCGCCGGATCCCCGTGACGACCCTGCTCGTCACGGTGGCGGTGACGGCCGGCTTCATCGCCTGGATCCCGTCCGCGGACGCGCTGCTCATCGGCATCGTCACCGGCCTGCTCAGCTTCGGGCCGGCGCTGACAGGCGTCAGTGTGCGCAACCACCGGGACGCCGCCGAATCGGCCCGGCTGCGTGCCGACCAGACCGCGCTGCTGGCCGAGATGGACCGGGTCCAGGCGGTGACCGCCGAGCGTTCCCGGATGGCCCGCGAGCTGCACGACCTGGTCGCCAACCACCTCTCCGCCATCGCCATCCACTCCACGGCCGCGCTCTCCATCGACGAGCCCGGAACCTCGCGCGACGCGCTGGGTGTGATCAGGAGGAACAGTGTCGACGGGCTCGCCGAGATGCGCCGGCTGATCGGACTCCTGCGGGAGAGCGGCGCGGCCGGGCCCCCCAGTGCGGCACCCACGCTCGCCTCCTTGGACGCGCTCGTCGGACAGGCCGGCGCGAACTCCGCCTCCAGCGGACTGACCGTCACCCTGGACGACGACTGCGAGGCCGCGGGTCCGCTGCCGGCGCCGGTGGAGCTGGCGGCGTACCGCATCGTGCAGGAGTCGCTGACGAACGCGCTGAAACACGCGGCACCGGGTCCGGTGACCGTTCGGCTGAGGCGCTCGCGCGAGGCGCTCCTGGTCGAGGTGAGCAGCGTGCTGGGTGACCGCCCGGGTCCGCGCGCACCCGGCTCGGGGGCCGGTCTGGTGGGCATGCGGGAACGGGTGGCGCTGCTGGGCGGGACGTTCGAGGCGGGGCCGGAGCCCCGGGGCGACGACGGGAAGACCTGGCGGGTACGGGCCGGACTGCCCGTCGCGGAAGGGGCGTACGGGGCATGACGATCCGGGTGCTGGTGGCGGAGGACCAGTCGGCCGTGCGCGCGGGACTGGTGCTGATCCTGCGCAGTGCGCGGGACATCGAGGTCGTGGGCGAGGCCGCCGACGGGGAGGAGGCCGTGCGCCTGGCCCGTGAGCTGCGGCCCGACCTGGTGCTGATGGATGTGCAGATGCCCCGGCTCGACGGGGTGTCGGCGACGCGGCAGGTCGTGGGCGAGCGGCTGGCGGACGTGCTGGTGCTGACGACCTTCGATCTGGACGAGTACGTCTTCGGGGCGCTGCGCGCGGGTGCCTCGGGGTTCCTGCTGAAGAACACCGACGCCGGGGACCTGCTCGAAGCGGTACGCACGGTGGCGCGCGGCGAGGGCATGATCGCCCCCGCGGTGACGCGGCGGCTGATCGAGGAGTTCGCCGGCACCTCCCCCGCCCCCAGGACGGGCGGACGCGCTCCCGAGGCGCTCGACGCGCTGACCCGACGGGAGCGCGAGGTGCTGGGCTGTCTCGGCCAGGGGATGTCGAACGCGGAGATCGCGGTGCACCTCTCGATGGCCGAGGCGACGGTGAAGACGCACGTCAGCAGGCTCCTCGGGAAGCTGGAGCTGCGCAGCAGGGTGCAAGCGGCAGTACTCGCGCAGGAGTTGGGTATCTGACTCCCGGCAGGGATCTTTGGTCTGGACCTCTTGACGATTGGTCCAGACCTTCCTAATCTCACCGAACACGCTGCGGTGAGTACGCCATGACAAAGCGGGCTCAGGGCGACGCAGGGTTTGATCCCCGTTTGCCGGACCTCACCCGAGGAGCACCGTTGAGCACTGACAACCCCCTACGCCGGACCCGACTCGGATGGAGACGCGGAACCGGACCAGCCACGAGATCCAGGACGGTCGCGGGTCTCACCGCACTCCTGCTCCCCCTCGCCGCGATGGTCGGCCTGGCCTCTCCCGCCGAGGCCGCCGCCTCCGCGACCGCCACCTACGTGAAGAAGTCCGACTGGGGCACCGGCTTCGAGGGCCAGTGGACGGTCAAGAACACCGGCACCACCGCCCTCTCGTCCTGGACCATCGAGTGGGACTTCCCCTCCGGCACCGCGGTCGGCTCCGCCTGGGACGCCTCGGTCACCAGCTCCGGAACCCACTGGACCGCCAAGAACCTCAGCTGGAACGGCTCGGTCTCCCCCGGCGCCAGCATCAGTTTCGGCTTCAACGGCACCGGGGGCGGCTCGCCCTCCGGATGCAAGCTGAACGGCGCGTCCTGCGACGGCGGCCCCACCGTCCCCGGTGACACCGCCCCGTCCAAGCCCGGCACCCCGACCGCGAGCAACGTGACGGACACCTCGGCGAAGATCAGCTGGACCGCCGCCACGGACGACAAGGGCATCAAGAACTACGACGTCCTGCGCGACGGCGCCAAGGTCGCGACGGTCACCACGACGACGTACACCGACAGCGGCCTCACCAAGGGCACCGACTACTCCTACACGGTGCAGGCCCGCGACACCGCCGACCAGACCGGTCCGGTCAGCGCCTCGGTGGCCGTGCGCACCACCGGCACCACCGACCCGGGCCCCGGCACGGGTGACAAGGTCAACCTGGGCTACTTCACCAACTGGGGCGTCTACGGGCGCAACTACCACGTGAAGAACCTGGTGACCTCGGGCTCCGCCGCGAAGATCACGCACATCAACTACGCCTTCGGCAACGTCCAGGGCGGCAAGTGCACCATCGGCGACTCCTACGCCGACTACGACAAGGCCTACACCGCCGACCAGTCGGTCGACGGCGTCGCCGACACCTGGGACCAGCCGCTGCGCGGCAACTTCAACCAGCTGCGCAAGCTGAAGGCCAAGTACCCGCACATCAAGGTCCTCTGGTCCTTCGGTGGCTGGACCTGGTCCGGCGGCTTCGGTGCTGCGGCGCAGAACCCGGCCGCCTTCGCCGACTCCTGCTACAAGCTGGTGGAGGACCCCCGCTGGGCCGATGTCTTCGACGGCATCGACATCGACTGGGAGTACCCCAACGCCTGCGGTCTCACCTGTGACACCAGCGGCCCGGCCGCGCTGAAGAACCTCTCCTCGGCGCTGCGCACCAAGTTCGGCTCGAACAACCTGGTCACCGCCGCGATCACCGCGGACGGCTCGGACGGCGGCAAGATCGACGCCGCGGACTACGCCGGCGCGGCCCAGTCCATGGACTGGTACAACGTGATGACGTACGACTTCTTCGGCGCCTGGGAGGCCAAGGGCCCGACGGCACCGCACTCCCCGCTGAACTCGTACAACGGCATCCCGCAGGACGGCTTCAACTCCGCCGCCGCCATCGCCAAGCTGAAGGCGAAGGGCGTCCCGGCGAAGAAGCTGCTGCTCGGCATCGGCTTCTACGGCCGCGGCTGGACCGGCGTCACCCAGGCAGCGCCCGGCGGCACGGCGACCGGGGCCGCCCCGGGCACGTACGAGGCGGGCATCGAGGACTACAAGGTCCTCAAGAACACCTGCCCCGCCACCGGCACCATCGCCGGCACCGCCTACGCGCACTGCGGCACCAACTGGTGGAGCTACGACACCCCGGCGACGATCACGTCCAAGATGGCCTGGGCGAACAGCCAGGGCCTGGGCGGAGCGTTCTTCTGGGAGTTCAGCGGTGACACCGCGAACGGTGAGCTCGTGAGCGCGATGGACAGCGGCCTCAACTAACCCCGCACGAAGCCGCCACCCCCCGAAAAGCGCCGGGGAGACAGGACCGCCCCCTGTCTCCCCGGTTTTCGTGTGTCCGGCCCCGCCCGGTCCCGCCTTGTCGCTCTCCGCCCGGCCCGGTCCCGCCCCGGCCGGCCCTCGGGTACCGCGCCGGACCGGCCGGGGACTCCCCGCCGGCTCCGGTGGGGACCCGCTCCGACCGGACCTGCCGGGGAAACGGCACGGGCCCTCCCCCGGAGAATGTCCGGAGGAGGGCCCGTGCCGACGGGAGGCCCGCTTCTAAGCCACGTTCACCCGCTGGCCGGGCGGGGCCGCCTCCAGCCAGGCGAGGAAGCCCGTCAGGGCGTCCTCGCTCATCGCCAGCTCCAGGCGGGCCCCCCTGTGGAGACAGCCGAGCACGACGGAGTCGGACAGGAGCGCCAGCTCCTCCTCGCCCTCGGGCAGCCGGCGGGCGACCACCTCGATGGCGGAACGCTCCAGGCCCCGTCGGGGGCGCGGCGAGTAGGAGAAGACCCGGAACCAGTCGACGCGGTCACCGCTGTAGCGGGCGACCCCGTACACCCACCCCTTGCCGGACGGGTCCGGCTCCGCCGGGATGTCCCAGCGCAGGCTGCAGTCGAAGGTGCCGCCCGAGCGCTGGATCAGCCGCCTGCGGAGGCCGAAGACGAACAGACCCACCGCCACCAGTACGACGACCAGGCCGCCCACCCACAACGCGAGGACCATCTCCACCGACCTCCTCGCATCGTCGAGCAACGGATACCGCACTGCACCTGCATCGCCTCAGCCGCGACACGGTCTGGATCTCTCCAGCTCGGGCCGCGGCTGAGTCAAAAACTCCTCGTGGGGACGCTCAGTGCGCCGCCACCGCGCGCAGTCGCACGTCCGCGCGGCGCTCGGCGCCCGCGTCCGTGTCCGACTTCGCACGCTCCAGCGCACGCTCGGCGCGCTGGACGTCGATCTCGTCAGCCAGCTCGGCGATCTCCGCCAGCAGTGACAGCTTGTTGTCCGCGAACGAGATGAAACCGCCGTGCACAGCGGCGACAACCGTCCCGCCGTCGCTCGTACGGATCGTCACGGGGCCCGATTCCAGCACACCCAGAAGCGGCTGGTGACCGGGCATGACGCCGATGTCGCCGGACGTGGTACGCGCGACAACGAGGGTGGCCTCGCCGGACCAGACACTGCGGTCCGCGGCGACCAGCTCGACATGCAGCTCAGCAGCCAAGGGTGGCTCCTCGGGTCACCACCCGGCGGTCGTGCCGGGTGTTGGGTCAATTCTACGGGGCGTGGTGAGGGGGGCGGGACACACCCACCCCCCTCGGTGAGCCGGAGGCTCAGGAGACGCCGAGCTCCTTGGCGTTGGCCTTGAGGTCCTCGATGCCACCGCACATGAAGAACGCCTGCTCGGGGAAGTGGTCGTACTCCCCGTCACAGATCGCGTTGAACGCGGCGATCGACTCGTCGAGCGGAACGTCCGAACCGTCCAGGCCGGTGAACTGCTTGGCGGCGTGGGTGTTCTGCGACAGGAAGCGCTCGACGCGACGGGCACGGTGGACAACGAGCTTGTCCTCCTCGCCCAGCTCGTCGATACCGAGGATCGCGATGATGTCCTGGAGGTCCTTGTACTTCTGCAGGATCCCCTTGACACGGCTGGCCGTGTCGTAGTGGTCCTGCGCGATGTAGCGCGGGTCCAGGATGCGGGACGTGGAGTCCAGCGGGTCCACGGCCGGGTAGATGCCCTTCTCGGAGATCGGACGGGAGAGAACCGTCGTCGCGTCGAGGTGGGCGAACGTGGTGGCCGGGGCCGGGTCGGTCAGGTCGTCCGCGGGGACGTAGATCGCCTGCATCGAGGTGATCGAGTGACCACGCGTCGAGGTGATGCGCTCCTGGAGCACACCCATCTCGTCGGCCAGGGTCGGCTGGTAACCCACTGCGGACGGCATGCGGCCGAGCAGCGTGGAGACCTCGGAACCGGCCTGCGTGAAGCGGAAGATGTTGTCGATGAAGAGCAGCACGTCCTGCTTCTGCACATCGCGGAAGTACTCCGCCATGGTCAGGGCGGACAGCGCGACCCGAAGACGGGTGCCCGGCGGCTCGTCCATCTGGCCGAAGACCAGCGCGGTCTTCTCCAGGACGCCCGAGTCGGTCATCTCGTCGATGAGGTCGTTGCCCTCACGGGTGCGCTCGCCGACACCGGCGAACACCGACACACCGTCGTGCAGCTTCGCCACACGCATGATCATTTCCTGGATGAGGACCGTCTTGCCGACGCCCGCACCACCGAACAGACCGATCTTGCCGCCCTTGACGTACGGGGTCAGCAGGTCGACGACCTTCAGGCCGGTCTCGAACATCTCGGTCTTGGACTCGAGCTGGTCGAAGGCCGGGGCCTTGCGGTGGATCGGCCAGCGCTCGGTGATCTGCGCCTCGGCCTCCGGCTCGTTCAGGATCTGGCCGAGGGTGTTGAACACCTTGCCCTTGGTGATGTCACCGACGGGGACGGTGATGCCCTCGCCCGTGTTGATCACCGGAGCCTGGCGGACCACGCCGTCGGTGGGCTGCATCGAGATCGCGCGGACCATGCCGTCACCCAGGTGCTGGGCGACTTCCAGGGTCAGCGTCTTACGAGCGCCGGCCTCGGCCGGGTCGTCGACCTCGATGTGCAGGGCGTTGTAGATCTCCGGCATCGCGTCGACGGGGAACTCCACGTCGACGACCGGGCCGATGACCCGGGCGACGCGGCCCGTGGCAGCGGCCGTCTCAACTGTCGTCGTCATTACTTGTCACTCCCCGCGGACGCGTCGGCCAGCGCACCTGCACCGCCGACGATCTCGCTGATTTCCTGGGTGATTTCGGCCTGGCGGGCCGCGTTGGCAAGCCGGGAGAGGCTCTTGATCAGATCCCCGGCGTTGTCGGTCGCCGACTTCATCGCACGGCGGCGGGCGGCGTGCTCGGAAGCGGCGGCCTGCAGCAGTGCGTTGTAGATACGGCTCTCGACGTAGCGCGGCAGAAGGGCGTCGAGGACGTCCTCCGCCGACGGCTCGAACTCGAACAGCGGGAGGATCTCACCCTTCTCGGTGCTCTCCTCCTCTGCCTTGTCGAGCGACAGCGGCAGCATCCGGCCGTCGACCGCGTTCTGCGTCATCATCGACACGAATTCCGTGAAGACGATGTGCAGCTCGTCGACGCCGCCCTCGGCCGTGTCCTTCTGGATGGACGCGATGAGGGGCTCGGCGATCTTCTTGGCATCCGAGTACTCGGGGCTGTCGGTGAAGCCGGTCCACGACTCCGAGACCTTGCGCTCACGGAAGCCGTAGTACGCGACACCCTTGCGGCCGACGATGTAGGTGTCGACCTCCTTGCCCTCGGCCGCCAGCCGCTCCCTCAGCCGCTCCGCCGCCTTGATGGCGTTGGAGGAGTAGCCGCCGGCCAGACCGCGGTCGCTCGTGAGGAGCAGGACCGCCGCCCGGGCCGGGGACTCGGCCTCGGTGGTGAGCGGGTGCTTGGTGTTCGAGCCGGTCGCGACCGCGGTCACCGCACGGGTGAGCTCGGTCGCGTACGGCATCGACGCCGTCACCTTGCGCTGCGCCTTGACGATGCGCGAGGCGGCGATCATCTCCATCGCCTTGGTGATCTTCTTGGTCGCGGTGACGGCTTGGATGCGGCGCTTGTAAACGCGAAGCTGAGCGCCCATCGATCAGCCCTCGCCCAGGAGCTTGCCGTCCGAGGTCTCGAACTGCTGCTTGAAGGCGGCGATCGCGTCGGCGATCGACTGCAGCGTGTCGTCGGACATCTTGCCGCCCTCGGCGATGCTGGTCAGGAGGTCCTTGCGCTCGCGGCGCAGGAACTCGAGCAGCTCGCTCTCGAAGCGGCGGATGTCCTCGACCGGGACGTCGTCCATCTTGCCCGTGGTGCCGGCCCAGACGGAGACGACCTGCTCCTCCATCGGGAACGGGGCGTACTGCGGCTGCTTCAGCAGCTCGACCATGCGCTTGCCGCGCTCCAGCGACGCCTTGGAGGCCGCGTCCAGGTCGGAACCGAAGGCGGCGAACGCCTCCAGCTCACGGAACTGGGCGAGGTCCACGCGCAGTCGGCCGGAGACCTGCTTCATGGCCTTGTGCTGGGCGGAGCCACCGACTCGGGAGACCGAGATACCGACGTTGAGCGCCGGACGCTGACCCGCGTTGAACAGGTCGGACTCCAGGAAGCACTGGCCGTCGGTGATGGAGATGACGTTGGTCGGGATGAACGCCGACACGTCGTTCGCCTTGGTCTCGACGATCGGGAGGCCCGTCATCGAGCCGGCGCCCATGTCGTCGGAGAGCTTGGCGCAGCGCTCCAGCAGACGCGAGTGCAGGTAGAAGACGTCGCCCGGGTAGGCCTCACGGCCCGGCGGGCGGCGCAGCAGAAGCGACACGGCGCGGTAGGCGTCGGCCTGCTTCGAGAGGTCGTCGAAGATGATGAGGACGTGCTTGCCGTCGTACATCCAGTGCTGGCCGATGGCCGAACCGGTGTACGGCGCCAGGTACTTGAAGCCGGCCGGGTCGGACGCCGGGGCGGCGACGATGGTCGTGTACTCCAGCGCGCCGGCCTCTTCGAGCGCTCCGCGCACGGAGGCGATCGTGGAGCCCTTCTGACCGATGGCGACGTAGATGCAGCGCACCTGCTTGTTCACGTCGCCCGAGCGCCAGTTGTCGCGCTGGTTGATGATCGTGTCGACGGCCAGAGCGGTCTTACCCGTCTGACGGTCGCCGATGATCAGCTGACGCTGGCCGCGGCCGATCGGCACCATGGCGTCGACGGCCTTGTAGCCGGTCTGCATCGGCTCGTGCACCGACTTGCGGACCATGACGCCAGGGGCCTGCAGCTCGAGGGCGCGACGGCCTTCGGTCGCGATCTCGCCGAGACCGTCGATCGGGTTGCCGAGCGGGTCGACGACGCGGCCGAGGTAACCCTCGCCGACGCCGACGGAGAGCACCTCACCGGTGCGCTGCACCGGCTGGCCCTCCTCGATTCCGCTGAACTCGCCGAGGACGATCGCACCGATCTCGCGCTCCTCGAGGTTGAGGGCGAGACCGAGGGTTCCGTCCTCGAACTTCAGCAGCTCGTTCGCCATGGCGGAGGGCAGACCCTCCACCTTCGCGATGCCGTCGCCGGCAACGCTGACCGTCCCGACCTCCTCGCGCGAGGCCGCGTCCGGCTGGTACGACTGGACAAAGTTATCCAGTGCGTCCCGGATCTCCTCCGGCCGGATCGTAAGCTCCGCCATCTGGGGTTCCCTGCTCTCCTTGTTGGGCCCGAAGTTTCTTAAGGGGGTCTGGGGGCGACCCCCAGGAATCTTCTGCAATTTCTGCACGGCCCAACCGGGCCGCAATTCTTGCTCGTTCAGTTGGTGCGGTGTGGGCGCTGCGCGCCGTCAGCCGGCCATCCTGCGGGTGACCTCTTCGAGGCGCTCCGCGATCGTGCCGTTGATGACCTCGTCACCGACGCGCACCGAGATCCCACCGAGGACCTCGGGGTCCACGTCCAGGTTCAGGTGCATCTGCCGGCCGTAGATCTTCGCCAGGGCGGCGCCGAGGCGCTCCTTCTGGCGATCCGACAGCGGCACCGCCGAGGTGACGACGGCGACCATGCGGTCCCGGCGCTCCGCGGCGAGCCTGGACAGGGAGTCGAGTCCCGCTTCCAGGCTACGTCCTCGGGGCTGCGTCACGAGGCGTGTGATCACGCGCTCGGTGACGGGCTGGGCCTTGCCGCCGAGCAGGCTGCGGAGCAGCTCGCTCTTGGCGGATGCCGTGGCCGACTTGCTGGTCAGGGCCGAGCGCAGTGCCACGTCGGAGGAGACGATCCTGCCGAACCGGAACAGCTCGTCCTCGACGTCGTCGAGCACGCCCGCGCGCTGGGCCGCGGTGAGGTCGGCGGTGCTCGCCAGCTCCTCCGCCGCGTCGACCAGGTCACGCGACTGCGACCAGCGGGAACGGACCATGCCGGAGACCAGGTCCACGGCTTCGCCGCCCACCTGTCCGCTCAGCAGTCGTCCGGCCAGCTCGGCCTTGGCCTCGCCACCCTGCGACGGGTCGGTGAGGACCCGGCGCAGCGACACCTCGCGGTGGAGCAGCGCGGTGACGGCTGCCAGCTCCTCGGCGAGCTTCGCCGCGTCGACCGACGTGGAGTCGGTCAGTGCGTCGAGGCGCTCGCGTGCGGCGGCCAGCGCCTCGCGGCTCGCTCCGTTCATCGGACGGCCTCGGCCTTCGCCTCGAGCTCGTCGAGGAAACGGTCGACGGTGCCGCTCTGCCGAGCGTGGTCCTCGAGGGACTCGCCGACGAGCTTGCCGGCCAGGGCGGTGGCGAGGGAGCCCACGTCCTGACGCAGCGCGGACGCCGCGGCCTTGCGGTCGGCCTCGATCTGGGTGTGGCCGGCCGCGATGATCTCCTCGCGCTGCCGCTGACCTTCCGCCCTCATCTCCTGGATGATGACGGCACCCTGCTCCTGCGCCTCCTGGCGCAGACGAGCGGCCTCGTGGCGGGCCTCGGCGAGCTGAGCCTTGTACTGCTCAAGAACGCTCTGGGCCTCGGTCTGGGCCGCATCGGCCTTCTCGATACCGCCTTCGATGGCCTCGCGGCGCTCTTCCAGAACCTTGTTGATGTTCGGGAGGAGCTTCTTGGCGAGGAAACCGAAGACGATGGCGAAGGCGATGAGGCCGATGATGATCTCAGGAACCGCAGGGATCAGCGGGTTCTGGATCTCTCCTTCGGACGCCAGCTGTAGGGCGTTCACATCAATGCCTTTCGTCGCTTCGGGCAGTCAGAATGCCGCGAATTAGTCGACCGGGTAGACGAAGGGCATGACGAGACCGATCAGGGCGAGCGCCTCACAGAGCACGAAGCCGAGGATCTGGTTCGAGCGGATCAGGCCGGCTGCTTCGGGCTGGCGGGCCAGCGCCTGGGTGCCGTTACCGAAGATGATGCCGACGCCGACGCCGGGGCCGATCGCGGCGAGGCCGTAACCGATGGAACCGAGGTTGCCCGTGATGTTGACGGCGGCGAGGGTCTCAAGAGCGGACATGCCGTTTCTTCCTTCTCTTTCAGAACCGGTGGGGGTTGGCCACCGGACGACTATCGGGGGGTGGTGCCGGGCTGCTGCTCAGTGGTTCTCTGCGAGAGCGCCCTGGATGTAGTTGCAGGCCAGAAGGACGAACACGTAGGCCTGCAGCGCCTGGATGAACAGCTCGAAGGCGGTCATCAGGATGGTCATCACGAACGAGACACCGGCGTAGGCGATGCCGATGCCGTTCAGCAGGTACCAGCTGGCGATCGTGAAGATCAGCAGCAGCACGTGGCCGGCGAACATGTTGGCGAAGAGTCGCACGGCGTGGGTGAACGGCCGGATCAGCAGGTTCGACATGATCTCGATGAGCATGACGAAGGGAAGAGCCGGGCCGATCGTCGGGTCGTAGCCGGAGATGTTCTTCCAGCCACCGACGAATCCGTGCCGCTTGAAGGTCAGGCTGACCCACAGGATGTAGACGATCGCGGCCATCGCCACCGGGAATCCGATGACCGAGACCACCGGGAACTGGGCGAAGGGAATGATCGCCCAGAGGTTCATGATCCAGATGAAGAAGAACAGCGAGACCATGAGGGGCACGTACTTCTTGCCCTCGCGCTTGCCGAGCGTCTCGTACACCACACCGGTGCGGATGAAGTCGTAACCCGCCTCGGCGACCATCTGGAGCTTTCCGGGCACCACCTTCGGCTTGTTGAAGGCGGCCCAGAAGAAGCCGACGACGACAACGGTGCTCAGGACCGCCAGCAGCATCGGCTTGTTGATCTCGATGCCGCCGACGGTGAACATCGGCTCGAAAACAAAGGAGTGCAGGCCAGGAGCCGGGAAGCCGCATCCGTCGAAGATGTGGCAGTCGGTCTCGAAGGCGAGCACCGTCGTCGGGTCAGCACTCACCGCGGGCTCCTTCAGCGTGGCGCATAGGTACGGCAACCTCGTTGTGTCGGCGCGGCAAGCAGCCGCTGGTCGGCACTGGACTGGTTTTACGGATGGGGGGCGGCTCAGGCATGAGGCCTCGCGATGAAGCAGGCGCCGAATTTGATGCCCGCGCCCGCAGTGCCGCAGTTGGCACCGGACGATAGCAGGGTCTCGAACGCTCGCTTATCCCGGCCCTACCCCTCACGTCGAAGACCCCATGTTCTCGGGCGTCTTGCCCGCGGACGAGTCCGGCTCGACGTAAAGGATCTTGGTCTTCATGTGCACGCGGATCTGCGCCGCGACCCACGCCAGCGTCGCTGCGATCAGCGAAGCGGCGAAGGCCCGCGGGTTGAACAGCGTCGTGTTCTGGAAGGCGGCCACGAAGACGAAGAGCAGCAGCAGTTCGACCGTGTAGAGCACCAGCCCCATGGCCTGGAACAGGTGCGGCAGGGACTTCGCCGTGCGCTGCAGGACGCCGAGCCCGATCCCCATGAAGAGGATCACCACCAGCGTCCCGACCGCCGCGCCGATCGCCCCCTTGCCGCCGGCGAGCGCAGCGCTGACAGCGACGGCGACAACACCGACGGCAGCAGTGGGCACGGCGGTGTGGAGGAGAGTCCGGGCGTCGTTGGACGGCATGGCGGTTACTCCGCGTGGCAGGGGGTGGGCAGTGGTCGTCAGGGACGAGAGTAGGCCCGGTCCGAGTCGATGCCTCGGGCCAATGGACCGTGCTACTCAGGTCCTTCGGCTCCTCACCGGGCTTCGTGAACGGTATCACAAACTATTTGATGAGGTCTTTACTCAGAAAGTGTGCCAGCTGTCACACATGAGAGTTAGTTCGCGCGTGTGTGCAGAACATCACGCGGCATTGTCTGGTATGGGGAGTTCTGTGCCGTGGCTGCTAACGCGGCGAGTCGGCACGGTCCCGATTCGTGAACCGCGAACGGGGGCCGATCGCGGTCGCGCCGTTGACGCCGGAGACGCCCACGGCCACCGGGGCCCGTTCCTCCACCGGGGACGCCATGTGCGAGTCGTCCGCGCCCTGTTGACCCTCCGAGGTGACGTCCGCCGTGTCCGCGGACTCCTCCTGGCCATCGCGCGAGCGCCTGCGGTAGCGCGGCGGCACGAAGGCCTCCGCCCAGTGCGGGGCCCGCGGCGTGAAGCGCGGCATGAGCAGCAGGACCAGGCCCACGGCGCTGAGGCCCACGATCACCAGCACGATCCAGAGCGACGCGGAGTGCACGGAGTAGCCGACGGCCCCGAAGGCGATCAGCGCGGACCAGAAGTACATGATCAGCACGGACCTGCTGTGCGAGTGCCCGATCTCCAGCAGCCGGTGGTGCAGGTGCCCCCGGTCGGCCGCGAACGGTGACTGGCCGTTCCAGGTGCGCCTCACGATGGCCAGCACGAGGTCGGCGGCCGGGATCGCGATGATCGTCAGCGGCAGCAGCAGCGGGATGAAGACCGGCAGCATCGCGTGGGTCGCCTGCCGCTCGCTGCCCTCGAAGAGCTTCATCGCGTCCGGGTCGACCTGGCCCGTGACGGAGATGGCGCCCGCGGCGAGGACGAGACCGATCAGCATCGACCCGGAGTCGCCCATGAAGATGCGCGCGGGGTGCATGTTGTGCGGGAGGAAGCCCAGGCACATGCCCATCAGGATCGCCGCGAAGAGCGTCGCGGGGGCGGCCGCCTCGATGCCGTACCCGTACCAGAGGCGGTAGGTGTAGAGGAAGAACGCGGCGGAGGCGATGCAGACCATGCCGGCCGCGAGGCCGTCCAGCCCGTCGACGAAGTTGACCGCGTTGATGGTGATCACGACCAGCGCGACGGTGAGCAGCGTGCCCTGCCACTGGGTGAGCGCGACCGTGCCGACGCCGGGGATGGGCAGCCACAGGATCGTCAGGCCCTGGATGACCATCACGGCGGCGGCGATCATCTGCCCGCCGAGCTTGATCAGGGCGTCGATCTCGAACTTGTCGTCCAGGACGCCGATCAGCCAGATCAGGGCCGCGCCGGAGAGCAGTGCTCTGGGTTCGTTGGAGAGCTCGAAGACGCCGTTCAGGTTGAACAGGTGGTCCGCGACGATCAGCCCCGCGCAGAGTCCGCCGAACATGGCGATGCCACCGAGCCGGGGTGTCGGTTCCCGGTGGACGTCACGCGCACGGATCGCGGGCATCGCCCCGACCGCGATGGCGAACTTCCGCACCGGTCCGGTCAGCAGATAGGTCACTGCGGCCGTGACACAGAGCGTCAGCAGGTAATCACGCACGGGCTGCCCCACAGAATTCGCCGGCCATCTCAGCCCCACACCCTAGTCTCATGAGCAAGGACACCGAGCCACGGGTGTTGGTTGCACAGGGCTCGTCCGCACCGACTACCCCGGATACGGCGGGTTGCGCTCCACCAGTCCCCGCACCTCGGCCCGCAGGCCACCCGTGTCGGACCCGGACCGCACGGCCGCACCGAACAGCGAGGCGATCCGTGCCATGTCGTCCTCGTCCATGCCCTGGGTGGTGACGGCCGCGGTGCCGAGCCTGAGCCCGCGCGCGTCCCCGTACGGCAGCGCACAGGTGTCCAGCACCATCCCGGCGGCCGTCAGCCGCTCACGGGCGGTCGCCGCGTCGACTCCCAGCGGGCCGGGGTCCGCGACGACGATGTGGGTGTCCGTGCCGCCCGTGGTGATCTCGAAGCCCTCCGACTCCAGGGCCGCGGCGAGGACGCGGGCGTGGGCGACGACCCGGTGGGCGTAGACCGCGAAGGACGGCGACGCCGCCTCCCCGAAGGCGACGGCCTTCGCCGCGACGGTGTGCATCTGGGCGCCGCCCTGCGTGAAGGGGAACACCGCGCGGTCGATCCGCTCGGCGAGCTCGACGCCGCACAGGATCATGCCGCCGCGCGGTCCGCGCAGCACCTTGTGCGTCGTGGCGCACACCACGTCGGCGTACGGCACGGGGCTCGGCGCCGCTCCCCCGGCGACCAGCCCCATCGGGTGGGCGGCGTCCGCGATCAGATAGGCCCCGACCTCGTCGGCGATGTCCCTGAAGTGCTCGTAGTCGGGGTGCCGGGGGTACGAGATCGACCCGCAGACGATCGCCTTGGGGCGACGGGCCCGGGCCAGGGCGCGCACCTGCGCGTAGTCGATCAGGCCGGTGTCGGGGTCGACGCCGTAGCCGGCGAACTCGAACCAGCGCCCGGAGAAGTTGCCCGGAGCGCCGTGGGTGAGATGTCCCCCGTACGGGAGTCCCATGGCCAGCACCGTGTCACCGGGGCGCAGCAGGGCGGCGTAGGCGGCCAGGACGGCGGAGGAGCCGGAGTGCGGCTGGACGTTGGCGTGCTCGGCGCCGAAGAGGGACATGGCCCGCCGGACCGCGAGGCGTTCCGCGGCGTCGGCCTGCTCGCACCCGCCGTGGTGCCGGGCGCCGGGGTAGCCCTCGGCGTACTTGTTGGCGAGCGGGGAGCCGAGGGCGGCGAGGACCGCGGGTGAGGTGAAGTTCTCGGCGGCGATCAGCTGGAGGGTGCTCGCCTGCCGGCCCGCCTCGGCCAGCAGGATGGATCCGACCTCCGGGTCCTGGCGGAGCAGCGCGTCGAAGTCCTGCGGCACGGTGGCCCCGGAGAGGGCCGTCGGCGGCGCGGGTGCGGGTGCGGCTGGAGTGGTGACCGGCATCGGGGGCTCCGGGCCTGGAGGAGGGGTGCGTGGCGTCAGATCCAATGTAGGCCCGCCCCGGGCCGCCTGCCCGCTGCCGCAGGCCCCTCTACGCCGGTCGGCGCACCTCGCCCCGGGCGGGTGGGCCGTCAGCGGCTCAGTGCGGGGCGCGCACCCCGGTCAGCGCGGTCATGACCGGGTCGAGGGCCTGGCTGATCTCGTCACCGATGGAGCGGAAGAAGGTGATCGGGGCGCCGTACGGGTCGTAGACCTCGTCCGCCTCCGCGGTGGGGGCCAGCAGCCAGCCGCGCAGGGCCGCCGCGGCGCGCACCAGTGCGCGGGCGCGCTCGACGACGCCCTCCTCCCGGGCGTCCGGCAGCGTCGCGGGGTCTATGGCCCGCACCAGCCGGGTGAACTCCTTGAGGGTGAAGGTCCGCAGACCCGCGGAGTGGCCCATGGAGATCACCTGGGCCCGGTGGTCGCGGGTGGCGGTGAGGACCAGGTCCGCGCGGATCACGTGCTCGTCGAGGAGCTCGCGGCCGACGAAGCCGGTGGCGTCGGCGCCGAAGTCGGCGAGGACGACCTCGGCGTTGGCCTCCATGGGCGCACCCTCGTGTCCCCAGGTGCCCGCGCTCTCGACGATGAGGCCGCCGCTGAGCGGATCCCCGAGGCGGTCCACGAGGGCATGCCGCGTCAGCCGCTCGGTGATGGGCGAGCGGCAGACGTTGCCGGTGCTGACGTGGAGGATGCGGAAAGTGTCGTGCCGCCCCGCTATGCCACGCCCCTCAGGGGCGGTCAATTGGCCACCTCGAGGTCGGGTACCACCTTGCGGAGTTCCTCGACCGAGAGCGCGCCGGCCCGCAGCAGTACGGGGATCCTGCCGGTGACGTCGACGATCGACGACGGGACGATGCCGGGCGTCGGGCCGCCGTCGAGGTAGACGGAGACGCTGTCGCCGAGCATCTCCTGCGCGGCGTCGCAGTCCTCGGGCGAGGGGTGTCCCGTGAGGTTGGCGCTGGAGACGGCCATCGGGCCGACCTCCGTGAGGAGCTCGATGGCGACCGGGTGCAGGGGCATCCGTACGGCGACGGTGCCGCGGGTGTCGCCGAGGTCCCACTGGAGCGACGGCTGGTGCCTGGCGACGAGTGTGAGGGCTCCGGGCCAGAACGCGTCGACGAGCTCCCAGGCCTGCTCGGAGAAGTCGGTGACCAGGCCGTGCAGGGTGTTCGGCGAGCCGATCAGGACAGGGGTCGGCATGTTGCGGCCGCGGCCCTTGGCGTCGAGCAGGTCGGCGACGCCCTCCGAGCTGAAGGCGTCCGCGCCGATCCCGTACACGGTGTCGGTGGGCAGCACGACCAGTTCGCCGCGGCGGACGGCGGACGCGGCTTCACGCAGGCCGGTCGTACGGTCGGTCGCGTCGTTGCAGTCGTATCGCCGTGCCATCAGCCGGCCTCCTCGGACAGGTACGGGTGGGGCGGGTAGGGATCGTGCGGTGCCGGAGTCCCGGTGGTCACGGCATGGCCTTGCGGGCCGTCGCGAACCGGGGGCGCTTGTTCAGGTCGGGGTGGTCGGCCGCGTCGGCCCAGCCCCGCTCCTCGGTGAAGATCCACGGCACCTGGCCGCCCTGGGTGTCGGCGTGCTCGATGACGACGAGCCCGCCGGGGCGGAGCAGACGGTGCGCGGTGCGTTCGATGCCGCGGATGGTGTCCAGGCCGTCCTCGCCGGAGAAGAGCGCCATCTGCGGGTCGTGGTCGCGGGCCTCGGGCGCCACGTACTCCCACTCGGTGAGCGGGATGTAGGGCGGGTTGGAGATCACCAGGTCGACCTGGCCGTCGAGCTCGGGAAGGGCGCTCAGGGCGTCTCCGCGGTGGACGGTGACCCTGGACCCCTCGGCGTTCTTCCGGGTCCACCGCAGGGCGTCCTCGGACAGCTCCACGGCGTGCACCCGCGAGCGCGGGACCTCCTGCGCCATGGCGAGCGCGATCGCGCCCGATCCGGTGCAGAGGTCGACGATGAGGGGTTCCACGACGTCCATCGCGCGGACGGCGTCTATCGCCCAGCCGACGACCGACTCCGTCTCGGGCCGGGGCACGAAGACACCGGGCCCGACCTGGAGTTCCAGGTAGCGGAAGAAGGCGCGGCCGGTGATGTGCTGGAGCGGCTCGCGGTTCTCGCGGCGGGCGATCGTCTCCCAGTAGCGGGCGTCGAAGTCGGCGTCCTGCACGTGGTGCAGCTCGCCCCGCTTGACGTCGTGCACGAACGCGGCGAGTTCCTCGGCGTCGAAGCGCGGTGAGGGGACACCGGCGTCGGCCAGCCGCTGGGTGGCCTGGGCCACCTCGGCGAGCAGCAGGTTCATCGCGGTTCTCCGTACGGGTTCACGAGCGGGGCGGGACGGGTGCGGCTTATGCGGCGGCGAGCTTGGCGGCGGAGTCTGCGTCGACGCAGGCCTGGATGACGGCGCCGAGATCGCCGTCGAGCACCTGGTCCAAGTTGTACGCCTTGAAGCCGACGCGGTGGTCCGAGATCCGGTTTTCCGGGAAGTTGTACGTCCGGATCTTCTCGGAGCGGTCCACCGTGCGCACCTGGCTGCGGCGCACGTCGGAGGCTTCCTGCTCGGCGGCCTCCTGCGCGGCGGCCAGCAGCCGGGAGCGCAGGATGCGCATGGCCTGCTCCTTGTTCTGGAGCTGGCTCTTCTCGTTCTGGCAGGAGGCGACGACACCGGTCGGCAGGTGCGTGATGCGGACGGCGGAGTCCGTGGTGTTGACGGACTGGCCACCGGGGCCCGAGGAGCGGTAGACGTCGATGCGGAGGTCGTTGGCGTGGATCTCCACGTCGACCTCCTCCGCCTCGGGGGTGACGAGCACACCGGCGGCCGAGGTGTGGATGCGGCCCTGCGACTCGGTGGAGGGCACGCGCTGCACGCGGTGCACGCCGCCCTCGTACTTCATCCGTGCCCAGACGCCCTGGCCGGGCTCGGTGGCGCCGTTGCCGCCCTTGGTCTTCACGGCGACCTGGACGTCCTTGTAACCGCCGAGCTCGGACTCGGTGGAGTCGATGATCTCGGTCTTCCAGCCGACGCGCTCGGCGTAGCGCAGGTACATGCGCAGGAGGTCGCCGGCGAAGAGGGCGGACTCGTCGCCGCCCGCGCCCGCCTTGATCTCCAGGAGCACGTCCTTGTCGTCGCTGGGGTCGCGCGGGACCAGGAGGAGACGGAGCTTCTCCGTGATCTCCTCGCGCTGCTTCTCCAGGACCTTGACCTCGGCGGCGAAGTCCGGGTCGTCGGCGGCGAATTCCCGGGCCGTCCCGATGTCGTCGCCGGTCTGCTTCCAGGACCGGTAGGTGGAGACGATCGGGGTCAGCTCCGCGTAGCGCTTGTTCAGCTTGCGCGCGTTGGCCTGGTCGGCGTGGACCGACGGGTCGGCGAGCTTCTTCTCGAGATCGGCGTGCTCGCCGATCAGTTCCTCGACCGCCTCGAACATCTTCGGGCTCCTGGTTTCTGCGTCATACGTCTGCGGGCCTGCTGGACGGTGTGCCGCCGGCGGGGCGCCTCAGTGGCGAGGCCGGCCGCACAGCCGGAAAAAACGCCGGTCCCGGCGCCCCTTGAAGGGCGTCGGGAACCGGCGCATCGGCTCGCTACTTGCTGGCGGAGCCGGCGGCCTTGCCGAAGCGGGCCTCGAAGCGGGCCACACGGCCGCCGGTGTCGAGGATCTTCTGCTTGCCCGTGTAGAACGGGTGGCACTCGGAGCAGACGTCGGCACGGATGGCGCCGCCGTCGAGGGTGCTCCGGGTGGTGAACGACGCACCGCAGGTGCAGCTGACCTGGGTCTCGACGTACTCGGGGTGAATGTCGCGCTTCAAGGTGTCTCCTAGTTTCGGGAGGGCTCCGGGTCGATCGCGCGGATTGCACGTCCGTGAACCGGGGCCGACGTACCAGTCTGCCAGGACCGGCCGTATCTCCCAAAACGAGGACCCTGCCCCGCATATTCCCGCGCCTTCCGGGGAACCCTCGGCGACCGGCCGGTGACGGAAGGCGCGTTACCGGACGACCTTCCCGGCGTCGCCCTTGTCGCCCGCCGACTTCGCCGTGGCGGACGCCGGAATGTGCTTGTCCTGCTTGAGGGCCGCCCAGACCTGCTGTCCGGCCTTCTCCTGGGGCAGCACCCGGTTCGGGGCCTCCGGGTCGTACTCCACGGGCAGCGTGACCATGTCGACGTTCGACGAGCCGAGGCCCTTCAGCCCGTTGGCGAAGCCGGTGAGCTTCTTCACGGAGGCCAGCTCGGAGTCGGTGGTGACGGCCTTGGTCGCGGTGTCGGCGAGCCCGAAGAGCGTCTTCGGGTCGGAGAACACCCCGACGCTCTTCGCCTGGTCCATCAGCGCCTTGACGAACGCCTGCTGGAGCTGGATGCGCCCCAGGTCACTGCCGTCGCCGACGCTCTCACGCGTACGGACCAGGCCGAGGGACTGCTCCCCGCTCAGGGTGTGGGGGCCGGGCTTCAGCGCGAGGTGGCTGTTGGGGTCGTCGATCGCCTCCGAGGTGGTGATCTTCACCCCGCCGAGCTCGTCGATGAGCTTCTTGAACCCGGTGAAGTCGACCTCGACGTAGTGGTCCATGCGGATGCCGGACATCTGCTCGACGGTCTTCACCGCGCAGGCGGGGCCGCCGACGGCGTACGCCGTGTTGAACATCGCCTGCTTCTGCCCGCCGACCTGCTTCCCGGTGGTGTCGCTCGTGCAGGCGGGGCGGTCGACGAGGGTGTCCCTCGGGACGGAGACCACGCTGGCGGACGTGTGGCCCTTGTCGACGTGCACGACCATGGCGGTGTCCGATCGCGCGGAGCCCTGGTCGGCGCCGTACTTCGCGTTCGCGCCGGAGCGGGAGTCCGATCCCAGCACCAGGATGTCCTGCGAGCCGTTGTCCACGTCGTCGGGGCGGTGGGTGCCGAGGGCGGCGTCGATGTCGACGCCCTTCAGGTTCCCGTTGAGGGTGACGTAGGCGTAGCCGAGCCCGGATCCTCCGACGACCACCAGTGCGGCAGCGCCCCACAGGGCGATCGTCTTGCCCCGGCGGGCCCGCGACGGCTTCCTCCGGCGGCTGCCGGTGCCGCGTATTCGGCCGGTGCTCCTGCCCTGCTCGCTCATGCGCTCCCTCTTCCGCTTCTCGCTGTTACCCCCTGCCGTGGTGCACGGGCGTGGTCCGGCGTCACTCGGTGGGACGGCCGGAGCATCGAAAAGCGTTGCACAGGGAGCTGAGACCGCGGTCCGGCCGAGGGTGGCTCGAAGCGAGTGGCCGATCTTCCGGAAACAGGCGGTTCACCTGGCGTTTCGTGCCCGGGACCGAATCCGGCGGGGTCGCATTCCGGCCCCGCCGGATGTGGTCAACGTCTCCGGGCGGGCGGCCTCCGGGACACAGGACCCTCCGTTCCGGAGGGCCGCTACGCAGGATCCGCTCCAGCCCCTGCCGGACGGCGCCGGGGGGCCGCCCTGGCCGGCATCCGGGCGCGCCCTGGGCCCGCCCTGGCGAGCCGGGCCGGGGGGTGTCCACGCCGCTCCGGGCCGAACGCTTGCGACCGCCAGGAGGGGAGCTCACGAGGAGGCGGGCCACGAGCCGCCCGGCCCGCGGATGCCGCCCAGGACGGGGCTCTCCCCTCCGGAGCCGACCGGCGGCCGACACAAGCATGTTGCCCGCACGGGCGGAAGGGGCGAAGACGCGCAACTGCCCCCGCCACGAGGTGGCGGGGGCGGTTCCGGATGGATCCTGACGGGACGTCAGTCGCTGTTGCCGTTGCCCGGCGTCGTCTTCTGGATCTGGAGCAGGAACTCCGCGTTGGACTGCGTCTTCTTCATGCGGTCCAGGAGCAGCTCGATGGCCTGCTGCTGGTCGAGCGCGTGGAGCACCCGGCGCAGCTTCCAGACCACGGCCAACTCGTCGGTGCCGAGGAGGATTTCTTCCTTACGGGTGCTGGACGCGTCGACGTCCACCGCCGGGAAGATGCGCTTGTCCGAGAGCTTCCGGTCGAGCTTGAGCTCCATGTTGCCGGTGCCCTTGAACTCCTCGAAGATCACCTCGTCCATGCGCGAGCCGGTCTCGACGAGCGCGGTGGCCAGGATGGTCAGCGAGCCGCCGTCCTCGATGTTGCGCGCGGCACCGAAGAAGCGCTTCGGCGGGTACAGCGCGGTCGAGTCGACACCACCGGACAGGATGCGGCCGGAGGCCGGTGCCGCCAGGTTGTAGGCGCGGCCCAGACGGGTGATCGAGTCCAGCAGGACCACGACGTCGTGTCCCAGCTCCACGAGGCGCTTCGCGCGCTCGATGGCGAGCTCGGCGACCGTGGTGTGGTCCTCGGCGGGACGGTCGAAGGTCGAGGAGATGACCTCGCCCTTCACCGACCGCTGCATGTCGGTGACCTCTTCCGGACGCTCGTCGACCAGGACGACCATCAGGTGGCACTCGGGGCTGTTGACCGTGATCGCGTTGGCGATGGCCTGAAGGATCATGGTCTTACCGGTCTTCGGCGGGGCCACGATCAGGCCTCGCTGGCCCTTGCCGATCGGTGCGACCAGGTCGATGATCCGGGTGGTCAGGACGTTGGAGTCGGTCTCCAGACGGAGCCTGTCCTGCGGGTACAGCGGCGTCAGCTTCTGGAACTCGGGACGGCCGCGGCCGGTCTCCGGCGCCATGCCGTTGACGGAGTCGAGACGGACCAGCGCGTTGAACTTCTCGCGGCGCTCGCCGTCCTTGGGCTGGCGCACCGCACCGGTGACGTGGTCACCCTTGCGCAGGCCGTTCTTGCGGACCTGGGCGAGCGAGACGTACACGTCGTTCGGTCCCGGCAGGTAGCCGGAGGTCCGGATGAACGCGTAGTTGTCGAGGATGTCGAGGATGCCCGCGACGGGGATCAGGACGTCGTCGTCGGCCACCTGGACGTCGGTCGCGAAGTCGTCGCGTCCTCGACGGCCACGGCGGTCGCGGTAACGGCCCCGACGGCCGCGCCGGCCGCCCTCGTCGTCGTAACCGTCGTCCTGCGGGCCGCTGCTCTGCTGGCCCTGGTTCTGGCCGCCGCCCTGCTGGCCCTGGCGGCGTCCGCCGCCCTGCTGGCCCTGGTCGTCGCCCTTGCCCCGGCGGTCGCGCTGGCGGTCCCGGCGGTCACCGCGGTCACCGCGGTCACCGCGGTCCTGGCGGTCGCCTCGACGGCCGTCCTGGCGGTCACCGCGACGGCCCTCGGCGTTGTCCGCGGCGGACTCCGCCTTCGCGTCGGCCTTGCCCTCGCCGCGCTCGTCGGCGCGGTCCTGGCGGCCCTCGCCCTTCGGCTCGGTCCTGGGCTCCGCCTTCGACTCCGTACGGGCCTCGGCCTTGGCCTCGGCCTTGGTGTCGGGGCTGCCCGCCTGTGCGGTGGCGCGGCGGCGACGGCGCTCGCCCGTGGGCTGGTCGTCGCTGGCCGGCTGACCGGGAATGTCGATCTGCTGCTGGTCGGCGGCCTTGTCGGCGGCGGGCGCGGCAGCGGTCTCGTCACCGGTGCGCGACTTGGACGTGGCGCGCCGCTTCGGCTTGCTCGCGGCGTCCGTGCCGGCGGACGCGGCGGCCTTGGGGGCGGGCGCGGAGGATCCTCCGGCCTGCGCCTCCTTGATGACCTCGATCAGCTGGCTCTTGCGCATCCGCGCGGTTCCCCTGATGCCGAGGCCGGACGCGACCTGCTGCAGCTCGGCCAGGACCATGCCATCGAGGCCGGTGCCGGAGCGGCGGCGCCGTGCGGTGGTGCCAGTGGCAGCACCTTCGGCGGACGCGGAGCTGTCGACGCTCTTGTCGGCAGTCACGCCCATCAGATCGGTGGTGTCGCTCACGAAGGGTCCTTCCCTGGAGCGGACGTCGGCCTTCTGGCTCGGCGACCGGTTGTGCTGTCCGACTGCGGTCTGTTGATCGTGTCGATCGCGGACCGTGCCGGGGCGGTGGTCCGCCGGGTACGGCGGAGAGACGAATGTGCGGGGTTCCGGCGCGAGATCCCCCTGCTCGGCCCACTCCTGGACGAGCAAGAGGGTGTCGTGCCGGTTCCGGAGCGTGCTCGAAAGCTCAGGCAGGCTGCTCAGGCAGTCGGGGAGGCTCCCGGAAGAGTGGTGGTCCCGGAGGGGGACACGGAGCAACGCGCCGCGAAGACGTCGATTGCTGACTTGAGGTTAACACTACCGGCTCCAACAAACATTCCCCCTCTCATGCACCGGCAATCACATGGGATTACGCGGCGAGCGGCAACACGCTCGCACCCGTGGCGTCGAGGGCGAGCCGGTTCGCGGCCCATCCCTCACCCGCCAGCCGGGCGACCTTGTCGGCCGAGCCCTGATCCGTCAGCGCGAGCACGGTGGGCCCCGCGCCGGAGATGACAGCGGGGACGCCGTCGGCGCGCAGCCGGTTCACCAGCTCCACGCTCTGCGGCATCGCCGGGCCCCGGTACTCCTGGTGGATCCGGTCCTCGGTGGCGGCCAGCAGCAGCTCGGGGCGCCTGGTCAGCGCCTCGACGAGCAGGGCCGCACGGCCGGCGTTGGCCGCGGCGTCCACATGGGGGACGGTGCGCGGCAGCAGGCCGCGGGCGGTCTCGGTCAGCACCGGCACGGCCGGGACGAAGACCACCGGGACGACGGAGTCGGCCGGGTCCATCCGGATCGCCCTGGCGGCTCCGCCGTCCATCCAGGCGAGGGTGAATCCGCCGAGGAGACAGGCGGCGACGTTGTCGGGGTGGCCCTCGATCTCGGTGGCCAGCTCCAGCAGCGCGGCCTCGTCGAGGCGGGCCTCGCCGCCCGTCGTCACGGCACGCGCGGCGACGATCCCGGCGCAGATGGCGGCCGACGAGGAGCCGAGGCCGCGGCCGTGCGGGATGCGGTTGGCGCAGACGATCTCGAGGCCGCGGGGCTGTCCGCCGAGCAGGTCGAAGGCCGTGCGCAGGGAGCGGACGAGCAGGTGGCTCTCGTCGCGGGGAAGCGTCTCGGCGCCCTCACCCGCGATGTCGATGTGCAGCCCGGAGTCGGCGACCCGGACGACGACGTCGTCGTAGAGCCCCAGCGAGAGGCCGAGGGCGTCGAAACCCGGGCCCAGATTGGCGCTGGTTGCGGGGACGCGCACCCGGACGGCGGCGGCTCGGAACGCGGGACCGGCCATCGGTTGGACGACTCTTCCTGTACGGCGGCGGGGATGTGGTTCAGGGTACTGCGATGTGCGTGGGGTGCCGTTGTGCGAGGGGACGGGGGGCCCGGCAGTCACCACGACTGCTGCACCGCGGCGGATGCGGCGGGGCGGGTCGGTCACAGCCTATCGAAGGAAGGTTCTGTGGCGACATAGGGCGCACAGGAGGCGCACGATGCGTGTCGCACACCTCCTATGCGCTCTCCGCCCCGGAGGGCGGCTGAACTGCTACGCGAGGCCCAGCTTCTCCGCCGCGGCCACGGCGTCGACCGGGACGGTGACCGGCTGCGGTGCGCCCGCGACGGCCCAGTCGGGGTCCTTGAGGCCGTTGCCCGTGACGGTGCAGACGATCTTCTGGCCGGGGTCGACCTTGCCCTCTTCGGCGGCCTTGAGCAGACCGGCCACCGACGCCGCGGACGCGGGCTCGACGAAGACGCCCTCCTGGGAGGCCAGCAGACGGTACGCCGAGAGGATCTGACGGTCCGTCACATCGTCGATGAAGCCGCCCGACTCGTCACGCGCGTCCAGTGCGAACTGCCAGGACGCCGGGTTGCCGATGCGGATCGCGGTGGCGATGGTCGCCGGGTCCTTGACGATCTCACCGCGCACGATCGGCGCGGAACCGGACGCCTGGAAGCCCCACATGCGCGGGGTGCGCGCGGAGACGCCGTCACCCGCGTACTCCCGGTAGCCCTTCCAGTAGGCCGTGATGTTGCCCGCGTTGCCCACCGGCAGGACGTGGATGTCAGGGGCGTCGCCGAGCGCGTCGACGATCTCGAAGGCGGCGGTCTTCTGTCCCTCGATCCGGACCGGGTTGACCGAATTGACCAGCGCCACCGGGTAGTTGTCGGAGAGGCTGCGGGCCAGGGTCAGGCAGTCGTCGAAGTTGCCGTCGACCTGGAGGATCTTCGCGCCGTGGACGAGCGCCTGCCCCATCTTGCCCAGTGCGATCTTGCCCTGCGGCACGAGGACGGCGCAGACCATGCCGGCGCGCACCGCGTACGCGGCGGCGGAGGCGGAGGTGTTGCCGGTGGAGGCGCAGATGACGGCCTGCGCACCCTCCTCCTTGGCCCGGGTGATCGCCATGGTCATCCCGCGGTCCTTGAACGAACCGGTGGGGTTGGCGCCCTCGACCTTGAGGTGCACCTCGCAGCCCGTGCGCTCGGAGAGGACCTGCGCCGGAACGAGCGGCGTGCCGCCCTCACGGAGTGTGACGACCGGCGTCGTGCTCGTGACCGGAAGGCGGTCCCGGTACTCCTCGATGATGCCGCGCCACTGGTGGGTGCCCTTGCTGGTCATGGGTCCTTACTCCCCTTCAACACGCATGATGCTGGCGACACCGCGCACGGTGTCCAGCTTGCGCAGCGCTTCGACGGTCCCGGAGAGGGCTGCGTCGGGCGCGCGGTGGGTGACGACGACGAGGGATGCCTCGCCGCCGGTTTCCTGACTGTCCGGCCGACTCTGCTGGCGGACCGTATCGATGGATACGCCCTGTTCGGCGAAGACCGTCGCGACCTGGGCGAGTACGCCAGGCTTGTCGGCCACGTCGAGACTGATGTGGTAGCGCGTGACGACATCGCCCATGGGGCTGACCGGCAGGCGCGTGTACGCGGACTCACCGGGACCGGTGGTCGCTCCGATGATGTTGCGGCAGACGGCGACCAGGTCGCCGAGGACCGCGGACGCGGTCGGGGAGCCGCCGGCACCGGGACCGTAGAACATCAGCTGCCCGGCCGCCTCGGCCTCGACGAACACCGCGTTGTACGCCTCGCGGACGGAGGCCAGCGGGTGGCTGAGCGGGATCATCGCGGGGTGCACGCGGGCGGTGACGGAGTTGCCGTCGGCGGCGCGCTCGCAGATCGCGAGGAGCTTGACGGTGCAGCCCATGCGGCGGGCGGAGGCGATGTCGGCGGCGGTGACCTCGGTGATGCCCTCGCGGTGCACCTCGCCGATCCGCACCCGGGTGTGGAAGGCGATCCCGGCCAGGATGGCGGCCTTCGCGGCGGCGTCGAAGCCCTCCACGTCGGCGGTCGGGTCGGCCTCGGCGTACCCGAGGGCGGTGGCCTCGTCGAGCGCCTCGGAGTATCCGGCGCCGCTCGTGTCCATCTTGTCGAGGATGAAGTTGGTCGTGCCGTTGACGATGCCGAGCACCCGGTTGACCTTGTCGCCTGCGAGGGACTCGCGCAGCGGCCGCACGAGCGGGATGGCACCGGCCACGGCCGCCTCGTAGTAGAGGTCCCTGCCGTGCTTCTCGGCGGTGGCGTGGAGGGCGGAGCCGTCCTCGGCGAGCAGGGCCTTGTTCGCCGAGACGACGCCCGCGCCGTGCTCGAAGGCGGTCGTGATGAGCGTGCGGGCGGGCTCGATGCCGCCGATGACCTCGACGACGACGTCGATGTCGCCCCGCTTGACCAGTGCGGTGGCGTCGGTCGTGATGAGTGCGGGGTCGATCCCCTCCCGCACCTTGGAGGGCCGGCGGACGGCGACACCGGCGAGCTCGACCGGCGCGCCGATGCGCGCGGCGAGGTCGTCGGCGTGCGTCGTCATGATGCGCGCCACTTCTGAGCCGACCACTCCACAGCCCAGCAGCGCCACCTTCAGCGGACGCGTACGCATCATCCGACCTCGTTTCTCATACTTCTGATGTGTGGACCAGTCTCACTCACCGGACGGGGGTTTCTGCCACCCGTCCGGATTTTGAGATGTAAATTTCATCAGCCGACATCGAGGCGCAGGAGATCTTCCTCCGTCTCGCGCCGGACGACGACCCGGGCCTGCCCGTCGCGCACGGCGACGACCGGCGGGCGCAGGGCGTGGTTGTAGTTGCTCGCCATGGAGCGGCAGTACGCGCCGGTGGCCGGCACCGCGATCAGGTCGCCGGATGCCAGGTCGGACGGCAGGAACGCGTCCTTGACCACGATGTCACCACTCTCGCAGTGCTTGCCGACGACCCGGACCAGCATCGGCTCGGCGTCGGAGGTGCGCGAGACGAGCGCGACGCTGTACTCGGCGTCGTACAGCGCGGTGCGGATGTTGTCCGACATCCCGCCGTCGACGCTGACGTACGTCCGCAGCCCCTCGAGGGGCTTGATCGTGCCGACCTCGTACAGCGTGAACGCCGTGGGCCCGACGATCGCGCGGCCCGGCTCGACGGAGATCCGCGGGGTGCGCAGACCGGCCGCCTCGCACTCCCTCGTCACGATGTCGCCGAGCGCCTTGGCGATCTCGTGCGGCTCGCGGGGGTCGTCGTCGGAGGTGTACGCGATCCCGAGGCCGCCGCCGAGGTCGATCTCGGGGAGCTCGACGCCGTGCTCGTCGCGGACCTCGGCGAGCAGCTGCACGACGCGCCGCGCGGAGACCTCGAAGCCGGCCATGTCGAAGATCTGGGACCCGATGTGCGAGTGGATCCCGATGAGCTCCAGGCCGTCCAGGGTGAGTGCCCTGCGGACCGCTTCGGCGGCCTGGCCGCCCGCCAGCGCGATGCCGAACTTCTGGTCCTCGTGCGCGGTGGCGATGAACTCGTGGGTGTGGGCCTCGACCCCGACCGTGACACGGATCTGCACGCGCTGGCGGACGCCGAGCCGCTGGGCGATGTGCGCGACGCGGGCGATCTCCTGGAAGGAGTCGAGCACGATCCGCCCGACGCCCGCCTCGACGGCCCGCTCGATCTCGGCGACGGTCTTGTTGTTGCCGTGGAGGGCGATGCGCTCGGCGGGCATCCCCGCGTCCAGCGCGGTCGCCAGTTCACCGCCGGAGCAGACGTCGAGGTTCAGCCCCTCCTCCTTGAGCCAGCGCACCACGGCGCGCGACAGGAAGGCCTTCCCCGCGTAGAAGACGTCGGCGTCCGCCCCGAAGGCATCGGCCCAGGCGCGGCAGCGCGCACGGAAGTCGGACTCGTCCAGGAAGTACGCGGGGGTGCCGAACTCCTCGGCGAGACGGGCGACTCCGATGCCGCCGACGGTGAGCGCACCGTCCGCGTCACGGGTGACGGTACGGGACCAGACCTTCGCGTCCAGCTCGTTCAGGTCGGTGGCCGGGGCGGTGTAGTGGCCCTCGGGGAGGACGTCGGCGTGACGGGGCCCGGCGGGGTGTGCGGATCGGCTCATCGTTCTGCTCTGCTCTCTCAGGTCTCTGGATCAGACGTGTGGGGGCGCGTGGATGCCGAGCATGAAGAGGCCACCTGCCAGCACCTTCCCGGCGGCTTCGGCAAGGGCCAGCCGGGAGCGGTGGGCGGCCGAGGGTTTCTCGTCGCCGACGGGGAGCGGCGGAGTCGTGCCGTGGAAGTCGAAGAAGGCGTCCGCCACCGTTTCCAGGTGCCGGGCGACGCGGTCGGGCGCGTGGTGGCGCGCGGCGGCGGCCAGCACGCCGGGGTGATCGGCGAGCGCGGTATGCAGCGCGGGCGCGTCGACGTCCTCCTCGTACGCGGGGCCGAGGCCGAGCCTCTCTCCCTCACGGACGAGCGCGCGGGCGCGGGCGTGGGCGTAGCGGACCAGGAAGAGGGGATTGGACTCCCCCTGCACGAGGAGATCACCGGCCAGGGGTGCGCGGTCGTGGGCGGCGGGCCGCTGCAGGCCCCAGAGCGCGGCGTCGCACCCGAGCCGCCGCACCAGCGTCCCGGCGGTGGCACCGGCGGGCACGGGGCGGATCTCGGAGCTCCCCTCGGCCCCGTGGCGCGGGCCGACCCGGACCCGTAGCTCCTCCCAGGCAGGGTCGGGCTCCCCCGCGCAGCCGACGATCACCTGACCGCCCTGGGTGCGCAGGAGGCGCGCCACGCTCTGCGCCAGGACCGCTGCCCGGACCTCGCGCGGGTGGTGGAGCCGGTGGAGGCGCCCGGCCTCCGTGGTGACCCGTCCGTACCGCAGGCCCGTCTCGCGCACCTCGCGGACGCGGTCGGCGCGCGCGTGGCCGTCGGCGGCGGCGTCGAGGGTGAAGTTCAGGAAGCCGGGCCCGGTGATCTCGACCCGGCCGATCCCGGGCGTGCCGACGACGCGGTCCCGCAGCAGCGCGGCGACCTCCCGCGCGGGGAGCGCGGCGGGGCCGGCCAGTTGGAGGGCGACGGCGCAGGCGTAGTCCCCGCTGCCGCCCGGCCGCGTCCGCTCCACCCGCACGCGGGCGGGCACCGGCGCGCGCAGGGCGTCCTCGTCGACCGCGCGGCGCACAGCGTGCAGCACGGTCCGGGAGAGATCTGCGGGGGTCACGGGACAAGCGTATGGGAGGAAGGGGGGCGCTTCGCCAACCGGTTTCGCCATACGGGCAGCGTTCCGGGCGGGCACCCGGTCAGCCGGCCGCGCTCCCGGCCGTCCCCGCGCCGTGCCTGCCGTCGAACGGCGCCGGATCCTCCCGGTGCGCGAGCCGGCGCACCATGCGCACCAGGTCGCTCGGCTCGAACGGTTTCGCCAGGAAGGCGTCGACCCCGGCGGCCGCCCCGGAATCCGCGTCGGGGGGCGTGCACGCGCTGATGACGGCGACGGGCAGATGTCCGGTCCGGGGATCGGCGCGCAGCCGGGCCGCGGTCTGCAGTCCGTCGAGCCTGGGCATCACCACGTCGAGAGTGATCACATCGGGGCAGACCTCGTGCACCAGGTCCAGGCACTCGACGCCATCGGCCGCGGTCACGACCTCGAAGCCCTCCAGCTCGAGGTTGACCCTGATCAGCTGCCGGATGACCTTGTTGTCGTCCACAACAAGCACGCGGCCGTACGCCCCTGACACCCTTCGAGGGTAGGTCGAGCGGAGTAGCTGCGTCCGGGTTTTGCCCACTTGCGCCCCGGCGGGGCGGCCGGCGTCCTCCCGGAGCGGCGGCCGCGTACCTCTCGGACACGGGCGCCCGCGGCACGGAAATACCTGTTCCCGGACACCCGGCCGGAGCTGGTAGGGTTTCACTCGTCGCCGCCGAGAGCAGCGATATCGCCCCCGTAGCTCAGGGGATAGAGCATCGGCCTCCGGAGCCGGGTGCGCAGGTTCGAATCCTGCCGGGGGCACTTCGCAGGAAGTGCCGAAAAGACCCTCTCGCCAGTGGAGACACTGCGCAGGGGGTCTTTTTCTGTCCCGGGCTCGTCGGAATCCGGGACAGGCATGAAGACCGACCCTCCGTGGCCCTCACGACCTACAGGGCCTCGCGGCACGACTGGCTGTCGGAAGCGGGCGGAGGAGCCGCCGGTGTCCCCGTCGTCGGTGACTTCCGGTCAGCCGGCCGTCGGACCCGATCTCGAGGCGGGCCCCAGCGGCAGGACAGCACATATGGCTCGTCGACGTCCTTCGCCACCGCCAACGGCCGTCCCTCCGTGGAGCTCCGGCCGCCCCCGTGTTCCTCGGCCTCTGCCACCCGCCGGTCGCCCTCCGCCGCCCGATGCCGCGCCCGGCTCAGCCTGTAGACGGTGCGAGGGTCCGGCTGGGACAACCGCGTGGAATCCCACCCCCGCGCCGTCAGCTGATCACCTCACCACAACACGGGACATGACCCACGGAGTGTGAAGGTCATGGAGGCGTTGCTGCAGCATCGACGGAACCCGTCACCCGTGCCCTGAAGAAGAGCCACGGCGGTGACCCGCACACCGCGGCGCCCGCGACGTACACCTCGCTGGACGAGGACCAACTGCGGAGACGACGCGAACGCGGCGCAGCGAGGAGCACAGGGGGTATCCCCCGATCGTCTTCGGGTCGTCGTCCCTCAACAGCTCCACGTGTTGTGCCTCTCCGTGCGACCGTTGCACGCCCCGCCCTGATACGCGTGCACTCCGGGCCCAGCGAGTTCAGTCCCGCCCTCTCGCCAGGAGCCTCGGGCGCGGAGTGCCCGCCACAACCGCGAACGCGGGCTCGCCTACGGCCAGGCCCCGGCAAGCTGCTGCACGGAGCGTCATTCATACTGACATGCGAGTGAGCACTGCCTGTGACGACCATGGTGCAGAGCCGGGAACCGGGGGCGAGGATTTCGATGGCGTGGGACGAGTGGGAACAGATCAAGTCGGATCAACGCGAGAGCACTTCGACCGGCATGCAACTGAACCAATTGCCGGCCGACCAGGGTGGCTCGTCATCAGCTGGCCCCCTCAGTCCCTCCTGCGCGTCCACCCCCGCCGAGAAGAAGGCCGCAGCCGACGCGATCGACGAGCGCATACTCACGGAAACCCGTGACGCGGGTAAGTGGGCGGACGAGGCCAACAGCGTGGCTGTCAAAGCCTTCGGCCCCAAGGACGGCGAAGGCTGGGACAGCTCGCTCCGGGTGCTGTGCACGCGCCTCTCATCGGAGAGCGCCTCTCTACGCGACACCGGCATCATCTTCCGGAACAACGACATCGGCATCGGCACGGGCCTCGGCCTGAAGTCGAATATCGACGGACTCTGACGGGAGATTCAGCCATGCCGAGCTACCACGAGGTCATGACGACAGACCTCTCCACCCTCATCACCGCAGCCGAGAAGTGGGACGCGATGGCGGGCCGGTTCGCAACGGCAGAGCGCTCCTACAGGCGCGATGTGCACGGGATCAGCCTCGGCCCGTCCTGGGTCGGGCAGAGCGCCGAGTCAGCCAACCGGCGCTTCGACATCACGCTCAAGGAATACGCGGCCGCCCAGGCCGAAGCGAAGGCTCTGGCCTCGTTGATCCGAGACGCGCATGCTCAGTTCGTCGATCTACGGGGCAAGGTGAAGACCGCTGCCGGCGACGCCGTGGCCGCCGGAATGACCGTCTCCGATCGAGGTCAGTGCCACCTGGATTTCAGCAAGTTGACGGAGGACCAGCGGTTCTCCGCCCGTCACGACCCTGATCTGCACTCCACCGAACAGTCCTGGACCGATCGGATATCCAGAGCCGTGCAGGCGGTCGGTGACGCCGACGCCGGTTTCGCCCTTGCCCTGAAGGCAGCCACCAGGGACAGCAACGACCAGGACGGCACCCAGGGCGGCTTCAACCACACGCCCAGCGGCGACATCGAGGTCTACGAAGCAGAGGCCGTCGCCGACACCGCGATGAAGCTCAACGCGGGCGAAAAGGTCTCTCCCACCGAACTTGATCAGTTCGAACGCGTGATTCATGCCAACAGTGGCAACAAGGACTTCAGTCAGCCCCTGCTCGCCAGGCTCGGGGCAGACGGCACGATCAAGCTCGGCAACAGGCTGTTCGAGATGGCGGACGGGGACAAGAAGAGCCGCGCGCAGCTGCTCGGGATCCAGCGTGAGCTCGGCAACTCCATCGCCAGCGCCACGAAGGACCCCCAGGGCGCCAAGGAGCGCGCCTTCTACGAGGACTTCACCGAGGACCTCAGAGTGAACGGCACCGGGAACTACGGCGAAGCGGAGAACCCGATCCGGGGCTACTCGGGCTTCGTGGCCGTGATGAACATGGCCGATGAGAAGTTCGACCCGGAATTCATGTACGAGCTGGGCGACGAACTCATCGCCGCCGAGGGCAAGGACAAGGAGCTCTTCGTCCAGCTCGGGGTCGGCCACAACGGCGTCCGGGCGGACGCCATCGACAACCTCCTCGGTATCATGAGCCGCGATCCTGACACCGCGACCGCCTACCTCGACCCGGGCCCTGACCCGGCCAAGGGCAACGGCCGGTTGGACTACCTCATGGGCCAGGGCGAGAACGCCCGCGAGTGGCCGAAGGTCACCCTCTCCTTGTACCCGTTGGTCCAGACCGACGACCCGTTCGGGCACGCCGGGCTCGGCGCCGCACTGGAGGCTGCTACCACCGGCCACATCCCGCTGCAGGACGGCGAGGACCCCTGGCCCGACGTGAAACACACCGAGGCGCAGGCCCGCATCCTGCATACGGCCGTCACCGATCTGGCACCGACGTCGGGGACGGAGGCCGAGATCCCGGCGAACCTCCGCCGGCCGCTGGCCAACGCACTGGGCGAGTACGGCTCGGACACCCACCAGATCCTGACCGGGGTGGACACCGCATACATGCGAGCCGCAAACGGCGACGGTTACTTCGAGCAGGACGGTTCCACCCACCTGGCCGTCCATGCCGACGACCTCAGCCAGGTCCTCAGAGGGCTCTCCGAGGACCCTGAGGCGTTCGGCACTCTGGAAAAGGCCGAACTGCGCCATATCGGCAACGTGCTCGGATCGTTGCCGGAAGGCACCACCCCTGAAGCCGTCAACGCGAAGATGGAGAACATGGGCACCGCCATGGGCGCCTACAGCGCCATCAAGGAAGACGTACTCAACGACGAGCGCATGGACAAGTACGCGGATGCCGACTGGAAGATGAAGGCCGCCTATCACCTGGTCGGCGGGGCGGTGACCCCGCTGTACTTCACGGCAGGCGGCGCGGCCGTCTCCATCGCCTACGGCGACCTGCTCCAGCGCGGTGTGGACACCATCACCTGGGAACTGGGCAATTCCATGAAAGGTGACGCCGACGCCGTTGCCAACGCGGCCATCTCGGACCGGTATTTGGCGACGAACGAGAAGATCGCATACATGGTCGAAGGATGGGCACAGGACCGTCCGGGCGTCGACAACGACGCCCAGCAGGCATACGCCACATACATGCTCCAGGGCCACGACCGAGGTGTCGGGACAACGTCCAAGTACCTGACAGACGGGAACAGCTGACAGTGAGCACGCCTGCGCCATCCGATTCGGCCACTCCGGATGCCCCTGAAGCCACGTCGAAGTCTCGCGTGACAGGGCGGCGCCTTGTAGTCGTCGGCGCCCTGTGTGTCCTGCTGGCAGGGAGCGGTGGCGGCTGGCTCTATCTGCACACCGACGACGGACCCGGTTTCTGCGAGGAGATGAGCCAGGACGAGCGCCTACGCTCGACGTTGGCGGCGGAACCACAGGACATCGGTGACTGCGCCACCCTCGCGAACGCGATCCACCGGGCCACCACAGGAGACAGGACCGGCGAACACTCCGTCGTTCAGGCACAGGCGATGAAGAACATCCTGGTCGCGTTGGAGGACACCCAGGGGCCGGAGGACGAGAGAAAGATCAGCTCAGACTTCGCCGTCCCGTTCTCGAAGACGCTGGCGGACTACATGCCGGACGTCTACGAAAGCCTCAGGCCGGCAAACATCGAGTACATCCGAGCCGGAAGGAATTCCGAGCCGCCCTGGAAGGACGATGAGGGCGTCCACATGTCCGTGGCGTCGGACTACCTCGTGCGCCTGATGCGGCGCCTCTCGGAGACCCCGGCCGCCTATGCGCAACTCCGCGAGGCGGTATCCCGACAAGCCGCTGGAAAGCTCACTTCGGTACCACCTGACGCCGACGGCAGCCGCTTCGCTACCGAGACCAAGTCCGCCGGATACGTCCTGGGCGTGTTCGACGCCCTCGCCGAACATGTGCACAGGGACCGGGGCGAAGGCTGGAAGAGCCTGCGGAACCTGGGGAAGATCAGCTGGGAGGACTGGCGCACCGAGGTCTTCGACCGGCTGACAGAAGACGGATCCGCGCCCCCGTCCGACGAGCGTGACCCCGCTGGACACCTCACGGCCTCCTGGCGAGGGACACTGCGCACCGCAGAGGCGGAGAACCTGCTCTCCAGCCTTGGGACGCAGATCACCGACATGGTCGGCACAGCGGCGAAGAGCGGGGGCCTCGACTTGAACCGCCAGGTACAGCTCACGAATGGAGCCGAGCAGTTCTCCCGCATGGGCTTCAAGGACGCGGAGCAGGAATTTCCTGACCGGTGACCCCGCCCGGTTCCCGGGTCCGGGGGGCGGCTGCCTGTAGGTCGACCTCGGGCAGGATCCACTTCAGCCGCGCCGGAGGCCGACGCGGCGGGTGAAGGGTTCCGCGTCGATGCCCACGGGCCCGGGGCCGGCCGACCGGCCGAGTAGCGAGAGACGGCCGTGACCGTGCTTCCCACAGTCGGGGCAGTACTGGGCGAGCACGATCGCGAACGGGAATGGCCCGTGGCCCGTACCGCGCACAGGCGCAGCAGGAGGCGGGCCGCCACCACATCGTCGCGGCGGGCCGGGCCCCGTATCGGGGACAGGCGGTGCCGCTCCGAGGGGGCCAGCATGCATTCGTCCACGTCGGGGTGGGCCAGCATCTCCGCCGTGGTGGCCACGGAGGCCACGGCCTGGTCGACGGGTGGCTTCGGCTCGCCGTTCAGTGGCGGGCGCTCATCGGGACGCCAATTCGGGGACTGGGTCATGTCCTGTTTCGCCGTCAACCCGCTGGCCCCTGGCAGGACCGGCCTCCGAGGCCTTCGGCACCGACCGTGTGCTGTTCTCCTCCTCGGCCGTGTCGGCCGTGTAAGGCCGTCTGACGTCTGCCGGGGTGGGGTGCGGCAGACGTGGCGGGGCCCGGGAGTCGTATCCAGCTCCCGGGCCCCTGGGGTTGCCACCCAATTGCGCGTGCCAGCGCCGTTCAAGAGTGCGGATCAGTCGTCATACCATCGCGTTCTTCCATTGAACTACCGCGCCGTGAAGAGGCGCAGGCCGGATTCGAGCCAGCATTCAAAGGTGTTCGTCCGTACTCGGTCGATCTGGCAGTCGGTGGCGATGCTGAAGCTGGAGCGAGAGTCTGAGTGTGATCGCGGCTGCCTCTGCCATGTTGGGCCACCCCGGTAGGTGGTGCCGGGGGGAGGACTCGAACCTCCACCATTACCGCGTCTTTCTCGACGCCCACGCCTCAGCGGTTCCGGGCCATCCGGAGGCCGAGGTCGTCGATCGCGAACGTGGGGTGGCTGCGGCGCCGGACCGTGGCGCCGCAGCCGCGCTCCGTCTCGGCCCAGCCACCGCCGCGGAAGGTGCGGTAGGCGCCGTAGACCTCCTCGTCGTAGAGGTCCCAGCACCACTCCCAGACGTTGCCCAGCATGTCGTACAGCCCCCAGGGGTTCGGGGTCCTGCCGCCGACGTCGTGGATCCGGCCGCCCGCATTGCCCTCGTACCAGGCGATGTCGTCGAGTTCGCCGTAGCGGTAGCCGGTGGTGCCCGCCTTGCACGCGTACTGCCACTCCGCCTCCGTGGGCAGCCGGTAGCCGTCGGCGGCGGGGTCGCGGGTCACCTCGGCGCTCCGCGCGTCGTGGGAGTAGACCGGAGCCAGTCCGACGCGGGCCGAGAAGCGGTTGCACACGTCGACGGCGTCGAGCCAGCTGACGTTCGTCAGGGGCAGGGCGTGGGAGACGGCGGGATCGGGGGCCGTGTCCGTGAGGGCCCAGTACTGGCCGAGGGTGACGGGGAGGCGGGCGAGCAGGAAGGGGTCGACGGTCTCCTCCCACTCCGCACCGCGTCGGTCGTCGCGGAGACCGACCGTGCCGGGCGGTACGGGGACCATGCCTGCCGCCGTCTCGTCGTCGAGCAGGCTCATCGGGCGCCCTCCCTGTCCACAGGGCCCAAGTGCCCCTTCGGTCAGGCTACTTCCGATCCGTGGTCTACCGCCGGGAAACCCGGGGGCACGCGGGGCCCGGGGCGGCCAACCTGTCAGCCGAGCCTGCGTACGGGCTTCCCGTCCAGGAAGGCCCGGATGTCCTCGACCGCGTCCCCGTAGTAGGCCGCGTAGTTGGCCTGCGACACGTAGCCCAGGTGCGGTGTGGCCAGGAGGCGCGGCGCGCTGCGCATCGGGTGGTCCGCGGGGAGCGGCTCGACGTCGAACACGTCGATGCCGGCGCCCGCGATGGCCCCCCTGTGCAGGACGTCGAGCAGCGCGTCCTGGTCGATGATCGCCGCCCGCGAGGTGTTGACCAGATAGCTGCCGGGCCTCATCAGCCCGAGCTCCTTCGCACCCAGCAGGCCCCGCGTGCGGTCGCTCAGGACCAGGTGCACGGAGACGAAGTCGCTGGTCTCCAGCAGCTCTTCCCTGGACGCGACGAATCCGGCCCCGGCCTCCTGCGCCCGCTCCTCGGTCAGGTGCTCGCTCCAGGCGACCACGTCCATCCCGAAGGCGCGGCCGACCGCGGCGACCCTGCTGCCGATCTTCCCCAGTCCGATGATCCCGAGCCTGCGCCCGTGCAGGTCGGCTCCGACGGTGGACTGCCAGGGGCCTCCAGCGCGGAGGGAGTTGGCCTCGGTCACGATTCCCCGCGCCAGTCCGAGCAACAGCGCCCAGGTGAGCTCGACGGGCGGGGTGGCCGTGCTGGCGGTGCCGCAGACCGTGATTTCGTGCCGCTCGGCGGCGGCGTAGTCGATGGACGTGTTGCGCATGCCCGAGGCGACGATCAGCCGGAGCCGGGGCAGCCTCTCGATCAGGGTCGCGGGGAACGGCACACGCTCCCGGAGCGTCACGACGATGTCGAACTCGGCGAGCTGCTCCGCCAGTTCGTCCTCGGTGGCGCAGTGCTCGGTGAATCCGACCACGTCGACGTCGTCGGCGACGGGAGACCAGTCCGCGGCGGTGGCCGCCACGGACTGGTAGTCGTCGAGCACGGCACAGCGGAGTGTCATGGCGGCTTCCCCTTCGGCGGCGCGGCACGGCGACGTCACCGCCCCGGTACGGGGGAATCTACCGGCCGGGCCCAGGATCACGCCTCCAGCCAGGCCTCCGCGTTCCGCGCGACGTCGTAGACCCGCTCCACCTGGGTGGCGGTCAGCACGCCCGTCAGGGGTGCGAGCGCGGACAGCCCGCGCTCGCGGTACACGCGGACGCCGGCGGGGGTGCCGGCCACCTCCAGTGCGGTGACGCCGGTGAACACCAGCACGGTCTGGACGGGCACGTCGAAGGCGCAGTACGCCTCCAGCGCCTCCCGGGCCCGCCGGGCACCGGCCCGGCCATCGAGCTCGTACGGCTGCGGGGCGCCGTCGTCGATGCGCTGCGCGCCGTCCCCGATCCGTACCGATGCCCCGGGACGGTGCTCGGTGCTCACCGCGAAGACCCCTCCGGGCCCGATGAGCAGGTGTCCGATCTCCGTACCGTCCGGAAGCGGGACGGAGTGCAGGACCCGCCAGCCGTGGCGGGTCAGGCGCTTGAGTTCGGCCCCGACACTCCGCTCCCCCGCGAGGGCGCCGCGACGCGGGTCGGCGTCCCTGTGCCGGCGCAGCACGCCGGTCGCCGCCCGTACGAGCGCACCAGCCCCGGACTCGCCGAGCTGTTCCCGGAGCGCGGCGCCCGGCCGGCGTGGAGCGAGGTCGCTCGCGGGGGTCAGCGCGGGCAGGGCG
>NZ_NEUF01000078.1 GCF_002910915.1 Streptomyces sp. SM10 | reverse complement strand
CAGCCGCAGCAGGCCCAGCTGGGCCAGGACGGCCGGCAGCAGCCCGGCGGTCCCGGCCGCCAGCTGCCGCCCTCGGGCGGACCGCGGGGCGAGCTGCCCGGCGGCAACCCGCAGCCCCAGCGACCGCAGAGCACGAGCTGGGGCGTCGAGGAGCAGGGTGCCCCCCGGCGTACGCAGCCCGACTCCCCGCGCGGCCACGAGGAGCACGACGGCGGCCGGTTCGCCAGGCCGGGCACCTCCGGTCCGGACCAGCCCTTCAGCCCGCCGAACCAGCGTCCGCCGATGAACGACCGCCAGGGCCCCGGTGCGACGTCGGAGTTCGCCCGCCCGGACTTCTCGGCTCCGGGGGCCCCTCAGGCCCAGGACCCGGCGAGCACCGCGCAGTTCGCCCGCCCCGACTTCAACGCCCCGATGCCGCAGGACCAGGGCTACGGCGCCCAGGCACCGCAGGCTCCCGCTCCCCACCGGCACGACAACGCCGACTTCGGCGCACCGCGTCCGCCGGTCCCCTCCGCGGGTGAGCCGCCGCGCCGTCCCGCGCTGCCGCAGCAGCCCGACGTGCTTCCGCCGGCCGGTCCGGGCGACGGGCGTACGCCGCTCTTCGACACGCTGGAGACGAACTGGTTCCACGGCCCGCAGCAGGGTGGCCAGCAGCCACCCGCCGCCGAGCCGCAGGCACCGGCCGCTCCCCAGCCCGCCGGCAACCCGCCTCCGGCCATGCCCCGGCGTGGCGCGGCGGACACCGGTGCCACCAGTTCATGGCGCGCCTCGCCCAACGACGACCTCGTCCGTCAGGCGGAGCGCGTCAAGAAACCCGCCGCCGGCGGGATCACCACGTCCGGTCTGCCCCGCCGTGTCCCACGTGCCAATTTGGTGCCGGGCACTGCTCAGCAGCAGAATCATCAGTCCGGACCTCAGGTTTCGCGTGCGCCCGATGACGTACGCGGCCGTCTGACCAATCTCCGCCGGGGCATCCAGCAGGGACGACAGGCCAACACCGGCTCGTCTACCGGCAGTTTCCAACTCGGCCCCACTCACCAGCAGGAGCGTTAGTTGAGCCCCATGAGTCAGGCCGCGCAGAATCTGAACTGGCTGATCACCAACTTCGTGGACAACACCCCAGGGGTGTCCCACACGGTGGTGGTCTCCGCGGATGGCCTGCTGCTGGCGATGTCCGAAGGTTTCCCGCGCGATCGCGCCGATCAGCTGGCGGCTGTCGCCTCCGGTCTGACGTCGCTGACGGCGGGTGCCTCCCGGATCTTCGAAGGCGGCGCCGTGAGCCAGACGGTCGTGGAGATGGAGAGAGGTTTCCTCTTCCTCATGTCCATCTCGGACGGGTCCTCGCTCGCCGTCCTCGCCCACCCGGACGCCGACATCGGCCTGGTCGGGTACGAGATGGCACTCCTCGTCGACCGCGCGGGGACCGTCCTCACTCCTGACCTCCGTGCCGAGCTACAAGGAAGTCTGCTCCACTAGGCGGCCATGCGGCAGACACCTGACACGATCCCCCCAGGTACTACTCAAAACCCTCACCCGTCCGGCCGACACACCCCCCCACCGGCCACCTTCAGACGGCAAGCCGACACCCTGCTGTCACGCCCGGAGGATTTATGACCCCGCCACCCGCCTCACCTGATCCGTACGGCGCACTGCACCACGCGTCGTACGACGGTGAAGGCGACCAGCCGCTGGTCCGTCCCTATGCCATGACCGGCGGACGTACCCGGCCGCGGTACCAGCTCGCGATAGAGGCACTGGTCAGCACCACAGCGGATCCCGCCCACCTCGGGACGCTGCTCCCCGAGCATCAGCGGATCTGCCACCTCTGCCGCGAGGTCAAGTCGGTGGCCGAGGTCTCGGCCCTGCTGTCCATGCCTCTGGGCGTGGCGCGGATCCTCGTGGCGGACCTGGCGGAAGCCGGCATGGTGGCCATCCACCAGCCGGGCAACGGAGAGGCCGGCGGCGCGCCGGATGTGACACTGCTCGAAAGGGTGCTCAGTGGACTTCGCAAGCTCTAGCGGCGGTACGGCCCGCTCCACCACCTCGGCGAAAATCGTGGTGGCAGGGGGCTTCGGCGTGGGTAAGACCACGTTTGTCGGTGCCGTTTCGGAGATCAATCCGCTGCGCACCGAAGCCGTGATGACGTCCGCCTCCGCGGGCATCGACGACCTGACCCACACCGGGGACAAGACCACCACCACGGTGGCCATGGACTTCGGACGCATCACCCTGGACCAGGACCTGATCCTCTACCTGTTCGGCACCCCCGGACAGGACCGCTTCTGGTTCATGTGGGACGACCTGGTCCGCGGCGCCATCGGCGCCGTCGTCCTCGTCGACACCCGCCGCCTCGCCGACTGCTTCCCCGCCGTCGACTACTTCGAGAACAGCGGCCTCCCCTTCGTCATCGCCCTCAACGGCTTCGACGGACACCAGCCCTACACACCCGACGAAGTACGCGAAGCACTCCAGATCGGCCCGGAC
>NZ_NEUF01000077.1 GCF_002910915.1 Streptomyces sp. SM10 | reverse complement strand
GTCCGGGCCGATCTGGAGTGCTTCGCGTACTTCGTCGGGTGTGTAGGGCTGGTGTCCGTCGAAGCCGTTGAGGGCGATGACGAAGGGGAGGCCGCTGTTCTCGAAGTAGTCGACGGCGGGGAAGCAGTCGGCGAGGCGGCGGGTGTCGACGAGGACGACGGCGCCGATGGCGCCGCGGACCAGGTCGTCCCACATGAACCAGAAGCGGTCCTGTCCGGGGGTGCCGAACAGGTAGAGGATCAGGTCCTGGTCCAGGGTGATGCGTCCGAAGTCCATGGCCACCGTGGTGGTGGTCTTGTCCCCGGTGTGGGTCAGGTCGTCGATGCCCGCGGAGGCGGACGTCATCACGGCTTCGGTGCGCAGCGGATTGATCTCCGAAACGGCACCGACAAACGTGGTCTTACCCACGCCGAAGCCCCCTGCCACCACGATTTTCGCCGAGGTGGTGGAGCGGGCCGTACCGCCGCTAGAGCTTGCGAAGTCCACTGAGCACCCTTTCGAGCAGTGTCACGGCTGGTTGGCCGCCGGCGGCCTCGTCGCCGCCGGGCTGATGGATAGCGACGAGTCCGGCCTCGGCCAGGTCGGCGACGAGGATCCGGGCAACGCCGAGTGGGATCGAGAGCAGGGCCGAGATCTCGGCCACCGACTTGATCTCGATGCAGAGCCGGCAGATCCGCTGGTGCTCGGGCAACTGCCCTTGCAGCCGGGCCGGATCGGCCGTGGTGCTGACCAGTGCCTCGATGGCGAGCTGGTACCGCGGCCTTGTCCGGCCGCCGGTCATGGCGTACGGACGGACCAACGGGTTGTGCGCCGCAGGCTTCGCCGGAGCCGGAGCCTGCCGCTGGACCGGCTGGATGCGCGACGGCGGCGCCTCGTACCGCTGCGGAGGCTGCTGCTCGTGCTGCGGCCGCTGGTAGTGCGGCTGCTGCTGCGGCCATCCCCGGCCGGGCTGCTGCTGCGGCCAGTCGTCGCCCTGCGAGCCCTGCTGGGCCTGGTAGGGCTGATACGGCTGATAAGGCTCTTGCGGGCCCTGTCTGCCGGGCATGGAGGGGGTGTCGAAACGGTTGTCACCCTGCTCACCCGGGACCCGCTGACCGCCCTGGTACGGGTGCCCGCCTGTGGGTGCTGCCACGTTTCCTCCTCCGAATGCCGGTCGCCATCCCAGTGGTGCCGCGCCACCGCACCTTATGGCGCGGTGACGAGAAACGCACTGTCTGTCTATTAGTTAAGAAGACTTCCCTGGAGTTCGGCGCGGAGATCCGGGGTGAGAACACTTCCTGCACGGTCCACGAGAAGTGCCATTTCATACCCAACCAGACCGATGTCGGCATCCGGGTGGGCGAGGACAGCGAGTGAAGATCCGTCAGAGATGGACATGATGAAGAGGAATCCTCGCTCCATCTCCACAACGGTCTGATTCACGGCGCCGCCTTCGAAGATCCGGGAGGCACCCGCGGTGAGCGACGTCAGACCGGAGGCGACGGCCGCCAGCTGATCGGCGCGGTCCCGTGGGAAACCCTCGGACATCGCCAGCAGGAGTCCGTCGGCGGAGACCACCACCGTGTGCGACACCCCAGGGGTGTTGTCCACGAAGTTGGTGATCAACCAGTTCAGATTCTGCGCCGCCTGGCTCATCGGGCTCACACTAACGCTCCTGGTTGTAGGTATTACTTGTGTCCGACCCCGCGGTACGTCCCCGCAGGACACCGCGCCGCAGGTTGCTCAACCTGCCCCGCACGTCCTCGGGGGCGCGGGAGACCTGTGGGCCGCCCTGCTGGGTCTGTTCCGCCGTGCCCTCGACCAGATTGGCCTTGGGGACGCGACGGGGGAGTCCGGAAGGCGTGATTCCGCCCGCCTTCGGATCCCGGAGCTTCTCGGCCCGCTCCCAGCGCTCGTCGTTCGCCGAGCGCCAGTCGTCGGGCCCCTCCCCGTCGGCCGGTTCGGCCTGAGGCTGCTCCTGAGGGGGGCGCTGCCGCTGCTCCGGAGCAGCGGGCTGATCGTTTCCGTGGCCGGTGGGCTGCCAGTGCTGCTGGCCGCCACGGCGCGGAAGACCCGCCTCGGTCAGGTCGCCACCGGAGTCCGGGGTGGGCCCCGGGCGGTCGAAGCCTACGTGGTCCGGAGCCTCGGCGGGAGAGCTCTGCACGGATTCCGCTTCGGGCTGCGCCATGGGCTCGAAAGCTCCCTGGTACGAACCCTGATCGGCCCAGTCGCCCTGGTGGGAGCGGTCGTCCTGCGGCGCGAACTGGTCGGCGTACTGCTCCTGACGGCCGTCCGGAGCGGCGTACGCGGCTTCCGTATAGGCGTTCTGCCGCGGGTCCTGGTAGCCGTTCCCGGCGTACGGGTCGTAGCCGCCCTCGTAGCCGGGCTGCGCGTACTCCTGCTGCTGCTGGGCGTACTGCTGCTCCTGGCCGTACTGCTCCTGCGTGTACTGCTCCTGGGAGTAGCCCTGCCGGCCGTCCGCCCCGTTGTCCTGGAACGGCGTGTGGTCGCCCGACTGCGCCTCCAGCGCGGCCCGGCGCTCCTCACGCATCAGCGAGCGGTTGACCGGGTCCAGCTGCGGGGAGTCCGCGGCGGCGGTGTCGTAGCGCGAGTCGTCGAAGCCGAGCTCCGCGGCCGTACGCATGGGCACCTGCTGCGGCATCGGATCGAAGGCCGCCGGCTGCCGCTGCTCGGGGATGATCGAGGAGACGGTGAAGTCGCTCTCCTGGGCGGACTCGCCACCGCCACCGTGGGTGATGGCGTCCGGCAGCATGACCAGCGACGTGGTCCCCGCCTGCTCGCCCGACGGGCGCAACTGGACGCGGATGCCGTGCCGGTCGGCCAGCCGGCCGACCACGAACAGGCCCATCCGCTGGGACACCGCGGCGTCCACGGTCGGCGGGTTGGCCAGCTTGTGGTTGATGTCCGCGAAGTCCTCGGCCGTGAGGCCGATGCCCTTGTCGTGGATCTCGACCATGACGCGACCGTCCGGCAGCCGGGTCGCGGTGACCCGGACCTTGGTCTGCGGGGAGGAGAAGGTGGTGGCGTTCTCCAGCAGCTCGGCCAGCAGGTGCACGAGGTCGGTCACGGCCTGGCCGTGGATCTCGCTCTCCGGCACACCGGTGAGCTCGATGCGCTCGTAGGACTCCACCTCGGAGGAGGCGGCGCGCAGCACGTCGACCAGCGGCACCGGCTGGTTCCAGCGGCGTCCGGGCTCCTCGCCGGCGAGGACGAGGAGGTTCTCGCCGTTGCGCCGCATACGGGTGGCCAGGTGGTCCAGCTTGAAGAGGCTCTCCAGCTGGTCCGGGTCGGCCTCGTTGTTCTCCAGGTCGGTGATGAGGGTCAGCTGGCCCTCGATGAGCGACTGGTTGCGGCGCGACAGGTTGGTGAAGATCGCGTTGACGTTGCCCCGCAGCATGGCCTGCTCGGCGGCGAGCCGGACCGCCTCACGGTGCACCTGGTCGAAGGCGCGGGCGACCTCGCCGATCTCGTCCTGGCTGGTGATCGGGATCGGCTGGACCCGGGTGTCCACCCGGCCCGGCTCGGTCCGCGACAGCTGGTCGACCAGCATCGGCAGCCGCTGCTCGGCGATGCCGAAGGCGGCCGTACGCAGCTGGCGCATCGAGCGGCTCATCTGGCGGGCCATGAGGCCGGCGATGATGAAGGCGGCCAGCAGGGCGATGATCACGATCGCGGCGTTGACGATGGCGTCGTTGCGGGCGTCGGTCGAGATCTCCGCCGCCTCGGTCACGGCCTTGTCGACGAGCTCGTTCTCGACCGTCGTGTACCCGTCGAACTTCGCGGTGGACGCGGCCAGCCAGGTCTCGGGGGTGATCCCCTTCGCCTTGAGCTCGTCCGGCTGCTTGCCCTGGCCGATCTGCTGGGCCATCCCGTCGAAGACCGAACCGTCGATGCTCGGAGGCGCCACGAAGGGCTGTCCGGCGGCCTTGGCCTGCTCCTGGGCGGCCTTCAGCTGCTCGGCACCCTCGGCGGCCTTGCCCGCCATGACGGCCTTGAGGCGGGCGGCGTCGGCCTCCGTACCACCGGAGACGAACTCGCCGAGAGCGATCTGCTCCAGGTAGTTGTACGAGCTGAACGCCGTGACCTGGCCGTTGAAGTTGCGGGTCTCCTGGCTCGGACGCACCAGGAGGTGCATGCCGATGGAGCGCTGAAGCGATTCTGCAGCCTTCGCCAGCTCGATCGCGTACACGGTCCGGCCGTAGCTGGTGATGTTGCCGGTGCCCAGGCCGAGCTCGTTGGAGAACTCCATCAGCGAGTGCTGGACCTTGGTGTAGCCCTCTTCCGTCTTCACCGGGTCCATGGCCTCGGCGTAGGCGGCCTTGCGCAGCTCGGGGAGCAGGGGCTCCTCCACCTTGAACAGCTTCAGGCGGCGGTGGAGGCCTTGCTTGTCCGGCATGTTCTGCACGGCGGCGTCGAACGCGGAGGCGGCGCTGTCCGTCGCGGCGCGCACCTTCTCCACCTCGGGGGCGGTGCGCTTGTTGGACAGCAGGGGCTGAGCGGTGAGGTCACGCTCGTTCAGCAGCGCCTGTCCGTAGGCCGCGGCCGCCCGGACGACCAGGGCCGTCTTCTCGGCGTCCTGGGCCTCGTTCCAGGTGTCGACCGCCGCCTTCACCTGGAAGCCGCCCATGACCAGGCCGACCAGTGCGGGAATCAGGAGAATCGCGTTCAGCCGGGTGGGCACCCGCCAGTTGCGCGGTGACAGCCGGCTGGTGCTCCCTCCCGCCGGTTCCGCCTCGGACGACGTGTCCGCAGGCGGGGACACCGCAGCGCGCGGCGGCGGGGTGAAGTTGCCCCGCTCCGGCTGCGCCGCGGAGCCCTCGTTGCTTCGCCTCACTCGACCAACAACCTCTCGGCGTCGGCACCTACGTTGTGCCGGATTATCGTTCAGGGGGCCGTACTACTGGGTAGTTCGAGGCATTGCAGCACGCGGACCGGTCGCGTTCCAAACAGTCGGAATGCGTGATTCCGAGTAGGGGCGCCCGAAGATAAAACGGGCATAAAGAGCGAGCCCCGTCAAAAGGCGAGGCTCGTATGAGCACAGTGGTACCGGCCGTGCGCGTCGGGTGTCGACGGGGCTCCGATTCACTGTCGAAATGTTATGAACGCGGGGGCGGATCGTGTCAAAGGACACAGGCCGCCCCCGCGTGACTACAGCAACTTCCGTAGATCGCTACCGACTTGCGGCTACTTCAGCCGGGCCATCAGCGCGTGCTCGACCAGTGTGATCAGGCCGCTCTTGGCGTCCGCGCGGTGTCGGGCGTCCGTCGTGATGATGGGGGCGTCCGGGCCGATCTGGAGTGCTTCGCGTACTTCGTCGGGTGTGTAGGGCTGGTGTCCGTCGAAGCCGTTGAGGGCGATGACGAAGGGGAGGCCGCTGTTCTCGAAGTAGTCGACGGCGGGGAAGCAGTCGGCGAGGCGGCGGGTGTCGACGAGGACGACGGCGCCGATGGCGCCGCGGACCAGGTCGTCCCACATGAACCAGAAGCGGTCCTGTCCGGGGGTGCCGAACAGGTAGAGGATCAGGTCCTGGTCCAGGGTGATGCGTCCGAAGTCCATGGCCACCGTGGTGGTGGTCTTGTCCCCGGTGTGGGTCAGGTCGTCGATGCCCGCGGAGGCGGACGTCATCACGGCTTCGGTGCGCAGCGGATTGATCTCCGAAACGGCACCGACAAACGTGGTCTTACCCACGCCGAAGCCCCCTGCCACCACGATTTTCGCCGAGGTGGTGGAGCGGGCCGTACCGCCGCTAGAGCTTGCGAAGTCCACTGAGCACCCTTTCGAGCAGTGTCAC
>NZ_NEUF01000076.1 GCF_002910915.1 Streptomyces sp. SM10 | reverse complement strand
GTGGTGCCGGGGGTCCGTGCGCTCTGCGGGACAGGCAGCGAGACCGTCCTCGGCGACTTCCAACTGCTCACGGACGTCCTGGAGCATCCCGTACGCGGCTGCCAGTCGGGTCCACGTCTCGAAAGTCGGATTGTGATGCGGGTCGTCGAATTCGAGACGGGCGCGAGTCCAGTCGGCGGCAGAGGCGACGAGTTCGGTCAGCTCGGGCAGAGCCCCGACCAGTGCGCCGTTGACCTCCTCGATGATGCCCGCCACCTCATCGGGCGAGGCGTCCTCGTGGAGGCGAGAAATCATTCCGCGAACCGAGTACGGATCGGCGGAAGCGCCGGGCAGGCGCCTGATCTGCAGCGGCTTGTCGGAGCCCGGTGCCGCGCTGCGGTGGGCGAGCCGGATGTTGTGCTGCATGGCCGCACCGACGGCCTCGCCGATGCTGGAGTAGCACTCGGGCACGTTTGCCTCTTCCGGTGAGTGGTCCTTGACGGGTGAGTCGAGCGGGGGCGCGCGACGTACTGGAGGCCGACGGCGGAGAGAGCGGCCGGGGTCACCGTCGGGGGGTTGAGGCGCGCGGTGGGTGACCCGTCGCAGAGCAAGGCGCCGGCGCGGAACTGGACGCCGAGGAGACCTTGGCCTGGTTCGCCGCAGGAGAAGTGGCCAGAGCAGCACCACGGTGATCACGGACGGTCCGTGCTGCGGAGTAGCTCGTCGAAGCGGCGCCGACTCGGCGTAGCTCGGCCTCAGAATCGACGAGTTCGGACTGGGCCGAGCTGATGAACTCCGAGGCGAAGCCGAACCGGTCAGCGAGCGCATACGCGTCCTCGCCCAGGTCGTTGACCTGTTCTCCCGCTGCTTCCAGCGCCTCCCGGACACGCTCCAGCGCACCGTGCTCGGGGTGAAGGAGGTGGTCAACTGCCCGCTGAAGGCTGGCTCCGTCTTCGGCCGCACGGATCTGGTCCGTGATGCTGAGGAGTTCGGCTCCGGCGGCGTAGGGCCCCAGCGCATGCACCGGAGGGCTCAGCCGGGCGGTGTCGAGAGACGGCGGGAGGGTGACGTCATAGCGAGCGGCTCGAAGCATCTCGGCCGCATGGCTGGCGATGGCGACCTGGTCGGCGAGCGGAGTGGTGGTGGGCAGGCGATGGCGTCGGCCGTGCCAGTCGTCGATCTGCTTGAAACCGGCGTGACGGAGGAGCTGCGCGGAGAGGTCGTCAGTAGCGCCCTTGGCAACGACGCTGCCGCTGAACTCGGACGTGATGGTGATCGAGGTAGGCACGGAAGTCTCCGGGGCAGAGGGAGCGAAGGACCCGTTGGAGGTGGGCCAGTGGGCAGAGC
>NZ_NEUF01000075.1 GCF_002910915.1 Streptomyces sp. SM10 | reverse complement strand
GGGCCTGCCGGGAAACAAGCCGTCGCTTCCGGGATTGTGGCTCGTTGTTGTGGTATGGGGAGATCGGAGGGGATCGAGACCGGGCTGGCGGCGAAGTTTCAGGCGCTGTTCCCGCACTTGGACGAGCGTCAGCGGCGACTGACCATAGGAGCGGAGGCACGCTCGCTGGGGCATGGCGGGATCAGGCTCGTCGCTCGCGCGGCGGGGGTGCGTGAGGGCACCGTTTCACGCGGGGCTGCTGAACTTGAGTCCGGTGACGTGCTGTTGGGACGGGTCCGCCGGGTGGGCGGGGGCCGCAAACGGGCGGTGGACCTGAATCCGGGGCTGCGGCCCGCGCTGCTGGCTTTGGTGGAGCCGAATGTGCGTGGGGATCCGATGTCACCGCTGCGGTGGACGGTGAAGTCGACGCGGCAGTTGTCCGCCGAGCTGGTCCGGCAGGGCCATCGGGTCTCGGCGGACACGGTGGCGGCGGTGCTGCGCGAGGAGGGCTTCAGCCTCCAGGGCAACGCCAAGACCACCGAAGGCAAGCAGCACCCGGACCGGGACGGACAGTTCCGCTATATCAACGACCAGGCCAAGGAGTTCCAGGCAGCAGGCGACCCCGTGATCAGCGTGGACACCAAGAAGAAGGAGCTGGTGGGCAACTACAAGAACGGCGGGCGCGAGTGGCATCGCAAGGGGGAACCGGTCCGGGTCCGTACTCACGACTTTCCCGACGCCGATCTGGGCAAGGCGATCCCGTACGGAATCTACGACCTGGCCGAGGATGCCGGCTGGGTCAACGTCGGCACCGATCACGACACCGCAGCGTTCGCCGTCGCCTCCATCCGCCGCTGGTGGCATGCGGCCGGACATGCCGCCTACCCGCACTCCGGACGCCTGCTGATCACCGCGGACGCAGGCGGTTCCAACGGACACCGGACCCGCGCCTGGAAGTTCGAGCTGGCCGCCCTGGCCCTCGAGACCGGCCTGGAGATCAGCGTGTCTCACTTTCCTCCAGGTACTTCAAAATGGAACAAAATTGAGCACCGGCTGTTCTCCCACATCACGATGAACTGGCGAGGCAGGCCGCTGACCAGCCATGACGTCATCGTCAACAGCATCGCCGCGACCACCACCCGCACCGGCCTCGCCATCCGGGCCGAGCTCGACACTGCCCTCTATGAGACCGGATTGAGGGTCAGCGACGGGCAGATGACCGCCTTGCCGCTGAACCGCCACGACTGGCATGGCGACTGGAACTACACCCTGCGTCCCGAGGAGCACCGTCGGGATGGAATCCCTCCCGTACTGCCTCAGCTCCAGCCCGGCCCCGGCCGCGCCTGGCTGGTCCACCCGGCCCTGACCGGCATGGACGACGAACGATGGGGCCAGCTCATCGGTGAGCTGGCGGCGGCCCGCACGGCCCAGCGGGAAGACGACCTACACCAGCGGCGCGGCGGCGACCGGCAGAAGACTCCCGCCGCCGGCCTCTACACCGGCCGGCGCCCGGGCCTCACTCTCGTCGACCGGCTCCTGGCCACCCTCCTCTACGAGAGGCTCGGGCTTCCCCAGGTCGCCATCGCCCGCCTCTTCGCGGTCGCGCCCCAGACCATCAACCGGCGCATCCGCAAGACCCACCAACTCCTCGACGAGATCGGGCACATCAACGCCCCGGCCGAGCACCGCCTCGCCACCCTGGACGACCTCGCAGACCTCGCCACACAGCTCGGAATCACCCCGCCACCGGAGATCAAGACGGCGAGTTGATAATCGGCAGGCCCTAACCGAACGGCATTGGACCTAGGCCTGGTTCGCCGCAGGAGAAGTGGCGAGAGCGGCACCACGGTGATCACGGACGGTCCGTGCTGGGGAGTAGCTCGTCGAAGCGTCGCCGACGCGGCGTAGCTCGGCCTCGGGGTCGACGAGTTCGGACTGGGCCGAGCTGACGAACTCCGAGGCGAAGCCGAACCGGTCGGCGAGCGCATACGCGTCGTCGTCCAGGTCGTTGACCTGTTCTCCCGCTGCTTCCAGCGCCTCCCGGACACGCTCCAGCGCACCGTGCTCGGGGTGAAGGAGGTGGTCAACTGCCCGCTGAAGGCTGGCTCCGTCTTCGGCCGCACGGATCTGGTCCGTGATGCTGAGGAGTTCGGCTCCGGCGGCGTAGGGCCCCAGCGCATGCACCGGAGGGCTCAGCCGGGCGGTGTCGAGAGACGGCGGGAGGGTGACGTCATAGCGAGCGGCTCGAAGCATCTCGGCCGCATGGCTGGCGATGGCGACCTGGTCGGCGAGCGGAGTGGTGGTGGGCAGGCGATGGCGTCGGCCGTGCCAGTCGTCGATCTGCTTGAAACCGGCGTGACGGAGGAGCTGCGCGGAGAGGTCGTCAGTAGCGCCCTTGGCAACGACGCTGCCGCTGAACTCGGACGTGATGGTGATCGAGGTAGGCACGGAAGTCTCCGGGGCAGAGGGAGCGAAGGACCCGTTGGAGGTGGGCCAGTGGGCAGAGC
>NZ_NEUF01000074.1 GCF_002910915.1 Streptomyces sp. SM10 | reverse complement strand
AGGTAGCGGACCTCCGCCAGGCAGGTCTCCTCGTCGTCGTGGACGAAGTGGACCGCGCCCGACGACCCGGCGTGCACGTCGGCCCCGCCGAGGCCGTTCTGGGTGATCTCCTCACCGGTGACCGCCTTGACCACGTCGGGGCCGGTGATGAACATCTGCGAGGTCTCACGGACCATGAAGACGAAGTCGGTGAGGGCCGGGCTGTAGGCAGCGCCGCCCGCGCACGGGCCGAGCATCACCGAGATCTGCGGGATGACGCCGGAGGCGCGGGTGTTGCGCTGGAAGATCCCGCCGTACCCGGCGAGCGCGGAGACACCCTCCTGGATACGGGCACCGGCGCCGTCGTTCAGCGAGACCAGCGGAGCACCGGCCGAGATGGCCATGTCCATGATCTTGTGGATCTTCGTGGCGTGGGCCTCGCCCAGCGCCCCGCCGAAGATCCGGAAGTCGTGCGCGTAGACGAAGACCGTCCGGCCCTCGACCGTGCCCCAGCCGGTGACCACACCGTCCCCGTACGGCTTCTTCGCCTCCAGGCCGAAGCCGGTCGCCCGGTGCCGGCGCAACGCCTCCACCTCGGAGAAGCTGCCCTTGTCCAGGAGCAGTTCGATCCGCTCGTGCGCGGTCAGCTTGCCCTTGGCGTGCTGGCGTTCGGTGGCACGGGGGTCCGTCCCGTGCCGGGCCTCGTCCTTGCGTGACTCCAGTGCGGTGAGCCGTTCGGTCAGTGCTTCGGATGTCGCGGGCGGCATGTGCGGTCTCCTGTCTGTGGCGGCGGTGGCGCGGGGCAGCGGGTGCCGGGGTCTGGATGCCCTCCCGGGGGCCGTACGGGATTCAGGCCGGCGCCCCCGCGCGGGCCAGGCACTCCTCCAGGAAGGCCAGGGCCCGCAGGTGGTAGGAGCGGGCGGCCCAGCCGAGGCTGATGTTGTGGCCCGCCTCCGGCTGCCGGTCGACGGTGACGAAGGGCGAGGCGGTGAACAGACCCGCCAGCTCGGCCAGTTCCTCCTCGCCGTGCCGCCACCAGAGTTCGCGTTCGGCGAAGGTGAGCCGGACCGGGACCGGGACCCGGGCGGCGGCCGCGGTGAAGCTCGCCGGCCAGCGCGCCGCCTCCGCCCGCTCCCGCACCGGCATCGGCGCGACGAGGGCGGCGGCGTCACGGAAGGTGTTCGGCGGATAGAAGCGCAGCGCGCCCCAGTTCCGCTTCCAGTGGCCGTGCTGGTGGGGGTCGCGCAGGTCGCCCGTGTCGACCGCGTAGTCCCGGCCGCAGCCCGAGACGTCCATCCCGAGCAGGGGCGGCGCACCGTCGTCCCGGGCCGCCTGTCCGGCGGCGTAGGTGAGGGCGAGCTTCCCGCCGAAGGAGTGCGCGACGAGGAAGACCCCGGCCCCGGTCGGGTAGCGGCCGGCCAGGTGGGCGAGCGCGGCCCCCAGCGACTCGGACTGCCCCGACAGGTCCTGTCCGTACGGCAGATGGGCCGCCGACAGGCCGTATCCGGGCCGGTCCACCGCGACGACCGTGTAGCCGAGAGCGGCGCCGAGCGAGAGGAGCGAGACGTCGGGATGGGCCTGGCCGTCGAAGTATCCCGCCCGCATCCCGCCGCCGTGCACCGCGACGACGGTCGCCCGCGGCGTGCCCTGCGGCTGGGCGATCAGGGCGGAGAGACGGCAGGGACCGGCCTCCAGGACGACCGGCCGGACGCCGGGCGACATCGCCGTCCCGGTGGCCGGCGCGGCCGCCGGGGCGTTCACCGCACGCCCCGGGTGGTACGGGTGAGCAGTCGGGACCGGCTCATGGTCTCCTCCTCGTAGGGGTGGCCGGGCGGGGAACGGTCAGGCAGGGGTGCCGAACCAGCGGTGCAGGGCCTCGCCGAGCTCCGCGGGGTCCGCGCCCGCCCAGGCGACATAGCCGTCGGGACGGACCAGCATGGCCGGGGCGCCCGCGAAGGCGTCGGGGTCCTGGGGGACTCCGGTGACGAGGGAGACCCGGTCCTTCCAGCCGGCCGCCGCCTCCCGTACGCCGGGGTCGTCGGCCAGGTCGAGGACGAGCCCCTGTGCCGAGTGCAGCAGCGTGGGCGTGCCGACCGGGCCGGACGCCGTCGTCAGGACGCGCGGGGGCAGCCGGCGTCCGAGCAGCGGGTGCCCGCCCTCTCCCAGGTCGTAGTGGACGTCGAGGTGGCTGACCACCCCGGCGAGGAACCGCTTGACCGGATCGAGCTCGATGAGACCGGCGAACAGGGCCCGCAGCGGCTCCGACTCGGCGCCGCCGAGGAAGACCGTGCCCTGCGCGAGGGTGTTGGCCAGCAGACGCTCGCCGGCCGGGTGCCGCTCACCGTGGTAGGTGTCGAGCAGGCCGTCCGGCGCCCAGCCGCGCACCACCGCGGCGAGCTTCCAGCCGAGGTTGACGGCGTCCTGGACCCCGGTGCTCAGCCCCTGCCCGCCGGCCGGGAGGTGGATGTGCGCGGCGTCGCCGGCCAGCAGCACCCGGCCTCGCCGGTACTCGCTCGCCTGCCGGGTCGCGTCGGTGAACGAGCTGACCCAGTCGGCGCTGCCGCCGGATATGTCCTCCCCGGTCAGCCGCTTCCACGCCGCCGCGACCTCCGCGAAGTCCGGCGTCGTGCTCCGGTCCGCGGGCGGGGCGCCGTGCTCGCACACGATGATCCGGTCCACGCCCTCGGCGAGCGGCGCGGCCATCACCATCCCGGCCGGGACCCGCTCGCCGAGGAACCGCGGGGGGATGGCGCAGCCGACCACGTCGGCGAGGTACATGCCGCGGGTGGCGTCGGTGCCGGGAAAGGAGAAGCCGGCGGTCCTGCGGACGAGGCTGTGCCCGCCGTCGGCGCCCACCAGGTAGCGGGCGCGCAGCCGGCGCTCGCCGTCCGGGGTGTCCGCGGTGACGGTGACCCCGTCCGCGTCCTGCGAGAGATCGAGCAGCTCCCAGCCCCGCCGGATGTCCGTGCCCAGTTCCAGGGCCCACTCCTCCAGGACCGCCTCGGTCCTGGACTGCGGAATGCCGCGCGCCCCGAAGTGGGCGTCCTCCAGTGCGGTGAAGTCGAACTGCACCCCGCCGAAGTGGCCCATCGGACTGGTCTCCAGTCCGCCGAAGCGCGGGACGAGACCACGCTGGTCGAAGGACTCCAGTGCGCGCGCGGTGAAGCCCAGCCCCCGGGACTGCCCGGTGGGGCGCTCCAGGGTCTCGAGGACGATGACCTCCGCGCCTCCCAGCCGGAGCTCCCCTGCCAGCATGAGCCCGGTGGGCCCCGCGCCGGCGATGATTACGTCGGCGTCCGTGACGTCGGCATCCATGGATGTGCCTTCCTGGTTCCTGCCGTCGTCTCAGCGCTCGGCAGCGGTTTCGGTGGAGTGGTGCGGGGCTGTGCGCGTACGGTCCGGCTCCCCGAACCAGCGGCGCAGTGCGCTGCGCAGGGACGGGTCGCCGGTGCTCCGGCCGGCCCAGGCGACGTATCCGTCGGGCCGCACCAGCAGTGCGTCCCCGGCCGTCAGCGGGGAGCCGGGGGCGGGCCGTGCGGTGACCCGCTCGACCCGGGCGCCCCACGCGGGGGCGCCGTCCGCCCCGGCGCCGAGGTCGAGCAGCAGGCCTCTGCCGTCGCGGAGCAGCTCCGGTGTGCGGATCGCGGCACCACTCCCCGCGCCGGTGCGCGTCAGCTCGGCCGGGGGCAGGCGGAGCCCGGAGAGCGGGTGGCCGCCGCCCTCCGCCGGGTCGTAGCGCACGGACAGTCCGCTGACCGCCCCAGCCAGCCGGATCCGTACGTCGTCGAGGGCGACCAGCCCGGCGAGCACGGCGCGGACCGGTTCGATCTCCGGTCCGCCGAGCAGCAGTCGGGTCTGTGCCCGGATGTTGGCCAGGACGTCGGCGCCGACGGCGTGGCGCTCGGTGTGATAGCTGTCCAGCAGTCCTTCGGGGGCGTCGCCCCGGACCTCCGCGGCCAGCTTCCAGCCGAGGTTGAAGGCGTCCTGCACGCCCAGGTTGAGGGCCTGACCGCCGCTGGGCATCTGCTGGTGGGCGGCGTCCCCCGCGAAGAGGACCCGGCCGTGCCGGTACCGCTCCAGCTGGCGGTCGAAGTCGCCGAAGGCGTTGATCCACAGCGGGACACCGTGGCTGATGTCCTCGCCCGTGACCCGCTTCCACGTATCGGCGACCTCCGCGAACTCCGGTGCGCCGGAGCGCCGTCCGACCGGCCTGCCGAACTCGTGCACCATCACCCGGGTGACGCCGTCGCGGGTGGCGGAGATGGCCAGGCCGTCGGGCAGCCGCTGGAAGCGCCGGTCTGCTGTCCGGACTCCGGAGACGTCGGCGCGCAGCAGTTCGCGCCGGGCGTCGCTGCCGGGGAAGGCGGCCCCGACGAGCCGCCGCACGGTGCTGTCCTCGCCGTCGCAGCCGACCAGGTAGCGGGCCGAGACCCGGACCGGGCCGTCCGGTCCGAGGGCGTCGGCCGTCACCTCGTCGGTGCCCGCGCTCAGCCCGGTCAGCCGGTGGCACCGGCGCAGACCGGCACCGAGCGCGGCTGCCCTGTCCTGGAGGATCTCCTCGGTCCGGCGCTGGGGCACCTTCCACTGGCCGGGGTGGGAGCTGGGCAGGGTGAGGTCGAGCCCGATGCCGCCGAAGTGGCCGCGCGGCTCGCACGGGGGTGTGCCGAGCACGTCCAGCAGACCGCGGCTGTCGAGGATCTCCATGGTGCGGGCGTGGAGGGTGCTGGCCCGCGATTCGGTGGTCGGCCCCGGGCGCTCGTCGAGGACCAGCACCTCGGCCCCGCCGAGCCTGAGCTCGCAGGCGAGCATGAGTCCGGCGGGGCCGGCCCCGACCACCAGGACATCGGTCCTCAGCGCCTGCGCGGTGTCCTGGGCCGCGTCCCGGTGGTCCGCTGCCATGTCAGTACTTCTTCTCCGCGTGGTCCTTGGCGTGGTTGAGGGTGGCGGTGCTGTTGGTGGAGAGGGCGGTGTGGACGTAGGTGCGGGCGTCTTGGGTGGTGGCGTCGGGGCCGAGGATGCGGGTGATGTTGTCGGTGTTGAGGGTGACGGTGTGCTGGGAGGTGGCGGTGGTGCCGGTGTCGGTGTCGGTGAAGGTCCACAGGCCGGTGTGGAGGGTCATGAGGGCGGGGAGGGTGGTCTGTTTGTAGGCGATCCTGTGGTGGGGGAAGGTGACGCGGTGGGAGGTGGTGGTGTGGGTGCTGCCGTCCTTGGCGCGGGTGTCCATGGTGAGGGTCTGGAGGCCGGGGGTGTCCTCGGTGAGGTGGACGGTCGCGACGTGGGGGAGGCGTTCGGGCCAGAGTCCGGCTTCGTTGACGAAGTCGTAGGCGTCCTTGGCGGAGCCGTTGATGTGGACGGTGTCCTCGAAGGAGAAGGTGACGTCGTCGGTGGCGTGGGCCCGCTCGACGTTCTCCTTCAACGCCGCCAGCTCCG
>NZ_NEUF01000073.1 GCF_002910915.1 Streptomyces sp. SM10 | reverse complement strand
GTGCTCATCGCCAACCGTGGTGAAATCGCTGTCCGTGTTGCTCGGGCTTGCCGGGATGCCGGAATCGCGAGCGTGGCCGTCTATGCCGATCCGGACCGGGATGCTCTGCATGTGCGGGCGGCCGATGAGGCGTTCGCTCTGGGCGGTGACACTCCGGGGGCGAGTTACCTGGACATGGCGAAGGTGTTGCAGGCGGCGAAGGATTCCGGGGCGGACGCGGTCCATCCGGGGTACGGGTTCCTGTCGGAGAACGCGGAGTTCGCGCAGGCGGTGCTGGACGCGGGTCTGACGTGGATCGGTCCGCCGCCGCACGCGATCCGGGATCTGGGTGACAAGGTCGCCGCCCGGCACATCGCCCAGCGTGCCGGTGCCCCGCTCGTGGCCGGCACCCCCGACCCGGTGTCCGGGTCGGGCGAGGTCGTGGAGTTCGCGGAGAGGAACGGCCTGCCGATCGCGATCAAGGCGGCCTTCGGCGGGGGCGGGCGTGGTCTGAAGGTGGCCCGCACGCTTGAGGAGATCCCGGAGCTCTACGACTCGGCGGTCCGTGAGGCGGTCGCGGCGTTCGGCCGCGGGGAGTGCTTCGTGGAGCGCTACCTCGACAAGCCCCGCCACGTCGAGACGCAGTGCCTGGCCGACACCCACGGCAACGTCGTCGTCGTCTCCACCCGTGACTGCTCGCTCCAGCGCCGCCACCAGAAGCTCGTCGAGGAGGCCCCGGCCCCCTTCCTGTCCGAGGCACAGAACGCCGAGCTCTACGCCGCCTCGAAGGCCATCCTGAAGGAAGCCGGCTACGTCGGCGCCGGCACCGTCGAGTTCCTCGTCGGTGTGGACGGCACGATCAGCTTCCTCGAGGTCAACACCCGCCTCCAGGTCGAGCACCCGGTCACCGAGGAGGTCACCGGCCTCGACCTCGTGCGCGAGATGTTCCGGATCGCCGACGGTGAGGAACTCGGCTACGGCGACCCCGCGGTGCGCGGCCACTCCTTCGAGTTCCGCATCAACGGCGAGGACCCCGGCCGCGGCTTCCTGCCCGCCCCCGGCACCGTCACCCTCTTCGCCCCGCCCACCGGCCCCGGCGTCCGCCTCGACGCCGGCGTCGAGTCCGGCAGCGTCATCGGCCCGGCGTGGGACTCGCTCCTGGCCAAACTGGTCGTGACCGGCGCGACCCGCGAGCAGGCCCTGCAGCGCGCCGCCCGCGCCCTGGCCGAGTTCCAGGTCGAGGGCATGGCCACCGCGATCCCCTTCCACCGGGCCGTCGTCACCGACCCCGCGTTCACCGCCGACCCCTTCACGATCCACACCCGGTGGATCGAGACGGAGTTCGTCAACGACATCAAGCCCTTCCAGGTCCCCGCCGACCAGGACACCGACGAGGAATCCGGACGCGAGACCGTCGTCGTCGAGGTCGGCGGCAAACGCCTCGAAGTGTCCCTGCCCTCCTCGCTCGGCATGAGCCTGGCCCGCACCGGACTCGCCGCCGGAGCCAAGCCCAAACGCCGCGCCGCGAAGAAGACCGGCTCCGCCGCCTCCGGCGACACCCTCGCCTCACCCATGCAGGGCACGATCGTCAAGATCGCCGTCGAAGAGGGCCAGGAAGTCAAGGAAGGCGACCTCATCGTCGTCCTCGAAGCCATGAAGATGGAACAACCCCTCAACGCCCACCGCACCGGCACCGTGAAGGGGCTCACCGCCGAAATCGGGACTTCTGTTTCCGCCGGCGCCGCACTCTGTGAAATCAAGGACTGAGCAACGGGATTCCGTTTGTTCGTTCTGCGGAATTCTTGCACGGCCTGACAAAGCCCTGACACAGGGGGCGTTGAAAACCCCTGACGGGCCTCGGATACTGAAATCGAATGGATGAGCAGTGAGGAGAGGGAAAGCATGCACAGCACTCTGATCGTGGCTCGTATGGACATTGCATCCAGCGCTGATGTCGCCAAGCTTTTCGGTGAGTTCGACACCACCGAGATGCCTCACCGAATGGGCACCCGCCGGCGGCAGCTTTTCGAGTACAGGGGCCTGTATTTCCACCTGCAGGACTTCGACGAGGACCAGGGCGGGCGTCAGATACAGGAGGCGCGGCACGACGAGCGCTTCCAGCGGATCAGCGAGGACCTCAAGCCGCTGATCGAGGCGTACGACCCCGCGACCTGGCGCTCCCCGGCCGACGCGATGGCGAAGCGCTTCTACAGCTGGGAGGCGTCCGCGTGACCGGCCGACGTGTGGTCATCACCGGTATCGAGGTGCTGGCTCCCGGCGGCGTCGGGAGGAAGGCCTTCTGGGACCTGCTGAGTGACGGGCGTACCGCCACGCGCGGGATCACCTTCTTCGATCCGAGTCCCTTCCGCTCCCGGGTCGCCGCGGAGATCGACTTCGATCCGCGCGAGCACGGCCTGGGGCCGCAGGAGATCCGGCGGATGGACCGGGCGGCCCAGTTCGCCGTGGTCGCCGCGCGCGGCGCGGTCGCGGACAGCGGCATCGACCTCGCCGCGTACGACCCGTACCGCGTCGGCGTCACCATCGGCAGCGCCGTCGGCGCGACGATGGGCCTCGACGAGGAGTACAACGTCGTCAGCGACGGCGGCCGGCTGCACCTGGTCGACCACGAGTACGCGGTCCCGCACCTCTACAACTACCTGGTGCCCAGCTCCTTCACGGCCGAGGTCGCCTGGGCGGTGGGCGCGCAGGGACCGAGCACCGTGGTCTCCACCGGCTGCACCTCCGGCATCGACTCGGTCGGCCACGCCGTCGACCTGCTCCGCGAGGGCTCCGTGGATGTGATGATCGCCGGTTCCTCGGACGCCCCGATCTCCCCGATCACGATGGCGTGCTTCGACGCGATCAAGGCGACGACGCCCCGGCACGACGATCCGGAGCACGCCTCCCGGCCCTTCGACAGCAGCCGCAACGGCTTCGTCCTGGGCGAGGGTTCGGCCGTCTTCGTCCTGGAGGAGCTGGAGAGCGCGAGGAAGCGCGGCGCGCACATCTACGCCGAGATCGCCGGCTACGCCACCCGCTCCAACGCCTACCACATGACCGGTCTGCGGCAGGACGGCAAGGAGATGGCCGAGGCCATCGACGTCGCGCTGGGCGAGGCACGGATGAACCCGACCGAGATCGACTACGTCAACGCGCACGGCTCGGGCACCAAGCAGAACGACCGGCACGAGACCGCGGCCTTCAAGCGGAGCCTGGGTGACCACGCGTACCGCACCCCGGTCAGCTCCATCAAGTCGATGGTGGGGCACTCGCTCGGGGCCATCGGCTCCATCGAGATCGCCGCCTCCGCGCTGGCGATGGAGCACAACGTCGTGCCCCCGACGGCGAATCTGCACACCCCCGACCCGGAGTGCGACCTCGACTACGTACCGCTGGTGGCGCGTGAGCAGCTCACCGACACGGTGCTGACGGTCGGCAGCGGCTTCGGCGGGTTCCAGAGCGCCATGGTGCTGGCGCGCCCCGAGAGGAGTGCGGCATGACCACCTCAGTCGTAGTGACCGGCCTGGGCATCACCGCGCCCACCGGTCTCGGCACGCGGGACTACTGGGCCGCCACGCGGGCCGGCAAGAACGGCATCGGCCGGGTCACCCGCTTCGACTCCTCGTCCTACCCGGCGACCCTCGCGGGGGAGGTCCCCGGTTTCGCCGCCGAGGAGCTGCTCCCCAGCAGGATGCTGCCGCAGACGGACCGGATGACCCGCCTCGCGCTGGTCGCCGCGGAGTGGGCGCTCACCGACGCCGGTCTGGACCCGAAGGAGCTGGCCGAGTACGACATGGGCGTGGTGACGGCCAGTTCCTCGGGCGGCTTCGAGTTCGGCCAGAACGAGCTGCAGAAGCTCTGGAGCCAGGGCAGCCAGTACGTCAGCGCGTACCAGTCCTTCGCCTGGTTCTACGCTGTCAACAGCGGCCAGATCTCCATCAGCAACGGGCTCAAGGGTCCCAGCGGGGTGATCGTCAGTGACGAGGCCGGCGGTCTGGACGCCCTGGCCCAGGGGCGCAGGCTGATCCGCAAGGGCACCCGGATGATCGTCTCCGGTGGCGTCGACGCCTCCATCTGCCCCTGGGGCTGGGTGGCGCAGCTCGCGGGCAAGCGGCTGAGCACCAGCGACGAGCCGACGCGGGCGTTCCTGCCCTTCGACGCCGACGCGTCCGGATACGTGCCGGGCGAGGGCGGCGCGATCCTGATCATGGAGTCGGCGGACTCGGCCCGCGAGCGCGGAGCGCGCGTCTACGGAGAGATCGTCGGCTACGGCGCGACCTTCGACGCGGCGCCGGGCAGCGGGCGCGAACCCGCGCTGCGCAAGGCGATCGAGTTCGCCCTCGCGGACGCGGGCGTGAGCCCCGGAGAGGTGGACGTGGTCTTCGCGGACGCGGCCGGGGTGCCCGAGCTGGACCGGATCGAGGCCGAGGCCGTCGGGGCCGTGTTCGGCGAGGGCGGGGTCCCGGTCACCGCGCCCAAGACGATGACGGGACGGCTCTACTCCGGCGCGGCGCCGCTGGACGTGGCCACCGCCCTGCTGGCCATGGAGGAAGGGCTGATCCCTCCGACGGTCCACACCCGCCCGGCCGCCGAATACGGCCTCGACCTGGTCACGGAACGCCCGCGCACCGCCGACGTGCGGACCGCGCTCGTGGTGGCCCGCGGGTACGGCGGCTTCAACTCGGCCGTCGTCGTACGCGCCGCCGACTGACCCACCGCCCCCTCGCCCCCCCACCCACAGACCGCGCCCCCGCCCACGGGTTCACCCCCCGTCCCCGCGGGCGGGAGGCGCTTCCCTCTCCCACACGTACCGCTTCCCCCATCCGTGCGCCCCGGACCCGGCCGCACGGCGGCACCCACATGCCCCGGGCCCCCGCACAGCCCCGGATGCCCGCACCACCGCACACCTCCGACCACCCGCACCTCCGCACGTCCTGGATCCACCCACGCACGACCACGACGAAAGGCGATCCACATGGCCACGCACGAGTTCACCCTGGACGACCTGCGCCGCATCCTCCTGGAGGGCGCAGGCGCCGACGAGGGCGTCGACCTCGACGGGGACATCCTCGACGTCCAGTTCGAGGCGCTCGGATACGAGTCCCTCGCCCTGCTGGAGACCGGCAGCCGCATCGAGCGCGAGTACGGGATCGTCCTGGACGAGGACCTGCTCACCGACGCCGACACCCCGCGGGCGCTGATCGCCGCGGTCAACGAGCACCTCCTGGCGGTTCCGAACGCCGCCTGAGCCGGCCCGCCGCCGCTCCCTCTCTGCGTCCGGGCGGGGCGGACCACCCACGGTCCGCGCCGCCCGGACGCACCACGCACGGCCCCAGACGAACCACTCACGGAACAGACGGAGAAGAGACATGTCGTTGCAGGAGAAGCGGGTCGCCCTGATCACGGGTGCGACCAGTGGCATAGGCCTCGCGAGCGCGCGGGCGCTGGGCGCCCAGGGGCACCGGGTCTTCATCGGGGCGCGCAACGCCGAGAACGTCGCCGCGACGGTGAAGGAGCTCCAGGCCGAAGGGCTGGAGGCCGACGGAACGGTTCTGGACGTGCGCGACTCCGCGTCCGCCGCCGCCTTCGTCCAGGCCGCGGTCGACCGGTTCGGGAGCGTCGACGTCCTGGTCAACAACGCCGGGCGGTCCGGTGGCGGGGTGACCGCCGACATCGACGAGGAGCTGTGGACCGATGTGGTCGACACCAACCTCAACAGCGTGTTCCGCCTGACGAAGGAAGCCCTCAACACCGGAGGCATGCGTCACAAGGAACGCGGCCGCATCATCAACATCGCCTCCACCGCGGGCAAGCAGGGTGTGGTGCTGGGCGCCCCGTACTCCGCCTCCAAGCACGGGGTGGTCGGTTTCACCAAGGCGCTGGGCAACGAGCTCGCGCCCACCGGCATCACGGTCAACGCCGTCTGCCCCGGGTACGTCGAGACGCCGATGGCCCAGCGGGTCCGGGCCGGCTACGCCGCGGCGTACGACACCTCCGAGGACGCCATCCTCGACCGCTTCCAGTCCAAGATCCCGCTCGGCCGCTACTCCACCCCGGAGGAGGTCGCGGGCATGGTCGCCTACCTGGCCTCCGACACCGCCGCCTCCGTCACCGCCCAGGCCATCAACGTCTGCGGCGGACTCGGCAACTTCTGATCCGTACACCGAGGGTGCCCACGCATCCGAGATCCCGAAGAGGAAGTCCCATGACAACCCGCGAGGTTGAGCACGAGATCACCATCGCCGCGCCCGCGCCGGACGTGTACCGGCTGCTGGCCGACGTCACCCAGTGGCCGCGGATCTTCCCGCCGACGATCCACGTGGACCAGGTGGAGTCCGACGGATCCCAGGAGCGGATCCGGATCTGGGCGACCGCCAACGGGCAGGCGAAGAACTGGACGTCCCGCCGCGAGCTCGACCCCGAGGGCCTGCGCATCACCTTCCGCCAGGAGATCACGGCGGCCCCGGTCGCCGCCATGGGCGGTACGTGGATCATCGAGCCGCTGGACGGCGAGTCCGAGGCCGCGCGGGTGCGGCTGCTGCACGACTACCGCGCGATCGACGACGACGCGCACGACCTGCTCTGGATCGACGAGGCGGTCGACAGGAACAGCCGCTCGGAGCTGGCGGCGTTGAAGGAGAACGTCGAGCGGGCCCACGCCACCGACGACGTCACCTTCTCCTTCGAGGACACCGTCCACATCAACGGCTCCGCCAAGGACGCCTACGACTTCGTCAACGAAGCCGGACTCTGGCCCGAACGCCTCCCCCACGTCGCGACCGTCCACCTCACCGAGGACACCCCCGGCCTCCAGACCCTCACCATGGACACCCGCGCCAAGGACGGCAGCACCCACACCACCACCTCCCACCGCGTCACCTTCCCCCACCACAGGATCGCCTACAAACAGACCACCCTCCCCGCCCTCATGACCCTCCACACCGGCCTGTGGACCTTCACCGACACCGACACCGGCACCACCGCCACCTCCCAGCACACCGTCACCCTCAACACCGACAACATCACCCGCATCCTCGGCCCCGACGCCACCACCCAAGACGCCCGCACCTACGTCCACACCGCCCTCTCCACCAACAGCACCGCCACCCTCAACCACGCCAA
>NZ_NEUF01000072.1 GCF_002910915.1 Streptomyces sp. SM10 | reverse complement strand
GGGATACCGGCGCGGGCCGGGCTGGCGGCGAGCGCGGCGGCGCTCAACGGAGACGCGCGAGCCGGACCATGGCCTCGCGCCCGCGCGGCGGTCGGCGTCGCGGCAGGGCGGGGCCGGGCCGTCACCTCTTGAGCGAGGCGGGGCTGCACCGCGACTTGCAGCCCCGAACGCTGCAGGGCCACCGTGGCGTCGGCGACCTTCCCCAGCGCCTCGACGCGATCGGTGGTCGCGGGGAGCGTGTAGATGTCCAGGCTCGAGTTGTGCCGCCAGCCGTCCTCCACCAGCGCGAGCCCGCTGAGGCCGGAGACACGGTCGTCGAGGGCTGCGACGATGCCGAGCTGCGGGTGATCGGCGAAGGCGACGTCTGGTTCACCGAGCGGACCGCTGTCGCGTATCTGTGCCGTGTCGGGCGCCAGCGCAGGGTCAAGTGCGACGTCCACATCGACCTGGTAGCCGGCCTTGCGCAGCAGCTCGATGGCCCGGCTCGTACGGCCGTGTCCGTCACGGTTCTGGTCGGCCAGCGCGTACAACGTCGGCTGGTCGGCGACGGGATGGAAGTCGAATCCCTTGAGCATCCAGGTGCTGGCCGCGAGGTTCTTCGGGTTCGCGGCGACGATGCCGTGGACGGGGTGGTGGCCGAAGGCCAGGTCGGGCAGCACGTCGTAGTGGCTGGGCATGGCAGATCCATCCGAGGCGGGTGCGGTTACAGGTGCGGGCGACGGGCGGATCAGTTCTGAGGGTGCGGTGCACGGAGGACTCCTGGATCGCGGTCGGTCAGAGCCGGGGAGCGGATGAGGAACTGGCCGGCGGCGGCGCGGCCCGCGCGGAAGACTCCGGCGGCGGACCGGTCGGGAGCACGCGCTGGCCGACCGACGGCGAAGAGGCGAGAGCGACCCTCGCCCGGGATGGAGCGGAGTCGGGCGGGAGCACGGTGGCGGCGCGCGCCTTGCTGGAACGTTCCTGCTCCTGGCGTGTCGGTACGCCAAGCTGGTCCAGGCGGGCGTCGACAGCGGAGAGGAGATCCGGCACGCTGCCGCCGTGGCGCGCATGCGGACCGTCCGGCTCGGAGTCGTAGATCACCTCGTAGACGGCGGGCTCGGCGGACCGGTGGCGGGTGACCATCCAGCTTTCCGGGGTCTCGGGGTGCTCGGAGGGTGGCTCCTGCGGGGGCGAGATGATCAGCGAACTGCCGTCGGGAAGCTCGGCGTGGACGATGTAGTCGCTGAGGCCGTACTCGACGGTGCACTCCAGGCCGCGCTGCCCGAGCGCGGAACAGAGGGCGGCCTGAAGGTGACGCGGATCGGACGCGGCGGTCGGGGGCGGGGTTTCGTGGTGCATGGAGTTCTCCGTTGCGAACGTCCCGCCGCACGGCGGGAGCCGACGGGGCGTGGAGCTTGAAGGAGTGCGGTGGTCCATGAGGATCCGGTGATCGGGCAGTTTGGCGCTGCCGTGACTGCGTGCTAGGGATCACCGCGAGCGACCGGGAGCCGGCGGTTGCGATGCCGGTGGGAGCTGGGGCGAAGCAGGTGATCCGGCAGGGGCGTTGTGCGTCGAGCGGGTCAGGGCGACGCGAGCCCGCTCGGTCTGCGCCGGCCGTTCGGTGTCCGCTCGGTGAGCGAGGTATTCGCCGACGCGCACCAACGCCAGGGCTTGATCAAGTTCCGTTGAGGTCGTGCTTGTAGGTGATGCCCAGGATGGGGAGGGCTCGTTCGGGTTGGTCGCGGATGGCGCGGGTGGTCTTCGCGATGTTGGTCGCTCCGAGGGCTTTGAGGGCTCCGATCGCGAGGTTGCGGAGGGTGGCCATGACGCGGGGTGCGTTGCCGGCGTGGACGGTGGAGGCGTCCTCGGCGAAGGTACGGTCGCGGATGTGGTGCTGGGCTTCCACGGTCCAGTGTCCGCGCAGGTGGGAGGCGAGTTCGGCCGGTTTCGCCTGGTGGACGTCGAGGCTGGTGACCGCATAGACGGTCTCGCGGGTCTCCTTCCTGCCGGTCTCTTTGCGGCGGCGGTGGACGCGGAGGGCGAGCTTCGCGTGGGGGAAGGCGATGCCGCCCAGGTTGTCGGCGATGGCCAGAGTCTTGATCGAGCGGGACTCGCGACGGCCGTGTCCCTTGTTCGAGGCGGTGTGCTGGATGGCCACCGCATGCCAGTCCAGACCGTCCAGTTGGGCCCAGGCGGTGGGCTGATTGGGCTTGATCACGGCCACGTAGTGCGCCTTCTTGGTCTCGGCCAGCCAGGCGACGTTGGCCTTCACGGAGTGCAGCGCGTCGAAAGTGACCACGTCCCCGTCCAGGTCGAGCGGTGCAAGCAGAGGCTGGAAGTGCCGTGTCTCGTTGGTCTTGGCCCCGACCTCAGCCTGGGCGAGGGTGACCGGGCAGCCGTGGGTGACGGCGGACAGCAGATGCCGGCGGGTCTGGTTTAGGCGGGCGGAGCCCCGCAGCGCCTTGCCGTCCACGGCGATCACCCGTCGCCTGCCCGGGGCTGCGGCCCTGTGGCGGTGAGCCAACCAGGCGCCCACGGCCGCATCGAGTGCGTCGGTGTCGAGACGCTCGAGGACCCTCCCGATCGCCGACCTGGACGGCGCATGCCGCCAGCACAGCAGGTGACGGCGCACGCCGAGCGCGGCGAGCAGCCCTGCGTCGGCGCGGGCGCCCCACTCGGCGAGTTCGTCGATGGTCCGGGCTCCCGAGACCACGGCGGCCGCGCAGACCAGCAGGATCGAGGTCAGCGAGTACCAGCGGCCCCGCCGGGAGCGCGGATCGGGCACCGCCTCCAGGAAGAATCGCAGGTCAGGCATGTCGTCCGGATTGAGCGGCCCCAACTTGGCCAACACGGCAGGGATCGGGGAAGATGAGACAGCGGACACGGGAACCCTTTTGATCACTTGGCTTAGACACCTGAATGATCACGGATCCCGTGTCCGCTCTGTCGTCCACCCCAACCCGCGGCATCCTCACGCCAGTTGGGCGATCCCGGGAACTTGCGCAAGCCCTG
>NZ_NEUF01000071.1 GCF_002910915.1 Streptomyces sp. SM10 | reverse complement strand
GGCCCCGGACGCGCACGACCGGAGTCTGGCCGACCCGGCCCCAGGACCTCGCGCGTGGCGGCCTCAGCGACTGGCTGGCTTCGTCCTCGAAGACGATCCAGGCTCCGCGGGCCGCCGCTGTGCTTTTACCTCCGGCCACACCTCCTTCTTCCACAACTCCACTGCTTCGTCGTCCCGTTCGATCGCTCTGCGGGCCGGCTGCTGCCAGGACCAGCCGTGCCGCTTCAGCAGCCGCCATGTCCCCTCCACCGTGTAGCCGACGTGGAACAGCCGCCCGATCAACGTCTTCACCCGCGCCAGTGTCCAGCGCTGATCCGCCCAGCCGTGGGCGAGGGGGCCGCGCTCCAACTCGCGCTCAAGCCGAATGATTTGAGCTGAAGAAAGCCTCGGACGGCCTGGTGACCCCTTCGAGCGGACACCTTCCACACCTCGCTCCCGCCACTGCCGGCGCCAGCGCTCCACCGACCGCTCGCTCACCCTCAGCGCGGCCGCGATCTCCCTGTTCTTCCTGCCATCCTCGAAACGGCCGACCGCCTCCAGCCGGATCCGTTCCCTCGCCACCCTCTTGGCATCGGTCAAGCCGCCGCCCTGCGCGTATCTCACACCACACAGCTACCGACCCGGCTCAGCCGCCGGCAGGCGAACGACCCGACATCACCCAATCAAGTTCAGTAGCAACTGGCGGGGGCTTCATCGTAGGCGGCTACTCAGCCGCGACCTGACCCCTTTAGGGCCGACACGTCCGATTATGCCGCGAGTGTGAGGGGGTGGCTTCTTCGTTGCCGTTCCTAGTGCGGCGTCTGGTAGCCGATGGCTGAGTGGAGACGGCGGTGGTTGTAGTACGTGATCCACCGGAACGCGTCCGCCCTGGCCTCGGCCCTCGTCGGCCAAGTCTCCTTTCCGATCTCGGTTTTGAGGCTGCCGAAGAAGGACTCTGCGGCAGCGTTGTCGTAGCAGGATCCGGTCCGACCCATCGACTGGCGTATGTCCAGCTCGCGGCAGGTTTCCTGCATGAGCCGGGACGTGTACTGAGCCTTTTCCAAGCTGGCGGCGTTGACCACGAGCTGGACGGTCCTGCGTAACGACGAAGCTCCTGGTAGATGGGTTCTCGACCAAGATCACCCGTGTCCGCCAGGAGCTTCGTGTGCTTGTCTACCCGTCGTCGATCGATCTGTCCACCCGCACCCTGCGGTTCCTGACCGGGCAACTGACAGCCAGGCGGAGGGAGATCGGCACGCGGTGGCGGCGGCTTCCCGCAGCGCGACAGGCTCTGCTGGCCCTGGCCCACCTGCGGTGCGGTGACACCTACGCACAGCTCGCGGCCGGTTTCGGCATCGGGATCGCGACCGCCTTCCGCTACATACGCGAGGCCGTCGACACCCTGGCCACCCTCGCCCCGTCCCTGGCCGAGGCGATCAAGGCGATCCGGGCGAAGGCGTTCGTCATCCTCGACGGCACCCTGCTGCCGATCGACCGGATCGCCGCCGACACCCCGTACTACTCCGGGAAACACAAGCGCCACGGCATGAACGTCCAGGTCCTCACCGACCCGTTCG
>NZ_NEUF01000070.1 GCF_002910915.1 Streptomyces sp. SM10 | reverse complement strand
GCTAGTGCCGCGTCAGGCAACGTTTGCCCTGTTGTGACGTGACGCGCCGTCCCGGTGCTGTGCCGGGCGGCGCGTGGCCGTCACCCTGTCCAGGTGGCAGAGCGAGTACGCGTACGCGAGATCGACGATGATGAGGGCAGACGGCTGCTGCGGATCATCCGCCGGGGCACCGGGTCGGTGGTGACCTGGCGGCGGGCCCAGATGGTCCTGCTGTCCGCGCAGAGCATGCCGGTGGCGAAGATCGCCGAGGTCACCTTCACCAGCGCGGACCGGGTCCGGGATGTGATCCACAACTTCAACGCCGACGGCTTCGAGTCGCTGTATCCGAAGTACAAGGGCGGGCGTCCGAAGACGTTCACACTGCCCGAGCGGCGCGAGATCAAAAAGATCGCGAAGTCGAAGCCGACCGAGCACGACCTGCCGTTCTCCACCTGGAGCCTGACCAAGCTGGCGGACTTCCTGGTCGCCGAGGGGGTGGTCGACGACATCAGCCACGAGGGCCTGCGCATCCTGCTCCGCGAGGAAGGCGTCTCCTTTCAACGCCTGAAGACCTGGAAGACCTCCCGCGATCCGGACTACGCGGCCAAGAAGGCCCGGGTCGAGCACCTCTACGCGATCGCCGACGGGGAGGTCATACCCGAGGTGGACGAGCCCGAAGTCATCTTCTGCGTGGACGAGTTCGGGCCGCTCAACCTGATGCCCCACCCCGGCCGGCAATGGGCCGAGCGCGGCGGGAAACACAAGGACCCCGACCGCGCACCGCGCCGCAGGCGGCGGGCGACCTACAACCGCTACGGCGGAGTACGGCACCTGTTCGCCGCCCTGGACCTGGCCAGGGACAAGCTCTACGGCCACATCAAGCCGATCAAGAAGCGCACCCAGTTCCTGGAGTTCTGCCGCTATCTGCGCAGCCTCTACCCGCCCCAGGTCCGCATCGCGATCGTCTGCGACAACTTCTCCCCGCACCTGACCACCAAGAAGTGCCAGCGGGTCGGCACCTGGGCCACGGCGAACAACGTCGAAATTGCCTACACCCCGACCAACAGCTCCTGGCTCAACCGGATCGAGGCCCAGTTCACCGCCCTTCGCTACTTCACCCTCGACGGCACCGACCACGCCAGCCACAAGGAGCAGGGCAGCATGATCCGCCGCTACATCATCTGGCGAAACAAGCACACCGCCGATATTCGCTTGCGCACCCTCGTCACACGGGTCAACGTCGCCTGACACCTGACGAAGGAAGAGAAAATGACCACGCAGACCCACCCCGTCGACCACGAACTCATCCAGGCCGCGGCGCACGTCGCTCGCACCCGCTGCCGGGGCGACAACCACACGATGGCAGCCGCGGCCCGCGCCCAGGACGGCCGGATCGTCACCACCGTGAATGCCTACCACTTCACGGGAGGTCCCTGCGCCGAGATGGTCCTCATCGGCGCGGCAGCCGCCCAGGGCGCCTACGAGCTCAACACGATCGTCGCGGTGGGCGACCGCGACCGAGGAGTTGTTCCCCCATGCGGCCGGTGTCGTCAGGTCCTCCTCGACTACTTCCCGTCCCTCAAGGTCATCGTCGGCGAAGGCGACCGCATCCGAACCGTCCTCATCACCGACCTGCTGCCCGAAAGCTACGTCTGGGCCGACCACCAGCTCGGCGCTGAGTGAACCGCTCCACCGAGCACCATCTGGCACCGCTGCCGACAACAGGGCGAACGTTGCCTGACGCGGCACTAGCAGCGCGGGTCTATGGGGTGGGAGGCTCGTCGCTCTCGCCTTCACGCACGACGAACGCACGGCCGGTGACCGTGCGCATGAACTGGCGGTGACCGCTCCTGCCGGCGTGCTCCAGGCACTTCACGTCAACCGCCTCCCCGTCCTTCGACGGCTCCGCGGTCCAGTGGCACGAGGTGCAGTTTGCCGCGTACGTCGGAAGGATGTCGGGGTGAGCGGCGATCCGGTGCACAAGGCTGCGAACTATCACCCGGGGGCTCATCGACGGGCCTCCCTCTTCGCGTGAGGGTGCAGCCGGATTTCGACGTTGCAGTCCGTCACAGATGTCATGTCACCGATCCTTCGGGCCTCGTCTCGCTGCCGGCCCAACGCTGCACAGACCTTGCAGCCGAAATTCGGGATCGGCTCTAACGCCGCCATGGGGTCGGTCAGGTAGACCGGTCCCGGCATCACTTTGTTATCCATCCCCGCACCTCCGTCGTCTTGTCGACGACGTCAGGGTTTCGCTCCACGGGACATCGATACAGGGGCGCAACGTCCTACTTCGGCAACGCTAATTCGTCACGCCGAGAAACTCAGCGATAGAGCGAAGCCCCGGCGGACGATTCTGGAGGGCCATCAAGTCGGACACGATGGCCACGGCTAGGGTGTGGTGCCGCATCCAAGTGGGCGCGACACGTCGCAGGCTCTCCAGAGCCTTTACGGCGCCCTCCGCGTCTCCTAGGTCGGTGTGCGCGCGGGCGACGTCCAGGAGCAGCCACGTACGCCAGGACGCGGGCGTGTCCTTCGACAGCCGCATCCCCTTAGCCAGGCGTAGCGCCTCCTCCGGCCGCTCATGCTGCACCGCCAGGCGCACGCGCTCGATGCGGACGGACGACTTACTGAAGACGGACAGAAGCCGTCCATCCCCCTCCGCGGGTGGCATCTTCGCCAGACGGCCGGCGGCCTCTTCCGCGGCACGCATCATCCTGTCCGCGGCGTCGTACTCGTCCAGGCGGGCGTACGAGGTGGCGGCGCTCATGGTCAAGCCGCCCCACACGCGCAGCCCCGACGCGTCGTCGGTGAGTCCGTCCCGCTCCATGCCGTCGGCCGCGTACAGAGCGATGCTCTTCGCGTCGTCCAGCCGGTTGGATCGTTGGTACGCCCACGCCAGGGAATTGCAGATCATGGGGACGAGGAGCGGGTCCCCGGAGACGTCCGCGGCAGCTATGGCTCGCTCCAGGGCGGCTAGGGCCAGGTCCAGCTTCCCCAGACGGATGCTCAGGTGTCCGGCTAGCTGGAATGCCTTGCCGAGTGCGGCTTGTCCCTCGTGGTGCTCTTGCGAGGCTGTGACGCGAGCGTCAGCGAGGATCCCCGGGAGCAAGTTCAGAAGCTGCGGGAACTCCGCCGAGTGGTACATGGTCCACGCGTCGGCGATCTCCGCGCGCAGGAGTGCGGGCGTGAGCACTTCCGCCCCGTCGGACTCCTGCGGAGGGGCGAACATCAGTGGATGGATGGCGCGCCGCACGGCTACCAACTGCGGCGGGTCGGTCTCCCCTGTCGACGAGACCCCGGGAGGGTCTCCCAGGAGCGTCGTCAGTTCGACACCGAGCCCACTGGCCAGAGCGTGCAGCGTCGGCAGGCGCGCGGACGCCTTGCGCTTCTGTTCTAGCTTGCGCACGACGTCGACGGACACGCCTGACTTCTCCGCCAACTCCTCCTGTGTCAGGTCGGACAGCCGGCGAAGGCGGGAGAGCTTGTCTCCGAGATGCTCGCTCACCCCTTAGACGGTACGCCGACGAGAGGTGAGCGGGCCAAAGAACGTCAGAGCCAGCCGGCCGAGCGCATGCGCGTGCGCCAGCTACGCCCATGGGACGGGTTGCAGAAGCGCTTGATCTTTCCGCGGCCGGAGGTCTGCTCCACGTCAGCGCCGCACTGCGGGCATGAGACGGGGGCGTTCTTGGCGTGGTCGGTGTAGTCCATGGTGTTCGCCTCTCAGGTCTGGGGAGCCCCTGGAGGGCCCATGTCGGGCCGCTCCAGGGGCAGTTAGGGGAATGCGTCGGCCGTCTCCCCCATGTCGGCGGAGACGGCCTCTGTGTGCTTCTGTCGCGTGAGTGTTAGATGATCCGGCCGACGTCGAGCGCGCGGCCCGTGTCGGCGTCGTAGATGTCGATGCGGTTGTCCACGAACCCGCCGACTTCGCTGCCGTCCAGGTAGGTGCGGGACTCCACTGAGGTGACCCCTTCGATGCCGACACCTGAACGGCGGGTCGCGTGGCGGCCTGCGGGTGGAAGTGGTCTGTCATGGCTCGTGGCAAGCAGTACCCGGAGGAGTTCAAGAAGGACGCGGTTGAGCTGGTGCTCTCCTCTCCGGAGAGGCCGGTTGCGGACATCGCGCGGTCGCTGGGTGTACACAAGGCGACGCTGGGCACCTGGGTGGAGCGCGAGCTGGGCCGGCGGCGGAAGGCCGCCGGGAACGACGGCGGTGACGCCGCGGTGAGCCGGGAGGTCGAAGCGCTGAAAGCACAGGTCCGCGAGCTGGACCGGCTGCTGTCCGATCGGAATCACGAGCTGGCGCATGCCCGGCAGGACATCGACATCCTGCAGAGGGCGGCCGCCTATTTCGCGCGGGAGACGGGGCAGTGATCCGCTACCGCTTCGTCGACGAGATCCGCGCGGAACACGCTGTCAAAAAAGTGTGTGACCTGCTGGGATGGGACCGATCCAGCTACTACGGATGGAGGGAGCGGCAGCCCGCCAGAGACGCGAAGGGCGCCTCGGACGAGGAACTGCTCGTGGAGATCCGACAGGTCCACGATGCCTCGTCGGGGACGTACGGGGCCCTGCGTGTCACCCGCGCCCTGCACCGCCGGGGAGTCACGGCGAACAGGAAACGGGTCGCGCGGATCATGCGCGAGCACGCCATCCAGGGCATGTCCAGGCGGCGGCGCAAGTCGCTGACCCGCCAGGACAGGAAGGCGGTGCCAGCGAAGGACCTGGTCATGCGTGACTTCACCGCTCCGATGGCCGGTCTGAAACTCGTCGGAGACATCACCGTCAGCCCAGCATCTGAGTCCCGCTTCAGCGAGGGCTTCGATGATCCCGTGCTGGCGCGCGGCGGTGAGGTCGTGAGTGGAGCCGGGCAGCGCGGGCGAGGCCCAGAGCAGTCGTCCGAACGGGTCGGTGAGGACCTGGACGTTCATGCCGTGGCGCTTGTGTTTCCCGGAGTAGTACGGGGTGTCGGCGGCGATCCGGTCGATCGGCAGCAGGGTGCCGTCGAGGATGACGAACGCCTTCGCCCGGATCGCCTTGATCGCCTCGGCCAGGGACGGGGCGAGGGTGGCCAGGGTGTCGACGGCCTCGCGTATGTAGCGGAAGGCGGTCGCGATCCCGATGCCGAAACCGGCCGCGAGCTGTGCGTAGGTGTCACCGCACCGCAGGTGGGCCAGGGCCAGCAGAGCCTGTCGCGCTGCGGGAAGCCGCCGCCACCGCGTGCCGATCTCCCTCCGCCTGGCTGTCAGTTGCCCGGTCAGGAACCGCAGGGTGCGGGTGGACAGATCGATCGACGACGGGTAGACAAGCACACGAAGCTCCTGGC
>NZ_NEUF01000069.1:6047-7378 GCF_002910915.1 Streptomyces sp. SM10 | reverse complement strand
CCGGTCGGCGCCGCGCCTCTGTACGCGCCCGACACCCACGTCCGGGGCGGCACCGGGAGCGGTGCCGCCGGCGGCGCCCCGGGATACGCACCGCCCCGGCCGGCCGTTCCCGCTCCCCGCGCGGCGGTCGTGGAACCGGCACCTCTCCCGGGGGCGTACCCGGCCGCGGGTCCCCGGCTCGCCGGGTTCGACGCACGCGCGACCTCGCTGGCCCTGCCGGTCCCCCGGGTCGATCCGAACGACCCCAACGCGGGTTTCCTGGCCGGGGTGATGACCTCGGCTCCCGCCGAGCTGATCTCCGCGCTGCACTCCGTTCCCGCGCCCTCGCTGGAGACCAGGCTGCGGGAGCTGCGGGCCTATCTGGAGATGAGCGAACTCGCCGCCGCCGTCGGCACGCTGACGACGGTGGAGTCGCAGCACGCGGACGACTGGCGGGTCGTCTGGTACCGCGGGATCGCCTCGCTGGTGACCGGCGACAACGAGAACGCCGCGCTCTCCTTCGACGCGGTCTACGACGCCTTCCCGGGCGAGCCCGCGCCGAAGCTCGCGCTGGGCATCTGCGCGGAGGTGCTGGGGCAGCTGGACAACGCCGCGGAGTACTACCGCCTGGTGTGGGCGACCGATCCGAGCTTCGTCAGCTCGGCGTTCGGTCTGGCCCGGGTGCAGATCGCCGCCGGCGACAGGGCGGCGGCGGTGCGCACCCTGGAGTCCGTACCGGAGTCGTCCATCCACTACACGGCGGCCCGGGTGGCCGCGGTGCGTGCGCGGCTCCGCGAGCGGGCCCCGCACGAGCCGTTGCTCGACGATCTGTCCGCCGCCGCGGACCAGGTGAGCGCCCTGCGGGGCTACGGCCTGGACGCGGTGAGACGTGAGCGGTTGTCGACCGAGGTGCTGGGCACGGCACTTGACTGGGTACTCTCCGGTAGTCCCACGGCTCGGCCGGCCACTCCGTCCTCCAGCGCACCTGCCGCTCCGAGGTCGGTGCTGGGCAGCGAGCTGGACGAGCGGGGCCTCAGGTTCGGTCTCGAACGCTCGTACCGGATGCTCGCCCGGCTCGCGCAGCGGGGCGACGAGAGGATCGAACTGGTGGAGCGGGCCAACCGTTTCCGCCCCCGGACCTGGGTGTGAAGATGTCACAGAGCCACCAGCCTGCCCCCCTGCCGGGGTGCCCCAGCTGCGAGGAACCGCTGGATTCGGGCGACCTGTTCTGCGGGGCGTGCGGGTACGACCTCTCGGCCGTGCCGGCGCCGCCGGGCGACCGTCCCACGGTCGCCATCAAGGTGCCCGCGCAGGGTGTGGCGGCCGCCTCCGCCGGCGCTCCGGTGGAGTGG
>NZ_NEUF01000069.1:0-6032 GCF_002910915.1 Streptomyces sp. SM10 | reverse complement strand
CCGCCTCCGGGACGGACAGCTCCGATCTGCCGGCGCCTACGCACCGGCCCGCCGACCTCCCCGGCGTGGACTCGGGCGGCAGGCCCCTGGCCACCGCCGACCGGCCGGCGGTCCGCTTCGACGAGCCGGGCGGCGGCGCCGCCGAGGACGGTGCGGGTGGCGCCTCGGGCGACTTCGAGCTGGCGGCGCCCGACCCCCGTACCGTGGAGCACGCCACCGCGGGCGCCTCCGCGGCCGGCGCCAAGGTCTGCGTGGCCTGCCGCTCGGGGCATGTGGACCCCGACGGCTACTGCGAGAACTGCGGCCACGCGCAGCCGCGCGAGCGTGACCACATGGAGCAGGAGCTCGGCTCGGTGGCGGCGGTCAGCGACCGTGGTCTGCGCCACCATCGCAACGAGGACTCCTTCGCGGTCTCCTCCGCCGCCCTGCCGGACGGTTCGCCGGCGGTCGTCGCCATCGTGTGCGACGGCGTCTCGTCCGCGAGCCGCCCCGACGAGGCATCGGCCGCGGCGGCGGGCGCCGCCAACGAGGCACTGCTGGAGTCGCTGCCTCGCGGGACACATCCGCAGCAGGCCATGCACGAGGCGATCATCGCCGCGTCGGAGGCCGTCAACGCACTGGCCCAGGACCCCGGCCAGGCGTTGGAGCACGATCAGCACCGCCAGCAGAACGCCCCGGCCTGCACCCTGGTCGGCGCGATCATGGCGGGCGGCCTGCTGGTCGTCGGCTGGGTCGGCGACAGCCGTGTCTACTGGGTCCCCGAGGACCGCGCGGACCCGCCGGCCCGGCTCACGGAGGACGACTCCTGGGCCGCGCAGATGGTGGCGGCCGGCCTGATGAACGAGGCGGAGGCGTACGCCGACGAGCGGGCCCACGCGATCACGGGGTGGCTCGGCGCCGACGCGTACGACCTGGAGCCGCACACCGCGTCCTTCAGACCGGACAGGCCCGGGCTGGTGGTGGTGTGCACCGACGGCCTGTGGAACTACGCGGAGTCCGCGCAGGAGATGGCGGCCGCGGTGCCGTCCGACGGGTACGAACGACCTCTGCACGGGGCCCAGGTGCTGGTCGGTCACGCGCTCGACGGCGGGGGCCACGACAACGTAACAGTGGCCCTGCTGCCGTTCGCCGTGGCGGCACGAGGGGCAGGATCGGCCTGAGCCGCGCCCGATCCGCGGGCGCCCGGCCGACGGACCGGCCCGTCTCCGTGCCGTCCGTCACCGCGCGGACGGGTGTTCCACCCCCGAACTCCGTCCTCACGCCTGCCCTTCACCGAACCTCCGTCTTCGTCTGACATACGTGGAGCCTCAAGGAGCCGATCAGATGGCCAACTTCTCCAAGTCCACCGTGCCGCAGTTCTCCGTCGAGGTGTACCAGAACGCGTTCCTGCCGGAAGGCGGCCGCGACGTCAACGCGATCGTCACCGTCACGTCCACCGGTGGGGGAACGACGGGCGGCATACCCCTGGCCGCCGGTTCCCCGGCCCCCGTTCGCGTCCCGGGGCAGGCTCCGGACGCCGCCGTGGTGCTCATGGTCGACTGTTCGGGCTCGATGGACTACCCGCCGACGAAGATGCGCAACGCGCGCGACGCCACAGCGGCGGCCATCGACGCCCTGCGTGACGGCACACGGTTCGCGGTGATCGCGGGAACCCATGTGGCCGACGACGTGTACCCGGGCAACGGGCGGCTGGCGACGGCAGACCCGGAGACCAAGACTCAGGCGAAGGAGGCCCTGCGCCGGCTGAGCGCGGGCGGGGGCACCGCCATCGGGACCTGGCTGCGGCTGGCCGACCGCCTGCTGGGGACGGCCGAGGTGGACATCCGGCACGGCATCCTCCTCACCGACGGGCGCAACGAGCACGAGTCGCCGCAGGACCTGCGGGCCGCCCTGGACTCCTGTGCGGGCCGGTTCACCTGTGACGCGCGAGGTGTCGGCACCGACTGGGAGGTGAAAGAGGTCACGGCGATCGCCTCGGCCCTGCTCGGCACGGTGGACATCGTCGCCGACCCGGCCGGCCTGGCCGCGGACTTCAGACAGATGATCGAGAACGCGATGGGCAAGGAGGTCGCGGACGTGGTGCTGCGCCTCTGGACGCCTGTCGGTGTCGAGATCGTGTTCGTCAAGCAGGTGGCACCCGCGGTCGCCGATCTGACCGGCCGCCGCACCGGTGCGGGGCCGCGTGCCGGCGACTACCCGACCGGCTCCTGGGGCGACGAGTCCCGGGACTACCACGTGTGCGTGAGGGTTCCGGAGGCCGGGATCGGCCAGGAGATGCTGGCGGCCCGGGTGTCGCTCATCCTGCCGTCCACGGTGGAGGGCGTCGCTCCGCAGACCCTCTCCCAGGGCCTCGTCCGGGCCGTGTGGACGGACGACATGGTCGCGTCCACCTCGATCAACCCTCAGGTCGCGCACTACACGGGGCAGGCCGAACTGGCGCACGTCATCCAACAGGGACTGGATGCCCGCAAATCGGGAGACTTCGACGGCGCGACGGCGAAACTGGGCCGCGCGGTGCAGCTCGCGTCGGCCTCGGGAAACGCGGATACTGCGAAACTGCTTTCGAAGGTGGTCGACGTCGTCGACGCGGCGACCGGTACTGTGCGACTGAAAGCGAGGGTCGCGGAAGCGGACGAGATGACACTCGAAACGCGCTCGACCAAGACAGTTCGCGTCAAGAAATAGCGACTCGGACGACAACGACACAGCCGCACGGGAAGCCGCACCGGCCGACCGGGCGGCGCACCGAACCAGCATGGCGGCCTCCGGGCCGGACGAGGAGAGGGGGAAGCGCCGACATGCCGACCTGCCCGAACGGACACCAGTCGGGTTCCGAGGACTGGTGCGAGGTCTGCGGACACCGCATGGCCGGGACGGGCGCGCCCGCGGGCGCGGTCCCGCCGCCGCCTCCCCCGCCGCCCGCGCCCGGCTACGGCTATCCCCAGGGCCCCGGCTCCGGGCAGCCCACCGCGCAGGCCGAGCTCTGCCCGCAGTGCCGCACGCCGCGTGAGGCGATGGCGCCGTACTGCGAGGAGTGCCGCTGGAACTTCCTCACGAACACGGCGACGTCGTACACCCCGCTGGCGCCGCAGGGCGGTGCCGGCGGTCCGGCGCCAGGGCTGAACCTGCCGCCCGGCTTCCAGGCGCAGCAGGTCCCGCCGCAGCAGCAACAGCAGCGGGACCCCTTCGAGTACCAGGGGTCCCGGCCCTCGCAGATGAACCGGCCCGCCGAGCCGCTCACGCCGGAGCAGGAGGGCCGGCAGGGTCCGCCGCCGCCCCCGCACTCCTTCCAGCAGGGGCCGCCGCCTCCGCCGTCGTTCCAGCAGCAGTCCCCTTCGCCGTTCGAGTCGCGGCCTCCGTCGCCGTTCGAGCCGCAGGGCGGACCGGGTCGGCAGGGCCCCGGACAGCCGGGGCCCGGTCAGCAGGATCCCGGACAGCCGGGCCGGAGCCCGCAGGTCCCGGGGCAGCCGGGTGGCGCACCGTCGCCGTTCGAGCCGCAGGGTCAGGGCCCGCAGGGTGGCCCGCCCTCGCCGTTCGAGCCGCAGCGGCAGGGGCCGCCGCCGCCGTCGTCGTTCCAGCAGCAGTCCGCGCCGCCCGCGCCTCAGCGTCCGCAGCCGCCGCAGACCGGTGGGGGCGACGACGACTGGATGCTGCCGCCGCCCTCGCGGCAGCAGCAGCCTCCGCAGGGCTTCCAGCAGGGCCCGCAGACGCCGCAGGCGCCGCAGCCCCCGCAGCAGCAGTCCCCCGGTCAGGGCCCCGCCCAGGGCGGACAGGGCCAGGGGCCGGACAGCTGGAAGGCCGTCATCGCCCCGGACCGCGACTACTTCCTGGCGATGATGCAGCGCAGCGGCCCCGAGGCGACCGGGCTGAACCTGCCCGCGTACTCCCCGGAGCAGCACCTTCCGCTCACCGGCAGCCAGGTCACCATCGGCCGCCGCCGGCACAGCACCGGGGAGTCCCCCGACATCGATCTCGCCGTGCCGCCGGAGGACCCGGGCGTCTCGCACCAGCACGCCGTGCTCGTGCAGCAGCCGGACGGCAGCTGGGCCGTCGTCGACCAGAACTCCACCAACGGCACCACGCTCAACGGCGCCGAGGACCCGATCCAGCCCTACGTCCCCGTCCCGCTCCAGGACGGCGACCAGGTGCACGTCGGCGCGTGGACGACGATCACGGTCCGTCGCGACTGACCTGGCGGGCCGGGCGGCGCCCACCGCTACGGGCCGGGGTCCTAGGACCCCGGTCCTCGGCCGGTGCGTCTGCGACGATGGACGGGTGACAGAGATTCCGCGCGACACGCTTCAGGAGCAGACCTTCTACGAGCAGGTCGGCGGCGAGGAGACCTTCCGGCGCCTGGTGCACCGCTTCTACCAGGGAGTCGCGGAGGACCCGCTGCTGCGGCCCATGTATCCGGAGGCGGATCTGGGGCCCGCCGAGGAACGGTTCGCGCTGTTCCTGATGCAGTACTGGGGCGGCCCCCGGACCTACAGCGACCAGCGGGGACACCCTCGGCTGCGGATGCGCCACGCCCCGTTCCAGGTGGACAGGGCGGCGCACGACGCCTGGCTCGGCCACATGCGGGTCGCCCTCGACGAGCTCGGCCTTCCCCCCGAGCAGGAGCGGCAGTTGTGGGACTACCTCACCTACGCCGCCGCCTCGATGGTCAACACCGCCGGCTGACCTCATGTGCGGAATCCGGAACTCCGCGGCCGCATAACGGTCACGATCGCATCAAGGTGCACGCGCAAGCGGTTTCAGAAGCCGGTGCACTCTGAAAGCATCCGGAGCACGCCGGGGGGCGTGAGGGGCGTGCGGCTGCTGAGGTTCGGGGGATCAGGTGACGGGGTTCGTCTTTCTGCGTGCGCGGGCGCACCGGCTCCTGCTCGCCGCAGCCGTCCTGGCCGTGCTGCTCACCACCTGTGTGCTGGCCGCGCTGACCGCGTTCTCGGGTTCGGTGGGTGACGCCGCCCTCCGTCACACCCTGACCCACCGGTCCGCCGAGCAGGCCTCGCTCTTCGTGACCGCCGATGTCGACCGCGAACGCCGCGGGGAGGCCGACACCGAGGTGCGCCGGGCGGCTCGCGACACGTTCGACGGGCTGCCCGTGGCCGTGCGGAAGCTGGAGAGCTCGGGGCCCTACGCGCTGCCGGGCGGCCTCCAGGCTTCCGCCGCCGGGCGGGGCCAGCCCGATCTGACGCATCTCGCCTCGCTCGACCGCGGCCGGGTCCGTCTGACCGCGGGACGCATGCCGGACACCGGTCGTGCGGGCGCGGGGCAACCCGTCCAGGTGGCAGTGGCGCGTGCCGCCGCCGAGGCCCTCGAGCTGAAGCCGGGCTCCCGTCTCACTCTGACCGACCGGCTGAGCGAGGCATCGCTCCCGGTCGAGATCACCGGCCTGTACGAAGCGACCGACCTGGCCGATCCCTACTGGCTGCTCGACCCGCTCGGCGGGCGCGGCGTCCGCAAGGTCGTCTTCACCACGTACGGTCCGCTGCTGGCCGACCCGGCCGTGCTCGCTTCGGACCGGGTCAGCGCCGGTCCGGTGTCCTGGCAAGCCGCAGCCGACTTCGGTGCGGTGACGACCGGCCGGACCGAGGCCCTGCGCCGGGCGGCGACGGACGGGCCCGCGTCGCTCTCCGCCTCCGCGGTGTTCGGGGACGGCGCCACCGTGCGCACCTCGTTGCCGACCGTCATCGACCAGATCGAGCGGGCGCTGCTGGTCTCACGCTCCACGATCATGATCGTCGCCGTGCAGCTGGTCCTGCTCGCCGGGTACGCGCTGCTGCTCGTGGCCCGGCTGCTGAGCAGCGAGCGCGGCGGCGAGACCGAACTCCTGCGGGCGCGGGGCGGCTCCAGGGGCAGGATCGCCTCGCTGGCCGCCGTCGAGGCGCTGCTGCTGGCGGTGCCCGCCGCCGTCGTCGCGCCGCTGCTCGCCGGTCCGCTGACCCGGCTGCTCGCGGACCGGAGCGGTCTCGGCCGGATCGGGCTGCGGCTCGACGACGGGGTGGACGGCGCGGTCTGGCTGGTGGCGG
>NZ_NEUF01000068.1 GCF_002910915.1 Streptomyces sp. SM10 | reverse complement strand
GCCGACGTGCTGTCAGCGGACCGGGCCGGGGATTCAGCCCGGAATCCGCCGGCGGCCGCCCCTGGCCGCCGCCACCAGCTCGGGCACCGTCGCCAGCTTCACCCGTGGGCGGCCGTCGCGGCGCCCCAGGGCCAGTTCGGTGCGCTCGATCTCCGCCAGCCCGCGCGCGTCCACGACGCGCCGGTTACGGCGCCGCACGAGCCGCTGGAAGGCCTTCGCCCCCTGCTCCGGAGCGGGCAGCGTGCCGCCGACGGCATCGTCCAGCAGGGTGCCCACGGTCTCCGCGGCGCACGTGCGGTTGGCGCCGATGCCGCCCGTGGGGCCGCGCTTGATCCATCCCACGACATACGTCCCCGGCCGTCCCGTCACCCGGCCGCCCTCGTGCGGAACGATGCCGGCGGCCTCGTCGAACGGCAGCCCCGGCACCGGGAGTCCGCGCCGGCCGACGGCCCGCAGCAGCAGCCCGCCCGGGATCTCCCGGCCGCTCGTGCCGTCGTTCGTCCCGTCCGTGACACGGACCGCGCCCACCGCGACGCCGCCGAGCGCCTCCAGCGGCGCGGAGTGGAAGCGGAACACGATGCGACGGCCTGCCGGTGCGGGCCCGGACCAGTCCACGGTCTCCCGGGCGACGCCCTTCAGCAGTCCGGCCCGGTCGTCCGGCCCCGCGGCGTCGACGGCCGCGCCGGTCCGCGGGTCGTGGTCGTCGACGACCAGATCCACGCCGTCCAGGTGCGTGAGCGCGAGCAGTTCGGACCTGGTGTACGCCGCGTCCTCGGGCCCCCGCCGTCCCAGGAGCACGACCTCGCGCACCGAGCCGGCGCGCAGGGCGTCCAACGCGTGGCCGGCGATGTCCCCCGCGGCCAGCGCGTCGGGGTCGGAGACCAGGATCCGGGCCGCGTCCAGGGCGACGTTCCCCGTACCGACCACCACCACCCTCTCGGTGGACAGGTCCACGGCGTCCGGGGCGACCTCGGGATGGGCGTTGTACCAGGAGACGAAGGTCGTCGCGCATATGCTGCCGGCCAGATCCTCGCCGGGAATCCCGAGCCGACGGCCGCCCGAGGCGCCCACCGCGTAGATCACCGCGTCGTGATGGGCGGCGATCTCCTCCGGGCTGATGTCGCGGCCCACCTCCACGCCGAGGTGCATGCGCACCCGCGGGTGGGTGTGGAATCTCGCGAAGGTGTCGCCGGCCCTCTTCGTCGACAGGTGGTCGGGCGCAACGCCGTAGCGGATGAGGCCGCCGGCGACGGGCAGCCGGTCGATCAGCGTCACCTCCGCGCTCGTGTGGAGCAGCAGGTCCTCGGCGGCGTACATCCCCGCCGGCCCGGTTCCCACCACCGCGACCCGCAGAGGCGCGAAGTCCGACGGCAGGCTGCGCGTGAAGGACGGCTCGCCCCACACGTGGAAGTTCGGCCCCGACGGGTCCTGTTCGGCCTGCCGGTCCGCGAAGTACGCCGCGTTGAGCGGGCCGTACTCCTGCTGTGAGGCAGGGAGGCTGTCCACGGGGAAGACCGCTTCCACGGGACAGGCGTCCGCGCAGGCACCGCAGTCGATACAGGACTTCGGGTCGATGTACAGCATCTCCGTCCGGCCGAAGTCCGGTTCCTCCGGCGTCGGATGGATGCAGTTGACGGGGCACACCGAGACACAGGTGGCGTCGCTGCAGCACGTCTGGGTGATGGCGTAGGTCATGTCGTCCGCTCAGATCAGATGGGCACGCTTGTAGAACATCAGCGCGGGCTTGGTGAGCAGGCGGGCCGAGGCCAGGAAGTCCATGAGGCCCGAACAGCTGGAACGCATCATCGACTTGTGGTGCTCGTTGGCCCCTGCCTCGCCGAGGGCGCGCTTCCGGTCGAGTCCGGCGTTGGCGTAGACGTCCTTGTTCACCATGCTGGTGACGATGACGTACGACGCGATCGCGATGACGAGCGCGTTGATCCGGCGTCGCACCGGGCCGGCGCCGCCGAGGTGCTTGCGGGTCTCGGCGCGGGCGAACTTCATGTGCCGGGACTCCTCGACGACATGGATGTTGTTGATGGTGCGGACGAAGGGGACGACCCGCTCGTCCCGCATCCAGTCGCGCTGCATGACGTCGAGGACCTCCTCGGCGACGAGGATCGCCGCGTAGGCGGCCTCGCCGAACGCGAGCGTCTTGAAGGCCCGTCCCAGCTCGACCGCGAACCGGTGCGGCCGGTAGGGCGGGGCGCCGAGCTTCTGCGCACCGCGGGCGAACATGATCGAGTGCCGACACTCCTCGGCAATCTCGGTCAGCGCCCACTGGACGTCCGCGCTCGTCGGGTCCTTCGCGTAGACGTCGCGCAGGACCATCTGCTGGAGGATCATCTCGAACCAGATGCCGGTGCTGGCCACCGAGGCGGCTTCCTGGCGCGTCAGTTCCTTGCGCTGTTCCTCGGTGAGCTCCCCCCAGTACGCCGTGCCGTACAGGGTGCTCCACTCCGGGCTGGCGCCGTGGAAGTCCTTGTCCAGCGGCGTGTCCCAGTCGACCTCCGTGGCCGGGTCGTACGCCAGCGTGGCGGCCGATTCGAGCAGGCGGCGGGTCAGGTGGTCCTCGGGCGGCCGGTCCTCTGCATCCGGTCGTACGGTGCTGCTTGCCATGGTGCGGCTCCTCGGTTCGTCAGCGATGTCCTTGGTGCTGTCACAGGTGCGTGATGAGTGACGGATCGTCATATGTAGTGCTGCGCGGCGTACACGGCGGCAGCGTCGAGCAAGGGACCGGCGACGGCCCCCGGCCGGGCGCCTTCCGCCCCTCTTGTTAGACGGAAGGTATAGCAAGGATGCCGGGCGGGCCTACCCCCCAGTAAGGAATGTGTGCCGATCCCCGCGGTATCTCCTCGCCCGTGCCCACCGGTGCGCGTATCCGGCGCCGGTGGGCACCTCGGAGACCTGGTGGGTTCGTGATATCGAACATTGTTCGCAATTTCAGCGCGAGTCATTGACGCCGCGTTTTCCCGCGCCTACGGTCCCGTCCGAAGTCGCGGGCGAGCACCGAAATATCGAACGCGCCACGCTCCCTTCACGCGTCCCAGCACCTCAGAGCCGAGACGAGACGAGCCGCCATGCACCCACCCCTCCTCAGCCGGCGCCGAGCCCTCGCGGGCGGTGCCGGCGCCCTGGCCGCCGCCGGAGCCCTGGGCTCCCTGTCGGGCTGCGCAGCTCCCGCCACCGCCGCGGGTCCGGGACAGACCCTGCTGCGGTTCTGGCATCTGTTCGGCGGCGGCGACGGCGTCAACATGCAGGCCATGCTCGACGACTTCCGGGCCGGGCACCCGGACATCGCCCTGGAGGCCTCGACCCTGCAGTGGGGCGCCCCGTACTACACCAAGCTCGGCATGGCCGGTGCCGGAGGCAGGGCGCCCGAGCTCGCCGCCCTGCACCTCGCCCGTCTCGCGGGCTTCGCGCCCGGCAGGCTCCTCGACCCGTTCGACCTCGGCCTGCTGGCCGAGCACGGCGTCACGGAGGAGGACTTCCCCCCGGACATCTGGCGCCGCGGCCGGGCGGGCGGCAAGCAGTACGCCGTCCCCCTGGACACCCACCCCTTCGTCCTCTACTACCAGACCGAGGTCTGCGAGAAGGCCGGACTGATGTCGGGCGGCCGGCTCAAGCCGATCAGCGGTGCGGACGAGTTCGCCGACGCCCTGCGCGCCGCGAAGAGGACGACCGGGCAGCCGGGGCTGGTCACCGAGACGCTCGGTCCCGACTGCGTCACCCCCTGGCGCCTCTTCTCCAGCTTCTACGCGCAGACCGGCGGCACGGTTCTCTCCGAGGACGGCAAGCGCCTCGCGCTCGACGACGCCAAGGCGCTGCGGGTACTGGAGTACCTGGCCCGGCTCGTCGAGGACGGGCTCATGGTGCGCCGCGTCGACTACCCCGGGTCCGTGGGCGTCTTCAACGGAGGGAAGACGGCCTTCCACCTCAACGGGGAATGGGAGATCAGCACCTTCAAGGCCACCGGGCTCCCCTTCTCCATGACCCGCGTCCCCGCGCTCTTCGGCACGGCGGCCACGCAGGCCGACTGCCACGCCTTCGTCCTGCCGCACCAGGCGGACCGCGGCGGCGCCCCGGACGAGGCCGCCCACGCCCTCGTCGCCTGGATGCTCAAGAACTCCGTGGCCTGGGCCGAAGGCGGCCACGTGCCCGCCTACCTGCCCGTCCTGGACGATCCCGAGTACCTCGCGCTGAAGCCGCAGTCCGAGTACCGCACGGTGATCGACGACGTGGCCCTCGACGAACCCGCCTGGTTCGCCGGCTCCGCCTCGCGGATGTGGATCGAGCTCGGTGCCGTGATCTCCGGGGTCCTCACCGGCTCCCGGAGTCCGAGCAATGCCCTGACCGAGGCCAAGGCGCGGCTGCGGACACTCCTCGACACCCGCAACCCCCTCCCGGGAGCCGCGTCATGACCTCCACCACCGCGGCGGCGCCCGCACCCGTGGCGAAGCCCTCCGGCGGTGCGGCCGGACGCCCGGCCCGCACGGTGCGAAGGAAGTGGACCGAACACGGTCTCGTGTTCATCGCGCCCTTCTTCCTCGTGTACGCCATGTTCCTGATCTGGCCGCTGATATCCGGCCTTGGCATGAGCTTGACCAGCGAGAACATCACGGGCAGTGGCGGGGAGTTCGTCGGTCTCGACAACTACGCCGAGGCCGTGCGCGACCCCGACGTGTGGTCCTCGCTGTGGAACACCGTCTGGTTCACGGTCCTGTCCACGGTCCCCCTCGTCGTCGTCGGGCTCGTCCTGGCGCTGCTCGCCCACCAGCTGCGGGTCGTGCAGTGGCTGTGGCGCCTCAGCTGGTTCGCGCCGTTCCTGCTGCCGTCCGGCGTCGTCTGCCTGCTGTTCCTGAACATGATCCTGCCGTCCGACTTCGGCCTCGCCGACCAGATGCTCGCCGCCGTCGGCCTGACGCCGGAGATCGGATGGCTGACGGACGAGCGGTACGCCATGCTCAGCATCGTGGCGACCACCGTCTGGTGGACCGTCGGCTTCAACTTCCTGCTCTACCTCGCCGCCCTGCAGGCCATCCCGGCCCATCTGTACGAGGCCGCCGAACTGGACGGAGCGGGAGCCTGGAAGCGCCTGAGGCACATCACCCTGCCGATGCTCGGCCGCACCACCGGACTGGTCGTCGTCCTCCAGGTGCTGGCCTCGCTGAAGATCTTCGACCAGGTCTACATCATGACCGGCGGAGGCCCCGACGAGTCCACCCGGCCGATCCTGCAGTACGTCTACCAGCAGGGCTTCACCGGCTACCGCATCGGCTACGCCTCGGCCGTCTCGTACATCTTCTTCGCCCTGATCCTGACCGTCTCCCTGGTGCAGCCGCTGCTGTCCCGGCGCCGAGCTGAGGAGGCCGCGAAGTGAGCGGTTCCACGACCGTCACCGCCCGCCCCGCGCCGCGGTCCGGGCGGTCCGCCGACGCGGGGGGACGCCGCCCGCGCTGGACGCCCGGCAGGATCGTCCTGCTCGTCGTCGCCCTGCTCCTCACGGCCGCCTGGCTCCTGCCCCTGGCCTGGGCCGTCGCCACCTCCCTGAAGCCGGAGGGTGACACGACGAGGACACCGCTCTCCTGGATCGGTTCGCGCATCACCTTCGACGCGTACAGCAAGGTCTGGGAGTCGGGCGACCTGCTGGTCTGGCTCATGAACTCGGCGTACATCTCCGTCATGACCACCCTGCTCACGGTCGTGACGTGCGCGATGGCCGCGTACGGATTCACCCGCACCGACTTCCGCGGCCGGCGGCTGCTCTACGGACTGGTGCTCGCCGGCATCATGGTGCCCCCGCAGGTCCTCATCGCGCCTCTCTTCCGGGAGATGGTCCAGCTCGGCCTCGTCGACACGTACTGGGGCGTGATCCTGCCCCAGGTCGCCGTGCCGGCCATGGTGTTCATCCTGGTGAAGTTCTTCGAGGGTGTCCCGCGCGAGCTGGAGGAGGCGGCCTTCGTCGACGGAGCCGGGCGCTGGCGGGTGTTCTGGACGATCGTCATCCCGCTGTCCCGTCCCGTGCTGGCGGCCGTGGCGATCTTCACCTTCATCTCGACCTGGAACAACTTCCTCTGGCCGTTCCTCGTGACCACGGACCCGGGTGGCATGACCCTGCCCGTCGGGCTCGTCAACGTCCAGTCGACCTTCGGCGTGCGCTACGCCCAGATCATGGCCTCGCTCGTGATCGCGGGAACGCCGCTCCTGATCGTCTTCGCGTTCTTCCAACGGCAGATCGTGCGCGGGATCGCGCACACCGGTCTCGCCGGCCGGTAGCGCGGACACCCGCACCCGACGGCCCGGGCGGACGTCACCGCGTCCGCCCGGACGTCACGTGATCTGCGCGGCACGGGCCAGCAGCAGCGCCACATCCACGGCGGCCACCACCACCGTCCCCGCCAGCGCCGTCTTGCGCCGGGCCCCTTCCGGCCGCGGACCGGCGTACGTGAATGTCGCCGCCACGGAGCAGAGAGCGACCCCGCCGAGCACGGCGACGCCCGCTCCGCCCGGCGCCCCCGCCGGTCCCAGGACCAGAACCGCCGTGGCCGCCGACAGGGGGAGGGGCAGCAGCAGCCGGGTGCGCACCGGGCCCAGCCGCTGGGGCAGACCTCGGATGCCCGCCCGCAGATCCGCCTCGATGTCCGGCAGCACGTCGCCCAGATGGGCCGCCACGCCGAGGAGCGCACCCGCCGCCACCGCCCACCAGGCCGGCCACGGACTCCCGGGCAGGCTCAGGGTGACCAGGCACGGAAGGCTGCCGAAGCCGATCACGTACGGCAGCCAGGACAGCACCGTCTCCTTGAGCCTCAGGTTGTACGCCCACGCCGCCCCCACCCCCGCCAGATGAGCCCCTCCCGCGGCCCCGCCACATGCGAGCGACAGCGCCGCGCACAGGAACAGGGCCGTGAACGCGGCGCCCCACACCACGTCCCGACCCACCGCGCCCCGCGCCACCGGTTTCCCCTGGCGCACGGCCCCGGCGTCGCGGAGTGCGTCGAACGCGTCGTTGCACCAGCCGACCGAGAGCTGCCCGGTCAGCACGGCGGCCGCGACCAGCACCCATCGGGCGCCCGCCGGACCGGAGGCGACGGCCAGTGCGGTGACGAGGACGGTCACCGCCGCGACCGGCCCCGGATGGCAGGAGAGCGCGAGCCCCGCCCAGGGGTGCGGCCCGCGCGCGGCGACGGTGTGTGCCGGTGGCCGGTCCGTGGTGTCCACGGACCGATCGTAGGGACCCCTGAGCACACGGACACGGCAGCCGCGCGTCGCATGTACACCGATTTGCCCCGACAGGTGGGCAGGATATGGGCCATGATCTCTCCGAAGCGGTGGCCAGGGTGACCCGGATCGCGGCCGTGCACGGGGTCCTGCCGCCCCACCGCCACACCCAGCGGGACGTCACCGACATGGTGGCGCGCACCTGCCTGCCGGCGGGAGCCGACCGCCGCGTGCTCGACCGGCTCCACGCGAACGCGGGAGTGCGCACCCGGAACACGGTGCTGGCCCTGGACCGCTACGGCGAACTGGACGGCTTCGGCGCGGCGAACGACGTGTTCATCGGCGCCGCCGTCGACCTGGGCGCCGAAGCCGTACGCGGAGCCCTGCGCAAGGCCGGGCTGCGCCCCGACGACGTGGACCTCCTGATGTTCACCTCCGTCACGGGGATCGCGGCGCCCTCCGTCGACGCGCGTCTCGTCGGACGGCTCGGCCTGCGCCCCGATGTGAAGCGGCTCCCGGTCTTCGGCCTCGGCTGCGTCGCCGGAGCCGCCGGGGTGGCGCGGCTGCACGACTACCTGGCCGGCCACCCCGGTCAGGTGGCCGTGCTGCTCTCCGTCGAGCTCTGCTCCCTGACCTTCCAGCGCGACGACGCGAGCCCGGCCAACCTGGTCGCGACCGCGCTGTTCGGCGACGGCGCCGCGGCGGCGGTCCTCGTCGGCGACGCTCACCCGGCGCCGGTGGACGGCCCCGAGATCGTGGACACACGCAGCCGCCTGTACCCGGACACCGGGCACGTGATGGGCTGGGACATCCGCGGCTCCGGCTTCACCGTGGTGCTCGACCCGGCCGTCCCCGACGTCGTACGCCGGTATCTCGCCGAGGACGTCGGCGGCTTCCTGGAGCGGCACGGGCTGAAGCCGAAGGACGTCGCCCGCTGGGTGAGCCACCCCGGCGGGCCCAAGGTCCTCCACACCGTCTCCGACGTCCTGTCCCTGCCCGAAGGCGCCCTCGACGTCACCTGGCGCTCCCTGGCCGAGGTCGGCAACCTGTCCTCGTCCTCGGTCCTGCACGTCCTGCGGGACACGATGGAGCAGCGGCGGCCCGAGCCCGGTGCGCCCGGTCTGCTGATGGCGATGGGCCCCGGCTTCTGCTGCGAACTGGTGCTGCTGCGCTGGTAGTCCGGAGGAACACATGATCTGGTACACGGCCCTGGTCCTTGCCGTCGCGGCCGAGCGCCTCGCCGAGCTCGCGGTGGCCCTGCGCAACGCCCGCTGGAGCCTGGCCCGGGGCGGCACCGAAACCGGCCGCGGGCACTACCCGGCGATGGTGGCCCTGCACACCGGGCTGCTCGGCGCGTGCCTCGCCGAGACATGGCTGGCCGGCCGCCCGTTCCTGCCCTGGTTCGGGTGGACCATGGTGGCGGTGGTGGCCGCCGCGCAGGTGCTGCGCTGGTGGTGCGTCCGCACCCTGGGGCGCCGCTGGAACACCCGGGTCATCGTCGTCCCCGGCCTGCCCCTGGTGACCGGCGGGCCCTACCGGTGGCTCAGCCACCCCAACTACGTGGCGGTCGCGGCCGAAGGAGCGGCTCTGCCCCTGGCCCACGGCGCCTGGGTGACCGCCGTCCTGTTCACCCTGGGCAACGCGGCGCTCCTGACCGTACGCATCCGCTGCGAGGACGGCGCGCTGGCCCGCCTCGCGGGGGCGGACGCGCGCGCGTGATCGACATCCTGGTGGCGGGCGGCGGACCGGCCGGTCTCGCGGCGGCGATCCGGGCCGCCGCGGCGGGCCTCGAGGCCGTCGTGGTCGAACCCCGCGCCGCACCCGTGGACAAGGCATGCGGCGAGGGCATCATGCCCAGCGGAGTGGCGGCCCTGCGGGCGCTGGGCGTCACCCCGGCCGGCCGCGAACTCCGGGGAATCCGCTACATCGAGGGCGCCCGGCAGGCCGAGGCCGCCTTCCGGGGCCGCCCCGGGCTCGGCGTCCGGCGCACCGAACTGCACACCGCCCTGCACCAGCGGGCCCGGGAGCTCGGCGTACGGGTCGTCACGGGCAGGGTGACGGAGGTGAGCCAGGGACCGGTCAGCGTCACGACGGCCGGGCTGACGGCCCGCTGGCTGATCGCGGCCGACGGCCTGCACTCGCCCCTGCGCCGCGCACTGGGCCTCGAACTCCGCACTCCCGCACCGCGCCGTTACGGGCTGCGCCGCCACTACCGGATCGCCCCCTGGACCGATTTCGTGGAGGTCCACTGGTCGCGCCACGGCGAGGCCTACGTCACGCCGGTGGGGGAGGGGCTGGTGGGCGTCGCCGTCCTCAGCCGCCACCGGCGCTCCCACGACCAGCACCTGACCGCTTTCCCCGCACTGGCCCGCACGCTCCGGGGGCTGGCCGCCGGCCCCGTACGCGGCGCCGGCCCCCTGAGGCAGAGCGCGAGCGCACGCCGCGCAGGACGGGTCCTGCTGGCCGGTGACGCGGCGGGTTACGTCGACGCGCTCACCGGCGAGGGAGTCGCCCTGGCGGTGGCCACCGCCTCCGCGGCCGTCGACTGCCTGGTCGCGAATCGCCCCGAGGCCTACCCCGCACGGTGGGCAGGCCTGACCCGGCGTCACCGTCTGCTCACCGGGGCGCTGCTGGGCGCCGCCGGCCACCCGGTGACCGCCGGACTGATCGTGCCCGCCGCCCACCGCCTGCCCCCGCTGTTCACCGCCGTGGTGCGCGCCCTTCAGTAGCCGCTTCCCGTGCGGGGGCTCCCACCGGCTCTGCCATCCTGTCCGGGTGCCGCCCACCCTCCGTACGCCGCAGCCCGTCACCCCCGACCCGCCCCACCCGTCGATGAGCCCGCTGATGACGCAGTCGTGGCTGGACCTGGCCTTCCTGCACTGGGCGGCGGACCCCGGGGTCGTGGCGCCGCTCCTGCCCGCCGGGACCGTGCCGGACACCCTGGACAAAGTCACCTACGTCGGACTCGTGGCCTTCCGGATGTACCGCGTCGGATGGCTCGGCCTCCCCGGCATCCCCTACCTGGGCACCTTCCCCGAGGCCAACGTCCGCCTCTACTCCCGGGACGCGCACGGCAGGCGCGGAGTGGTCTTCCGCTCGCTCGACGCCTCCCGGCTGATCCCCGTCGCCGTCGCCCGGACGCTTTTCCGGCTGCCGTACGTGTGGTCCCGGATGGAGGTCCGGGACGACGCCGGCACACTCACCTACACCAGCCGGCGGCGCCTGCCCGGGCCCCGGGGCGCCCACAGCCGGATCGTGCTGCGTCCCGGCGGACGGATCGGCGAACCCAGCGAGCTGGAACACTTCCTCACCGCACGCTGGGGCATGCACAGCACCTTCCACGGGCGCACTCTGTACCTCCCCAACGCGCACCCCCGCTGGCCCCTGCACCGGGCCCAGCTCCTCGAGTGCGACGAGAGCCTGGTGGCGGCCGCGGGACTGCCCGCACCCACCGGGGCCCCGACGAGCGTGCTCTACTCACCCGGGGTCCCGGTGCGCTTCGGCCGTCCGGCCCGCCCGTAGAGCCCGGCGATGGTCCGACCGTGGCCGCCGGCCGCCGCCCACGGCATGTCGCCGGGCAGGCCGCCACGCCTCGCCCTACTGTCTCCGCCACGGGACCGGACGAAGGGGCGGGAGCGGCATGCGCGAGGTGGCCCGGCTGTTGTGCGGACGCCGCACCAAATGGCTCGTCGTGGTGTTCTGGCTCCTCGTGGTCGTCGTCGCGGCTCCCCTCGCGGGCAAGCTCACGGGCGCCCAGGACAACGACGCCGCCTCCTGGCTGCCCAGCAGCGCCGAATCCACCCAGGTCTGGGAGGAGTCCAAGGAGTTCCGGCCCGAGGTCATCACCGCCGTCGTCGTGTACGCACGCGAGAGCGGCCTGACCCCGGCCGACCGTGTGCGGATCGCAGCGGACAAGAAGCAGCTCATGGCGTTGCGGGCGCACGGGGTGCGGGGCGAGGAGGTGCGCGGCCCGCTCTACGACAACAAGGCCGCGCCCGCCGCGGCCCAGATCTTCGTGCCCGTCACCATGGACGAGAAGGGCTGGGAACGGATCGGCCCCGCCGTCGACTCCGTACGCGAGGTCGTGGGGAGCGGCGGGGGCGGACTCTCCGTCCACATCGCCGGGCCCGGCGGAGTCGCCGCGGACTCGGCCGACGCCTTCTCGGGCATCGACTCGACCCTGCTCCTCGCCGCGCTCGCCGTCGTGATCGTCATGCTGCTGATCACCTACCGCAGCCCGACGCTGCTCGTGCTGCCCGTCGTCTCGGTCGTCGCCGCCCTCCTCGCCGCACAGGCACTGATCTACCTCCTCGCGGCCCACGCGGGACTCACCGTCAACGGTCAGAGCGCCGGAATCCTGACCGTGCTCGTCTTCGGCGCGGGCACCGACTACGCCCTCCTCCTCGTCGCCCGCTACCGCGAGGAGCTGCGGCGCCACGAGGACCGGCACGAGGCCATGGCCCGCGCGCTGCACCGCGCGGGACCGGCCGTGCTGGCGAGCAGCGGCACCGTGGTGCTGAGCATGCTCGTCCTGCTGGCCGCCGAGATGAACTCGACCCGCGGGCTCGGGCCCGTGGCCGCGATCGGCGTGGCCGTCGCCCTGGTCGCCATGCTCACCCTCCTCCCGGCGCTGCTGGTGATCTTCGGCCGTTGGGTCTTCTGGCCGGTCGCCCCGCACCACGGCACACCCGAGCCCACCGAGCGCGGATTCTGGGCGCGGACCGGGCGCCGGCTCGCCGCGCACCCCCGGCGGGTCTGGGTGGCCACGGCCCTGGTGCTGGCCGCGCTCTCCCTCGGCCTCGTGCAACTGCGCGCGGCGGGCCTCAGCAACGCCGACTCCTTCCCCGACAAGCCGGACTCCGTGGTCGGACAGGAGATCCAGAACCGGTACTTCCCGGCCGGGAGCGGCAGCCCGCTCGTCGTCATCGCGGCGGCCGACCGGAGCGTCCAGGTGCGCGCGGCCGTCCAGGGGACCCGGGGCGTCGTGCCCGGGTCCCTCGTCGTGCCGCCCGGCGCCCGGCCGGTGCAGGACGGCCGGGCCATCTTCGAGGCCACCCTCACCGACGCCGCGGACAGCGACCGGGCCGAGCACACCGTGGAGCGGGTCCGCGACGCGGTCCACCGGATCCCGGGCGCCGACGCGCAGGTGGGCGGTGACACCGCGGCGGCACTCGACATGGACGCCGCCACCCGGCACGACAACCTGCTGATCATCCCCCTGGTGCTGCTGGTCGTCCTGATCATCCTCGCGCTGGTGCTGCGCGCCCTCGTGGCTCCCCTCCTCCTGGTCGCGACGGTGGTCCTGTCCTTCGCCGCCGCGCTGGGCATCAGCGCGCTCGCCTTCCGGTACGTCTTCGACTACGCGGGGGAGACGACGGACTTCCCGCTCTTCGTGTTCGTCTTCCTGGTGGCGCTCGGCATCGACTACAACATCTTCCTGACCACCCGGATCCGCGAGGAGGCCCTGCACCAGGGCACCCGCGCGGGCGTGGTCACCGGGCTCGCCGCCACCGGCGCGGTCATCACCTCCGCCGGCCTCGTCCTGGCGGGGACCTTCGCCGCGCTCGGGACCCTCCCGGTGGTCGCCTTCGCCGAGATCGGCTTCACCGTCGCCCTGGGCGTCCTCCTGGACACGTTCGTCGTACGGTCCGTGCTGGTCACCTCGCTCTTCCTGGACATCGGGCCGCGCGTGTGGTGGCCGCACCGGCTGGCACGCGAGGACGGCGGCGCGGCGCGGGCCCCCGAGACCGTCTGAGGGCCTCCACCGCCGTCCGCGGCGCCCGGAGCCGTCCCGCACGGCTCGCCCGGCGTATGACCAGGGTGTAAAAAGGGGGACATGGCCGGACGCTACGGCCGCCCGCGTTCGTTTCTCCGGATGAGAAGCCTCGCTGGTCAGGTCTTTCTCCTGCAGGTGGCGATCGTGGTGCTGATCGTCGCTGCCGCCGTGGCAGCGCTCGTGCTGCAGTCCCGCGCCGACAGCGAACGCGAAGCCCGCAACCGCTCCGTCGCCGTGGCCGAGACCTTCGCGAACGCCCCGGGCATGGAAGCGGCCCTGAGGAGTCCCGACCCCACCGCCGTGCTGCAGCCCAAGGCCGAAGCGGCGCGGAAGAGGTCGGGCGTCGACTTCATCGTCGTCACCAACCTCGACCGCGTCCGTTACACGCACCCGCTGCCCGACCGGATCGGCAAGAAGTTCGTCGGCGACGTGCAACCCGCCCTGGAGGGCCGCGTCGTCACGGAGCAGATCACCGGCACCATCGGCCCGCTCGTCCAGGCCGTGGTGCCCGTGTTCGGCGCCGACGGCAAGGTGATCGGGCTGGTGTCCGCCGGAATCACCATCCAGAACGTCAGCGGCGTCACCGAGGACCAGTTCCCCCTCCTGTTCGGCTCCGCCGCCGGGATCCTCCTGCTCACCATGGGAGGCACGGCCCTCATCACGAGGCGTCTGAAACGCCAGACCCACGGTCTCGGTCCGACCGAGATGACCCGGATGTACGAGCACCACGACGCCGTACTCCACTCCGTCCGGGAAGGCGTGCTCATCGCGGGCGGCGACGGGCGGCTGCTGCTGGCCAACGACGAGGCGCGACGGCTCCTCGGCCTCCCCGCGGACGTCGAGGGCAGGTACGTCGCGGAGCTCGGGCTCGACCCCGAGATCGCCGGCCTCCTCGACTCGGGACGCAGCGCCACCGACGAGGTGCACTCCGCGGGCGACCGCCTCCTGGCCGTCAGCCGACGGTCCACAGACAGGAACGGCGGACCACCCGGCACCGTGACGACCCTGCGGGACACCACGGAACTGCAGGTCCTCACCGGCAAGGCCGCCCTTGCGCGCGGCAGGCTGAAGCTCCTCTACGACGCGGGTACGGAGATCGGCACCGCCCTGGACGTCGTACGGACGTGCGAGGAGCTGGCGGAGTTCGCCACGGCCAGATTCGCCGACTACGCCACCGTGGACCTGGCCGAGGGGGTACTGCGAGGCGAGGAGCCGACAGCCGTCCGGGCCACCACGGAGGGCCTGCGCCGGTCCGCCTTCAGCGGCGCCCGCGACGACACGGGAATCCACCCGCTCGGCTCGGTGATCCGCTTTCTGCCGAGCACGGAGATCGGCGCGGGGCTGCTCAGGGGCGATGCCGTCCTCGTCACCGACCTGACACGACATTCCGGCTGGCAGCAGCAGCACCCGGAACGCGCCGAGCGCATCGTCGCGTCCGGGATCCACTCCTTCATGGCCGTCCCCATGAGGGCCAGGGGCGTCATCCTCGGAGTGGCCATGTTCTGGCGGGCCCAGAGGCCCGAGGCGTTCGAGGACGAGGACCTGTCCGTCGCGGAGGAGCTCGTCGCCCGCGCCGCGGTGAGCATCGACAACGCACGCCGCTACTCACGCGAGCACAATGTGGCGGTCACCCTGCAGAGGAGCCTGCTCCCGCAGGGCCTCCCCGACCAGAGCGCCATCGACGCCGCCTACCGCTACCTCCCCGCGCAGGCCGGTCTCGGCGGGCTGGGCGGGGTCGGCGGCGACTGGTTCGACATCATCCCCCTGCCCGGCGCCCGGGTGGCGCTCGTGGTCGGCGACGTGGTGGGGCACGGGCTCCACGCCGCCGCCACGATGGGGCGCCTGCGCACCGCGGTCCACAACTTCTCCACCCTGGACCTGCCCCCCGACGAACTGCTCTGGCACCTGGACGAGCTCGTCGCCCGCATCGACCAGGACGAGTCGGCCGAGGGCTCGGAGGGAGGCGGAGTCACCGGGGCAACCTGCCTCTACGCGATCTACGACCCGGTGTCCGGGCGCTGCAGCATGGCCCGGGCCGGTCACCTCCAGCCGGTGATCGTCGGACCCGACGGGAGCGCCGCCTTCGTCGACGTGCCCGGCGGACCGCCCCTGGGGCTGGGCGGCATGCCCTTCGAGACCCTCGACGTGCAGATCCCGGAGAACAGCCGCCTGGTGCTCTACACGGACGGGCTCGTCGAGGAGAGGCACCGCGACATCGACGAGGGTCTGGAACTGCTGCGCGAGACCCTGGCCGGGCACCCCGACCGGACGCCGGAGGAGACCTGCGAGGCCGTCCTGCGCGTCCTCGTGCCCGCACGCGCCCGCGACGACGTCGCCCTTCTCGTCGGCCGGACCCTCCGGCTCGCCGCCGGGAACGTGGCCGAGTGGGACGTGCCCTCGGACCCCTCCGCGGTCGCCGAGGTCCGCTCCCAGGTGTCCCGCAAGCTGGCCGAGTGGGGTCTTGCCGAGGAGGCGTTCACGACCGAACTGATCCTCAGCGAACTGGTCACCAACGCGATCCGCTACGCCACCGGACCCATCCGCGTACGGCTGCTGCGCGACCGGACGCTGATCTGCGAGGTGTCCGACCGCAGCAGCACCTCGCCCCATCTGCGCCAGGCGGCCAGCATGGACGAGGGAGGCCGTGGCCTCTTCCTCGTCGCCCAGCTGGCCGAACGCTGGGGCACCCGGTACACCGACGGCGGCGGCAAGGTCATCTGGACGGAGCAGGTGATGCAGCCCGGCACGAACGGTCCCGTGTGACCCGGGGCCGCCTCACGGCCCCGGGGGTACCGGCTCCCGGCGGCAGTGGAGGAAGAGGTGCGGTTCGGGTACGGCGCCGGGGTGCGCCGGCGTGAACACCGTGGCGTCCTCGTCGAGGATCCCGAGCCCGGCCCCGGCCGCGAGCTCCCTGAACGCCTCCCGGCCGAAGCTGGTCACCCGTACCTCCTGGCCCATGAAGACGGCGCCCACGTCCTCCACGTCCAGCGGCACCGTCGCCAGGACGAGGTGCCCGCCCGGCCGGAGTGCGCCCGCCAGCCGGTGCACGAGGCGGCGCTGGTCCTCGCGCGGCATCTGCAGGAGCGAGAAGTAGACACAGACCGCGTCGAACCCCTCCTCCAGCGGGACCTCGCGGATGTCGGCGTGCCGGAAGGACGCCCCGGGCACGCGGCGGGAGGCGAGCTCCACCATGACGGGCGAGACGTCCACCCCCAGCACCTCGTGTCCGGCGGCCGCCAGGGTCTGGGCGGTGGGGCGGCCCGTTCCGCTGCCGACGTCCAGGATCCGGCTCCCGGGAGCGAGCCGTTCCAGCAGTCGGGTCAGTGAGGCCCCGTGCGCCGCCGAGCCGGCGAAGGCACGCTCGTAGTCGTCGCCGATCGCGTCGAACGCCGCGGCTGCCGCGTGCGGGATTCCGTCGGCCATGAGGACGTCCCTTCCGGATCGGGGGTGCTACGGGATACGGGCGACCGCGACGTAGACGCCGCTGAACTCCGGCAGGGGACCCGGTGTGCCGCGGAACCACTCGGGAGCCGTCACCAGACCCGGCTCCACGATCTCCAGGCCCTCGAAGAAGCGGGTGAACTCCTCGCGGGTGCGCAGCGCGAGCCGTATGCCGCCCTTGCCGTACTCGGCCGAGCCGCGCTCCCCGCCCTCGGGGTTCACGTCGGACGCTCCCTGGGAGAGCACCACGTAGCTGCCCGGGCACAGTCCGGCCGTCAGGGTGCGCACGATGCCCAGGGGGTCCACGTCGTCGGGCAGGAAATGGAGGAGCCCCAGCAGCGAGAGCGCGACGGGGCGGTCGAAGTCCAGGACCTTGTGGGCCGCCTCGATGATCTTGGCGGGCTCCAGCACGTCCGCGTGCACGTAGTCCGTGGCCCCCTCCGGGCTGCTGACGAGGAGGGCCTCCGCGTGCCGCAGGACGATCGGGTCGTTGTCGCAGTACACGACGCGCGACGCCGGAGCGATCTCCTGGGCGATCTGGTGCAGGTTCGGAGCGGTGGGTATGCCCGTGCCGATGTCGAGGAACTGGTCCACGCCCTCCCGGGCCAGCCAGGCCGTCGCGCGGTTCATGAAGGCGCGGTTCTGGAAGGCCCCGGCCTTCGCCTCGGCGGGCAGGTGCTCGGCCACCGCCTGGTCGACGGGATAGTTGTCCTTGCCGCCGAGCAACGAGTCGTACACGCGCGCCGAGTGGGGCCTGCTGGTGTCGATGGGGGGCTGGGGTGTTCCGGTCGTCATGACAAGCTCCGCTGCAGATGAGGTGGCCGCTCCACCTGCGCAGTCTGCCAGCAACTTCCCACCGGCGGAGAGCATTTGGTCCGGCCGAGCCGCTGCGGGAGGGGCCCTGGGCATCCGGGCCCCTCCCGCGCACGGATCAGGGGGCGGCGACCAGACCGATCCGGGGGACCGGCGGAGCCTTCGCGTCGTCAGGGGCGGCGGCGACGCCTGCGGTCACAGCGATCGCCGCGGCGGCGGCGACCGCCGGGCGCCACCGTCCTCTGCGGGGGGTTTCGGTGCTCATGGTTCTCCGATGTCCGAGCGCCCCGGGGGGCGGTCCAGTCGCTTCGCCTGTGAGAGGTGCCGAGGGGTGGGGGAGGTTGTCCGAAGGGGCAGGAGACAGGAATTCTTCTCCTGAAGCAGGCTATGTGGGCGGGAATTGGACATTCCGAGCCGTTCGCATTCGCATCTCCGTACGGTCGTCCGGCCCGATGCCCCTCCATGACCGTCGACGGGCGCGAAACGGGCACGGCGACCGGCGAAGCAGGCGGCGTCCGTCCGGCCGTCAGGCCCCGGACCAGGGGTGGTCAGGGCAGGGCCCGGGTTCGAAACGGGCATCAACGGGCACAGTCCGGGGTGCGAAGAAGGTGGTCGTACAGCTGTTCCTGCTTGTACAAACGATGCGAGGGCCCGAACGGACGCCGGGCCGCGCCGGATCCGTACGAGAGCAAGGATGGTGTCGTGGGCACCGAGGAACGCCGACGAGGGATACTCGAGGCCGCCCGGAGGGACGGCGCGGTCGACGTGAACCGGCTCGCCGAGCGGTTCGAGGTGGCCAAGGAGACCATCAGGCGCGATCTGCACACCCTCGAGGAGCACGGTCTCGTCCGGCGCACGCACGGCGGTGCGTACCCGGTCGAGAGCGCGGGCTTCGAGACGACACTCGCCATGCGCACCACACACCACGTGCCGCAGAAGTCACGGATCGCCACGGCCGCCGCCGAACTGCTCGGCGACGCGGAGACGGTCTTCATCGACGAGGGCTTCACCCCGCAGCTCATCGCCGAAGCCCTTCCCCGGGACCGTCCGCTGACCGTGGTCACCGCGTCCCTGGCCGTCGCGACCGTCCTCGCGGACGCCGAGAAGACGGCCGTGCTCCTGCTCGGCGGGCGGCTGCGCGGCAGCACGATGGCGACCGTCGACCACTGGGCCACCCGCATGCTCGCCGACTTCGTCATCGATCTCGCGTACGTCGGTGCGAACGGCATCTCCCGCCAGTACGGGCTGACCACCCCGGACCCCGCGGTCGGGGAGGTCAAGGCACAGGCGATGCGCAGCGCCCGCCGCCGGGTCTTCGCCGGCGTCCACTCGAAGTTCGGAGCGGTGAGCTTCTGCCGATTCGCCGGTGTCGCCGACTTCGAGGCCGTCATCACCGACACCGGTCTGCCCTCGGCGGAGGCGCAGCGCTACTCCTTGCTCGGCCCTCACGTCATCCGCGTCTGACCACCACGGCGGGAACGGTCCCGCGCACCCCCTCTCCCGCCCCCGTCCGGGGGCCGGAGGACAGCCTCGCCCTGCCCGAACGGTCACGAGGACCGGGAACCAAGGGCAGTGCTCCACGAGCCGCTACGACCGATCAGGAGAACTTATGCCCCACCAGCAACGACGCCGTGGGATCCGCGTGCGTGCGGTCGCGGGCACGGCAGCGATGGCCCTCCTCACCGCCGGGTGCGCCGGAGCGGGCGGCACCGCCTTCGGAGGGGGGGACGCACTGAACGTCCTCATGGTGAACAACCCGCAGATGGTCGAACTGCAGAAACTCACCGCCGAGCACTTCACCGAGGAGACCGGCATCAAGGTCCACTTCACGGTGCTCCCGGAGAACGACGTCCGGGACAAGATCAGTCAGGACTTCTCCAACCAGGCGGGCCAGTACGACGTCGGCACCATCAGCAATTTCGAGGTCCCCTTCTTCGCGAAGAACGACTGGCTGCACCCGCTCGACGGTTACGCCGCGCAGGACGCCGACTTCGACCAGGACGACATCCTCGAACCCCTGCGGGAGTCGCTCACCGCCGAGGGCAGGCTCTACGCCGAACCGTTCTACGGCGAGTCGTCCTTCCTCATGTACCGCAAGGACGTCTTCGAGGCGAAGGGGCTGACGATGCCCGCGCACCCCACCTGGGAACAGGTGGCCGGACTCGCGGCGCAGGCGGACGGCGCCGAGCCCGGCATGAAAGGCATCTGCCTGCGCGGACTGCCCGGGTGGGGAGAGCTCATCGCCCCGCTGACCACCGTCGTCAACACCATGGGCGGCACCTGGTTCACCGAGGACTGGGAACCGCAACTCACCTCACCGGAGTTCAAGAAGGCCACCCGCTTCTACGTCGACCTCGTCCGCGAGCACGGCGAGCGCGGCGCCTCCCAGTCCGGGTACGCCGAGTGCCTCAACAACATGACCCAGGGCAAGACCGCCATGTGGTACGACGCCACGGCCGGCGCCGGATCCCTGGAGGCGGCGGCCTCCCCGGTCAAGGGGAAGATCGGCTACGTACCGGCGCCGGTGGAGAGGACCAGGAGCTCGGGCTGGCTCTACACCTGGGCCTGGGGCATCCAGAAGGCCTCCAAGAAGTCCGACGACGCGTGGAAGTTCGTCTCCTGGGCCTCCAGCAAGGAGTACGAGTCGCTCGTCGGGGAGACGAGCGGCTGGTCCAACGCCCCTGCGGGCAAACGGGCCTCCACCTACGAGAACCCCGAATACCGCGAGGCGGCCGGCGCCTTCGCGGACGTCACCGAGCAGGCCATCTCCGGCGCCGACCCCAAGAACCCGGGCACCCAGCCGCGCCCCGTCCCCGGCATCCAGTTCGTCGGCATCCCCGAGTTCACCGATCTCGGCACCAGGGTCGCGCAGGAGATCAGCGCGGCCATCGCCGGCCGGCAGTCCGTCGACAAGGCGCTGGCCACGTCCCAGAAGCTGGCCGAACAGGTCGCCAAGGAGTACCGATGACCACAGCAGTCGGCACCACCCCCCAGGCACCACCCGGACCACCGGCCGCGCCCGCCCGAAGGAGGAGCGGACCCCGGGCCTGGGCCACCAGGGCTCCGCTGCTGCCCGCGCTGGTCTTCCTGATCGTCGTCACCCAGCTGCCGTTCGTGGCGACCCTGGTGATCTCGCTCTTCGACTGGAACTCCCTCAGCCCCGACAAGCGCGCCTTCAACGGGCTCGACAACTACGCCTCCGTCTTCACCGACGCCGCGCTCCGTGACTCGGTTCTCACCACCACCCTGCTCACGGCGGGCGTCGTCGTCTCCACCGTCGTCATCGGACTGGCCCTCGCACTGCTCCTGGACCGCGCGTTCTTCGGCCGGGGCATGGTCCGCACCCTGCTCATCACGCCGTTCCTGATCGTGCCCGTCTCCGCCGCCCTTCTCTGGAAGCACGCGCTCTACAACCCGGAGTACGGCCTCCTCAACGGCGCGCTGAGCTGGATCGGCGAGCTCTTCGGCGACACGAGCCCGAGCCAGCTGGACTGGATCGCGGACATGCCGCTGCTCGCCGTCATCGCCGCACTGGTCTGGCAGTGGACGCCGTTCATGATGCTCATCCTGCTCGCGGGACTCCAGAGCCGGCCCGCCGAGGTCGTCGAGGCGGCGCGCCTCGACGGCGCGAGCGCCTGGCAGACCTTCCGCTTCCTGACCCTGCCGCACCTGCGCAGGTACCTCGAACTCGGTGTACTGCTCGGCGCCGTCTACATCGTGCAGAACTTCGACGCCGTCTTCACGATCACCGCGGGCGGCCTCGGCACCGCCAACCTGCCTTACACGATCTACCAGACCTTCTACCAGGCCCACGAATACGGACTGGCGTCCGCCGCGGGGGTGGTGGTGGTGATCGGCACGATCGTCATCGCCACCTTCGCGCTCCGGACCGTCTCGTCCCTCTTCAGTGAGGAGGCGAACCGCGCATGACCACGACCGTCCCCGCGCCCGCCCCGTCCGCGCGACGCGTCCTGCGGCGGGCCAAGCGACGCTCCCTGGTCCTCGGCCTGCTGGCCTGGGCCGCGGGACTGGCCTTCTGCCTGCCCGCACTGTGGATGCTGCTGACCTCGCTGCACGCCGAGTCCGACGCCGCGACCAATCCGCCCTCGCTCTTCGCGCCGCTCACCCTCGACGGCTACAAGGCCTTCTTCGGCGCCGACAGCGGCGTCACCCCGTGGCCGCCCCTGCTCAACTCCCTGGGCGCATCCGTCTTCTCCACCCTCCTGGTGCTCCTGCTGGCGCTCCCCGCGGCGTACGCGCTGTCCATACGGCGGGTACGCAAGTGGACGGACGTGATGTTCTTCTTCCTCTCCACGAAGATGCTGCCCGTCGTCGCCGGGCTCCTGCCCGTCTACCTGTTCGCCAAGAACGCCGGGCTGCTGGACAACATCTGGCTCCTCGTCCTGCTCTACACCTCGATGAACCTGCCGATCGCCGTCTGGATGATGCAGTCCTTCCTGGCCGACGTCCCGGTGTCCGTCATCGAGGCCGCCCAGGTCGACGGCGCGCGGCTGCCGACCGTCCTGGCCCGGGTCGTCGCACCCATGGCCGCACCGGGCATCGCGGCCACCGCGCTGATCTGTTTCATCTTCAGCTGGAACGAACTGCTCTTCGCGCGGGTGCTCACCGGCGTCGTCGCCCAGACCGCACCCGTCTTCCTCACCGGATTCGTCACCAGCCAGGGTCTCTTCCTGGCCCAGCTGTGCGCCGCGTCCGTCGTCGTGTCCCTGCCGGTGCTCGCCGCCGGCTACGCCGCCCAGGACAAACTCGTCCAGGGCCTGTCTCTGGGAGCAGTGAAATAATGCGGGCAGCGATCGTCGAAGCCCCCGGCAAGGTCTCCGTCACCACCGTCCCCGACCCCACGCCCGGACCGCGCGAGGTCGTCGTCTCCGTCGCCTCGTGCGGGCTCTGCGGCACCGATCTGCACATCCTGCAGGGCGAGTTCGCACCCACCCTGCCTCTCGTCCCGGGCCATGAGTTCGCCGGGGAGATCGTCGGCGTCGGACGCGACGTCACGGAGCTGGCCGTCGGCGACCGCGTCGCCGTCGACCCCTCCCTGCACTGCCACGAGTGCCGCTACTGCCGCAGCGGACGCGGCAACCTCTGCGAACGCTGGGCGGCCATCGGCGTCACCGTCTCCGGCGGCGCCGCGGAGTACGCCGTGGCGCCCGTCGCCAACTGCGTCCGGCTGCCCGAACACATCGACGTGAAGGACGCGGCCCTGATCGAGCCGCTGTCCTGCGCGGTCCGGGGCTACGACGTACTGAACAGCACCCTCGGCGCCGAGGTGCTGATCTACGGCTCCGGCACCATGGGCCTGATGATGCTGGAGCTCGCCAAGCGCACCGGGGCGGCAGGCGTGGACGTCCTCGACGTCAACCCCGAACGGCTCGCCACGGCAGGGCGTCTCGGCTGCTCCCGGTCGGCCGCGGGGGCCGACGAGCTCGACCGCCCCGGCGGCTGGGACGTCGTCATCGACGCGACGGGCAACGCGGCTGCCATCCAGGACGGCCTGGGCCGTGTCGCCAAGGGCGGCACCTTCCTCCAGTTCGGAGTGGCCGACTACGCCACGACGGCGGTCATCGAGCCCTACCGCATCTACAACCAGGAGATCACCATCACCGGTTCGATGGCCGTCCTGCACAGCTACGAACGCGCCGCCTCCCTCTTCGCCGGCGGGGTGCTCGACCCGGCGGTCTTCATCAGCGACCGGCTGCCGCTGGACCGGTACCCGCAGGCGATCGACCGCTTCAAGGCGGGCATCGGCCGCAAGATCGTGGTCGAGCCGTGACGGGCGGCCCCGGCTCCGTCCTGGTGATCGGCGAGGCCCTCGTCGACCTCGTACCCGTGGCCGGGGACGGCGGCGTACGGGCGGCCCAGTTCGGCGGGGCCCCGGCCAACGTCGCCGTCGGACTGGCCAGGCTGGGCACCCCGGCCGCCTTCGCCGGCGGCCTGGGCGGCGACGGGTTCGCCCGCATGATCGAAGCCACGCTCCGGTCGGCGGGGGTCGACCTCACGCTCTGCGGACGTTCCGGCCTGCCCACCGCGCTGGCCGTCGCCGAGCCGGGCACCGGAGGCACCGGCTACCACTTCCATCTCCAGGACACGGCGACGTTCCGGCTGCCCGATCTCTCCGCGCGGACCGCGGGGTTCGGCGCCGTGTACGTCGGCGGCCTCGCCGCGGTCGTCGAACCCGCCGCGTCGGTCGTCCGGGCCGCGGCTCTCGCGGCCGCGGGACGCACCCTCCTCGTGGTCGACCCCAACGTCCGCCGGGACCGCACCCTGGGCGCGGACCACGGCTCGGCCGCCCTGCGCGACCTGTGCGGCCTCGCCCATGTCGTCAAGGCCAGCGACGAGGACCTGGAGCAGCTGTGGCCGGGCACGGACCCGGAGGAGACCTGCCGGACACTCGCGGCCGGGGGACGCCTGGTGGTCCTCACCCGGGGCGCCCGGGGCAGCACGGCGTACACCGCGTCGGCACCTCCGGTGTCGGTCGCGGCCGTACCGGCCGAGGTCGTCAACACGATCGGCGCAGGCGACGCGTTCGCCGCGGGTCTGCTGAGCCGGATGTGCGCGCAGGGCTCCTTCACCGCTCATCCGGAGCCTGACGAGGTGCGGGACCTGCTGTCCTTCGCCTCCGCGGCCGCCGCCTCGGTGTGCGCGCGGGCGGGCACGGAGCCGTCGGTCCCCGCCGGTACCTGAGGATCGGTGCATGCCGAGCACATGCGCACCCGCGCCGGGGTGCGCATCCTGGCAGTGTGACCTGGAGCCCCGATGGCAGCCGAACGCCCGACGGGCTGTCGCTGGTGCTCGCCCAGGCCGTGGTGAGCGCCGTCGACGCCGTCGGTGGGTACGCGGGCAGCGTCTACCTGCGCTCCCGGACCCCCGGCCTCCTGCTGATGGCCGTGCTCGCGGGGCTGCCGGGCCCACTGCTGCGTCCCTGGTGGCGGATGCACGTGAACCGGCCCTTCCCGGTGGCCGAGGCCTACCGCTCGAACCGGCCGGTCTACCTGGGCGACGCGGAGGAGGCCATGCGCCGCTTCCCGCAGCTGATGGCGGGCCTTCCGTTCCCGTTCGGGTCGCTCTACGCGCCCGTCTCCGACGGGACCACCCCCGTGGGCGTACTCGTCGTGCTGCGCTACGCCACCCGGGGCGTGCCGGTCGGCGGCGCGGACCGGCGCCGCATGGAAGCCGTCGCCGCTCGGCTCGGCACCGACATCGCCGCGCAGGACGGCCCCGCCCTGTGGGACGGCGCCCCCCTGCCCGTACGGCTCCCGACGGGCACGGCCCGGCCGTTGCGTGTCGGACACTTCGAGTGGGACACGGGCACCGGAGCCGTCACCGCGGACGACGACACGCACGAGATCCTGGGCCTCCGACCGACCGACGCGCCGGCGCTGTCCATGGAGACCCTGACGGCGCGGCTGCTGCCCGAGGACCTCTACGGACTCTGGACGCTGGGGAGCAGGGCCTCGAGGTCGGCGGAGCCCCATGTGCGCCGCATGCGGCTCTGGGGGCCCGGCGGCCGCCCGCTGCTCCTCGAGCTCTCGGGCCACGGGGAGCACGACGGGCGGGCCGGCAGGCTGAGCTGTGTGCTGTTCGACCGCGGTGCGGGCCCCGTCGTCCCGGACGCCGCCGACCGGATCCCGCGCGGACTGCTCTCCCACGACCGGCTCGGGCGGATCACCTACGCCAACCGCGAGGCCGAGGAGCTCCTCGGCCACCGCGGTGCGGAACTGACCGGGCGGCTCCTCGGGGAGGCGCTGCCCTGGCTCGCGGACCCGGCCTACGAGGATCACCGCCGGGCGGCCCTGTTCTCCGACGACCCCGTGTACTTCCTCGCCCGGCGCACCCCGGCGCAGTGGCTGTCCGTGGCGCTGTTCCCCGGCCGCGACGGGGTCACGATCTCTCTCAGCCCCGCGAGCCGGCCCGGGCGCACACCCGACGAGTCCCGCACCACCCCCGGAGAGGAACTCGGCTCACCGGCCGACCGCTCCACCGTCCTGTACCGGCCGGTCGCGCTGGCCATCGCGCTGACGGAGGCCGTCACGGCCCGTCAGGTCTCGGCCGTGGTCACGGAGGAACTGCTGCCGGCCTTCGGAGGCAGACAGCTGGCCATCTACCTCCAGAACGAGGGGCGCCTCTACCTGGCCTGGGAGACCGGCTTCCCCCGCGGCTTCCTCGACCGGTTCGACGGAGTCGGCCTCGACACCCACATTCCGGGCGTGGAGACGCTCACGACCGGGCGGCCGCTGTTCTTCGAGTCCATGGAGCAGCTGGGTGAGGCCTACCCCGGCATCCCCATGGACACGAGTGTCGGAGCCCGGGCCTTCCTGCCGCTGATCGCCTCGGGCCGCCCCGTGGGGTCGTGCATCCTCGGATTCGACCAGTCCCGCGGCTTCAGTCCGGAGGAGCGCACCGTGCTCACCGCGCTGGCCGGGCTCATCGCCCAGGCGCTCCAGCGCGCCCAGCGCTACGACACCGAGGCCGCGCTCGCCCGGGGACTGCAGGACGCCCTGCTGCCCCACCGGCTGCCGGTCGTCGACCAGGTCGACACCGTCGGCCGCTATCTCTCCGGCACCCAGGACATCGAGATCGGGGGCGACTGGTACGACGTCATCGAGACCGGCAGCGGACTCGCCCTCGTCATCGGGGACGTCCAGGGACATGGTGTCGCCGCGGCCGCCACGATGGGGCAGATCCGCAGCGCGGTCAGGGCCTTCGCCCTCATCGGGCACGCCCCGCAGGAGATCATGAGCGCCACCAACCGGCTGCTCATCGGACTCGACCCCGGCCAGTTCGCCAGCTGCTGCTACGTGCTGCTCGACCCCGTCACCGGTGCCACCCTGGCCGTGCGCGCCGGGCACCCGCAGCCCGTCCTGCGGCACGCCGACGGCCGGACCGAGGTCCTGGACCTGCCCGGGGGCGTGGTGCTCGGAGTCGACCCGGAAGCCTCCTACCCCGTCACGGAGCTGCAACTCGGCCCGGGTGCGGTCCTGGCCCTCTTCACGGACGGGCTGGTGGAGAAGGCGGGCACGGACATCGACGAGGGCATCGAGCGTCTGCGCAGCACCCTGGCCGCGGTCGGCCACATGCCGCTCGCCGACAGTGCGGACCAGATCATCGGGCAGGCACGGCAGGCCGAGGACAGGCCCGACGACATCGCGCTGCTCATGGCCGCCCGCCGGGCCCCGACACCCTGACCGTCGCCGGTCACGGCCGTGTGGGTGTCCGTCATGCGGAACGCGGACGGTGCGGAATGCGCCGACGGCAGGCCGGTGAGGCATCCTCTGCTGGTCGGGCAGAACGGGTCCGTGGCGGTGGGCGGGCCTGCCGCTGCGGTCTGTGACGGAGAAGGATTCGGAACCAGATGGCAGAGAACGCGGAACTGTTGGCCTTCGTGCGGGCGCGCCTCGCGGAGGAGGAGCACCTCGCGCGGGAGGCGGGCGGCGACGGCTGGCGAATGCCGGCCGAAGCACCCGGTGAGGTGCACGACCGCACGAGTGGCATCGCGTTCGTCGTGCGGTCGCGCGGCTACGACCGGCACATCGCCTTCCAGGACCCGGCGCGGACCCTGCGGCGTATCGAGACCTCCAGGGTCCTCCTGGACGAGTACGAGGAGATCGCAGCCCTGGACACCGACCGCCCGGCCCAGGACTTCTCCTCGGGTCGCGCCGTCGGCCTCGGCTTCGTCGTCCGGCAGATGGCGGCCGAGCACGCCGGGCACGCCGATTACCGGGTCAAGTGGCTGCCCCGCTTCTCCCACTGGGGCCCCGCGTCCGGCCCCGAGGGGGCATGACCGCCCCTGTGGGCTGAGTACGGGGGAGCGGTGTGTCTGAGTACGTGCCCGGATCCCGGGGCGGGGCGCAGCCGGTCGAATGGAGGGCATGGTCCCCGACGCGCCGACGCGCCCCCGTATCCACACCCTCGCCGGCGCCGGCACGGCGCTGGCCGTGACCCTGCTCCCGCTGGCCGTGGGCATCCTGCTGGCCAGGACGATGGCGCTGGATCCGATGGCGCCGGTGAACGCGCTGGTCACCAGCGGCGGGCAGCGCGCCCGCCTCGGCCCCTCGCGGTGGGCGCTCAAGGCTCGAACGCATGAGTACCTTTCCAGGCGGTAATGGAATGTCTGTCCAGGTAAGCGCTGTCCGTTCTGTTACACGGATCCGCGCGGTCCCGGCCGGGGCGCCCGGGAGGGCGGAGGCGGGGTGAATGGGGCGCCATGACCAGGCGGGCGGTCCCCCGAAAGGGTCGGTGCAACGATCAACGGTTGACAGGTCTACGACCGCCGGAGTCCGTGCCGGGTGCAGTTGTGTGTGACAGAAATGTCCGCACTTTGTCACACGAACCGGGGCACCTTTCGGCCACCTCGAAAGCGGGACAAAGTTTGCGTTCTCGGCACGACGCCGAGGTCGGAAAACGCCCGGGACTCCATTCCGGGCCTGCATGATGAGGGGTTTCCATGTCCCGTTCCGCACGACGGATCACCGCCACCGTTCTCGCCTCGGGCGCCCTGCTCGCCGCAGCGGCCCTGCCGGCCACGGCCGATGGCCGGGGTCACGGCCACGGCCACGACCGGCCGGCCCAGCGCTCGGCCGTCGTCCTGGGCAAGGTCCAGTACGACAGCCCCGGTCGCGACAACGGCTCCAACCGGAGCCTGAACGCCGAGTGGGTCACCGTCACCAACACCAGCCGTCACGCGGTCAACCTGCGCGGCTGGACCCTCAGTGACGAGAGCCGTCGCACCTACAGGTTCGACCTGCGGCTGCCCGCCCGTTCCTCCGTCCGCGTCCACACCGGTGTCGGCCGCGACACCCGCCACGACGTGTACCAGGACCGCCGCAACTACGTCTGGGACAACAGGGACACCGCCACGCTCCGCGACAACCGCGGGAACAAGGTCGACTCCAAGTCCTGGGGACGCAACCAGCACGGCGGCCACCGCTGAACGCCGGCGGTAGGGAGAAGCGGCGTTCTCCCTGACTGACGTGACGGCGTACCACGGCTCACCCCCGTGGTACGCCGTATCCGTGTTTCCCGAGGCGCCCGCGGGGGCGGGGCCTGTGCATCGGGGAGCGCCGGAGGATGTCAGGATGGGCTCATGACCATCAAGGCGTTTTTCGACATCACCATCGACGACCAGCCCGCCGGGCGGATCGTGTTCAACCTGTTCGACGACGTGGCCCCCAAGACCGCGGAGAACTTCCGTGCGCTCGCCACCGGTGAGAAGGGCTTCGGCTACGCCGGCTCGCCGTTCCACCGTGTCATCCCGGACTTCATGCTCCAGGGCGGTGACTTCACCCGGGGCGACGGCACCGGCGGCAAGAGCATCTACGGCGAGAAGTTCGCCGACGAGAACTTCACCCTGAAGCACAACAAGCCGGGCCTGCTCTCCATGGCCAACGCCGGACCGAACAGCAACGGTTCGCAGTTCTTCATCACCACGGTCCTCACCCCGTGGCTGGACGGCAAGCACGTCGTGTTCGGCGAGGTCGCCGACGACGACAGCATGAAGCTCGTCCGCAAGATCGAGTCCCTGGGCTCCTCGTCCGGCAGGACCAAGGCGCAGATCGCCGTCTCGGCGTCCGGCGTTCTCTGACGCACGGGACGGGGCTCCCTGCCGGTTCTTCCTCCGGCCGGGAGCCCCGCGTCGTGTGCTGACCGCACCGGCCGGAAGGCGCCTTCGCCCCCGGAGTGTCAGGGTGGGGAGTCGTCGTCCACCTGAGCTCCCCGCAGGCGTCGGCCACCACGGGTGCGGCCGTACGGGTGGACGGCGGCTACATCGACTCGATCGTGCCCTGACCCTCCGGGCTGGCATGATCGGGGGCATGGACGAGCGCATCATCGCCGCGTGTGACGGGGCATCGAAGGGCAATCCGGGACCAGCCGCCTGGGCGTGGGTCGTGGCCGATGACCAGGGGAACCCCCGACGGTGGGAGGCGGGCCCGCTGGGCACCGCGACCAACAACGTCGCCGAGCTCACCGCTCTGCTGGAACTGCTGAGGTCGACCGACCCGGCCGTTCCCGTCGAGGTGCGCATGGACTCGCAGTACGCGATGAACGCGGTGACCAAGTGGCTTCCGGGGTGGAAGCGCAACGGCTGGAAGACGTCGGCGGGCAAGCCGGTCGCCAACCGTGAGCTGGTGGTCGGCATCGACGAGCTGCTGAGCAGCCGCAGTGTGAGCTTCCGCTACGTGCCGGCGCACCAGGTGGACGGCGACCCGCTCAACGCCCTGGCCGACCAGGCCGCCAGTGAGGTGGCCGTCTCGCAGCAGGCGGCGGGGACGGCGTACGGCACCGCCGGCATGCCCGTGCCGGCCCCTGCCCGCTCGACCAAGGGCCGCGCGGCCGGTGCCGGGGCGAAGAGCGGGTCCACGGGCAAGCCGCGCGCAGGAGGCACAGGCACCATCCGGGCGAAGTTCGCGGGCCGGTGCGCGTGCGGCAAGCCCTATGCGGCCAAGGACATGATCGCGAAGAATCCGAGTGGCTGGGGTCACCCGGAGTGCCGGACCGCCCTCGCCTGAGGCGTCCCCGTCCCGTCCGGGATGCTCAGATGTCGGCCCAGACGAGCCGGCCGGACACGCTGCTGCGTGTGCCCCAACGCGTCGCCAGGGCGTCCACGAGCATGAGGCCCCGGCCGTCCTCGGCCACCGAAGCCAGGCTGAAGCCCTCGTCCGCCCCGTCCGGGCCGATGAGGGCCACCGGGCCGGGGCCCTCCCTGCCGTCCTGGCCGTGAGGCCCGTCGCCCGTGACGGCATGCGGCTCCGGGTTCCGTGGACCCGGAAACTCGGGGATGTGCCGTCGGCCGCGGTTCCACACACAGATGCGCACCCGGCCGGGCGTCCGCAGGAGGCGGCACCGGATCCGGCGGCCCGCCGTGTGTTCCACCGCGTTCGTGACCAGTTCGGTCACGACGAGGGCCGCGGTCTCGACACGGTCGTCGGGCTCTCCCCAGCGCCGCATGGCTTCCTGCACGCGGTGCCTGGCCACGGGGACACCCCGGGGGAGGCGGGGGATCCACCAGCTCTGTGCGCTACGCCTGCCCGAGCCCTCCGGGGCCAGACGCGCGCACGTGACTATTTCCGACATGTACGTACTCTCCGTGCAAAGCGCATACTTTGCAAGGGGCAGAATGCCCGGATGGTTCCGAATCAGCGCTGAAAGAGCTCCGACGCCCCGGGTCGGAGCGCCAGGTGCGGAAGGGTACGTGGATGAGGCCCCGGTCCGGCCCCACCGTCGAACACCGAGTCCTCGCGGCACGGCTGCGGATACTCAGGAAACGTGCGGGCGTCAGCCTCCAGGCTGCGGCCGTGGCACTGGGCGCCCACCCCGCCACCGTGCGTCGCATCGAGCGGGCCGAGACCGGGCTCGACTCCCACCAGGTACGCGTCCTCCTGGAGCGCTACGCGGTGTCCGCCGCGGAGGCCGAGCCGATCATGACGGGCCTCGCGGCCGCCAATCTGCCGGGCTGGTGGCACCACTGGCGGGACGCGATGGAGCCCTGGCAGCAGGAGGTCATCGGCATCGAGTCCTCCGCAGCGCTCGTCAGGACCTGGCACCCCGCCCTCGTCCCGGAACTGCTGCGCACCCCGGCCTACGAGGCAGCCCTGTGCCGGACGCTCGCCGCCGACGGCCCTCCGCGGCGCGACGACCGGCACGTCGAACTGCTGGGGGAGCGGCAGCGCCGCCTGCAGGAGCGCGGAGCGGCCCTCTGGGCGCTGCTCCCCGCGGCCGCGCTCCGCACGACGGTCGGCGGCCCCACGGTGATGGCCGAGCAGCGGGCGGTGCTCGAGGAGGCCGCGCACCGGCAGCACCTCACCGTGCAGGTGGTACCCCTCGACCATCCGCCGCATCCCATGACGGGGGTTCCGTCGCTGCACCTGCTGCGCGTCCCTGCCCCGGAGATCGGCGACCGGGCCGTCCTGGAGACCCCCGGGACCAGGGTGGACATCATCGACGAACCGGCGGTCGTCATGGCCTACCGCATCCGCCTGGACGGCGCCTGCGCCGCCGCCCCGCACCCGGGCTCCCCCCTGCCGGAGGCCGGGAAGGGTTCCGGAATCCCCTGAACGCCAGGCCTGTTGTGGGTTTCGGACGCCCGATGACGGTCACGCGCACAGTACGGACACCGGATCGGCCGACCGATCCCCACGAGAAGGAGTGAGGGCCATGGACAACTGGCGCATGCACGCGGCGTGCCGCGAAGAGGACCCCGACCTGTTCTTCCCCATCGGCAGCAGCGGCCCCGCCCTCGTGCAGGTCGAGGACGCCAAGGCCGTCTGCGGGGCCTGCCCCGTGCGGGACCAGTGCCTGGAATGGGCCCTGGAGAACGGACAGGACGCGGGCGTGTGGGGAGGCATGGACGAGAACGAACGCCGTGCCCTGAAGCGCCGCCGTTCCCGGCAGCAGGCCAGGATCCACGGATGACGCCTTCTGGCCCCGGCCGCTTCCAGCGGAGACGATGAACCATGGACATCTCGGTCTGGCTCATCCTTGGCGCGCTGGCGCTCCTGCTCATGGCGGGGTTCGCCGCGGTCCTTCTCATCCGGGTGATCCGGGCGAGGAAGCTGCTCGTCGACGCGGGCGTCCCCCTGCACAACAAGGCACTGGTATGGGCCGCGGTGATCTACACCGTCTCACCCGTCGACCTCCTGCCGGACCCGGTGTACCTCGACGACATCGGTTTCCTGCTGCTCGCCCTGCGCTCGCTGCACTCCGCGGCGAACGCGGCCGGCGTCGGGCGGCGGCGGACGGTCGAGACACCGAAGGAATCCGGCGGCAACCTTTCGGCTTCCGGGAGCAACTGAGGGGGCGTAAGCCGTCCCCCGCCGGAAGGTGCCCCTCGTGGAGCCTCTGCTTCCCCCCTCCGAACCCCGCCCCCACCGCAGACACCGCGTCACCCGTACCCGCACCCTGCTCGTCGCTCTGACAGCGGGGCTGCTCGCGGCCGGCGGGCTCGTCGCTCTCGGCCCGGCCTCGCAGGCCGCGACCGCGCGGCAGGCCGAGGCGCTCGACCGAGGCGTCGTGAGCGTGCACACCGACAGCGGGAACCTCGTCAGCTGGCGCTGGCTGGGCACCGACCCCGACGACGTGTCGTTCAACGTCTACCGGGCCGGCACCAAGGTCAACGCCTCGCCGGTGACCGCCTCGACGAACTACTTCCACTCCGGCGCGCCCGCCACCGCCGACTACACGGTGCGCGCGGTCGTCGGCGGTGTGGAGCAGGGCGACTCCGTCCACGCGGTCCAGTTCCGCGCCGGATACAAGGACGTACCCATCAGCCCGCCCGCCGGTGGGACGACACCCGACGGGGTCGCCTACACCTACGAGGCCAACGACGCGTCCGTCGGGGACCTGGACGGCGACGGTGCCCTCGACTTCGTGCTGAAGTGGCAGCCCACCAACGCCAAGGACAACTCCCAGTCCGGCTACACGGGCAACACGATCGTCGACGGGATCCGCCTCGACGGCACCCGGCTCTGGCGTATCGACCTCGGGCGCAACATCCGCTCCGGCGCGCACTACACCCAGTTCCAGGTGTACGACTACGACGGTGACGGCCGGGCCGAGGTGGCGATGAAGACCGCCGACGGCAGCGTCGACGGCGCCGGCAGGGTGATCGGCAGCTCCTCGGCCGACCACCGCAACTCCTCCGGCTACATCCTGTCAGGGCCCGAGTTCCTGACGATGTTCAACGGCGGGACCGGGGCCGCGATGGGCACCGTGGACTACGTCCCCGCACGTGGCACGGTGTCCTCGTGGGGCGACTCCTACGGCAACCGGGTGGACCGCTTCCTCGCCGGTACGGCCTACCTCGACGGAGCCAGGCCGTCGCTGATCATGGCGCGCGGCTACTACACGCGCACCGTCATCGCCGCCTGGGACTGGCGGGGCGGCGCCTTCACCCGGCGCTGGACCTTCGACACGAACAGCTCGACCAACTCCGGCAAGGGGTACGACGGCCAGGGCAACCACCAGCTGTCCGTCGCCGACGCGGACGGTGACGGCAAGGACGAGATCATGTACGGCTCGATGGCCGTCGACGACAACGGCAGCGGGCTGTGGACGACGAGGAACGGCCACGGCGACCTGCACGTCGGGGACCTCGACCCTTCCCGTGCGGGCCTGGAGGAGTTCAAGGTCGACGAGGACAGCTCCAAGCCGTCCTCGTGGATGGCGGACGCCAGGACCGGTCAGATCCTGTGGTCCACGCCGGCGAGCGGTGACAACGGCCGTGGTGTCTCCGGTGACATCTGGTCCGGCAGCCCCGGCGCCGAGTCCTGGTCCTCGGCCGTCTCCGGTGTGCGCGGTCCGAAGGGTGACGTCGTCACCAGCCGCAAGCCGTCCAGCTCGAACTTCCTGTCCTGGTGGGACGGTGACACGACGCGTGAACTCCTCGACGGAACCCACATCGACAAGTACGGCACCTCGGCGGACACCCGGCTGCTGACCGGGGCCTCGGTCCACTCCAACAACGGCACCAAGGCCACGCCCGCGCTGTCCGGCGACATCCTCGGCGACTGGCGCGAGGAAGTCGTCTGGCCGACCGCCAACAACACGGCCCTACGGGTCTACTCCACGCCCGTCGAGACCGGCACGAGGATCACCACGCTGCTCCACGACACCATGTACCGCACGGCCCTGGCCTGGCAGAACACCGCGTACAACCAGCCGCCGCACCCGAGCTTCGCCATCGGCGGCGGGATGGCGAGGGCGCCCCGGCCGACGATCACCACGCCGTAGCGCCGGCATGCCGTGCCTCCTCCTCGGGCGGGGGCACGGCTCCGGTCGGGGACTCGGTGCGCGCGCCTGCCGGAGGCGCAGCACGAGCGGCCGTCAGCCCTGTTGCCAGACCAGCGTCCAGCGCCAGAAGAGGCGGCGGCGCAGCCGTGCGCCGGGCAGTACGTCCCGGGCGTCACGCGCGATCTCGGCGAAGCTCATGACCGCGGGGCGGGTGCGCGCGGTCATCGAGGCGGGGCGGGCCACCCTGCGTCCCCTGTTCCTGACCAGGGCCATGACGACGTTCATCGGGATCGCGAGCGCCCCGAGGGCATGGTCGACGAACGTCTCCGCCCGTGCCACGCCGACGACGACCAGAGTCCCGCCCGGCGTCAGGCTGCAGCGGAAGCGGGCGAGCGTGCCGGGGAACGGCAGATGGTGGAGGGCCGCCACGCAGGTGATGACGTCGTAGGGGCCGGACGGCAGGCCCACCGCCGCGTCCTGGACGGTGAACACGACGGGCAGGGCGGGCGCGGTGAGGTCCCGTGCACGGGCGACGACGTCGGGGTCGTTGTCGATCCCCTCGACCGATGTGGCCCGTCCGGCCAGGAGGCGGGCCAGGTCACCGCTGCCGGACCCCACGTCCAACGCCCGGCCGAAGCGCCTGGGCAGACGGCGCAGCAGCCAGCGGTGGTAGTGCGCGTTGTGGTCCCAGGGGCGGGCGGCGTGGAAGCGGTCGAGTGCCTGGACCACGCGGGACATCGGTGACTCCATGGCGCGATTCCATCATCACAGGCCTCCTGCGGGGAGCGTTTCGCCCCTCCGGCCGGCGTACCACCCCTTCCTGCCATGCGGATCCCGCGCACGACCTGTACGGAACCGGCCGCCGGGCCCGTCAGGCCTGGCTCTCCAGGGTGGAGCGCATGTGGCGGTAGGTGTCCAGGGTGCGGCGGCGCATCCGGAGGATCCAGAAGCAGAACGCCGCCGAGGCGACCGCGAAGAGCAGCGGGAAGACCAGCGAGCCGCCGATGATTCCGAGAGCGATCATGCCGACCACCACCAGGCCCATCAGCCCGAGCCAGTACGGCAGCCACCGGCCTGCCCGCTCCATCGTCCCCAGCTGGTCGTCGATCAGCCGTCGCATGGTCTCCCGCTCCTGCGGATCGCCCGGAACCTCGCGGTGCCGGATTTTGCGGGTGAGGTCGGCGACCCCACGCGTGTCCGTACCGGCCGCGCGCCCGGCCCTGCGCCGCTGGACGGCCAGGATCCCGGTCGCGACAGCGGCGTAGGCCGTGCCGTGGATCAGCCAGATGACGGGGTGTTCGTCGCGGCGGAACGCTGCGCTGATCCCCACCCCGATGACCAGGGCGAGCACCGCCTGCGCGGTCAGGCTGCGGTTGAGCCAGAGCTTCACACTGTGCACGGCGTGTGCCTCCTCGGGTCCGGTGGGTGACGCTGTCGTCCCTCGGGTACCCCGCCGGGCCCGCGTCACCGCGTCGGCGAGCGTGATCGTCCACCGGTGGGCGGACGAGGCGGACTTCTGGCCCGCCGCTGATCCACTTCGACGCCGAGTGGGAGCACGTCTGCCTCCGTCTGCGACTCCTCGACGGCGGCGACCTCCCCGACCAGGACTTCACGCGCGGGTGGCCGAACACGATCTGCGGGAGTCGCCGGCGCTTCTTCCGTGAGCGCCACCTCCGTGCATCCGTGTGCCCACGGCTCCAGGCGTACGAAGAGGGCGACACCGGAGGCCGTGTGATGCGCGCCGCTGTCGTGGCGGTGCCGGCAGGGTGTGCTCGATCATGTCCGGATGGACGCTCGATTCCTCGGCATCGCCGAGCTGGCCGAAATCCCGCCCGTGGCGGTCGTGGTCGATGTCATGCGCGCCTTCACGGTGGCCGCCTGGGCCTTTGCCCGGGGGGCGGAGAAGATCGTGCTCGCCGGGTCGCTGGACGAGGCCCTGGCGCTCAAGGCCCGGAACCCGGAGTGGGTGGCCATCAAGGACGGCCCGCCCGCGCTCGGGTTCGACGCGGTCAACTCGCCGGGCCTGCTGCGGTCCGCAGACCTCGGCGGGAGGACCGTGGTGCAGAAGACCACGGCGGGGACGGTCGGCGCCCTCGCGGTCCAGGAGGCGTCGCTGGTGCTGTGCGCCCCCTTCGCCATGGTGGCGGCCCCGGAGGACTCGCTCATGGTCCTCCGTGCGTACGCCGGGGCTTCTGCCTGAGCCTCCGGCTCCCACCCTGCGGGAGCCGGACGTCCACCGGTGGCCCCGCCCCGCGGCCGCCCTCCGCGGTGATGTGTCCCGGGACCCGTTCACCACGCGTTCACCGCTCGGATCCGTCCGTGGCATTCCCTCGCACGCCGTGGCGATCTACGCTCGGCCGCGAATCGGTCGACGCTGCGGACCTCGATGTCCGACCAGCCTTGACAACGTTGTCCAACTGTCGGAGGTATCCGAGAGCATGCCCTCCAGGCCGTCCGCGCCCCGGCGTCTCGCCGCACGGAACGCCGCGCTCGTCCTCACCGGCGCACTCGCCGGTGCCGTCGCGCCGCCCGCAGCCCAGGCCGACGCGCTCGTCACGCGTCCCACCGCCTCCGTGGACCCGATGATCGGCACGGCGAACGGCGGCAACACCTACCCCGGCACCGTGCGCCCCTACGGCGTGATCGCCTGGTCGCCCACCAGCACCACGGGCGACCGGACCAGCACCGGGGCGGCCAACGGTTACGAGTACGGGGTGCCCCGGATGCGCGGCCTGAGCCTCACCCACGGCAACGGTGCCGGACGTACCCCCGGCGCCGCGGGTGACGTGCCGTTCGCCGGTGACGTCACCTCCTTGCCGTCCGCGGACTCGAAGGGTGCGACACATCCGTACATCGATGCCGTCCGCGTCGACGGGAGGGTGAGTGACAGATCCTGGACGGACGCCCGACTGCTCACCCGGGGACGGTCGTTGGCCTACCGTCTCACGGACAGGCCGAACACGTCCTGGGTCACCGGACCTGCGGATCTACCGCAGTATCACGCCAACGACGGTTGTCTCGCAGCCCGGTGAGCGGCTCGACGCCGCTCACCGGGTCAGGCGTGCCCGGCGGGGCGGGCAGAGAACGTCTCATTTTTCTATCGTTGAAAATTCTCACTGCACGACCGTTGTCAGGTGTTTGAGGCTGTGGCTCAATGTTCGACTATGTGCAGTGCTCCGCAGTGGGGAGCACTTTGGCTTCTTCGACGAGGACGACGCCTTGATACGACAACTAGCCCGCCCCCGAACCGTTCTGAGAACGCTCGCCTGTACGGCGGCGCTGCTGCTCCCCGTGGGGGCGGTCCTGGTCCCTGCCGCTGCCGCGGCACCTTCCGCGGAGGCCGCTCCCACCGCCTCCGCGTTCGTGAAGGAGGACCCCTCCACCGAGGTGCACGGCCTCAAGGGCGAGTACTTCGCCATGTCCGCCCCGGGCGCCCGTGACTTCGCCGAGCTCGGTGCCACGGCCCTGGACCCGGAGATCAACTTCCCGGGCCTGACCGGCGCGTTCGAGTCGGCCACCGGGAGGACCGAGAACACCACGGCCCGCTGGACGGGGCAGATCGAGGCACCGGAGGACGGCGACTACACGTTCTCCGCCATCGGTGACAACGGCTTCCGTCTCTTCATCGACGACACGGCCGTCATCGACCACTGGGAGCCGGACTGGGACAAGGAGCAGACCAGCAAGCCCGTCACCCTGAAGGCCGGCGAACAGCACACCTTCCGGCTGGAGATGTTCCAGGACACCGGCGGGGCGAACATGTTCCTGCGCTGGTCGAGCGCGAAGCTCGCCAAGCAGATCGTCCCCGAGTCCGCGTTCACCCCGCCGGCCGATTTCGAGGTCTACCCGGTCGGGCTGAGCGTCGCGGAGGACGGCCTGAAGGTGCAGGCGACCTTCGACCACGAGGTCAGCGGCATCCAGGACGTGAAGGGCCACCTCGGCATCGAGGCGGACACCACGCCGATGCCGGTGAAGTCGGTCGTCAGGGCCTCGAACAACCGCAAGGCGCTCATCGTCACCCTGGGCGGAGCCGTCCAGAAGGGCCAGCAGGTCAGGTTCGCGTACGACGGTGAGGGCGGCCTGAAGAACGGCGACGAGACCGTCCCGGAGATCAGCCGCAGGGCGAAGAACCTCTCCACGCACCGTCTCCTCACCCCGTGGGGCGAGAAGGTGAACCCGAAGAACCCGCTGCCGGAGTACCCCCGGCCGCAGCAGGTGCGCGACGACTGGAAGAACCTCAACGGGCCCTGGGAGTTCGCGGGAGCCACCGCCGACGAGAAGCCGGTCTTCGGCAAGAAGCTCGACGAGCGCATCACCGTGCCCTACCCCGTGGAGTCCCAGCTTTCCGGGCTGGAGCGCCACGAAGACCACATGTTCTACCGCAAGCTCGTCACGGTGCCCAGGAGCTGGTCGGTCGGCAAGCGCGGCCATGAGGACCGCCTGAAGCTCAACTTCGGTGCCGTCGACTACGAGGCGACCGTCTGGGTCAACGGCAAGCAGGTCGCCGAGCACACCGGCGGCTACACCGCCTTCAGCGCCGACATCACCGACGCCGTCAAGGGCAGGGGCCCCCAGGAGATCGTGGTCGCGGTCACCGACACCACCGGTGCCGACCAGCCCACGGGCAAGCAGTCCGCCAATCCCAGCGGCATCTTCTACACCGCTTCCTCCGGTATCTGGCAGACCGTCTGGATGGAGCCCGTCGCGCCCGCGGCCGTCGACTCCCTGAAGACCACGCCCGACATCGACAAGGGCCGGCTCGCCCTGACGGTCAGCTCCGAGGCCGCCTCGAAGTCCGCCCGGGTCACCGCCGTCGCCCGTGACAAGAAGGGCAAGGTCGTCGGGACCGTCACCGGCCCGGCCAACAGCGAGCTGAGTCTCCCGGTCGCCAAGCAGCACCTGTGGACGCCGGACGACCCGTACCTGTACGACCTGAAGGTCACCCTCAGGGACGGCCGCTCCAAGGACACCGTCGACAGCTACTTCGGCATGCGTTCCTTCGGTGTCGCGGAGGTCGGCGGTTACCGGAAGCTGGTGCTCAACGGGAAGCCCTTCTTCTCCCTCGCCCAGCTCGACCAGGGCTTCTACCCCGACGGCCTGAACACGGCGCCCAGCGACGACGCCCTGGTCTTCGACCTGAAAGCCCAGAAGGACCTCGGCTTCAACTCCGTGCGCAAGCACATCAAGGTCGAGCCTGCCCGCTGGTACTACCACGCGGACCAGCTCGGACTGCTGGTCTGGCAGGACTTCGTCTCCGGCAACATCACCGGCGAGAAGGGCCAGAAGGCCTTCCTCGACCAGGGTGCCGAGATGATGGAGCAGTTGCACAACTATCCCTCGATCGGCGCTTGGATCGTCTTCAACGAGGGCTGGGGCGAGTGGGACCGCACCGAGACCGGAAAGATCACCGAGAAGGTCCAGGCCGCCGACCCCTCCCGGGTCGTCAACGCCCACAGTGGTGTCAACTGCTGCAACTCCAAGGGTGACAGCGGCAAGGGCGACATCATCGACCACCACGACTACAACAACACCGACCCGGCCTTCCCGGACGAGAACCGTGCGGCGATGGACGGTGAGCACGGCGGCTTCACCCTCCGGATGCCGGGAAACATGTGGCCGGGTGCCCCCACCGCGATCTACAGCGGTGTCGCCGACAAGGACGCGCTGACCGCCAAGTACGTCGAGAACACCCGTACGTACTACCTGGACGCGGCCCGCGCCGAACTCTCCGGTTCCATCTACACCCAGGTGACCGACCTCGAGAACGAGCTCAACGGTCTCTGGACGTACGACCGCCGCGAGATCAAGGTCGACCCGGCGAAGGTGCGGAAGATCAACCAGGAGGTCATCGCGGCTGGTGCCGCCGCGGGCGACCGCGACGAGATCAAGGGCGGCGCCGCCTGGTCCCTCGACGAGAACAAGGGGACCAAGAGCGCCGACAGCGGCCCGAACCACAAGGACCTCACCCTCTCCGAGGGGACGTCCTGGGCGCCGGGCGTGCAGGGTTCGGCGCTGAAGTTCGACGGCGAGGGCCAGTCCGCCGAGACCGAGGGCCCGGTCGTCGACACGACCGGTGACTACACCGTGTCGGCGTGGGCGTCGCTCGACGCCCTGCCGGACAACTACGGCACGGTCGTCAGCCAGGACGGCCGGCGCCAGGAGAACCCGTTCTACCTCCAGTACGGGCAGGGCGGGTTCGCCTTCTCCACCCCGGGCGCCCACCGGGCCCGGCTGGAGATCAAGCCCGAGCTCGGCCAGTGGTACCACCTCGTCGGCGTGCGCAGCGGCGACGAGATCAAGCTGTACGTCGACGGCAAGCTCGCCTCGACGGCGGCGGCCGGTTCCGCCGATGTCAGCAGCGGCGCGCTCTCCCTGGGCCGCGCCAAGTGGGACGGCCGCAACACCGACTTCTGGAACGGCTCGGTCGACCAGGTGAAGGTGTTCGACAAGGCGCTCACCGACCAGGAGGTGACCGCGCTCCACGACGGCGAACAGCCGTAAGGAGCACCCACGACGGCGAACAGCCGTGGGGAGCACCCCGCAGGACCGCTCCCGGCAGTGCGTGCACGCGCCGTACTGCCGGCAGCTCCGCGCGTCCGGAACGGGACGGGCCGCAGGACGGCTGCGCGGCCCGTCCGGCCGTATCCCGGCCGGACGGAGGGGGCCCGGAGGCCTGCTGCCGCCGGCTCCGCGCGGAGCCGCCCCCAGGCGTCCTCTCCGACACCGAGGCGACGACGGACCGTGCGCGCACGGCGCCCGGGCGGACATGTTCCCCGGATCGCCCGTTCTCCGAAACGACCCGGTGGATCATGAGGTGATGACAACACGCCCTGGAGGTGCAGAGTGAAAGTCTCGATCCGGCCCGCTCAGCCTGAGGAAGCGAGCCTCTTGTCTCGTCTGGCGCTCCGCTCGAAGGCTCACTGGGGATATGACGCCGAGTTCCTCGCGTCGTGTCGGGAGGAACTCACGCTCAAGGGCGAAGAGCTGGCCGTCCGCCGCACGGCTGTTGCGGAGCGCGGCGGCGGCATCGTGGGCTTCACGACCTTGGAGGGTGAGCCGCCGCAGGGCGTCCTGGGCATGATGTTCGTCGACCCGGATGCGATCGGACAGGGCGTCGGACGTCTGTTGTTCACCCATGCCGTAGAGACTGCTCGAGCACGGGGATTCACCCGGTTCACCATGGATGCGGACCCGAACGCCGAGCCCTTCTACGAGGCGATGGGGGGCGTTCTCGCCGGTCGTGTTCCCTCCGGGTCGATTCCTGGCCGCACCCTTGCCCAGTACCTGCTCGAGGTTCCGGTCCGACGCCCTCGCTGATCTTCTCGCGCGTCCCCTGCGAGTGGTCGGGCCGGGCTTGGTCAACGGTGAAGCGGGTGTCTCCTTGCGCGGGCGGGCCCGGTGACGGCGTGAGATACGCCGGCACCGGGCCCGCGGAGAGCGCTGGCGTCAGATCACGGTGCCCAGGGCGCGTCCACCGCCCAGGTGGTGTCCTCGGTGAAGGTGGCCGCGTTGTCCCAGGCGTGCCCCCCACCGGGCGTGGCCAGCCACACCTCGGAGTCGATGTGGCGCAGATAGCTGCCGGGCAGGTTCGCGCTGGAGAACCGCACCCCGCCGCTGCCCGCGACCGCGCACCAGGTGGCGTCGGCCTTGAAGAGGGCCGAGCCGTCGTTCGCGTCGCGGCGGACCCGGAAGTCCCGGTGCCGGAGGTACTCACCGGGGTAGTTGCGGGACTCCAGCGAATAACAGTTGCTGTTCGCCAGACCGGTGACGACCTTCCACGTGGCGTCGCTCTTCAGCAGCGCGCTGCTTCCGCCGTCGACGACCGCGGTGTAGGCGAGCGCCTGGGAGTGGCGCAGGTACTTGTTCGTGTGGCCGGGCGTGGTGACCCGGAGCGACCTGTACTGCCCGGTGGGCAGGGTGACGGGCGGGGCAGGCGTCTTCGACGCCTGGATGAGGGCCTGGTTGGCGGCCTTCACCCGGGCGGTGTCGACCTTGACCACCTGGCGGTCGTAGGTGAGCAGCCCGTTCGCCTCGTTCTCCACGTCGGTGATCTCGGTGTAGACGGAGGCCGACAGCCCGGCCGGGAGCTGCCCGACACGGATGCTGTCCAGGAGTCCCACGAAGCGGTTGTTCAGGGCGGAGACGCTGGCCTGGTCCTCGTAGCTGAAGCCGCCGCCCGGATACCACTCGTGGCCCGGGACCTTCCAGCCCAGCCCGCCGAACTCGCCGAGGACGGCCGCTCGGGTGGCGGTCGGTGAGGTGTTGCCCGGACCGACGTAGATGTGGTTGTCGACCACGTCACCGTTGCCGCCGTCCACGGAGCCGCAGCAGTTGACCCCGCTCATGTTGTCGACCAGCCGGGACGGGTCGTACGCCTTGACCTCGTTCGCGACCCTGGCCTGGTCGTACTGGCCCCAGCCCTCGTTCTGGTTCACCCACATGACCAGCGACGGCGAGCTGCGGTGCTGGTCGATCACCGCGTGGTACTCCGCCTCCCACTGGGTCCGTGCCGCGCCGTCGGGGGTCTTCCCGGTGTCCATCGCCGGCATGTCCTGCCAGACCAGGAGGCCCAGCTTGTCCGCCCAGTAGAACCAGCGCTGCGGCTCCACCTTGATGTGCTTGCGGACCATGTTGAAGCCGAGGTCCTTGTGCGCCTGGAGGTCCGACCTGAGGGCGGCGTCGGTGGGCGCCGTGTAGATCCCGTCGGGCCAGTAGCCCTGGTCGAGCGTGCCCGTCTGGAAGACGAACTTCCCGTTGAGGACGGGGCGCAGGATGTTGTCGACCTTCGCGACCGCGATCGACCGCATGCCCGCGTAGCTGCCGACCGTGTCCACCACGCTCGTGCCGTCCAGCAGGTCGGCGCGTACGTCGTAGAGGAACGGGTCGTCCGGGCTCCACAGCCGGGGGCTCGGCACGGACACGGAGATGTCGGCACCGGGAGCCCCCGTCGCCGTACCCACGACGGTGCCGCCGCTGGAGACGGTGACCCGGGCGGTCCGGCCGCTGCCGGCCGCCGCCTGCACCTTGACCCTCAGGGTGCTGCTGCCGATGTTCGGCGTCATGTCCAGGCGCGTGACGTGCGACGCCGCGACGGGCTCCAGCCAGACCGTCTGCCAGATGCCGGAGGCCGCCGTGTAGAAGATCCCGCCGCCCGCATGGGGGTTCACGTCGTTGATCCGCTGCTTGCCGGCGGCCTGGCCACCGGTCTGCGTCGGGTCGTACACGGAGACCACGATGGTGTTCGGGCCCCCGTTGAGCTGGGGCGTGATGTCGTACGAGAACGAGTCGAAACCGCCCTTGTGGGCCCCGATCTGGGTGCCGTTGACCCAGACGGTGCTCTGCCAGTCGGAGGCGCCGAAGTTGAGCACGGTCCGGCGGCCGTTCCAGTTCGAGGGCACCGTGAAGGTGCGCTTGTACCAGAGCTTGTCGTTCTCGGTGATCTTCCGCTTGATCCCGGAAAGCGAGGACTCGGCGACGAACGGGACCCGGATCTGCTCGGAGAAGGACGCGGGCTGCCCCGCGTCGCGGCCGGTCACCGCGAAGTCCCAGATGCCGTTGAGATTGGCCCAGTCGGGGCGGGTGAGCTGGGGGCGCGGGTACTCGGGAAGCGGGTGGTCGACGGACACCTGGCCGGTCCAGGGCGTCGTCATCGGGGCCGGTTTCGGCGTCCAGGCGGTGGGTGCGGCGGCCGCCGGGGCGGTGGCGGCGCCGACGAGCGCGGTGGCGAGAAGGGCCAGCAGGCCGGTGCCGGCCGTTAACCGTCTCCACCAGGTGCGGGGGCGTGGTGCGGGTGCGGGCTTCATCCGAGGTTCTCCTTGATGGAGGGAAGAACTCCCCGCGCCGGAGTGTCGCGGGGAGTGGATCGGAAGGGGGCCGGGCGGCGCGCTGTCCTCAGAGCAGATGCCAGAGATGGTCCGCGGTGCCGTTGTCGTCGTACTGGACGACGTGGGCGCTGTTCGCGGTGGAGATGCCGTCCACACCCAGCACCTTGCCGGAGTTGCGGCTGGCGATCCTGTACCAGCGGTCACCGAGCCAGGGTGCCGCGTCCGGGTTCGCTGTCGGGAACGACGTGATCCGCAGCCGTGCCGCGCCCATCGGGACGAGTGTGACGTCCTCGACCGGCTCGGTGCTGCCGGATCGGCGCACCATGCGGGCACGCGCAGCACCAACGGGAAGCGCAGCTGTTCCGGGGCCCTGAGGGAGAGGGTGACCGTGTCCGTGAAGGGGTAGCCGGTCTCCTCGGTGAAGGTGACCTCCGCGCCGTCCGCGACCTTCGCCGTGACCTCGCAGGGGGCGTACATCGCCGCTGCGAGACCGTTGTCCGGGGTGGCCAGCCAGAGCTCCTCGGTGAAGTAGGGCCAGCCAATGCCGTAGTTGTGCGGGCAGCAGCGGTACTGGTCGACGCCGGGCAGGAACGCCTGCATGGCGAAGCCGTTCTGGAACTGCCGGTCCTTCTTGGGGACGTTGTCCAGGTCGACACTGTTCGCACTCGTGACGTAGTGGATCGCCTTCCCCGACGGGTCCAGCGAGGCGGGCAGCGAGTTGAACGCCAGTTCCTCGCAGCGGTCCGCCCAGAGGGGGTCGCCCGTGATCCGGGTGAGCAGCTGGTGGCTCGCCACGAACTCGACGATTCCGCAGGTCTCGAACCCCTGGCGGGGGTCCCCGTGTCCCTCCCTGGCGTTCTCGTCCCCGGCGAAGCCGCCGCCGGGGAACTGCCCGTACCGGTCCATGGCCTTGGCGTACGTCCCGTACGTGTCCCGGGTGTCCTGCTGCGAGCCGCTGCGCAGGGCGTACTGGGCGGGTTCGCGGAAGCCCTGGGCGATGTTGACGTTGTGCGGGTTGACCAGGTTGTCACCCCAGTCGGCCCCGTAGCGGTGGATCGTGTCGGCGAGGTCGAGCAGGAAGGCGTCGCCGGTGCGGTTGAACAGCCAGAAGACGCTGTCCAGCCCGTCGCCCCAGCGCAGCGCGATCCAGCTGGTGTCGAAGGCGCCGGGGCCCTGGGTGTTCATGTAGCGGAAGAACCTGCTGAGGAACGGGATGATCCGCCTGTCGCCGTTGTACTCCTGCCAGGAGCGCAGCGCCTGGACCAGCGGCAGGAAGGGCCAGAAGTCAGGACCGCCGTTGAGCGAGGTCCGCAGGGCCTTCGGGCCGAAGAAGCCGTCGGACTGCTGGGTCGTGAGGATGGCGTCGATCCACTTCCGGGCGCCGGCCAGCGCCGTCGCGTCACCGGTGACGATGGCCAGGTCCGTGTACCCCCGCAGCCAGTAGGGGACTTCCTCCCAGCCGCCCTTGTCGGGCCTGACCCAGCCGGACTCACCGAAGTCGAGGAAGTGGGAGAACTCCTCGTACCGGCCGCAGAGACCGTCCAGCTGCATCCGGAGCTGGCCGGCCAGCCAGCCCTTGGCGGCGACGTGCCCGGGGGGAAGCTTCAGGAACGCCGTCGGGTGCAGCGGCGCGGTGTCGGGGGAGTAGTGGCCGCCGGGCACGGCGGGCATCACACCCCCGGCCGCCGTCGCGGTGGTGGCCCAGCGGCCGCCCGCGGTGACCGCGGCGGCGGTGGCCAGGGCGCCGGTCATGAGTTGTCTGCGGTTGAGGGGCATCGTGTGGGGACTCCGCTTCTGCTCTGCCGGACAAGAGCGGGGTGACCGGTCCGGATCGGACCGGCCCCTGGCGAAGGTGGCCGTGGCACCCGGACCTGACGGCACGACACCTCACTTGCAACGTTAGAAATTGATGTCGGCGGTATGACAGCACGCGGTCAAGCCGGTGTCCAGGGGTGACGCAGGACCTGGTGCCGTACCGCCCCGCCGGGCGGCACGCCCCGGGCCGACACATTTTGGAAACGCGTCGACAACTCTCTTGCCGCCTGTGCTGCCGCGCCTATATAACGTTGTAAACCGAGCCGCCGAGAGGCCGCACAAGCCCTCACGGCCACCCGTTTCCGCAGCTGGAAGCGGGTTCGTGAGGGATACGTCGTCATCTGCCGCCGAGCGGCCGATGCACCGTCCCGCCATGCCCGACCGCACGCCGCACGGCGTGCCGTCACCTCGCCAAGGAGCGTCCCGCGCATGATGACCCAGCGTCGATCCCGTACCCTCGCCGCGGCCTGCCTGCTCGCCGCCACCGCCACGCTGGCCGTTTCCGGCTGCTCCAAGTCGGAGACCGCGGACAACGCGGGCGGTGACAGCAGCCAGGGAGCACAGGCGGCCAAGTCCCCCGAAGCCGCCTCCGGCCCGGGCTGTTCGCTGCAGACCTACGGCGCACCCAAGATCGACCTCAAGGACGCGGTGGTCGGCTTCTCCCAGTCGGAGAAGGAGGCCAACCCCTTCCGCATCGCCGAGACCCAGTCCATCAAGGACGAGGCCGCCAAGGTCGGCGTCAAGAAGCTGCTCACCACCAACGCCCAGTCGCAGCTGTCCAAGCAGATCAGCGACATCCAGGACATGCTGTCCCAGGGCGCCCAGTTCCTCATCATCGCCCCGCTGAACTCCGACGGCCTCGAGCCGGCGCTCAAGGCCGCGGCGGCGAAGAAGGTTCCCGTCCTCACCGTCGACCGCAAGGTCAACTCCGAGGCATGCAAGGACTACGTGGCCTTCCTCGGCTCCGACTTCGTCGAGCAGGGCAAGCGCGCCGCCGACGCAATGATCAAGGCGACCGACGGCAAGGGCAAGGTGGCGATCCTCCTCGGCGCCTCGGGCAACAACGTGACCACCGACCGGACCAAGGGCTTCGTCGACCAGATCAAGGCCCAGGCACCCGGGATCGAGATCGTCGCCCAGCAGACCGGCGAGTTCGCCCGCGACAAGGGCCAGCAGGTCATGGAGCAGCTCATCCAGTCCAAGCCCGACATCACGGCCGTCTACGCCGAGAACGACGAGATGGGCCTCGGTGCCGTCACCGCGCTGAAGTCCGCCGGCAAGAAGCCCGGCAAGGACGTCAAGATCGTCTCGGTGGACGGCACCCGCAACGCCGTGCAGGCCCTGGTCAACGGTGAGTACAACGCCGTCATCGAGTCCAACCCGCGCTTCGGACCGCTGGCCTTCGCGACCGCCGAGAAGTTCTACGGCGGCGAGGAGATCCCCGAGAACGTCATCATCAGCGACCGCGCCTACGACGAGACCAACGCCAAGGAATCCCTCGGCGGGGCGTACTGATCCGCTCCTGAAGCCAACGGCCCCGGCCGCCGCGGCACCCTGACCGGGCCACGGCGGCCCCCGGGCCCTCCTCCTTGGACAGCGGAAGGCCACGAACACCCATGGCACCACCCGAAGCAGTACCTCAGGCACCGGAGGCGGCACCGTCCGCGGCCTCCGCCGTGCTCGAAGCCCGCTCGGTGAGCAAACGGTTCCCCGGCGTCGTCGCCCTCGACGACGTCTCCGTCTCCCTCCGCGCGGGGGAGACCCACGCCCTGGTCGGGGAGAACGGCGCGGGCAAGTCCACCCTCATCAAGGTGCTGACCGGTGTCTACCGGCCGGACGGCGGGGAACTGCGGATGACGGGTGAACCGGTCCGGTTCGCCCGGCCCTTCGAGGCGCAGCAGGCCGGCATCTCCACGATCTACCAGGAGGTCAACCTCGTCCCGCTCATGAGCGTGGCGCGGAACATCTTCCTGGGACGCGAGCCCCGCAACCGCTTCGGCCTCATCGACTTCGCCCGGATGCACCGGGAGACCGGCGAGCTGCTCGACGGCTTCGGCGTGCGCGTGGATCCCCGTCGCCCGCTGCACACCCTCGGTGTCGGCACCCAGCAGATGGTCGCCCTCGCGCGTGCGGTCTCCGTCAACGCCCAGGTCGTCATCATGGACGAGCCGACCTCCTCGCTCGAACCCCGCGAGGTGGAGACCCTCTTCCGCGTCATCGAACGCCTGCGCGGCCAGGGCATCGCCGTCCTCTACGTCAGCCACCGCATGGACGAGCTCTACCGGATCTGCGACCGGGTCACCGTCCTGCGCGACGGCCGCCACATCCACACCGGCGACCTGGCCGACCTCGACCGGATGCAGCTGGTGTCGATGATGCTCGGCCGCGACCTGTCCGAGGTGCGGCGCTCCGGCGCCACCAGCTTCGCCGCGGAGGGACACGAGGCCGCCCGTGCGCCCGTCCTCACCGCGACCGGCCTCTCCAGCCGCCTCCAGCTCCACGACATATCCGTCTCCCTGTACGCGGGAGAGGTGCTCGGCCTCGGCGGTCTCCTCGGCTCCGGCCGGAGCGAGACGGCGAAGGCCCTCTCCGGTGCGCTGCCCCTGGACGAGGGGCAGATCACCGTTGACGGCGCCCCTCTGAAGCGCCTCACCCCGGCCGCCGCCATCCGGGCCGGCATCAGCCTGCTGCCCGAGGACCGAAAGGCCGAAGGCATCGTGCCCGGCCTCTCCGTCCGCGAGAACATCGTGCTGGCCGCCATGCCCCGCCTCTCCCGGGCCGGAGTCGTCTCGCGCGCCAAGCAGGACCGGATCGTCGACATCTTCATGAAGCGCCTGCGGATCAAGGCGTCGAGCCCCGAACAGAAGGTCGGGGAACTCTCCGGCGGCAACCAGCAGAAGGTCCTGCTGGCCCGCTGGCTCTGCCTGGAGCCCAAGGTCCTGCTGCTCGACGAACCCACCCGGGGCATCGACGTCGGAGCCAAGGCCGAGGTGCAGAGCCTCATCGACGACCTCGCCCGCGAGGGCCTCGCCGTCCTGCTCATCTCCTCCGACATCGAGGAGCTCATCGAGGGCGCCGACCGGATCGTCGTCCTGCGCGGCGGGGCGGTCGCGGGCGAACTCTCCGGCGACGACGTGGCCGAGGACCGGCTGCTCGAAGTGCTCGCCGACCACGCACCGGAGCCGGCGGACAGGGCCCCGGCCGCCCAGGAGGACCCCCGATGACCGAGACCGCCGTCGCCCCGCCCACGAAGAGCGGCCAGCCCCAGACGCCCGTGAGCCCCCTGGTCCGGCTGCGTGACCCCGCCTGGTACCAGCGGTACGGCGTCTACGTGGCCGTGGCGGTGGTGCTCCTCTTCAATGCCCTGTTCACGGAACACTTCATGACCGCCGGCAACTTCCGCACCCAGCTCGTCCAGGTCGCCCCCATCGTCATCGTGGCCCTGGGCATGGCCCTGGTCATCGGGACCGAGGGCGTCGACCTGTCCGTCGGCTCGACCATGGCCCTCGCCGCCGCGTTCCTCCCGCTCTACCTCGGCTACGGGCTCGTCCCCGCGCTGGTCGTCTCGCTCCTGGCCGGCGCGGTCGTCGGAGCCGTCAACGGCGCTCTCGTCTCGCTCGTCGGACTCCAGCCCATCGTGGCCACGCTCGCCCTTTTCGTGGGGGGCCGGGGACTCGCCCTGGTCATGGCCGACGGCCGGCTCAAGCAGATCGTCAACCCCGACCTGCTGTCGCTGGGCACCGGCTCCTTCCTCGGCGTCCCGGTGGTCGTGTGGATCGCCGGAGTACTGGCCGTCGCCGTCGCCTTCCTGGTGCAGCGGACCACCTTCGGCCGGCAGATCGTGGCCGTGGGCGGCAACCGCTCCGCCGCCGCCCTCGCCGGACTGCCCGTCAAGCGGGTCCTCATCGGCGTGTACGTGCTCTGCGGAGTGCTCGCCGCCCTGGCCGGCATCCTCGCCACGGCCCGGCTCACCGCGAGCGACCCGTCCTCGCTCGGCACCCTCATGGAACTCTCCGCCATCACGGCGGTCGTGGTCGGCGGAACCCCCCTCAACGGAGGCTCCGTCCGGGTGCTCGGCACCGTCGCCGGCGCCCTGCTCATGCAGCTCCTGCGCGCCACGCTCGTCAAGCACGACCTGCCCGACTCCACCGCACAGATCGCCCAGGCGGCCATCATCATCGCCGCCGTCTACGTCGCCCGGGAGCGTCGGTCCCGATGAACCAAACCAAGCCCGTCACCGCCGCCCCGGCCCCGGTGCCGACGAAGACGCCCGCGGCCCGCCCGGCCGCCGGCCCCGAGCAGACCGGCCGGCAGCGCGCCGCCGAACTCCTCCGACGCCAGGGCGTCCTCGCGGTCCTCCTGGCCGTCGTGATCGCCGCCTCGTTCGTCTACCCGACCTTCGCGTCCCCGGACAACGCCCGCGGCGTCACCATCCAGGCATCCTTCCTCGCCGTGGTCGCGCTCGGCATGACGATGGTCATCATCACCGGCGGCATCGACCTGTCCGTCGGATCGGTCTTCGCCCTCGGGGGCGTCCTCGCCGCCTGGGCCTCGCAGTACGGATTCCTTGCCGCACTGCTGCTCCCCCTCGTGGTGTGCGGCGGGATCGGCCTGCTGAACGGTCTGCTGATCGCGCGCGGGAACATGGCGCCCTTCATCGTCACCCTCGCCACCCTCCTGGGCGCCCGCGGACTGCTGCTCGCCCTCACCGACGAGGGCGCCACCACCTATCTCGTGCCCAAGGACTCCGCCTTCGGCGACCTCGGCCAGGGCAGCGTCTGGGGCTTCGGCCACCCGATCCTCATCGCACTGGTCCTCTTCGGCGTCGGCGGGCTGGTCCTGCAGCGCACCTCCTTCGGGCAGACGCTCTTCGCCGTGGGCGGCAGCAGCGACGCGGCCACCCTGATGGGCCTCCCCGTCGCCCGTACGAAGATCCTCGTCTACACCCTCAGCGGCCTGCTCGCCGGCCTCGCCGGCGCCCTCAACGCCGCCCGGCTTTCCTCCGGCGTCACCATCGTCGGCGTGGGCATGGAACTCGACGCGATCTCCGCCGTCGTCATCGGCGGCACACTCCTCGTCGGAGGCGCCGGATCCATCAGCGGAACCCTCTGGGGCGTGCTGCTGCTGGCCGTCATCCAGAACCTGATCAACCAGATCGGCTCGCTCAACTCCTCGTACCAGTCGGTGGTGAGCGGCGGTTTCCTTATCGTTGTCGTGGTGGCCCAGCGCTATCTCGCGCGCAACCGCAGAAGCACCTGACGACGGGCCGGCCGGTCGGGCCGGCCCACAGAGCCAAGTCGAGCCGAGCCGAACCAAGGAGTGCCGTGGGCGTCAGCCTCAAGGACGTTGCACAACGGGCGGGCGTGTCCATCAAGACCGTGTCGAACGTGGTGAACAACTATCAGCACGTCACACCGGCCATGCGGGCCAAGGTGCAGCAGGCGATCGACGAGCTCGGCTACCGGCCGAACCTCACCGCACGCCATCTGCGCAAGGGCCGCACCGGCATCATCGCCCTCGCCGTCCCCGAGTTCGGCAACCCCTACTTCGCCGAGCTGGCCGGAGCGGTCATCGACGCGGCCGCCCGGCACGACTACACCGTCCTGGTCGACCACACCGCCGGACTCAGGGAGAAGGAGCTCCTGGTCAGCCAGGGATTCCGGTCCCACGTGATCGACGGCCTCATCCTCAGCCCCATCCACCTGGAGACCGAGGACCTCATGGCGCGCACCGAGACGGCGCCGCTGGTCCTGCTGGGCGAGCGCGAGTACGAGGCGCCCTACGACCACATCGCCATCGACAACGTGGCGGCCGCCCGCGCGGCCGTACGCCACCTGGTCGGCCAGGGCAACCGGCGCATCGCCTTCCTCGGATCGCGCACGGGACAGGAACGCCAGCCCGCCCATCTGCGGCTCCGTGGGTGGCGCGAGGAGCTCGAGGCCTCCGGCATCACCCCCGACGAGTCCCTCGTCGTGGTCACCGACGGCTACGGCCGCGAGGACGGGGCCGCCGGCATGGTGCGGCTCCTGGACCAGGAGGACCGGCCCGACGCCGTGTTCGCGTACAACGACCTCATCGCCATCGGGGCGATGCGGACCATCACCGAACGCGGCCTCCGGATTCCCGACGACATCGCCGTCGTCGGCTTCGACGACATCGAGGAGAGCCGTTACACGACCATCACCCTCACCACCATCGCCCCCGACAAGGAGGCCATCGCGCGCCTCGCCGTCGACAGCCTCGTCGAACAGCTCTCCGGCACACCCGTCGCCGAACCGCGCAGGCCACGCCCGGGCTACCGCCTCGTCGTCCGCGAATCCACCACCCCCGGGCCCGACTCCGGCCACACCGAGGACCTCTGATGCCGCGCCCCACCGTGCACCGCACCCCCTTCGGCTCCACCCACGGGACACCGACCGACCTGTGGACCCTCGAGAGCGGCACGGGTGTCCGTGCCGAGGTCCTGACCTACGGCGCGTCGCTGCACCGCCTCACCGTGCCCGACACCAGCGGTGTCACCGCCTCCGTCGTCCGGTCCCTGGAGACCCTCGACGACTACACCGCCAAGCACCCCTACTTCGGCGCCGTCGTCGGTCGCTACGCCAACCGCATCGCGCACGGCCGCTTCGTCCTGGACGGGACCGAGCACCACATCCCCGCCAACGACCGCGGCCACGCCCTGCACGGAGGACCGGACGGCTTCCACACCAAGGTGTGGGAGGCCGAGGCGGACCGGAGCGACGACAGCGTCTCCGTGCGCCTCACCCTGCACAGCCCGGACGGCGACATGGGCTTTCCCGGAGCACTGGACTCCACCGTCACCTACACCCTCGGCACGGCCGGAACCCTGGCTCTCCAGTACACCTCCGTCACCGACCGCCCCACGGTCGTCAACCTCACCAACCACGCCTACTTCGAACTGACCGGCCACGGTGACGTCCTCGGCCACCGCCTGGAGGTCGACGCCGACACCTACCTGCCGGTGGACGACGACGGCATCCCCCTGGGGCCGCCCGCAGAGGTCCGCGGAACCCCCTTCGACCTCACCGGACCACGTGTCCTGGCGGAGTGCCTCGGCGAGGACGACGGCCAGTTGCGCGCGGCGGGCGGCTTCGACCACTCCTGGGTCCTGCGCGACTCCGGCGGCGGCCTGCGCCGTGCCGCGCGGCTCACCGCCCCGGACGCGGCCCGGATCCTGGAGGTGTGGACGACGGAGCCCGGCATCCAGGTCTACACCGCCAACCAGCTCGACGGCTCCTTCACCGACGGCACCGGCCGACGACACGAACGGCACGGCGCGGTCTGCCTGGAGACCCAGCACCTGCCCGACTCGCCCAACCGTCCGGACCTGCCCAGCACCGTGCTGCGCCCCGGCGACACCGCACGCAGCCGTACCGAGCTCCGCTTCCCGCACCTGAACCATTAATCGATTGCCCGCCGGCGCGACGGCCTGCTGTAATTCCGGCACCAGCTGATCAACCCGGGAGATGTCCATGCGCCGAGCTTCTGAGTCCGCCCAGACAGGAATTCACCCCTATCTCGAGGACCTGAAGCTCAGTGCACACATTGAACCTGGGAATTCTGGCGCACGTAGACGCCGGTAAGACGAGCCTGACCGAGCGGCTGCTCCACAACGCCGGAGTCATCGCGGCGGTCGGCAGCGTCGACGACGGCAGCACACGGACCGACTCCCTCGCCCTGGAGCGGCAGCGCGGCATCACCATCAAGTCGGCGGTGGTGTCCTTCGCCGTCGACGGTGTCACGGTCAATCTGATCGACACCCCGGGCCACCCCGACTTCATCGCCGAGGTGGAACGGGTCCTCGGCGTACTCGACGGTGCGGTGCTCGTCGTCTCCGCCGTGGAGGGCGTCCAGGCCCAGACCCGCATCCTGATGCGGGCGCTGCTCCGCCTGCGCATCCCCACGCTCGTCTTCGTGAACAAGACCGACCGCGCGGGCGCACGGTGCGAAGGCGTCCTGGCCGACGTCGCCCGACGGCTGTCGCCCGCGGTCGTGGCCATGGGCTCCGTCGAGGCCGCGGGGACCAGGAGCGCCGCCACACGGGCCTTCACCGCCGGGGACCCGGGCTTCGTCACCGCGCTGACCGACCTGCTCACCACCCACGACGACGACCTCCTGGCCGCGTACGTCGAATCAGCCGCAGGCGTTCCGTACGGCCGGCTCCGTGAGCGGCTGGCGGCACAGACCCGCCGGGCCCTGGTACACCCCGTGTACTTCGGCTCCGCCGCCACCGGCGCCGGAGTGGCCGAACTGACCGCGGGCATCGCCGCGTTCCTGCCCGCGGTCGGCCAGGGCGCCGAAGGCCCGGCCTCGGGCACGGTGTTCAAGGTCGAGCGCGGCCCGGCGGGGGAGAAGATCGCGTACGCCCGCATGTTCTCCGGAGAGGTGCGCACCCGGGAACGCGTCCGACTGCTGGGCGACGGCGACCAGGAGCCCCGCGAAGGCAAGATCTCCGCCATCACCGTCTTCGACAACGGGACCGACGTCCGCGGCGACGCGCTGCCTGCGGGCAGGATCGGCCGACTGCGCGGTCTCCACACCGTCCGGATCGGGGACACCATCGGCGAGGTCGGCGGACGGCCGGCCAGGTCCCACTTCGCCCCACCCACTCTGGAGACCGTCGTCACCCCCTGCCGGAGCGAGGACAGGGGAGCGCTGCACATCGCCCTCGGACACCTGGCGGAGCAGGACCCGTTGATCGGCGTGCGCCGTGACGAGCTCCGGCAGGAGGTCTCCCTGTCGCTCTACGGCGAGGTCCAGAAGGAGGTCATCCAGGCGACGCTCGCGGACGAGTACGGCATCGAGGTCGGCTTCCGGGAGACGACGACCATCTGTCTGGAGCGGCCCGCGGGGACGGGCGCGGCCGTCGAATTCATCGACGTCGATCCGAATCCCTTTCTCGCCACCGTCGGTCTGCGCGTGGAGCCCGCCGCATTCGGCAGCGGAGTGGAATTCCGCCGGGAAGTGGAGCTGGGAGCCATGCCGTACGCCCTGATGCGGGCGGTGGAGGAAACTGTGCAGGAGACGCTCGCCCAGGGAATTCACGGATGGCGGGTCACCGACTGCACGGTCACCCTGACCCATACCGGATACTGGCCCAGGCAGAGCCATGCGCACGCGGTGTTCGACAAGAGCATGTCGAGCACGGCGGGCGACTTCCGGAATCTGACGCCGCTGGTGCTGATGGAGGCGTTGAGACGGGCCGGGACGACGGTGTACGAGCCCGTGCACCGCTTCCGCGCCGAGCTCCCCGCCGACGCGATCGGCCCGCTTGCGCCGGTCGTCGCGCGGCTGGGCGCCGTTCCGGGGCCTCCGGTGACGGACGGCGTCGTCTGCACGGTGGAGGGGGTGGTCCCGGCCGCCCGCGTCCATGAACTCCAGCAGCTGCTACCGGGGATGACGCGCGGGGAAGGGGTGATGGAGTCCGCGTTCGAGGACTACCGGCCGGTCGAGGGTCGCCTTCCGCGCAGGTCCAGGACCGACCGTGATCCGCTGAACCGCAAGGAGTACCTCCTGCGCACCCTGCGCCGGGTCGCCGGCGGCCGGTGAGGCACGGCGGATGCGGCCGGACACGCTCGGGAGCATGTCCGGCCGCACCGCGGGTTCACTTCAGGTACGGGCCCGCCGCACCGATCTTCCCCGGGGCCGCGTTCCTGCCGCCGAGGTCGAGGACGTACACCCGCAGATTGCCCTTGCCCGGCGCGGCGACGGTGAGCGTGCCGCCGGTCACCACCTGGGTGTCACCGGTGACGGCGTCCGTGTAGGTGCCGTCGGGGATGCCCGTGTACGTGGCGCCGCCCGTGACCGTCACCAGCGCGAAGCTGTCCGTGCCGCTCGCGGCGTCGGTGTAGCGCCGCTTGTACGCCATCGAGCCGCTGATGCCCTCCGTCGAGTACTGCCCCATCTGCAGGGCGGGCACGGCCCGGCGGATCTGGTTGAGCCGCTGCACGTGCGTGACCAGCGGCTTCGCCAGGGTGTCCGCGACCGCGCCGGAGGCGGAGGAGACCGTGCCGAAGTCCGACGCCTTCACCGTGCCGGCGAGGTGGTCCCCGAAGTACGCCCGGCCGGTCGTCGCCAGCGGGCAGGTGGGCCCGCAGTCGATCTTCCTGCCGGCCTGGAACTCGATCTCGGAGCCGTAGTACAGCGTGGGGATGCCCCGGAAGGTCCACATCAGGGACATGTTCTCGGCCCAGGCGTCCGTGCCGCCCGCGTACCGCTCGCTGCTCTTGTTCGGACCGTAGTCGTGGCTGTCGACGTACACGACGTTGTAGGTGGCGTCGTTGTAACTGTCGTCGGAGTCCTTGCCGTTGTTGTAGGCGTTGTTCGCGTCACCGAAGTTCATGTGCATGCGCATGTCGATGACGTTCATCCCGGAGAACCCGCTGTGGTCCGGTGCGTGGTAGCTGTTGCCGGTCAGGAAGGCGTTGGTGGACGTCGGCTGGGAGCCGGTGCCCTGCTGCTGCTCGTAGGCGTACATCTCCAGGGCGGCCTTCTCGTCGTCCGCGCTGTACTCCTTGCGCTCCTTCCAGGTGTAGAACTGCGCGGAGTGGTTGACCGAGCCGCGGTTCCACTTGTCGTTGACGAAGGCGGCGACCTCACCGAAGACGAAGAAGTTCTTCGCGGCCTCCGTGCCGAACTGCTGGGTGACGCGCTCCTGGATGGCCGGGAGGAAGCGGCGGTTCCAGGTGGTGCGGGGGATGTGGACGGCCGTGTCGACCCGGAATCCGTCGACGCCCATGTCGATGTACTTGTTGTAGGCGCCGATCAGGTAGTTCTGCACCGGCGCGCTCTCCGTGTCGAAGTCGGCGAGGTCGTCGTGCAGCCAGCACGAACGGGAGTCCTCGCCCTCCCAGTTGCCGATCCAGCAGTTGTGGTAGTACGCCTTGGGGAACATGCCCGACGTCGGGCTGGGCCACTGGCAGTTGTAGATCCGGTAGCCCTCCGGCGAGGTGTACTGCGTGGGGGCGCCCCAGTTGACGCAGGTGTTGCCCGAGGGCTCGGCCGTGGACCAGAGGTCGCCGTTGTAGTACGACTTCCCCGACGTGGTCTCGACGGTCAGGCCGTCGTACGCGAAGCCGTCGTTCCTCTCGTCGTAGTACCAGCTCCACTGGGAGTCTCGGACGCCGTACGTCGTCGGGGTGAACAGGCCCTTGGCGCCCCAGCGTGAGGAGTGGTTGTAGACGACGTCCTGGTAGATCTTCATGCCCTTGGCGTGGGCCGCGTCGATGAGGTCCTGGTAGGAGGCCCCCGCCGACTCGAGCCGGGAGTCGACCTCGTAGAAGTCGTAGCCGTGGTAGCCGTGGTAGTCGTAGTCGGACCGGTTCAGGACCACCGGGGTGATCCAGACGGCCGACATGCCGAGGCCCTTGATGTAGTCGAGCTTGTCGACCAGGCCCTTGAAGTCGCCCCGGAACATGGGGTCGTCGTTGGCCGCGTTGCCCGACTTGCTGTGCTGGCCGCCGCCCCGGTTGTTCGCGGTGTCACCGTCGTTGAAGCGGGCGGTGAGGACGAAGTAGATCGGGTCCTTGCGGGGGTCGGTGCCGAGCGGCTTCCCGGAGGCGGGGGCCGTCGGCTTCTCCCCGGTGGTCGCGGTGGCCGCGGCGGAGGCCGCCGAGACGTTCCCGGCGGCGTCGACGGCCCTGACGGTGTAGCTGTAGACCGTCCTCGCCTCCAGGCCGGTGTCCGAGAACACCGTGGAGCCGACATCGCTGACCAGCGTGCCCTTGGTCCCGCCGACCCTCGTCACCTGGTACTTCGTCACGCCGTCGTCGTCGGTCGACGGTTCCCAGGTCACCACGACGGACACCCCGTCCGCGCTCGCCGACACCTTTGCCGGGATGGTGGGGGCCTGGGTGTCCGGGGCCTCGGCCGCGCAGGGATCCTTCGCGCCGCCGGTGACCTTCTTGTCCTTCACCGTGGTGAGACCGGCGGGGACCGAGTAGTTGCTCCCGTTGTTGTTGTCCCAGACCCCGTTGCCGTTGTTGAACGTGGCCAGCATCGTGGTGGCCGAGCCGAGGCCGACCGACGTCTTCACCCAGCCGGCGCAGGCGGGCTCCATGCCCACGCCGGGCACGGTGGTCCAGGCTCCGCCCGCCGGCTGGTAGTGCAGGTTGGTGGTGGTCCAGCCGACGGTGGCGGTCGAGTAGTAGACCGAGGCCGTGTTGCCCTCCGCGGGCTCCGTACCGGCTCCCGCGCAGGGGTCGCTGTGGGCCACCACGCCGTCTTTGACGGTGACGGTCCCGGAGCCCAGGGCGTAGTTCTTCCCGGCGTTGTTGTCCCAGACCCCGGAACCGTTGTTGAACGTCGCGGCCAGGCCGGAGGCGGTGCCCAGGCTGACGGTCTGCTTCACCCAGTCCGTGCAGGCGGCTTCCATGGCCAGACCGGGGACGGTGGTCCAGGACCCGCCGTCGGGCGCGTAATGCAGTTTGTACGACGACCAGTTCTTGGTCTTCGTGTAGTAGAAGACGGTGGCGGTGGATCCGGAGGCCGCCGCGGGTGCCGAGTCCAGCGCCGGGGCGTTCGGCGCGGAGGTGAGGAGGCCCAGCGTCACGGTGGCCGCGACGGCTGCCGGGAGCAGGTGTCCCAGCTTCCGCACAGGGGTGCGTTTCATTCGTCTGTCTCCAGGGGAGTGCCGCGGCGGGTGGACCGCGGCTGCCGGTAACGCGGCCGCTGCGTGAACGGCCGCGTTGTCCCGCCGGAGAACCCGGACGCGCCTCGGGGTTCGGGCGAGCGGTACCTCCTGGCGGAAAACTCCGTCAGAAGCTTGCTGCAATCCATTGCAGTCAGGAAGTTACCGGTGCATGACAAAGCCGTAAAGAGGTCGCGCGGCAGCGGGTGCGCGACCGTACGGGCCGGCATCCTGGAGGGTCGGCCGGCGTGTGGACGTGATCCGGGTGTTCACCGCCCGGGCCCGCTGCGGCCGAGGAGCGGAAGGGCGCCCGTGGGAGACCCCGGGCAGCCCCGGGCGGAGCCGGGAACAACGGCTCGCGGACGCCGACGCCGGACGACGCCCGCGATCGCCTCCGCCCGGCCGGGGGCCTCAGACCTCCGTGCCAGGGCCCCCGCTGTCCGTGGCGACCCTGGCACGCACCGCGTCGAGGTGGTGCAGCGAGCGCATCACCTCTTCCCGGTCCACGCCGAAGTCGACGAGGCACGCGATCTCGTCCACGCCGAGCGCGGTGAGTCTGCGCACCACCTCGACGCCGTCCTCGACGGTGCCGAACAGGCCCGCGCTGGTGAACAGCCGGTCGAACTGCCTGGAGAGCATGAACTCCTTGTCCTGGGCGGAGACCCGGTTCAGGTCGAAGCCGTCGGCGCCGGGAGTGGCCGGGGACGCCGCGATCAGCTCCATCGAACTGCGCAGGTACCCGGTGAGCGGTTCGCGCACCAGGTCGCGTATGCGCGCGCGGTCCTCGCCGATCAAGGTGTGCAGCATCAGCACGACATGGCCGGGGGCGTCGGCGCCGTGCTCCTCGGCCAGCGCCTCCCGGTAGGTGGCGATGTTGCGCTCCAGGGCGTCGTCGGCCTGCCCCAGCTGGTGGGTCAGGATGCCAGCGCCGAGCGTGCCCGCGATCCGGAAGCTCTGCGGCGATCCCGCCGCCGTGATCCACACCGGCAACTCCGCCTGGACGGGGCGCGGGAAGAGTCGGACCCGGCGCCTCTCGCCCTCCGGCCCGTCGAACTCCGCCTCCTCGCCACGCCAGAGGCGCTGTACGGTGCGGACCGTCTCCACCATGATGTTCTTGCGGTCCTTGTAGTTCCCGGGCTGGAGCAGGAAGTCCCCCTCGTGCCACCCGGAGGCGAAGGAGACGCCCGCACGGCCGCCGGAGAGGTTGTCGACGACGGACCACTCCTCGGCTATCCGGACCGGATGGTGCAGAGGGGCCACCACACTGCCCGCGCGGATCGCCACCCGCTCGGTCACGGCGGCCAGGGCCGCCGCGGTCAGCGAGGGGTTCGGATACTGCCCCCCGAAGCTGTGGAAGTGCCGCTCGGGCGTCCACACGGCGCGGAATCCACGCGTGTCCGCGAAGCGCGCGCTCTCCATCAGGAGGCGGTACAGGTCGCCGTCGCCGTCCGCGGAGCTGTCGGCCGCGGTGTCGGCGAAGAAGAAGAGACTCAGGTCCATCGGTCCGTCCCTCGGATTCAGGTTGCTATGGCCACGCAGACCACCAGGCCGCCGTGGTGACTGAGCGACAGGTCGATCCGCTCGACGCCGGCCCGCTCGGCGACCGCCAGGGCCCCACCGCCGAGCCGGACCCGCGGCGCCCCGTGGGCGTCGGTCAGCACCTCGATCTCGTGCCAGACCAGGCCCTGTCCCAGGCCGCGGCCGAGCGCCTTCGCGCTGGCCTCCTTCGCGCAGAACCGCCCCGCCAGGTACTCCGCGCGCCGGGGCGCGCCCAGGGTCTCGGCGTGGGCGAGCTCCGCCGCCGAGAACACGATCCGCCGGCCGCCCGGATGAGCGGCGATCTTCGCGAACCGGGCGATCTCCAGCAGATCCACGCCCACTCTCACCGCGGACCGCCCGCCCTGACCCGCCCCCGCACCCACGCACGCGAGACGTGCAGGCGCTGGATGTCACTGGTGCCCTCCATGAACTCGAAGGAGCACACGTCGCGCGTCCACTTCTCCAGCAGCGGATGGTCCGTCAGCGCCGCCGGACCGAGCGACCGCACCGCCCATCGGGACGTCTCGCGCGCCGCCGCCACGGCGGCGATCTTGGCCGTGCTGGACAGCGCACCGGCGTCACGGTCGTGGTCCAGGGCCGCGCCCGCCTCGTAGACCAGGCGACGACAGCTCTCCAGGCGGGCCCTGACCGTCTCCAGGCCCGGCGCCCGCGGACGCTCGGTGCGCACGAGGTCCGCGCAGGCCAGTCCCGTGCCCACCGCGAGCGCGGCGACCTGGGGCCGCACGGTGTTGAACACGCGGACCGCGCCCCACAGTCCGCGCCTGGTGGGCGGCAGATGCCGGGCGAGCAGCCGTTCGTCCGGTACGGCGACGCCGTCGAGCCGGATCTCGCCCAGGGCGGCGCCGCGCAGGCCCACCATGTCCAGCCCCTGGGCGTCGAAGCCGTCAGCTCCGGCCTCCACGAGTGCGGCACGGATCGAGAGCGGGCCGGCGCCCGTCCGGGCGAAGATCACGCCGACGCTGCCGCGGGCGCCGTTGCCGACGTACTTCTTCGTCCCGTCCAGCCGGTGCGAACCGGGAGCGCCCAGGCTCAGGGCGCACTCCATCCCGCTGGCGTCACTGCCGTGGGCGGGTTCGGTCACGGCGAAGAACGCCCAGACGTCCGCACCGGCGACCGCACGGTAGAAGTACTCGCGCTGCCCCTCGTCGCCGAGCTGGTCGACGAGGATGCCGGCCAGGCTCGGGCCCGGGGCGGCAAGCACCATCCCCGCGTCCCCGTAGGCGAGTTCGGTCATCCACACCACCGTGTCCAGGGACGACCCCGAGGCGTACGTGAATCGGCCGACACGCAGCGGGTCGCCGTAGCGCTCCGGAGTCGTGCACCGGCGCACCAGGTCGAAGCCAGGCACACCCAGGTGCGGTTTCATCTCGGAGGGGGCCGCGTCGAGCGCCGCCGCGTGCTCACGCAGTTCACCCGCACACTCGGCGGCGGCGCCGCGCAGCGCCACCCGCCGTTCGTCGAGTCCGTCCACGGTCATCGTGCTCCTTCCGGGACGCCCGGCCGGGCGAGCCACAGGTCCGAGGCGAGCGAGGACAGATACAGGGCGCGCACCGGATGCCCGGTGATGTAGCCCTCCGCGCCGAACAGTCGTGTCGTCGCCCAGCCGGCCTCGGTCAGCCGCTCATGCTGGTCCCACACGGCCTCGGCCGACCCACTCGCGGGATCCACCGAGGCGATCTCGATCTCGGTGACCACGTCGGCCAGCGCCCCGCCCACCAGCTGATGCTCGATCAGCGGGACCCCGCCGAAGCGCCGGGCGGTCAGCCGCTCCACGGCCGCGTCCAGAAGGGCGGAGAGCACACCGACCCGTACGGCGGCAAGGCGGGCGGCGCGCAGCCCGGTGAGCCCCGCTCCGGTGCCCGTGCCCGTCGCGGTGAAGCGGACGAGGGCGAGCCCTTCGAGCGCGGCGAAGGGGTGCGGAAGCATCTCCGCGCCTCCGGCCGCCCCGCCCGGCTCCAGCGAGGCCATCGGCAGAAGCGCCGAGCCGCCCGGTGCCTCGACGGCGACGTCCAGGCCCTCCAGCACCGCTGTCAGCCCGGCGGCCAGACCGTCTTCGCACCCCAGGTCCCGGCAGCGCCTCAGGTCGGCCCCCGTGGTGCCGTTCACGAGGCCGCCGCCGGCCGCAGCCCGGCCCGGAACAGCCGGCCGGAGTGCGGATCGTAGTCGGCGACCACGGTGTAGCGGTCCGGCGCCCAGTGCTCGGCGAGCGCGGCCCACGCACTGGTGCACAGCCGGTCGGACGCCCCCTCGACCAGGTCGTCCCCGGCGCGCAGCAGCGGATCGAGCAGGTCGGCGAGCATCCGGCCCACCACCGTCCTGGTCCGCGGCCCGTGCCCGTGCCCGTTGAGCAGCCCCGCCGCCGCGTCCGGGCCGACGGCCCGCTCGTCCACGAAGTCGAGCTCCATGCTCCCCTGCCCCTCCGTGCTGCCCGCGCCCAGCAGGACCGCGCAGTCGGTGCTCGGCCCGGTGTGGGTGTCGGCGTCGTAGTAGGGGAGAGTCGACTGGTCCATCACGAGGACGGCGCCCTCGGTCAACTGCCGGGCCGCGTGCATGCCGGACAGGACGCGCAGCGCCGTGAACGGTGCGCCCACGCCCTGTCCCGACAACGAGAACACCTCCGGATTCCCCGGGCACTTCTCGGCCAGATAGCAGCCGGCCACGTCGACGACACTCATGTCGGGCACGTGGTAGGCGAGCACTACCTTGTCCAGCGGGGGCAGCGGCCGGTCCAGGCCGTCGAGGAGCCGCCCCGCCATGCCGATGAAGCTGTTGCCGCCGCCGCCCTCGTAGCGCGCGTGGTCGGGCTTCTCGCCGAAGGCGGCGAGGAACTGGGTCATGAACGTGAGATCGACCCCGGCCAGCGCGGCCGGCCGCCCGGGGAAGTCCCGGGCGGCCGGGCGGCCGAGCAGCAGAGTCCTGGTGCCGTCCGGGCGCGCGGTGTCACGCGGCGGCACGTCCGTCGTCCGCGTCGTCTGCCGCATCGGTCAGGACGCCTGCTCTTGTTCCGGCATGCGCGCCTCGACGTACGCGGTCAGGCTGCCGACCGTCTCGAAGACGTCCGGCGTCAGCTCGTCCGGATCGATCTGGAGCCCGAGCGAGTCCTCGAGCTCCATCAGCAGCTCGATCACGCTCGTGGAGTCCAGCCCCAGATCACTGAACAGCCGTGTCTGCGGCGTCAGTTCCGGCAGCTCCTTGTTCAGTACGGCGGCGAGGGCCTCCTGCAGCGTGCCGGCCGTCGTGGTGTTGTCGGTGTTCACCATGGTCTCTTCTCCCATACGAGGGCGGGGCGGGGGGCGGTTCAGCCGAGGTGATCGGCGTCGCGCAGTTCGGGATGGGTCTCCTGCTTGCCGAGGACGTCCTCGACGGAGTCCCGGCGGCGCACCAGGTACGAGCGGCCGCCCCGCAGGACGACCTCGGCCGGGTAGCCGTGGCTGAGGAAGTACACCGGCGAGGCCGAAGGACCGTACGCGCCGGAGCGCAGCACGCCGATGAGGTCGCCCGGACGGAGTTCGGGCAGGGCGACCCCCTTGGCGACCGTGTCGTTCGGGGTGCACAGCGGGCCGGCGATGTTCCAGCGGCCGGGCTCCTCGGACGGATCGGCCGTCCGGGAGAGCAGCCCGATCGGGAAGTTGCGCTTGACGAAGGACCCGATGCCCACCGCGGCCATGTGGTGGTGGGTGCCGCCGTCCGCGACCGCGAACTTCTCGCCCATGGACTCCTTGGTGTAGCGCACCCGCATCAGGTAGGTGCCACCGAGCGCCGTGAGATACCGGCCGGACTCCATGACGAGACGGGTCTCCGGGTGCGCCGAGACGAACCTGTCCAGCAGCGGATTGAGGTCCTTGGCCAGCACGGCCGTGTCCAGCTCCTCCTCACCGGCGAAGTAGGCCGCACCCAGACCGCCCCCGATGTCGACCGCCGCGAGGCTGATGCCGGTGGCCGCCGCGATGCGCTCGGCGAGGTCCAGGATGTACGCCGTGTTCTTGACGACGACCTCGGCGTCGAGGATGCGCGTGCCCAGATACACCTGGACCCCGGCCACGTCGGCGTGCCGGTACGCGGCCAGGGCCGGCCCCGCCGCCAGGATCTGGGCCTCGTCGATGCCGAACTGACGCGGCTTGCCACCCATGGTCAGACGCGAACCGGCGATGGAAAGCGCGGGGTTGACCCGCAGCAGCACCCGCTGGCGCACGTCCCGCGCGCGGGCCGTCCCGTCGATCCTCTCGAGCTCGTCGAACGACTCGCAGACGATCGCGTAGATGCCCGTTTCCACGCAGGCGTCGATCTCCTCCTGGCTCTTGCCGGGGCCGAGGAAGATGATGTCGGCCGGGTCCGTGCCCGCGTCGAGGACGAGGCGGAGCTCGGCGAGGGAGGAGACCTCGGCTCGCGCTCCCGCCGAGTGCAGGACGTCGTAGACGCCCCGGTTCGGGTTCGACTTGAGCGAGTAGAAGATCTCCAGCGAGGGGTGCAGCGCCGAGCGCAGCGCCTTGAGGTTGGCGGCGAGCCAGTCGCCGTCGTACACATAGGTCGGGGTTCCGTACTGTTCGGCGAGCCCGTTCCAGTCGGTCTCTTCACTCACGGCGTGGCCACCATTTCGTTCAGCAGGGTCTCGGCCCGTTCTCTCGTCCGCCGCACGTCCTGCTCGTCGTCACCGACACAGATCGCGTAGAGGCGCCCATAGGGCTTTCCCTCGGCCAGGAACATGGCGTTCAGCGTGGCGAAGTTGTTGATCAGCACACCGCCGCGACCGCGGGCCCCCGCCTCGGGGAGGCTCTCCAGGAGCAGATCGCCGAGCGCGGCGCGGACCTCCCCGAAGCCGTACGCACGGCCCGGCCTGAGATCGAAGGCCGTGGCGAGGGCGTACTGCCCGTCCGGGATCAGGCGCTCCGAGATCCGGTTCTGGTAGGTCGCCATGTTGAAGCGCGCGTTGATCTCCAGGCACGGATAGAGCGTGCCGTCCGCGGCGAGCAGCGCGTCGACCCCGACGAGTCCGAAGTAGCCCGCGGCCGCCAGCTCCTTGCCGATCACGTCGGCGGCCGCCCGCAGTTCCCCGACCTGGTCGGGCCGCAGGGCCGGGGGGAAGAGGTGCCCTCGGTGCACGCCGTTCTCCGTCAGCGCGGTCTTCACGGTCTCGAACGCGACCCCGCCGTCGCGGCCGACGACGAACTGGTAGTTCAGATCCGCCTGTTTGTCGATCCAGCGTTCGACGACGACCGACACACGCCGGTCGGCGCCTGCCCGGCGCTCGATCATCCGCAGCAGCCGCTCACCGCGTCCCGCGTCCTCCAGGACGACCATGCCGCGCCCCGAGACGCCCAGTGACTCCTTGACCACCACGGGGGTGCCCGTCCGGATCAGATGAGTGTCGAGTGCCGCGGCCAGCTCCTCCACCGTCCGGCACACGGCGCCCGGGACTGCGGTCAGCCCGGCCGCGTCGACCAGCTCCCGGCTGAAGATCTTCCCGTTCACCTCCTTGCAGACCGCGGCGCCGGGACCGGCCAGCGGCAGCCCGACGGCCTCGGCCAGAAGCTCCTCGTCCGGGGAGATGCCGAGCGGCATCAGATACGTACGCCCGTCGGCGAGCGCGCGCAGCGCCTCCAGCAGCCGGGGTGACTCCAGCGCGTCCACGGTGACCGACCGGTCCGGTACGTTGTGGTCGACCGTCAGGTGCTCGCCCTCGGCGGCGCCGAGCGCGTCCAGATACTCGGCGTAGCCGGGATCGACCGCGCCCTTGAGCACCACGGCGTCGTGTTCGTCGGCGAGCAGGACGCCGACCTCCTCGATCCGGTTCACCGTGGCCGACGAGAAGGACAGCCCGGTGCCGGGCAGCCTCGGCTCGTCGAGGCCCCAGACGCGCTCGACCTCGAAGTTGTTCACGTAGACGAACCGGGCGGTCGGGTCCGAGACCAGGGCGTACTTCAGCCGTGCGGTGAACCCGGCGGCCGTCGAGGGCCGTGGTGGGGACGGCGCGGGCGGGAACGACGCAGGTGGGGAAGACGCGGGTGGGGAAGACATGTCACTCCTGTCCGGTAGAGGTTCTGGCCACCGCGGCGGTGAAGGTCCCGCCCTGGCCGGCGGAGGCCAGGAGCACGGTCGCTCCCGGCCGCACCACGCCCTCGGCGCGCGCGGTCGAGAGGTTCATGAAGGGGTCCGCGCAGAAGCAGTGGCCGGTCTTCGGTACGTTCTTCAGATAGATCCGGTCGAGGGGGAGACCCAGCCTCCGCGCGGTGGTCGTCCACGAGTAGCGGTTCACGTTGTGCGGCAGCACGAGGTCGATCCGGTCGAGATCGAGACCCGCCGCGTTCACCGCGTCAAGAATCACCGAGGCCAACTCCGGTGCGTAGGCGAGGGTGTAGTGGTGCTGCAGTTCCTCCGGCATGTTCATGGCCTGGTGGAACTCGCCGCGGGTGCGGTGCGCCACGCTCAGCAGTGCGTCGCCCGGACCCTCCAGTCCGACCACCAGGCCGACCGTCGCGTCCCCGAGGACCGACGTCCCCGGAAGGTGCTGCATCACCGAGGACAGGGCCTTCTCACCGACCAGGACCAGCGCCGTGCTCCCGGCCGGCTCTGCCGCCAGCAGGCTCTCCGCCACCTTCAGCACGTTCAGGCCGACGGTGCAGCCCTGGTGGGACATCGAGAACGCGGTGGCACCGTCCAGTCCCAGCTTCGCGCGCAGCACGTCCATCCAGCGAAGGCCGGGCGGCGCGAGGTGCTGCACCGTGTGGGCGTGGATCAGGCAGCGCACCCGGGAACGGTCCAGGTCCGCCAGCGCCTCCTGCCCGATCGACAGCAGCATGTCCAGTGTGGAGAGCCCCTCGGCGATGACGACCCGTTCGAGCCCCAGGAACCGGGTCAGCAGCCTGAGCTCGGCACGGGACAGCTCCAGATGCTCACGCAGATCCGCGATGGCCGTGCTGTGCGCGGGGACGAAGGGCACGATCTTACGCAGATAGAGCACGGGACCACTCCAGGACGGCCATGGCGCTGTAGAGCTTGTTCTCGGCCTGGTCGAACGCGATGCTCGCGGGGCCGTCCAGCACCTCGGCGGTGACCTCCTCGCCCCGGTGGGCAGGCAGGTCGTGCATGAACACGGCCTTCGGGGAGCCTCCCATCAGCGCGTCCGTCACCTGGAAGGGAGCGAACACGCCACGCCAGTCCGGGTCCGGCTTGCTGGTCCCGGTGGTCTGCCAGCGCGTGGTGTAGGCGACGTCGAAATCCACCGGCAGCCGGTCCACGTCGTGTCGCTCACTCACGTCGGAGCCGTGCTCGGCCGCCGACCGCCGTGCTCGGGCGAGCACCGACCCGTCCACGCCGTAACCCGGCGGCGTACGCAGTTCGAGCCGGACCCCGCGGTACCGGCTCAGGCCGAGCGCGAGCGCCGCGGCCGAGTTGTTGCCCTCGCCGACGTACACGACGCTCAGGCCGTCCACCGCACCGAACCGCTGGGTCAGGGTGGTCAGGTCGGTCAGCCCCTGGGTGGGGTGCTCCTCGGCGCTCATCGCGTTGATCACGGCCATCCGCTGCTGCGCCGCCCAGGCGCGGAGCTCGCCCATGTCCCCCGCGGTGCGCGCCACCAGGACGTCGAGCATCCCCGCCATCACCCGGCCGGTGTCCTCGGTGGTCTCCCCGGTGTTGAGCTGCAGGTCGCCGGGTCCGTAGGTGACCAGACCCGCCCCGAGCCGCAGGGCTCCGGACGAGAACGCCGTACGCGTGCGGGTCGAGGTCTTGCGGAAGTAGACACCGACGACATCGCCGGCCAGGGCCGTGCCGGTGACCCCGTGCCCCTGCGCCGACCTGCGGGCCAGGGCCGCGCCACGCTCGACGATGTCCCGCACCTCCGAGTCGGCGAGGTCGTCGAGAGAGATCAGGTGCCTGCTGGGGTGCTTCGTCATGGAGCCAGCCTCCGTTCACTGCGGCGGACGCCGGGCCTCACCATCGTTCGACCTCGGCGAAGAAGTCGGGCACCTGCTGTACCTGGCCGGCCTCCCGGCCGACCCGCAGGATCTCCTGGCCGACAGCGAGGTCGAGAACCCCGAGGCCGAACGGTGAGAAGATCCGCGGCCGGTCCTGCCCCAGGCGCAGCTCCCCGAGTGCGAGCTGTGCGATCGTCCCGTCGATGAAGTCGCGGTGGCCGAACTTCTGCACCGCCAGGTGGGGCGAGGTACCGGCCTTCAGACAGTGGTCCACGTCGTCGAGGACGTTGTGGGAAGCGGCGATCAGCTCCGGGCCGATATCGCGGAGCGAGATGTTGAGCACCGTCTGGCCGGGGGCCAGGGCGCCCGGGTCCAGGATGTGGGGCGTGGCGGCGGTCGTCGCCAGTACCACGAGGTCGGCGCCGTCCACCGCCTCCTCGAGGGTGCCCGAGACGCGGGCCCGGTAGCCGAGTGTCCCGGCGTGCCCTGCCGACCTCCTCGCGTACTCCTCCACCGTGTCGTGCACCGTGATCTCGCCGAAGGCCCAGTCGAGCGCGTGGAAGAACTCGAGGATGTTGCGGGAGATGACGCCCGCGCCGACGACGGCCACCTTCGCCGCCTCCCGGGAGCCGTGCAGCTGCTCGGCCCCCAGCACGGCGGAGGCCGCGGTGCGCGCCGCGCTGATCTGGGCGGCCTCCAGACAGGCGAAGGGATAGCCCGTCTCCAGGTCGTTGAGCAGCAGTACCGCCGAGGCACGCGGGATGTTGCGCGCGATGTTGCCCGGGAAGCTGCCGATCCACTTGATGCCGGCCAGGCCCTCCGTCCCACCGGCTGCCGCGTCCGCCGGCAGGGCCGCGGGCAGGGCGATGATCCTCGCGTCGGGCCTGTCGGGGAAGCGCAGGAAGTAGCTGTCAGGGTTGATCGTCGCGCCGCGGTGATGGGCCAGGTAGGTCTCCCTGACCCGGGCGTAGATCTCCGGTCGGGAGGTCTCGATCACGGCGCGGACGCTCTTTCCGCCCATCACCTGGAAGGAGAACATGGGTCAGCTCCTCGCCCTCGTCAGCTCGAACAGCTCGTCGTCGGACTCTTTGAGGCATTCGGGGCCGAAGGTGCCGGTCACCCAGTCGTCGTTGTAGATCGTCTGGACATAGCGCTCGCCCAGGTCGGGTGAGACAGCGACCACCCGTGAACCCGCCGGGAGTTCGGGGGCACGCTGCAGAACCGCCCGCACCACCGACCCGGTCGAGCCCCCGGCGAAGAGCCCGTAGCGCCGGGCGAGCCATCGGCAGGTGCGTACGGTGTCGGTCTCCGCGACCAGCTCGGTGTCGTCCACCAGCTCCGTGCGCAGGATCTCCGGGCGTCTGCTCGTCCCGATCCCTGGGATGTACCGCCGTGCCGCCGGATGGCCGAAGTTGACCGAGCCGACGGCGTCCACCGCGATGATCCGGGTCCCCGGCGAGTGCCGGCTGAAGTGGTGGATGCAGCCCATCAGGGTCCCGGAGGTTCCGGTGCCCACGAACAGGTAGTCCAGGTCCGGGACGGCGGCGGTGATCGCCGCCGCCGTGCACCGGTCGTGCACCGCCCAGTTCGCCGGGTTCGCGTACTGGTTCAGCCAGACGAGGTCCCGGTCCTCGGCCAGCTGCTCGTGGATGTAGCCGATCCGGGTGCCCAGGTAGCCGCCGCTGGCGTCCAGCCGGTTCACCGTCACCACCTCGGCACCGAGGGCCCTGATGATCTCGACGCTCAGTGCCGAGGTGCTGGGATCGGTGACGCACAGGAAGCGGTACCCCTTGGCGGCGGAGACCACCGCCAGGGCGATGCCGAGGCTGCCCGAGGACGACTCGACGAGCCGGGAGCCCCGGCGCAGGACGCCCCGGCGCTCGGCGTCCTCCACCATGCTCCGTGCCGTCTTCAGCTTGATGGACCCGGCAGGGTTGAGGCCCTCTATCTTCAGATAGAGATCGATATTCGCGGCAGCGTCGTCGAGATGAAGGAAGACATCGTCCTGGACCATCTCGTACGCGTTTTCATATATCAATTCTCGTCAACCCCGCATCGGAGAATTCAAGGACGATTATCACGAGCACAGCGTAGGGAGGGGTTTCCGGCGGGGGACAGGCAAGTGCCCGGCAGTTTGGTACAGGCAGGAAAGTTGCCGTTCCGATTCCTTGTCGAGCCTCGTGGACCCGTGCCGTACTTGACCCATGACGAAGAGGAATTCCGTGCCCGCGGTCGGCGGCGAGCTGACTCCTGGTCAGGAAGCTCTCTGGCTTATCCAGAATCTCGACCCCGATTGCGTCGCCTACAACGTCACGGCGGCGCTCAGTCTGCATTTCCCGGTGGACGCCGCGGTACTTGAGTCGGCCGTCCGGGCCACGATCCTCGACCACAGCCTGCTCGGTTCGGTGTTCGCCTGCGACGACAGCGGCCGCGTCCGCCGCCACCCGGCGCCGGCCACAGCCCCCGTCTTCGAGCGGCACGAGCCGGACCTCGGCGCGGACGACTTCCGCGACTTCGCGCTTGGCCTGACCCGGCGCCCGTTCGGCCTCGACCGGGAACCGCCCGTCAGGGCCGCGCTCCTGCGGCCCCGCGGCCGTCCGGACGTCCTGCTGATCACCGCCCACCACATCGTGGCGGACAACATCTCGCAACTGCTGATCTGCCGGGAGATCCTCTCGCGGTACGCGGCGCTACGCGCGGGCCGCCGACACGAGCCCCAGGACGCCGGTGCCGTGTTCGACCGGTTCGTGGCCCGTCAGCGTGCGTATCTGGACTCGCCGCGCGCGGACCGGGCACGTCAGCACTGGAAGCGTGAACTCCGGGGCGTGTCGGAGCACGTCACCCTGCCCGCCGACCGGCCGAGGCCGCCGATCTACCGTCCCGAGGGCGCGGAGATCGACCTCGAACTGCCCGCAGACCTGGTGGCGGGGTTGGACGGCGCGGTCGCCGCGAGGAACGTCACCCTGTTCGCCTATCTCCTCTCGGTCTTCGAGCTGCTCGTCTACCGGTTCAGCGGCCGGACGACGTTCGTGGTCGGCTACCCGGTCACCCAGCGGCGGGGTCCGGGAGCACGCGACGCGATCGGATACTTCGTCAACACCCTGGCACTGCGGGCGGACCTGGACCCCGAGGACGGCTTCGACGCCCTGGTCCGCCGCACGTCCGCCGCCCTGTGGCGCAGTCTGATGCACCGCGACTACCCGTTCGCGCTGCTGTCCGGACTCGTCGACCTGCCGCGCGACCCCGGCCGGCCGGGGCCGGTCACCGTCCTGTTCGCACTCAACGAGCTCGACGTGGACGACCCCATCGCCGCGGCGATGGAACCCGGCCGCGAGGTGGAACACGCCGGGCTGCGCACCACTGAGTACTACCTGCCGCAGCAGCAGGGGCAGTTCGAGCTGTCCCTCCAGATGACGCGGCGCGCCCGCAGCATGCAGGCCAAGCTCAAGTACAACACCTCCTTGTTCACCGAGCGCACTGCCCGACGGCTGGCCGGGGACTATCTGGAACTCCTGCGCTCGGCCGTCGGCGAAACCCTTCCCCCTGCTCTGCGCGAGCTGATCCCAGAAGCGAGAGTGAATCGATGGACAGCATGAGAATCGACACCGACCGGGCCACCCGCCGTGCGCTGATCCGCGATGTCGCGGTCGCGATCTTCTCCGCCGAGCCCGCCGCGGTCGAGGCGGCCACGGACTTCGAGAAGGACCTTGACGTCGACTCCCTGCTCGCCGTGGAGTTCGTCGTCGAGCTGGAGAGCGTGCTGGGCGTTCCCCTGCACGTCGATCAGATCCCCGCGCTCATGGCAGGTCTCGACGGTGCCTACGACACGGTCGCCGAGACCGCCGGCTGGTAGACGCCCGCGCCGGGGCCACCCGCGTCCCCGCACCTCCCGTGCCCGTCGGCACGCCCACGCCCCCCAGGCACACCGCACCGCGTGTCCACCTCTCACCCATCCCGCATTCCCCAAGGAGCGTGACTGTCCCGATGACGACGACGAAGGCCGGCTGGGTGCTGCCCACCGGGATACCCGGGCTGCTGAGCTTCACCCCGAAGTTCGAGCAGGTCCTGACGAATCTCCAGGCCGCCCTCACGGCCGTGGACCCCTCCGCCTCGCCCGGCCCGACCTGGTACGCACCGGTCGTCCCGCGTGCGAACATCGACCGCGCGCAGTACGCCGAGTCCTTCCCGCAACTGCTGGGGTCGGTGCACGCACTGCGGACCGGCGAGAACCCGGAGTCCCAGGACCCCACCGCCGCACCGTCCGAGACGGACGTGGTGCTCGCCCCGGCCATCTGCTACAGCGTCTATCCGCAGATCGCGGACAGCACCGTCGAGGAAGCCCACTTCTTCGACGCGGTCGGGCACTGCTACCGCCACGAGGCGACCAGCGAGTACGGGCGCTTCCGTTCCTTCCGGATGCGTGAGTTCGTCGTGGTCGCCGGGCAGGAGGAGGCCTGGCAGTGGAGGGACGCCTGGATCGCGCGCACGGAGGAGCTGTTCACCAGGCTCGGGCTGAAGATCTCCGTCCAGCAGGCCAGCGACCCCTTCTTCGGTCCCGGCGACCGCTTCATGCGCACGAGCCAGATCCAGCAGGACCTCAAGTACGAGTTCCACACGCAGGTCTACGACGGTGACCCGGGCACCGCGATCGCCTCGGCCAACTGCCACAAGGACCATCTCGGCGAGCGATTCGCCATCGGCTTCGCCGACCAGGGACCGGCACACAGTTCCTGCATGGCCTTCGGTCTCGAACGCACCGTATCCGCCCTGGTCCACGCACACGGCGACAACCTCGACGACTGGCCCGAGATCGGCTGAGCCGGTCCGCGGGCCGTACGGGCCCGGTGGTTCAGCCGAGTGCTGGACCGCCGGGCTCAGGCGTCGGACGGCCCGAGCGCAGCAGGACCTCGGACCCGAAGGGGGCCAGCCGGTAGTGGTAGGGGTGTGCCGGATCGGGAAGCAGCAGTGAGGTGTCCAGGAGGTCGGAGACGAGCGTCAGGGGGTTGGGCCCCTCGGGGTGGGCCGACCGGTCGTAGCCGGCACTGATCTCGTCGAGCACGAAACGGCGCGAGGGCAGAGCCGCGATGCGCTCCAGCAGCAGCCGGTGGTCCTTGCTCAGGAGGTCGACGCTCCACAGGATGCTGTCCGTCACCGACCGCTGGTGGCGCAGCAGCGCGTGGTCGTTGGACCAGAGCATTTCCGGCGTCGGCCCGTACGAGAGCATCAGGCGGATGGGTATCGCCCGCAGGCACTCGGCCGCGAACTCGATGTAGCGCGGCAGACCGCCGAGCCGGCGACACAGCTCGGCGACCAGCGGCAGGTCCTTCTCCAGCTCCGTGGCCGCGGGGGTCGCGCTGCCGACATGGCGCAGGAACAGCTCCACAGCCGGTGCGCGGGACAGCGGCTCACCGGGCGGGTGCTCGAGGGGCAGCGGCTGGATCTCCCGGTTCGCGCCCATCCGCTCGGTCAGCCTGCGACGGGTGGTGATGATGATGTGGACGGCGGGGAACGCGGCCTGGAGCTCCCTGGTGGCCGCCATCACACCGGCCGGGATGTGCTCCGCGTTGTCCAGCACCAGCAGCATGTCGGTGTCCGGCCCGATCTCCGGAGTGCCGGTGCCGGGCCGGCCCGGTGCGAGGCCCCGCGCCATCTGCCGGCGCACCCGCTCCAGCACCGCGGCCGTCTGCTCCCCGTGCCGGCCGTCCTCGGGATCGAGGTCGCCGAGCTCCACCGCCTCGACGCCGTCCCGGAACAAATGGCTGACCTGCGCGGCCACGTCCAGGGCCATCCGGGTCTTGCCGACCCCTCCCGGGCCCAGGAACGTCGTCAGCCGGTGCGTGCGGACGGTGTGCACGAGCTGCTGGTGCGCCGAAGGGCTGCCGACCAGAGCGGAGTCCGGCGCCTGGAGCCCGCGCCACCGTGCGGGCTCCGGGCTCTCGGCGCACTGCTGCTGCTCGTCCGTGACGCCGAGCGCGTTCACCAGCAGGTCCACCGAGGAGCGGCGCGGGTTCTGCACCCGGCCCAGCTCCAGGTTCCTGATGGTGCGCACGCTCAGGCCCGAGTACTCCGCGAGTTCTTCCTGGGTCCAGCCGCGCTGCATTCTCAGTGCCGCGAACCGCCGGGAGTTCCAGACGGGCAGGTGCCCGCCCAACAGGGCGAATCCGTCGGTGTAGTCGAGCGTCATCGGTACCCCTGGGATTGAAGTTCGAACAGCTCGGCGTAGAGGCCGCCCTGGGCCATCAGCTCCTGGTGACTGCCCTGCTCCCTGATCCTTCCGCCGTCCAGTACGACGATCAGGTCGGCCATGCCCACGGTCGAGAACCGGTGCGAGACCAGCAGGGTGACGGTGCTGCGCTGCCGCCCCTCGCGCGCCGCCGCGGCGAAACGCTCGAACAGGGCGTTCTCGGTGTGGGCGTCCAGCGCGGCCGTCGGCTCGTCGAACACGGCGATCAGGGGATCGGTACGCATCAGCCCGCGCCCCAGCGCCAGCCGTTGCCACTGGCCGCCGGACAGCTCCGCCCCGTCGTCCCAGCGGTTCCCGAGCTGGGTGTCCAGACCCTGCGGCAGGCTGTCCACGACACCCGAGGCGTCGGCCCGCTCCAGGGCGGCTCCCACGGCGGCCCGGTCCTCGATCCGCGGCAGATCACCGACGCCCACCGTCTCCAGGACGGGGAACTCCAGCCGGACATGGTCCTGGAAGGCCGCGGAACAGCGGGACCGCCACTCGGCGGTGTCGCACGTCGCCAGGTCCACCCCGTCCACGAGGATCTTGCCGGAGTCCGGCCGGTAGAAGCCGCAGAGCAGCTTGATCAGCGTGGTCTTGCCCGCCCCGTTGTCCCCGACCAGGGCTACGACCGCACCCGGCGGCAGGTGCAGGTCCACCCCGGCGAGCACGCCGCGGCCGTCCTCAGCACCCGGATAGGCGAAGCCGACATCGCGCAGCTCGATGCCCTGTTCGAGGGTCTCGGGCAGGGTGGCGGAGACCTTGCGGGCGGCGCGCTCCTCGGCCACGTAGTCCTGGAGCCACACCAGGATGCGGCCCACTCGCAGAACCACCAGGAAGTAGGTGCCGTAGCGCACCGCCGTGCTGACCGTCATGGTGAGCTGGGCGGCCAGGCCCAGCACCAGGACGACGTCTCCGGCCGTGGCCTCACCGCGCACGGCGAGTACCACGACGAGCGTGATCGCGGCGATGTATCCGAGGGTGGTGACCACGGCGTCGAGCGCCTGAAGGCCCGCACCCCGCCAACTCGCCCGGTTGCGCTGCCCGATCACCCCGCCCGACACCTGCCGGTGGCGGGCGCCGAGCAGGTCTGTCAGACCGTAGACGCGCAGCTCGCCCGCCGCGTCGGTCGACGTGCCCAGCTCGAACAGGTGCCGGCGCAGGCGTTCCTGCTCGCTCGTCGCCTCCTGCGCCCGTACGGTCAGATCACGGCTGAGCTTGCCGAGCCAGAAGGACACCAGGGCGAGCACGGGCAGGCACAGCAGCAGCGGGTCCACACCCGCCAGCAGGACCGCGGTGACGATCATCGTCGCCCCGACCCGCAGCACACCGGCCGTCGCGTTCACCATGCCGGACATCTGGCCCTGCTGCTCGCGGATGCGCTGCACCTGGTCCAGGTAGGCCGGGAACTCGTAGTGCGTCAGCCCCTCGGCGCCGCCGAGCAGCCTCATCAGCCGCCTGCCGGCCGCCGCCGTGGCACGCTCCTGGACGGTGAACAGGCAGTGCACGTAGTAGAAGACCGAGCCCAGCGCGACACCGACGGCGAGGGCGAGCAGCACGGCGGCGCCGAGGCCGAGGCCGGTGTCGCCCGAGACCGCCGCGTCGATGATCAGCTTGGCGCCGAGCCCGCCCAGAGGCACGGAGACCTCGAAGAGAATGCCGGTCAGGAACTGCATCGTCGCGTGGAAGGGGGCAGACCCCACACCGATCCGCATCAGTTCCCGGTAGCCCCGCAGTGTCTTACGCATGTCCCGCCTCCGCCGCCGCCCGCGACGCCGCGGCCGCGCTCCCACCGCTCCGGGGCTCGACGAAGCGAGCCGCCTGGAGGTCGAACATCGCCGCGTACCGCCCCTGACGGGCGAGCAGTTCCTCGTGACCGCCGTCCTCCACGACCACACCCTTCTCCAGTACGACGATGCGCTCCGCACGCCGTACGGTGGAGAAGCGGTGCGAGATCAGGATCGTGGTCAGTCCGGCCGTCAGCTCCAGGAAACGTTCGTAGATCTCCGCCTCGGCCCGCACGTCGAGCGCGGCGGTCGGCTCGTCGAGGATCAGGACCCGGGCGCCCGCGTCCACCGCGAACAGGGCACGGGCGAGCGCGATGCGCTGCCACTGCCCGCCCGACAGGTCCGTTCCCCCCGTGTACTCCGGCGAGAGCACGGTGTCCCAGCCGCCCGGCAGCCCCTCGATCAGGGGCAGTGCCCCCGCCCGGTGCGCCGCCTCACGCAGACGGTCCCGGTCGCCGGCCCACTGCGGCGCGCCCATGGAGATGTTCTCCGCAGCGGTCAGGTGGTAGCGCGCGAAGTCCTGGAACAGCACGCCGATGCGTTCACGCCAGGCCGCGGGGTCCAGGTCCGCCAGATCGTGGCCGTCGACGCGGATGACACCGGAGGTCGGGGTGTGCAGACCGCACACCAGCTTCACCAGCGAGCTCTTTCCCGCTCCGTTCTCCCCGACGATGGCCAGTGAACGGCCGGCGGCGATCCGGAGGTCGATCCCGCTCAGCGCCTCCCGGTCGTTCGCGGGGTAGCGGAACCTGACCCCCTCGAAGTCGATCCGGGCCGTGGGGAACCCGGCGGGCAACTCGGTGAGCCGCGGCCTGTCCCGCACCTCCGCGGAGAGCCGCGCGTCCAGGCTCAGGACGCGGGGGACCGCGGCACCGGCGAACGACAGGTAGGCGTTGTTGTCGTCGAACGCCGTGTAGTTGTTGGCCAGTACGAGCGCCTGGGTGTAGACGGCGACCGCTCCGAGCCCGATCTCCTGGTGGACTGCCGCCCACGCCAGCACGCCGTACGAGACCAGGTTGATCAGGGCGACCGACCCGGTGGCACCCAGCACGACCCGGGCGCGCGGTTTGCGCTCCCGCCAGACCGGCTCCGTCGCCTCACTCCAGGACCGGCCGAACCGGTCGATGAGCCAGTCCAGCAGGCCCCAGATCCGTACCTCCTTGGCCGCGGGCCGGGTCAGCACCAGATCGCGCAGGTACTCCGCCCGGCGCAGGGCGGTGCTGCTCTCGCCGCCCGCCTGGCCGACCCGGAAGTACTCCCGCTGCATGAAGTGCACGATCACCGGCCAGGCCAGCAGCCAGAGCAGTCCCAGCCACCAGTGGAAGGTCAGCAGCAGGGCCGCCGCGGCCAGCGCGCGCAGCCAGGCCGGGAGCACCACCGACAGAGCGGCCACGGCGTGGCTCGGCCGGTCGGTCTCCGTGGTCCCCAGTCCGCGCACCACCCTGAGGGCGTCGAGCACATGGGGGTCCGTCAGGTGGGCCGTGCCCTCCGGGCGGCCCGTCGCCGCCATGACACGCTGCTGCAGATCCCGGTCCACCTCGCGGCCGAGGGTCTCACCGAGCGCGGTCAGGAGCGGCGCGAGGGTCTGCTGCACCAGCACCAGCCCCCCGGCCACGGCCAGCAGGACGAAGGTGTGCCGCCCGGCCGGCGAGGACAGTCCGCCGTCGAGCGCCTCCGCGATCGATCCGATGAGCAGCCCGGTCACCACCGCGCCGGCCATCGGGAGCACCGCGGCCACCAGCACACTGAACAGGCCGAGTACCGCCTTGGTCCGGCTGATGCGGGGGAGCAGGCCCAGGAGGGTGATGATTCCGTGGACGGTCGGGGGGATCTTCGGCCTTCGGCTCAGGGGGATGCGCAGAAGGGGCATGGGATGGGCACACTTCCTGTCCGGTCGAGATGATGCCGCGAGGGGAGGGGCGCAGACGGCCCCCAAGCTAGGAAGGCCCGGTTCGAGGACGGTACGGCGGCGGTATGGATTCGTTGTTCGCCCACCACGGGCCCCGGTGGCGGAACTCCCGAGCACGGAGGCAGCCGCGGGTCGAACCGGTGGGTCCGGGGGCCGGGCGCGGGGATCCGAGGACACGCGCCCCGGCCCGCCGCCGCGGGCGGGTCAGGTCAGCACGGTGCCGTTGCCCGGCCGGAAGCCGCGGCTGCGGCGGTGGTCGAGGTGGACGAAGACCCGGTGCAGCCAGCGGTCGTTCCCGTCGTAGCGGGGCGAGAACGCCACCCGTCCGTGCACCACGATCCGGTTGTCCACGAAGATCATGTCCCCGGGCCCGAGCACCACGTCGGAACGCACCGCCCACAGTGCCTCCCGCAGCTGGACCAGTGCCTTCTCCGCGCCCTCGTCGAGCCCGCCGGTCGCGTTGAAGTCGACACAGATGTCCGGGTCCTCGGGAGCGCCGTCGAGCACCGGCCTCGGGTCGGACCGGTCGTTCGAGCGGAAGGAGGGCGGCGCTTCGGTGAGGAAGCGCGGCTCGTGCAGGACCGTGCGGATCCCGTCGTCGATCAGAGGCAGGGCCCGTCGGATCGACGCGACCTGCGTGCCCACCTGGTCCTCGTGCGCGGGCCGCAGGCACAACAGGCCCACGAAGTCAGGCCGGTGCGGGTGGAAGGCGTTCTCCGTGTGGAACTCCAGGCGCACCGAGCCGCCGTTGCTCTGCGAGTCGGCGAGCGCCGGGACGGGGACCACGTTCTGTACGAGCGCGCCCTGCTTCTCCTCACGGTACGAGATGACCGCCCCGAGCTCGCTGCCCAGCAGCATCGCCAGCGTCGCCGGTGTCGTGGCGGCGCGTTCCACGGAGTCCCGCACGGTGGGCGTGGGCGGGAGCCCCGCGGCCGGCAGGGGCAGGTTGCTGATGGTCAGGGTCCCGTCCGGACCCGCGTCGTAGGCGAAGTCCCGCACGGCCCGTCTCAGCCGGACCGGCACCCGGCAGCTCTCCCGCCGGGCGAGGGTACGCCAGCCCGGATCGTCGATCAGGGCGGGTTCGACGAGAGCGAGCCGCTCCGCCAGTTCCTCCAGTGCGGTCCGCTCCTCACCGGTGAGTCCGAGCAGTGAGGATTCTGTGCCGTGGTCGGCGTTCGCGCTCGCCATCGTTGTCACGCCTGCCTCTCCTCTTCCGCGTTTCTCTGCATCAATGAGGCGATTGCACGGATCCCCGTCTCGGCGACCCCTGGGAAGTCTTCACGGCCACGTGGTGTCATCTCCAGGCAGCGGACCGGCAATTGGATCCTGGCAATTTGCCTGCGGGATGCCTGTACCGCGGGGGGCCCGGAAACGATGCTTTCCGAGAAGCTCGATCCACGAGACGGAGCCCGCCGTGCATTCGAACCAGCGGAATCGAACACAGCTCACCTGCCAGGCAGTCGAGCGCCTGCTGTGCGAGATCAGCGGCGTGCACCTCGGGCGTGCGGTCTCGCCGTACGACGACTTCTTCGAGTTGGGAGGCGACTCCCTCTCGATCATCCAGATCGCCACCGCGGCGCGTGCGCACGGCCTGTCCCTCCGCAGTTCCGAAGTCCTGCGGTTCCCGGTGCCGGCCCGGCTCGCCGAGCGCCTGACCCTCCCGCGCGACAGCGCGCCGAGGGTGCGGCCGGGCGCCCTGGACCCCGGCGCCACCGGGCCCGGCCCCGACTCGGGACCGGTGGAGGTCCGGGTGGTGTCCATCGCCGACGGCGACCCGGCCGGCCGGCTCCACGTGATCCACTCGCAGAGCCATGTCCGGGCCGAGCGGGACGCCGTCGCGGCGTGGGCGGAGGGGCGCGCGGCCGTGGCGCTGCGGCTGACCGGCCCGGGTGGCTCCACTCCGCCGGCCGGATCCGTCGAGCAGCTCGCGGACCGGTACCTGGCCGCTCTGCGGCGACACCAGCCGCTCGGCCCTTACCGGCTGGCCGGATTCGGACACGGGGCGGTGGTCGCCCTCGAGGTGGCCCGCCGTCTGCGCGGCCTCGGCGCCGAGGCCGCCCTGCTGGCCCTGATCGCTCCGCCCGCCGTGTCCGCTCCCGGTGAGGCGCCCGCGGACCTGGACGATCTGCTGAGCCGCAGGCTGGCGATGCTCGCCGGGCGGTTCGCGCTCACCGGTGACGAGAGCATCGAGGACATCCACGCCAGGTTCCACGACGGAGGCTGGTACGAGGACGTGTCCCGGCCGCAGGACCTGCCCGGACTCCAGCGCGCCTGGGCCGGTGTAGCCCTGGCAGTCCAGGAGTACGGCTACCCGCCCTACGACGGACCGGCCGTGCTGGTCGCCGGCAGCAGCACCGCCCACCCGGCCGAGCAGGCCTGGAGCGACGCCCCGGAGCAGCTGACCGTCCACCGGATGGACCTCGCGCTCGCCTCCCCCCTGCCCGTCTTCAACGACCCGCACGTGGCCGCTCTGATGAGGAAGGTGCTCGCCGCATGAACGGCGCTCCCACGACCGCCGCCGCGACGCGGCCGGTCACCAGCCGGTGGATCGCCCGGCCGCGTCCCAACGACGACGCGAGGCTGCGGATCGTGTGCTTCCCGCACGTCGGCGCGGGCGCGGGCGTCTTCCGGCCCTGGCTGGAGCACCTGCCGCCCGAGGCCGACCTGTGCGTGGTCCGGCCGCCCGGCCGGGAGAACCGGATGGGCGAAGCCCCGCTCACCGACGGGCGCACCCTGCTCGACGAAGCCTGTCCGCACCTGGCACCCCTGCTCGACGTGCCGTTCGTCGTGGTCGGCCACTGCTCCGGCAGCGTGCTGGCCTACGAGTTCACCCGCCGGCTCAGTGCCGCGGGCGGCCCGCTCCCGGTCGAGCTGGTGGTCTCCTCCTCCGAGGGACCGTCGATGCGCACGGTGGAGGACCCGCCCCTGTACCGGCTGCCCGACGGCGAGCTGATCACCCGGGTCGTCGGATACGGCGGAATGGCGGAACAAGTCCTGGACGACCCCGACCTGATGGCCATGTTCGAACGCATTCTGCGGGCGGACTACCAGGTCGTCGAAACGCTCGCGTACTCCTCGGGTGCCCCGCTGGAGCTGCCCGTCACGGTCATCGGCGGCCGCCGGGACGAGTTCGTCGGCGCCGGGGCCATGGCCGCGTGGAGCACCGCCACGACCAGGGAATTCTCCCTGCACCTGCTGGACGCGGGCCACTACATCCTCAACGAGGCGGGGGAACGGATGGGACAGATCGCACGACGGCTGCTGGAGAGAGGGGGCGACGGGTGAGCACGGGAGACTTCACACTGCCGGGCGCGTGGCTGTGCGCTGCACCCGCGGAGGCGGGCCACCGTGTCGAGGTGGACTACGCCGACCTCGCCCCCGCGCTGGACGCGCTGGCGGTCTCCGCCGGCGCCGAGCCCTTCGCCGTGCCGGCCGCCGCCCACATCAAGGTGCTGAACACCCTGGTCGAGGAGCCGGCGTTCCGTACGGACGTCCTGCCGGCCGGCGGCCGCGAGGTGCGCGCCATGACGGTGCGGCCGGGCGCCGCGCGCACCTGGCGGGAACTGGTCGTACAGGCCGGGCGAGCCCTGCGCGCCATGCCACCGGCACCCGGGCCGGACGAAGGGGCCTCGCGGGCCGACCGCGTGCTCCTCGCCGCCGCACCCGACACCGCGCCCGCCACGGGCCGCCACGGCCTGTGCGTCGGGGTGTCGGGTGCGCACACCCTGATCCTGCACGCCGCCGGCCACATCGGCGCCGCCGGTCTCGACCGGCTGGCGGTGATGTACCGCCGCGTGCTGGAGGCGATGGCCGAGGCGCCGGACGGCGACGCGGTGACCACCGTCCTGCCCGACGGCGAACGCGACGCCGTACTGCGCCGCTGGGCGGTCGGGCGCACCGTCACCCGTGAACCCGCCGACGTCCTGGAACTCTTCAGGAACCAGGCGGCCAGGACCCCGGACGCCCCTGCCGTCCGGGCCGACGGACGGGCCCTCAGCTACCGCGAACTGGACGAGGCCTCCACGCGGCTCGCCCACCACCTCCTCGCACACGGCGCGAGTCCCGAGGTGCCCGTCGGCGTCGGTCTGCGGCGCGGCCCGGACCTGCTGCCGACGCTGCTGGGCATCTGGAAGTGCGGCGCGCCCTACCTGCCGCTCGACGCGGACCTGCCCCGACCCCGGCTCCGCCACATGGTCTCCGCCGCCGGCTGCGCCCTCATCGTCACCCGCTCGGAACTGCTGCCCGCGCTCGGCCCCTTCGACCAGGGCGAATACATCCTCCTGGACCGTGACCGCGACGCGATCGACACGGCAGGCCTCGACCCCATCGACGTCCCGGTCGGCCCCGCGGACCTCGCCTACGTCATCTACACCTCCGGGTCCACCGGGGCGCCCAAGGGCGTCATGGTGCACCACGGCGGCCTGGCCAACTACGTGCTGTGGACCGCTCTGGAGTACGCGGCCCGCGGAATCGGCGGATCGCCGCACTTCAGCTCGATCGGCTTCGACCTGGGCGTCCCGAGCCTCTTCGCGCCCCTGGTGGTCGGTCAGCGGGTGGACCTGCTGCCCGACCCGCTGGACGCCGCCGATCTCGGTGGGCACCTGCTCGCGGGCGCTCCGTACAGCTTCATCAAGATGACGCCCGGCCACCTGAACCTGCTCAGCACGGACCTCGAACCTGAGGAGGCCCATGGCCTCGCCGGACTGGTCATCGCCGCCGGTGACGCCTTCCCGGTGGAACTGGCCCGGCGCTGGGGCGAACTGACCGGACCCGGCGGTACCCCGGTCGCCACCGAGTACGGCCCGACGGAGATCACCGTCGGCAACTCCGGACAGGTGGTCACCCGTCTGCCGGCCGACGGCCTCGTCCCGCTCGGCCTGCCCATCCCGAACACCGCGATGTACGTTCTCGACGACAGCCTCGAACCCGTCCCCGACGGTGTTCCCGGCGAGGTGTACGTCGGCGGGGCGGGGGTGGCCCGCGGCTACCTCGGCGCCCCCGCGCTCACCGCGGAGCGCTTCCTGCCCGATCCCTACGGGGAGCCGGGAGCCCGGCTCTACCGCACCGGTGACCGAGGCCGCTGGCGCCAGGGCCGGCTGGAGTTCATGGGCCGCACCGACCATCAGGTGAAGATCCGCGGCTACCGGGTGGAGCCGGGTGAGGTCAGAGCCGCGATCCTGCGGTGCCCGGACGTCGGCGACGCGGTCGTCACCGCCTACCCGGGGCCGTCAGGGGCACAGCGGCTGGCCGCGTTCGTCGTCCCCGCCGCCGAAGCCGGCCCCGACCTCTCCCGCGTCCGGGCCGAGCTGGCACAGGACCTGCCCGACTACATGGTCCCCGCCGACCTCCGCACCGTCCGGGAGATCCCGCTGACCGCGAACGGCAAGGTCGACACCCACGCACTGCGGACCCGGCTGTGACCATCCCGCTCCACCCAGACCCACGCATCCGAAGACCTCAGGAAAGCAGGACCCGGTGAGTGATACGGCCGCGGACACGGCGTACCGAGTAGTCGTCAACCACGAGGAGCAGTACTCGATCTGGAACGCGCACCGCGAGCCTCCGGCGGGCTGGCGCGCCCAGGGGTTCACCGGCGACCGGCAGCAGTGCCTGGACCACATCGCCTCCGTCTGGTCGGACATGCGTCCGCTCAGCGTCCGCGGCGGGCAGCGCCCCGCGCAGACCGGAGCGAGGTAGCCGATGACCGCGCTGCTGCCGGAACTCTTCCTGGACCGGGCACGTGAGAACCCCGCCGCACCCGCGGTCGTCTCCGGCCCCCACGAGGTGTCATACCGCGAGCTGGAGGACTCGGCTCGCCGTGTCGCCGGCGCCCTCACCGGACTCGGAGCAGGGCGCGAGTCCGTCGTCGCCGTCCTGATGACACCGGGCCCCGACCTGGTGGCGGCGCTGCTCGGCATCTGGCTGGCCGGAGGCTGCTATCTCCCGCTCGACCCCTACGCCCCGCCCGCCCGGCTGCGTCAGACGGTCGAGGCGGCGGGCGCCCGCCTGGCCGTGGTGGACGAGACGTGGGCCGCCCGGGGCGCCGAACTCTCCCCGACGACCACCGCCCACCGGGTCGACCGGCTCCTGAGGGCGGGCGACCCGGACACCCCGCCGTGCGCCACCGAAGCGCACCGGGCCGCCTACATGATCTTCACCTCGGGCTCCACGGGCGTCCCCAAGGGCGTCGTCGTCGAACACGCGGGCATCGCCAACCGGGTGCTGTGGGGCGTACACGCGCTGGAACTGACGCCCCGTGACCGAGTGCTGCAGAAGACGCCGCTCACCTTCGACGCCGCGGGCTGGGAGATATTCGGCCCGCTGGTCTGCGGTGCCCCGGTCACCTTCGGCCGCGCCGACGCGGGACGCGACCCGGCCGAACTCCTCGCCTCGATCCGCGAGCAGGAGGCCACCGTGGTGCAGGTCGTGCCCACCATGCTGCGCCTGCTCGCCGCCCAGTCGGACCTCGCCTCGTGCAAGAGCCTGCGGACGGTCTGCTCCGCGGGCGAACCGCTGCACGCCGAACTGTGCCGGCGCGTGCTCGCCCAGGTCGACGTGGAGATCTGGAACACCTACGGCCCCACCGAGTGCTCCATCGACGTTCTGGCCCAGCGCTTCGACCCCGCCCAGCTCACCGGCGCCGTCCCGATCGGCCGGCCCATCGACAACGCCCGGGTCCTGGCGCTGCCCGCGGACGGCGACAGCACCGACGGCGACGCCCCGCTGGAGCTCTACCTGTGCGGACCGGGCGTCGCCCGCGGCTACCACCAGGACCCCGCGCGCACCGCCGAGCGCTTCGTGCCGGACGCCGACGGCCCGCCCGGATCCCGGATGTTCCGCACCGGTGACCTCGTACGTCGCCGCCCCGACGGAGCGCTGGAGTTCGTCGGGCGGGCCGACAGCCAGGTGAAGATCAACGGTGTGCGCGTCGAACCCGGCGAGGTGGAGGCCGCGCTGGAGACCCATCCCGAGGTCGTCGAGGCCGTCGTCCGCGCGGTCGACGGCCCCGAAGGCCCCGGCGGAGCACGCCGGCTGGCGGCCTGGGCGGTCACCACACGGCCCGGTGCGGCCGAACGCCTCACCGCCTACCTCCGCGACCGGCTGCCGCCGGCGCTCGTGCCGGCCGTCGTCGCCGAGATCGACACGCTGCCCCGGACCAGCAGCGGCAAGACCGACCGCGCGCGGCTGCCGGAACCCGACTGGTCGCGCGCGCCCGGTACCGTCGCGGCAGCGCGCACCGCCGAGGAGCGCATCGTCCTGGACGCCTGGCGGCAGATGCTCGACACCGACGAGATCGGCCTCGACGACGACTTCTTCCAGCTGGGCGGCCACTCCCTGATGCTCACCCGGCTCTCGGCCCGGCTCACCCGGGCCTCGGGGCTCGCGGTGACACTGCGCGACCTGCACTACGCCTCGACGGCCCGTCAGCAGGCCGAACTGCTGGGCCGGGCCTCGAAGGCGCAGCCTGTCGCCCAGCTGCCGCCCGGTGCCCGGCTGCCCCTCTCCCACGCCCAGGAACGGTTCTGGGTCCTGGACCGGATGGACCCGGGCAACCGTGAGTACCTTCTGCCGATCCTCGTCTGGCTGCCGTCCGAGGTGCCCGCACAGGTGGTCCGGGAGGCACTGGCCCGGCTCGTGGAACGGCACGAGGTGCTGCGTACCCGCTACGGCATGGACGCGCAGGGGCTGGCCGCCGTCGTCGAGCCCCGTGTCCCCGACGCCCTGCGGACCGTGGAGACCACGCCCGCGCAGATGGCCGGCATCCTCGCCGAGGAACTCGCGGAGGGCTTCGACCTGGCGGTCGCCCCGCTGTTCCGGGCGGCCCTGGTCCGGGACGGCGGGCCCGAGCAGCTGCTGCTCCTGGTGTGCCACCACATCATCGGCGACGGCTGGTCCTCCCGGCTGCTCGAACAGGAGCTGCGTGAGACGGTCACGGCGATCCGGGAAGGCCGCGAACCGGTCCTCCCGGAAGCCGCCCTGCGCTACGTCGACGCGGTCGCCTGGCAGAGGGACCAGATCACCGAGGCGCAGTCCGCCGAGCAGCTCGCCTACTGGAGCCGACAGCTGGCGGGACTTCCCCCGCTCGAACTCCCCGCGATCCGGCAGCGCGCCGCCCGGCGCAGCATCGACGGCTCGGGGATCGTCGTGAATGTGCCCGCTCAGGCGGCCGAGGCCCTGATCACCCTCGGCCGCCGGACCGGGGCGACCCCCTACGTGGTCCTGCTGACCCTCTGGACGGTCACGCTCGCCCGAGCCGCCGGGCAGTGGGACTTCGGGGTCGGCTCCCCGCACGCCGGCCGCACCCGTCCCGAACTCCACAACCTGGTCGGGCTGTTCCTCAACACCGTCGTCCTGCGGCCCGAGCTGACACCGGACCTGAGCTTCGCCGAGGCACTCGCCGCCGTCGAGCACACCTGCCGTGAGGGCTTCGCCCGGCACGCCGTGCCCTTCGAAGCGGTGGCCGACGCGGTCGCACCGGCGCGCGAACCCTCCCGCACCGCCCTGTTCCAGAACCTGTTCGCGCTGACCGGTGACGAGACGGTCGGGCAGGTCCCGCGCGAACGCGATCTCGAACTGCTCGGCCGGGCGTGGACGGTCTCCAGGACCGACCTGGCGCTCACCCTGTGGCCGCGCCCCGACGGTGGGTACGGGGGAGCGCTCGAATACTCCTCGGCGCTCTACGACCGGACGGTGGCGACAGGTCTCGCCGAGCGCCTGCGCCGGCTGGCCGAACAGTTCGCCGCCGATCCCGGCCTGGCGATCGGCGCGACCCACCTGGACGAGGACGAGGACGACGACGTGCACCACGACATCGGGACCGACGAGGCCCCGGCCACCCCGGCGCCGGCCGACGGCCCGGCCGCGTGTCCGGACACCGTCCTCGGCTTCGTCCGTGAACTGCTCACCCAGCCGGACGTGGGGCCCGACGACGACTTCATGGCCCGGGGCGGCACTTCGCTGCTCGCGGCCCGCCTGCTGTGGAACGTCCAGAACGTCTTCGGCGTGGAGGTGTCCATGCGTTCCTTCTTCGACCTGCCCACGGCGGCCGCCCTCGCCCGTGAGGTCGCGAGACTCCAGCCGCCGCCGGACACCCAGGTCCCGGACGGCGACCCGACAGCGCACGGTGAAACGACAGCGCACGGTGAAACGACAGAGAGGGACGCCTGATGCCGGCCGCCCGTACCCAGGAGACACGGACGATCGAGACGGTGGACCGGACAGGACCGCTTCCGCTCTCCTCCGGCCAGCAGCAGATGTGGCTGCTGCACCAACTCGCCCCGGCCGGCCGGGCCTATCTGATGACCTGGACGCTCCGGCTCTCCGGCCGGCTGGACACCGACGCCCTGCGCGGGGCGTGGGAGACCCTCGTCGAACGCCATGAGATCCTCCGCACCCGCTACCGGCAGATCGACGACGTACCCCACCAGATCATCGACCCGCCCGGGCCCGTCGACTTCCGCGTCGTCGACCTGGCGGACGAACCGGCCGGGAACCGCGGGACGCGGGCCGGACAGATCGCCGACTGGGAGCGGAGCCGGCCCTTCGACCTCACCCGGCACCAGCCGCTGCGCGTCACGCTGATCCGTACCGGGCCCGAACTGCACCTCATGGTCGTCAACATCCACCACATCGCGTGCGACGAGGACTCCTACCAGGTCGTCTCCGCCGAACTGGCGGCGCTCTACGCGGCCCGCACCACGGGGGACCCCACGGCACTCGGCGCACCGCCGATCCAGTACGCCGACTTCGCCGCCCGGGAGGGGACCCGGACCACGGACGCCGCCCTGCGCCCGCACCTGGACCACTGGCGCGCCGCACTCGACGGCGTGTCGGACCTGCCGCTGCCGCTGGACCGCCCCCGCCCGGCCCGTCCCGACCGGCGCGGCGGACTCGTCGACCTGACGGTCGGACCCGAGACCGCCGCGGCCGTCCACGCCCTGGCGTCGGCGCACCGCGCCACCCCGTACATGGTGCTGCTGGCGGCCTACCACGTCATGCTCGCCCAGCTCACCGGGAGCGAGGACGTGACGGTGGGGATACCCGTCTCCACCCGGACCCCCGACCTGGACGGGCTCGTCGGCTACACGGTGAACACGGTCGCCGTCCGCTCACGGCGCACCGCCGGCCTGCCCTTCGCCGATGTCCTGGTCCAGGTCAGGGAAGGGGTGCTGGACGCGTTCGACCACCGCTTCGTCCCCTTCAAGCGGGTGGTCGACGCGGTGAACCCGGCGCGCGGACTCGACGGGAACCCCTTGTTCCAGGCGGCCTTCGACATGGAGGAAGCCGACGAGGACGGCCGGTTCCGGCTCCCGGGCCTGCGGGTCGAGCGGATCGCGACGGACGCCGTGCCCGACGCCAAGTTCGATCTGACCCTGCACACGGTCACCGCCCCGGGCGGACGGTTCCACGCCCGGCTGGAGTACGCCGCCGCGGTGATCGACGAGAAGACGGCGCGGACCTGGGCCGCGGAGTGGGAGGAGCTGCTCGCCGGCCTCGTCGGCCGCCCGTACGAGCCGATCGGCCCCGCTCCCGCGCGGCCCGCCGCCCGTCCGGCCGACGGGGAACCGGCGCCTGAGCCCGTCCCGTCCGCCGTCCCGTCCCCGACAGTGCCGACCGAGATGATGCACCGCGTCTGGACCGAGGTCCTGGAAACGGACCACATCGGTCTCCAGGACAACTTCTTCGACGTCGGCGGGGACTCGCTGCGGGCCGTGGCCCTGGCCGGCCGGCTGCGTGCGGAGGGCCTGGAGGTGTCGGCCACGGACATCTTCGCCCACCAGACCGTCGAGGAACTGGCCGCGTGGTGCGCGCGGCAGGCCCTCGACGCGGCACCGGGCGGCGCCGCCCTGCCCGCGGCGCTGGAACCCTTCGCCCTCCTGAGCGCCCAGGACCGGGCGGCACTGCCCACGGACGTGGTGGACGCCTATCCGCTCACCGCGACCCAGCTCGGCATGATCATCGAACTGCGGGCCCGCCCGGACATCAACACCTACCAGGACACCACCTCCTACCTCGTCCGCGACGGCGTGGCACCGGACGTCGCGGCACTCCAGGCCGCGGCCCAACTCGTCGTCGACCGACACGAGGTGCTGCGCACCAGCTTCGAACTCAACCGCTACACCGAGCCGTTGCAGCTGGTGCACCGCACCGCGCGGATCGACGTCGGTGCGACGGGACACGGCACGCTCGGCCCGGGCGGCTGGCGGCCCGCGCTGGAGGAGTACGCGGCGTCCGAGCGCCGGGACCCGATGGCCATCACGACCTTCCCGCTGATCCGGGTGCACGCCCACACCGCGCAGGACTCCCCCGAGTGGTGGATCACGATCACGGAGTGCCATCCGATCCTCGAGGGATTCAGCTTCCACACGATGCTGATGGAGATCCTCACCGGCTACGCCGAGATCCGGGAGGGCCGCACGCCCGCCGAACCCGAGCCGGTGCCCTTCCGGTACGCGGACTACGTCGCGGCCGAGGCGGCGGCCCGGGAGTCGCAGGAGGACCGGGACTTCTGGCGCGGCGTCGTCGAGGGCCGCACCGGCACGGCACTGCCCTCCGCCTGGCAGGGCGACAGGGCCCTGGTCCGCGAGCGGTACCAGCACACGCTGGACTTCCGGGACCTGGAGGACGACCTGCGCAGACTGGCGACCGGGACCGGCACCTCGATGAAGGCGGTGCTGCTGGCCGCGCACATGAAGGTGATGAGCATGGTCGTCGCCACGGAGGACTTCTACACCGGGCTGGTGTGCGACGCGAGGCCCGAGGTCCTGGGCGCGGACCAGGTGCTCGGCATGTATCTGAACACCCTGCCGTTCGCCATGCCCACGGATGCGGAGACCTGGGGCGATCTCGTCAGGGCGGTCTACGACGGCCTGACGGAGTTGTGGCCGCACCGCGTCTTCCCGATGCAGGTCATCCAGCAGGAGTTCGGCCCCGGCGGCCGGCTGCTGGACGTCTTCTTCAACTACCTCGACTTCCGGCAGGTCGACGCGTCGCTGATCGACGAGGACGTCACGTACAACGACAACGACAACGAGTTCGCGCTGCACGTCTTCACGATCTCCGGGGTCCTCAAACTCAACACGACCAGCCACCGCCTCGACCGGGAGGCCGCGGCCCGGCTCACCGCCCTCTACCGCACGGTCCTGGAGCGGATGTCCCTCGGCCCGGACGGCGACTCCCGGGCCCACTGCCTCCCCGCCGCCGAGCGCGAGGGACTGCTCCGGCTGGACCGCGCAGCACAGCCCCTACCCGAACCGCGGCCCGTCTCCGAGTCCTTCGCCGCGGTGGTGTCCGCTCACCCAGACGTGGTCGCGGTGCGCTGCGGCGGGAGCGAGCTCAGCTACCGGGAACTCGGCGCCACAGCGGACCGGTTCACCCGGGAACTGCGGGAGCGCGGCGTCGGACCCGGCGACCTCGTCGCGGTCGGAGCCCTCTCACCGGAGCGGGGCCCCGACACGGTCGCCATGCTGCTCGCCGCGGTACGCGCCGGAGCCGCCTTCACCCTCGCGGCGCCCGGCGCCGCGGCCCCGGCCGCCGGCCCGCCGGCCGCCACCCGCCCTGAGGAGATGCCCGCCGGTACGGCCTGCGTCCTGCCCGGTGAGCCGGGGGCCCCGGTGACGCACCACGCCCTGGACCGCGCACTCGCCCGGTTCCGCGGCGAACTGGCCGATCGCGGCGCCGGATCGGAGCCGGGATGCTCCTGGCTCTGCGCCGGCCCCGCCGTCACCCCCACCGGTCTGATCGAGATGCTGACGGCGCTGACGTCCGGAGCCACCGTCGTCATGGTGCCCACCCCGCTGCCGGAGGCCCTTCCCGAGATGAGGCGCCTGATCTCCGCGGGCCGGGTGACCCACCTCGGGACGACGCCGCTGGTCGCGGAGCGGGTCGTCGTCGACCCGCCCCGCCCCCTCACGGTGGTCCTCGGGGGCGACGACGAGGCGGGGCCCGCCCTGCCCGCAGCCCTGCGCGGCCGGGCCCGGGTGATCGAGACCGTCGCCGCCGACGGACTCATCGGCCCGGTCGCCTACGACGGAGTACCGCCGTGCGGTCTGGCCCTGGACGTGGTCGACACCCGGCGCCGCCCCGTACCCGCCGGAGTGGTCGCCGAGATGCGGGTCGACGGCACCGAAGGACCGCACCGCACCGGCCGGACGGCACGCGTCCACCGGTCCGGGCGGCTGGAGCCCATGGGTCCGGCCGCCGTCCACCGGACCCGCGAACTGCTCGGGCTCCACCCCTCGGTGCTGGACTGCCGGGTGGTCGAGCGGCCGGACACAGCCACGGGCGGGCGGCTGCTGGTGGGTTACGTGCGTACGGTCCCCGCCGAGGAGTTCTCCCCGGACGGGATCCGCCGGGCGCTGGCCGGTCGCAGACTGCCGCGCCATCTGATCCCGGACGTCCTGGTGGTGGTGGACGAGTGGCCGCTGACCGGGGCCGGAACCGTCGACCCGGACCGGCTCCCCGAGCCGCCCGGCACCGCGACGGACCCGGCCCAGGGGTACACCGGGCAGGCGCCGGTGCCGTGGGACGCCGACTTCGAGGAGCTGCTGCGCGGGGTGCTGACCGACGTGCCCCAGGACACCGCGCTCGATCCCGACGTTCCCCTGGCCGACGCGGGCCTGAGCTCGATGGCCACGGTCGGCCTCATGGTGGCGATCGAGCAGCTCTACGACCTCGTCATCCCCGACGACTTCCAGATCGTCGACATGTTCCGCACCCCGCGCACGCTGTGGGAGGAGGTCCGCGGGTTCCGGGCAGCCCAGGTCTGACGGGACCTCCGACAACGCCGGGGGCCGGCGCCGACACGGAAGTCGGCGCCGGCCCCCGGCGTTTCGGGACGCTACGCGGATACGGTGACGACCTCCACGGCCTGGGCCGCCGCCAGGGCGTTGGCAGCGGCCTCCTCACGGTCGCCGCCGAGGGCGACGACCTCACCCGCCCGGGACCAGGAGCTGGTCAGAGGAGCCACCCGCCCGCCCGGTTCGACGGACATCCAGACGTCCACGACCCCGGGGAGGGCGCGCGCCGCGTCCAGACCGCGGATCTCCCGCACGGTGCCGGGGGCCGCGTCGAGGAAGCGGACCGCCGCGCCCCTGACCGGGGCGGCGGCCATCGTGGGCGGTCGTCCTTCGAGCACGTCGAGCAGGCCGCGCACCAGGTCGCTGTCGTAGGCGAGTGCGATGAGGAGCGGGATGTAGTCCCCGGGCAGCCGGGCCGCGCACTCCAGGAGATGCGGTGTGCCGTCGCGCAGGATCCACTCGGCGTGCAGGATGCCGCTGCGGAAGCCCGTGGCCGCCACGAGGGTGTGCATCGCCTTCTCGGCCGCCACCGCGTCATCGGCGGCGGCGGGGACCACGTGGCCGCGCTCGACGGGGTGCGGCCCCGGGTAGAGCTGCGTCCCGGTCGTGTTCAGGAAGACGACGCCGCCGTCGTGGACCAGCGCCTCGACGCTGAGTTCGGGGCCGTGCAGCCACTCCTCGGCCACGTAGCCGGCGGTGCCGGCGTGTTCGGTGCGCAGGTTCGCCTCGTCCGCGGCCGCCGTCCGCCGCCACGCCTCGGCGGTGTCGTCCCCGGCGCCGAGGAGCTGGATACCGACGCTGCCCTGGAGATGCGTCGGCTTGAGCACGCACTCACCGCCATGGGCTCCACGGAAGGCCGCCACGTCCTCGGGGCCCTCGACCCGCCGCCAGTCCGGCTGGGCGATGCCCTGCTCCGCCACCCGCTCACGCAGCAGGGACTTGTCACGGAAGGCGCGGACAGCCGCCGTGCCGCCGTTCGGCAGCCCCCAGGACTCGGCCAGTCCGGCCGCGGCGACCACCGTGTACTCCAGCCCCGGCAGCACGGCGCGTACGGTGGCGGGCCGTTCGACGTGCTCGGCGAGCCGCGCCGCACCGGCCTCGTCCTGCACCGGGGCCTCGACCAGACCGGCGGCGCAGGCGAAGCGTGCCAGCTGGCCGGCCACGTCCCTGGCCGCGCACATCGCGGGTTCCTCGACCACCAGCACCGAGCCGGCCGGCAGCACCCGATCCAGCTGGTTCAGCAGGCCGACGCTGTACCCCAGGACCACATGGGAGATGTCCGTGGATTCCATCAGATTGCTCATCGCTCCTCGGCAGGGATGACACGGACGTGGATACGGCTGACCGCCTCGTCCAGGACGCGGTCGCACGCGGCGGCGTCGTCACCGGTGGCGATGACGGCCGCCAGCCGGGGCACGACCCCGCGCGGCGGGAGCAGCAGCGACTGCCCGGCCTCCGCCAGCGCCACCGCACGCTCGACGCCCGGCACCGCGCGTGCGGCGGACACGTCCAGCCGGTCGACGGTGCCGTCCTGTTCGGGGTAGAGGAACCGCACGGCGGCGCAGCGGTCCCGGGTGGGCCGCAGATCGGGGACGACACCGAGCGAGGCGTCCAGGGCCGCCGCCGTCAGGTCGACGCCGGTGGCCAGCCGGCCGAGCAGCGGGATGAAGTCGCCGCCGAGGCGCCCGTTCAGCTCCACCAGGCGCGGCCCGCCCGCGGTGAGCCGCAGTTCGGCGTGGGTCACCCCGGCCGTCACACCGAGCGCCGCGTGGACGCGCGTGACGATGTCGGTCAGCTCGTCCGCCCACGGCTCCTGGCGCCACGGCGACACCAGGTGCCCGACCTCCTCGAAGAAGGGCGGGTAGCCGATCCGCTTGCGCGCCAGGTTGACGCAGTGCACCTCACCGGAGAGGACCACGCTGTCCAGGCTGATCTCCGGCCCGTCCAGGTACTCCTCGACCATCAGGCCGTCGAGCGCGTCGAGACCCGCGAAGGCCGCCCCGGCGGCATGCCGGTGGACCTCGTCGAGATCGGCGGGGGAGCGGGCCAGCACAACCCCGCTGCTGCCCGCCAGGGCGCGCGGCTTGAGGACCACCGGATAACCGATCGCCGCCGCCGCCTCGTGCGCCTCCGCGAGGGACCGCACCACGGTGTAGCGGGCCGACGGCAGCCCCGCCCGCTCCAGCAACTGCCGGGTACGGAGCTTGTCACGGCAGTTGCGCACCGCCTCCGGCGTCATGTGCGCCAGCCCCAGGCGCGCGGCCGCCCGGGCGGTCCGCTCCAGGTGCACCTCGCTCCAGGTCAGCAGGCCGGCCGGTCCGCTGTCCGACTCCAGCAGCCCCGACACGGCCCGGGTCAGGGCATCGACGTCCCCGGTGTCCACGACCTGATGCGCCGTGAGGTACGGCGACTCCCAGTCCGGGGTGGTGTCCCCGACCGCCAGCACCCGGCCGTGCGCCGCCGCGTCCCGGAGCGCGTACTCCCGGTAGGCGCGGCCACCGGATGCGACCACGACCACCCGCGCCGGGCGGGCCGGGTCCACCGGCTCGCAGCGGAAGTCGAGGTGTCGCAGCGTACGGGTGATCGCGCCCTCGACCTCGGCGGAGGTACGTCCCCGGAAGCGGAATCGGGCGCCGGAGTGCTCGTATCCCGGCAGGTCCGCCAGATACCCGCCCGGGGTGGGAAGCCGCTCGGCGTACGGCCCGTCCGCCGCGCCCGTCCGCGACGTCGCGGCCAGGACCCGGCACGGGCGCGCGGCCGGTGTCGGAACGAGCAGCCACCCGCCGTACGCCCCCTCCTCCGCGTCCGGTTCCGCCCCGGGGGAGTGGTCGGGCAGCGGCCTGCCCATCTGCACGTCGACGGTGGCGGCCATCAGGTCGACACCGTGCACCTCGCGCCAGACGAAGGGCACTTCGGCGCCGCCGGGGCGGGCGCCCACCTCCAGGACGTGGAACACCGGGTCGGTGCCGTCGTCGGAGGCGAACAGCTCCAGATGGAAGACCCACGGGTCGGCCGACATCGCCAGCACGGCCCGCCGGGTGAACTCCCCGATGCTCTTCAGCAGTACCGGATCGTCGATCTCGGCCGACCCGAGGGCCGCGCCACGGGCGAAGTCCAGGCAGGTGTTGACGTACCGCGACGCCCGCCACACCCGCAGATCGCCGCCGTCGACGATCCCGTCCACGTGCAGGACCGCGTGCGGGAGGTATGCCTGCACCATGAGCGGGAGGTCCGGAGGGAAGACGTACGCGTCCAGATCGGTGGTGTCGTCCAGACGCGTGACATCCGAACTCGCCGTGCCACGGACCGGTTTGAGGATGACCGGCCAGCCGTGCCGCCGTGCGAACCCGGCCACCGCCCGGTGGTCGGGGGCCGGTTCGGCGGCCGGCACCGGGACGTCCCGCGCGGCGAGCCGCCGCGTCATGGCCAGCTTGTCGCGGAAGGGGTGGAGCCCGGCCGGGGTCTCGCCCGGCACCCCGAGGTCCTCACGCAGCTCCGCGGCGACGTCCAGGTCCACCTCGTGCAGGGCGACGATCCGGTCGGGGCGGCCGTGGAGCGCCACGAGTTCGCCGACCGCGCCACGGACCGCGCCGCGGTCCTCGGTGCTCGGCACGACGCGCACGCCGGCAGCCGCGTCGGGCAGGACCGGACGGGCGCGCGCCGTGGTCACGTAGCTGACCCGCAGGGCGCTGTGGTCGAGGTAGGAGGCGTAGTCGGCGTAGGAGTCGGTCCAACGGTGAAGGACGATCACGTGGGCAGGCACAGGAGGCTCCATGAACGGAAGGTCGTGGTCCGGATCTGTGGGTGAGCCGGACCGGGAGGTCGGCCGGATCGGGAGCCGGCCGGGGTCAGGCAGCCGCGTCCGTCAGCCGGGCGACGGTCCCCTCCAGCAGGTCCCGGGTGAGTGAGTCCGCCAGCCCCATGGTGCGCAGCCGCAGGTGGAGCGACTCACCGCCCTCGTCGGTGGCCCGTAGATAGCAGGGGTGCCCGATGCGGGAGAAGGGTGACTCCCGGAGCGTGTCCGACTCGGGCGTGGTGCCGGTCGGGGGCGCCGAACCGGTGAGGAAGTTGAAACCGAGCGACGCCTCGTACGGCTCGCGGCCGGCACGGACCTTGTCGCGCAGCAGATCGATCTCGTCCACGTCGTACATCCCGTACCGGTAGGCCAGCAGGCTCTGGGTGTTGACGTGCCCGACGTATGCCGCGAAGTCGTCGGGAGCCGGGCTGACGGAGGCTGCCGTCCACTGGTTCATGGAGCTGACCACGGTGTTCCACGGGGGGACGAAGCGGTTGGAGGACATCAGCTGTGCGACGAGGGAGCCCGGCCCCGCCGCGTGCTCGACACTGCGGGCGAACGCGGCGAGCACCACGCTGGAGACCGGGACGGACAGCCGCTCCGCCAGCCGCCGGCACCCGGAGTACACCTGCCGGGAGCGGACGGAGTACTGGCACGCGGTGTCGGGCGGTGCCGGGGGCCCGACCCCGGCGAGCGAGGCGGTGGTGAGGCCGAAGATCCGCTCCCAGTAAGCCGTCAGCGCGGCACGGCGGGCGTGCCGGGCCTCGGAGCGCTGCCACGCGGCAAGCCCCCGCGGGGTGGAGACGGGGGCGGCGGCCGCCGGAGCGGACGCGCACAGGGCCGTCCGGAAGTCCGCCTCCAGGATGCCGTTGCTCCAGCCGTCGGCGGTGATGTGGTGCTGGACCAGCACCACCACCCGGGGACGCCCACCGTGGGTGAGGACCCGGAACCTCCAACTGGGCGCGGCGCGAAGATCGAAGGGCTCGGCCGCCAGCCGCGCGACGACGTCGTCGAACTCGTGCGGACCGCACTCGACCACACCGCGATCCACCCTCTCGAGGAAGGGCAGCACCCGCTGGGCCGGGGCGAAGGGGTCCGTGAGGACGTAGGCGGTCCGCAGCGACTCGTGCCGGCCGACGAGGGTCAGAACGGCGTTCTCGACCTCCGCAGCGCCGTACTCCGCGTCCTCGGCCAGCGGCCAGAACGTCTGGGTGTTGGCTTCGTGCCAGCGGCCCCTGCTCAGCTCCCGGACGTCGCGCCACACGGAGAGCTGGCCGTAGGAAAGGGGGGCGGGCTCATTCACGGACGGCTCCGTTCGTTCGCACGAGGCTTGCGCCGGTACTGGTGACGCCGCGTCAGCCTAGAAGCGCCGGCCTGCACGGGAACAGGCAAGCGAGCGGCAGCTTGGGCGCCTCCGAGGACAGGCAGCAAAGTTGCCTGCGGACTACCTGGACGCACCCCGTCCGCCTCGCCCACCGTGAGTGCCCCGGTCCCCCGGTGCTTCCTGGCGGAGCAGATGACGAGAGGTGTTTCCGTGGCCGATGCAGCGCTGGGCCTCCGGCTGTTCGCGACGATCCCACCCCCCACGGGTCCCGGCGGCTATCCGGAGACGGTCCGGCGGGCCGCGCGCGCCGCCGAGGCGGCGGGCTTCACGGGCGCCCTCGTCTACTCCGACAACAACACCGTCGACCCGTGGGTCGTCGCACAGGAAGTACTGGCGGCCACCGCGGACTTCGTCCCGCTGGTCGCCCTGCAACCCCTGTACGTACACCCGTACGCGGTGGCGAAGAAGATCGCCACCTACGCCTCGCTGTACGGACGCCGCATCGCCCTCAACCTGGTCGCGGGAGGATCCGTCGGTGATCTCGCGGCCCTGTGCGACGACAACGGCGCTCACGACGACCGCTACCTCCGCCTGACGGAGTACGCCCGCTTGATCGGGCTGCTGCTCGCCGGTGGCGGACCGGTGACCTTCGAGGGCGACTACTACCGGGTGCGGTCCCTGCCGCTGTCACCCGCGCTGCCCGTCCACCTGGCACCCGAGCTGTTCATCTCGGGCTCCTCCGACGCGGGGCGCCGGGCGGGGCAGACACTGGGGGCGGTTCAGGTGCGCTACCCGCAACCGCCGGGCACCGGCACGCCGGGAACAGGGGGCGACCCGGGAGGCGGCGGCGTACGCATCGGCGTCATCGCCCGCGACACCGACCAGGAGGCCTGGGCCGTGGCGCACGAGCGCTTTCCGGCGAGCCGGGCGGGCCGCCTCGCGCAGATGGCGGCGCGCGGCGTCTCCGACTCGCGGTGGGTGGCGGACCTGTCCGCCGCGGACGAGTTCCCCGGCGGGCCGGACAGCCCGTACTGGATGGGTCCCTTCCTGAACCACGCCACCTACTGCCCCTATCTGGTGGGCAGCCACGAGAAGGTGGAGCGCGAGATCGGGGGCTACGTGGACTCCGGGTGCGGGACGTTCGTCCTGGACACGGCGCGTGCCGAGGACGACTACGCCAGGATCGTGGCGGTCTTCCACCGCGCGCTGAAGCGGTGAGTGCCGAAGCAGGCCTGGCCGTCGGCGCGTTCGACCCGATCGTGCTGCGCCGGGTCTTCGCGGCCTTCCCGACCGGGGTGACGGCCCTGGCCGCGCTCGTCGACGGTGAGCCCGTCGGCATGACCGCGTCCTCCTTCGTCCCTGTCTCGCTCGACCCTCCGCTGGTGTCGTTCTGCACCGCGCTCACCTCGACCACCTGGCCCCGGCTGCGCGGCGCCGCGCGCCTCGGGATCAGCGTGCTGAGCGGCAGCCAGGAAGGGGCCAGCAGGCAGCTCGCGTCCCCCGGCGCCGAACGCTTCGCCGGCCTCGCGTGGTACGGGACGCCCGGCAACGCCGTACTGCTCAGCGGCGCCAGCGCCTGGTTCGACTGCTCGACCGAGCAGGAGATCGGCGCCGGGGACCACCGGATCACCCTCCTCAGGGTGCACGCCATGGGCGTCGACCCGCAGGTGCCGCCCCTGGTCTTCCACGGCAGCAGGTACCGCAGACTCGCCGGTCAGTCACCCCTCCCGTCGGGCGGCAGCGCGCCGGACGATGACCCCGCCGGGCGGTGACCGGTCCGCAGCGCCGGGAAGCAGCCCACTCGCGACGAAAGGCACCCCCCCCATGCCGCAGCACGTACAGGCTGGACAACTCCCGAGGCAGGCGCGGATCGCGGCGGTCGGGGGCTACCGGCCGCGCCGCGTCGTCGGCAACGAGGAGATCTGCCACCACGTCGACTCCACCGACCAGTGGATCCGCCGCCGGACCGGGATCGAGACCAGGCACTTCGCCGAGCCCGACGAGACGCTGGAGGCGATGGCGGCTGCCGCCGCCGACAAGGCACTCGCCGAGGCAGGAGTGGACCCGTCCCAGGTCGGGGTGGTCATCGCCGCCACCATGTCCTACCTCTACCAGGCACCCCCGCTGGCAGCCCGGGCCGGCGCCCTGCTCGACGGGTTCCGCGGCGCGGCGTTCGACGTGTCGGGGGCCTGCGCGGGCTTCTGCCACGCCCTGGAACTGGCCCGAGTCCTGGTCTCCTCCGGCAGCGCCGACCACGTCGTCGTCGTCGGCGCCGAGCGGATGTCCGACATCGTCGACCCCACCGACCGGTCCACCGCCTTCCTCTTCGGCGACGGCGCGGGAGCCGTGGTGGTCGCACCGTCGCGCGAGACCCGCATCTTCCCCCCGGAATGGGGCAGTGACCCGTCCGGCGCCGATGCCATCGCACAGCCCGATCCCTGGGACTGCGGACCGGCGCGGCCGGAAGCGGCGAACCGCTACCTGGGCATGCACGGGCAGGAGGTGTTCCGCTGGGTGACCGACTCCGTGCCGGCGGTCGCGGAAGGCGCACTGGCCCGTGCGGGCATGAGCGTCCAGGACCTCGCCGCGTTCGTGCCGCACCAGGCCAACCTGCGCATCACCGAGTCCCTCGTGCGCGCACTGGGCCTTCCCCCGGAGGTACGCGTGGCGCGCGACGTCGTCCGGGCGGGGAACACCTCGGCCGCCTCGATCCCCCTGGCGCTGGAATCCCTGCTGGCGCAGGGAGAGATGTCGGGGCGCCCGGCCCTGCTGCTCGGATTCGGCTCAGGACTCGGCCACTGCGCCCAGACGGTCCTCCTGCCCTGAACACGCCCCGGGTCGTGCACACACTCCCGTACGGACCCACGGATGAGCCGTGACACGACCCGGTGCGCCCCGGACCGGGTGCCGTTCCGGTCCGCCGCCCGGTCCGCATCCCGCGAAAGGAACGCCCACGTGTCCGTCGAAGAGCCGAACCCCCTGTGGAGACCCGCGGACCCCGCAGACCGGGCCGCCCCCGACCGGACCGGGCCGCTGACCTGGGTCCAGCGGCTGTGGCTGCCCGAGGCGCCCGACCGCCAGATCGCCTCGCACGAGGACAACCAGTTCCGCGAACTGTCCCTCACCACGCCCCTGGACCCCGGCACCGCACGCCGGGCGGTGCGTCAGGTACTGGCCCGCCACGAGGTGCTGCGCAGCCGCGTCACCGGCCTCGGGGACGACGCCCGGCAGGTCGTGGACGCCCTCGACCCCGGATACGAGCGGGTACTGCGGACGGTCGACCTCGGCACATGGGACGAGGCCGTGGCCGAGGCCCGGGGCACGTCCTTCCGACTCGCCTCGCAGTGGCCGCTCACGCTGCTGATGGGCACCCGGGCGGGGAAGGTCCTGCGGATCGCCGTGGTGGTCGACCACTGGGCGTCCGACGGTCTCGGCGTCCTCGCGCTGCACGACGACACCGCCTCGGCACTCCTGGCCCACACCCGGGGCACCGGCTGGACCCCCGCCGGACCCGTGGAGCAGCCGGTCGACCTCGCCCTGTGGGAGTCGGCCACGCCCGCCGGAGCCGCGCACCTCCAACGGGCCCTGGCCTACTGGCGGCAGCAGTACGAGCGGCTGTCACGGGACCTCGCCGGCCACAGGCCCGACCCGGTGCCGGAGGCACCGCTCGACGGGCCCCCGCTGTCCTTCCCGGGCTGCACGATGACGTCCTTCCGGCTCGCCGAGGCCGCGTCCACGATCGCCGCCCGGCTCCGGGTCCCGGTTGCCGCGGTCTACCTCGCCGCCTTCAGCAGCGCCATCGGTGCCGCCGAACAGGCCGGTGTCGTCGGCACACTGATGCTCTCGGCCAACAGGCTCACGGCGGCCGCCATGCGCTCGGTCCGCAACGCCGTCATGAGCGCGCCGGTCGTCCTGGACGTCGCTGGGCCCGGTGGTTTCGCCGCCACCGTGGTGGCCGCGGCGGCCCAGCAGGTCCAGGTCTTCCGGTACGCCAACGCCGATCACCGGCTGACCGGGGGCATCGCCGAGGAAGTCCTCGGCGGTCTGCGGGGCGGCGCGGTCACCAGCGCGGTCTTCAACTTCATGCCCGAGGCCGCGCTGCGGGGCGACCCGGTCCCGGCGGTCATGCGGGACGCCCCGTGCGACGTCGTGGAAGCGATGCCGACCCGTGCGACCGCCGCTCCCCGCATGCTGATGGTCATCGCGCGGCAGGACAGGGTGACCCTGACCCTGCGCTGGCGTGAGGACACGAGCTGGCAGCAGTGGGCCGAGCCGATGCTCCGGTACGTCGCGGACCTCATCACCCACGAGGCGACACCGGGCAGGCCCGTGCCGGCCTTCGGAGGCTGAGCCGGTACCGTCCCGGCCGACGTGCCCGTGCCGGGAGCCGGAGCAGCTGGCAAAACGTTTCAATCTGTGAACCATGGACGGAGTGGCTTCCTGCCCGAGGACACTTCGAGATCGTGCTGCCTCTGGCACGATGGTCGTAAGTCGACGGTGTGGGGCTTGGGTGTCCCTGTCGAGCCTCGGCGGACCACGCCCGCAAGCACGTGTTGAAACCTTTCACCAGATCGGCCGAATGGGCCTGCCCCGTACCGATCGTTGCGCTGTCCGGCTGACGTGGCTCAAGGCCCGCCCGGGATGTGGACGAAAGGTCAGGTGTTCGCACGTCGCGGACCTGACGTGGTCCGCGACCCGCTCCTCCATCCCAAGGGAGAACGCATGCGCCTGCGCGCCCGCTGGGCACCAGCCGCTCTACTGCTGATCGCGCCCCTGATCGGCACCACCACGGCCACGGCCGACACCGGCGAGACCCTCGTGCCGGTGCAGGAGTCGGCCCGGGCCGTGCCCGGCCAGTACATCGTCACCCTCTCTCCCGACCAGACGCCGAGCGCCATGGCCGAACAGCTCGGGGTCAGCACCCTCTTCACGTACAGCAAGGTCCTGCACGGATTCGCGGCCTCCCTCACGGCCGCGCAGCTCGAGGAGGTGCGCGGCGCGGCCGGCGTCCAGACCGTCGAGGAGAACAGTGAGGCGTCCGTCTCGCCGCCCGCCGCCCATGCGGCGGGCGGGAAACGGGCGGCGGCCGGGAGCTGGGGGCAGGACCGCATCGACCAGCGGAATCTGCCGCTGGACGGCACGTACGACGTGGAGGGCACCGGCGAGGGCGTGACCGCCTACATCCTCGACACCGGCATCGAGGCCTCCCACACCGAGTTCGGCGACAGGGTGGGCTCCGGCTACGACGCGGTCGGCGACGGCCGCGACGGCGAGGACTGCAACGGCCACGGAACGCACGTGGCCGGGACCGTGGCCGGTGCGACGTACGGTGTCGCCCCCGCCGCCTCCCTCGTACCGGTGCGGGTGCTCAACTGCGAGGGCTCGGGCACCTGGGCCGGGATCATCGCGGGACTCGACTGGATCGCCCAGAACGCCGAGCAGCCGGCCGTGGTCAACGCGTCTCTCGGCGGACCGGCTTCGTCGGCCGTCGACGACGCGTTCGACGCCCTCGCGGCGGAGGGCACCCTGCCCGTGGTCGCGGCGGGTAACGAGAACCAGGACGCCTGCGACGTCTCTCCGGCTCGGGCCGACGGCGTCCTCGCCGTGGGCGCCTCCGACCGCCAGGACCGGCAGGCGACGTTCAGCAACTGGGGCACCTGTGTGTGGCTGTACGCCCCCGGTGTGGACATCGTGTCCGCCAAGCTCGGCGGCGGCTCCACCGCGCTGAGCGGAACGTCCATGGCCAGCCCGCACGTTGCCGGCGCGGCGGTGCTCTACAAGGGGCAGAACCCCGACGCGACGCCGCAGGAGGTCGCCGACCGGCTCGCCGTGGAGGCGACTTCGGGCGTCCTGACCGGTCTGGGCTCCGGCTCGCCCGACCGGCTTCTGTACACCGGCGGTCTCTGACCTCCGGCCGGTTCCATGGGGCGGGGTCCGCGTGGCGCGGGCCCCGCTCTTCGCTGTGCCGTTTCGCGCCGCCGCTTCCCGCGCCGCCGCTCTCCGCCTCGCGTTCCCCGCCGTTCTCCGTGCCGTGGAACAGGAGCTTTCCGGAGGCTTGCGCCTGCGCGCAAATTTCTTACGTCGGTTGAGGCCTCCATCTGCGTCCCGTGGCTCTCGGGAGATTGCCACCAAATCGGTTGTATGTAACGGCCTTTGCAGATCACGCGTGACGTGGTTCCTTGTTCCGTTTTCTGTCCCAACCGTGGACGCTCCTGCAGTTGTCTGCAACTCTCTGACCGTTAAACGCAAAACTCAGCTATCCATGCGCACAAACGGGGCTGCAAGGCCCTGCCGACAGAGCCGCGTCCTCGGCGTGTCCCGCGCCGAGGCCCAAGATCGGGGATCTATGAGAGCCCAACGCTGGAGATGGCGGGCCCTTTCCGCCGTGATCACGACCAGTCTTCTGATGGTCGGATGGCCCACGTTCACCGCTTCGGCGGCCGACGGACCCAACGTCGCCGCCGGCCGGACGGCGGCGGCGAGCAGTGCCGGCGGCGAGTACGCCGCCCGCAACGTGACGGACGGCAACCAGTCGACGTACTGGGAGGGTTCGGGCGGCGCTCTGCCGCAGTGGGTGCAGGCCGACCTCGGCTCGCCCGCCCGGGTAGACGAGGTGACCCTGAAGCTCCCGGCGGGCTGGGAGACCAGGCAGCAGACCCTCTCCCTCCAGGGGAGCGCCGACGGCACCAGCTTCTCGACGCTGAAGACCTCGGCGGCCTACACCTTCAGCCCCGGTACCTCCAACGCGGTGAAGATATCCTTCCCGGCCACCCAGGCCCGGTTCGTGAGGGTGAACATCACGGCCAACACGGGGTGGCAGAACGCGCAGCTCTCCGAGCTGGAGGTCAGGGCCGCGGGGGAGTCCTCGGCCGATCTCGCCGCGGGCAGGACGCTCACCGCGAGCAGTCACACCGAGACCTACGTCGCCTCCAACGGGAACGACGGAAACCGGGCCAGCTACTGGGAGAGCAGGAACAACGAGCTTCCGCAGTGGATCCAGGCCGACCTCGGCTCCTCGGTCCGGGTCGACCGGGTCGTGCTCCGGCTGCCCGACGGCTGGGAGCAGCGGACCCAGACGCTGAAGATCCAGGGCAGCGCGAACGGCTCGGACTTCAGCGACCTGACCGCCTCCAAGACGTACACCTTCGGCCCCACGAGCGGGCAGGCGGCGACGATCACCTTCGACGCGACCACCACTCGCCACGTGCGGGTGCTCGTCTCCGCGAACTCCGTCCAGCCGGCCGCCCAGCTCTCCGAGCTGGAGATCTACGGCCCGAGCACCGGTGACACACAGGCGCCGACCGCGCCGTCCGGCCTGGCCCTCACGGAGCCGGCCACCGGCCAGATCAAGCTGACCTGGAAGGCGTCCTCGGACGACACCGCGGTCACGGGCTACGACGTCTACGCGAACAACACGCTGCTGACGAGCGTGGGCGGCGGCGTCACCACGTTCACCGACACCCGCCCGGCGAGCGAGACCGTCTCCTACCACGTCCGGGCCAAGGACGCGGCGGGCAACCAGTCGGGCAACAGCAACACCGTCACCCGCACCGGCGACTCCGGTGACACGCAGGCGCCGACCGCGCCGTCCGGTCTGGCCTTCACCGAGCCGTCCTCCGGGCAGATCAAGCTGACCTGGACGGCGTCCTCGGACAACAGGGGCGTCACCGGCTACGACGTCTACGCCAACAACGTGCTCCGCAAGAGCGTGGCCGGCGACGTCACCACGTACACCGACACCCAGTCCGCCGCCACGACCGTGAGCTACGTCGTGCGTGCCAAGGACGCGGCGGGCAACGTGTCCGGCGCCAGCAACACCGTGACGCGCAACGGATCCACGGGCGCCGCGTCCAACCTCGCCGTCTCCAAGCCGATCACCGCCTCCTCGGTGGTCCACACGTTCGTCGCGGCCAACGCCAACGACAACTCGCTCAGCACCTACTGGGAGGGCGCGGGCGGCAGTTACCCCAACACCCTGACGGTCGAGCTGGGTGCCAACGCCGACACGGAGAACGTCGTCGTCAAGCTGAACCCCGACAGCAGCTGGGGGGCCCGCACCCAGAACATCCAGGTGCTCGGGCGGGAGCAGGACGCCACTTCGTTCACGAGCCTGGCCGCCGCCGAGGACTACGCGTTCAGCCCCGCGACGGGCAACGCCGTGACCATCCCGGTCACCGCGCGCGTGGCCGACGTCCAGCTCAAGTTCACCTCCAACACCGGATCCGGCGCGGGTCAGGTCGCCGAGTTCCAGGTGCTGGGCGCTCCGGCGCCCAACCCGGACCTGACGGTCACGGCGGTCGCGGCCTCGCCGTCGGCTCCCGTGGAGTCCGACGCCATCACTCTGTCGGCCACCGTCCGCAACGCGGGCGCGGTCTCCTCCCCGGCCGGCAAGGTGGACTTCGAACTCGGCGGTTCCACGGTGGCCACCGCTTCGGTGGGGGCTCTCGCCGCAGGCGCGTCCGCGCAGGTCACCGCCTCCATCGGAGCCCGCGACGCCGGCAGTTACACGCTGGGCGCGGTCGTCGACCCGGCGGGCGACATCATCGAGCAGAACGAGACCAACAACCGCCTCACCAACAGCGCTCCGCTGGTCGTGAAGCCGGTCTCCAGCTCCGACCTCGTGGCGAGCGCGGTCACGACCTCCCCGTCGGGCCCCTCGAACGGTGACACGGTCACCTTCTCCGTCGCCCTCAGGAACCAGGGCACCGTGGCCTCCGCGAGCGGCAGACACGGGATCACCCTCAGCCTGGTCGACTCCAAGGGCGCCACGGTCAAGACCCTCACCGGAGCGCACGACGGCGCCATCGCGGCGGGGTCCACGACCTCACCGGTCTCCCTCGGCACCTGGACGGCCGCCAACGGCTCGTACACGGTGAAGGTGGTCATCGCGGACGACGCCAACGAACTGCCGGTGAAGCGCGCGAACAACACCAGCACCGAGTCGCTCTTCGTCGGACGCGGTGCCGACATGCCGTACGACACCTACGAGGCGGAGGACGGCGTCACCGGCGGCGGCGCCAAGGTCGTCGGCCCGAACAGGACCGTCGGCGACATCGCGGGCGAGGCTTCCGGGCGCAAGGCGGTCACCCTCGACAGCACCGGCAACTACGTCGAGTTCACGACGAAGGCGTCCACCAACACCCTGGTCACCCGCTTCTCCATCCCCGACTCCGCGGGGGGTGGCGGCATCGACTCGAAGCTGAACGTCTACGTGGACGGCACCTTCCTGAAGGCCATCGACCTCACGTCGAAGTACGCCTGGCTGTACGGGAACGAGACAGGTCCGGGCAACGACCCGGGCTCGGGTGCGCCCCGGCACATCTACGACGAGGCGAACGTCATGCTGGGGAAGACGGTCCCGGCGGGCAGCAGGATCCGCCTGCAGAAGGACGCGGCCAACACCAGCACCTACGCCATCGACTTCGTCAGCCTGGAGCAGGTCTCCGAGGTGGCCAACCCGGACCAGGCCACCTACACGGTGCCCGCGGGCTTCACCCACCAGGACGTCCAGAACGCCCTGGACAAGGTCCGGATGGACACCACGGGGAAGCTCGTCGGCGTCTACCTGCCGGCCGGTGACTACTCCACCGCCAGCAAGTTCCAGGTCTACGGCAAGGCCGTGAAGGTCGTCGGAGCGGGCCCCTGGTTCACCCGATTCCGTGCTCCGTCCACGCAGGACAACACCGACATCGGGTTCCGTGCCGAGGCGAGCGCGAAGGGTTCCTCCTTCTCGAACTTCGCCTACTTCGGCAACTACACGTCCCGCATCGACGGGCCCGGCAAGGTGTTCGACTTCTCCAACGTCTCCGACATCGTGATCGACAACATCTGGAACGAGCACATGGTGTGCCTCTACTGGGGCGCCAACACCGACAACGTGACGATCAGGAACTCCCGGATCCGCAACATGTTCGCCGACGGCATCAACATGACCAACGGGTCCACCGACAACCACGTCACCAACAACGAGGCGCGCGCCACCGGGGACGACAGCTTCGCCCTGTTCTCGGCGATCGACTCCGGCGGCGCGGACATGAAGAACAACGTGTACGAGAACCTCACGTCCATCCTGACCTGGCGGGCCGCGGGAGTCGCCGTGTACGGCGGCTACGACAACACCTTCCGCAACATCCACATCGCCGACACCCTGGTGTACTCCGGGATCACGGTCAGCTCGCTGGACTTCGGCTACCCGATGAACGGATTCGGGACCGGCCCCACGGCGATGGAGAACGTGTCGGTGGTGAGGTCCGGCGGTCACTTCTGGGGCACGCAGACCTTCCCCGGGATCTGGCTGTTCTCGGCGTCCAAGGTCTTCCAGGGCATCCGGATCTCGAACGTGGACATCGTCGACCCGACGTACAGCGGGATCATGTTCCAGACCAACTACGTGGGAGGACAGCCGCAGTTCCCGATCAAGGACACCGTGCTCACCGACATCTCGATCACCGGCGCACGCAGGAGCGGTGACGCCTTCGACGCGAAGTCCGGCTTCGGCCTGTGGGCCAACGAGATGCCGGAGGCGGGCCAGGGGCCTGCCGTCGGTGAGGTCACGTTCAACGGGCTCAGGATGAGTGGCAACGCCCAGGACGTGAAGAACACCACCTCCTCGTTCAAGATCAACATCAATCCGTAGGGGGCGGGGCGGCGGGCGTGCGGAGGCGGTGCTCCCCGGCTCCGCACGCCCGCCGGCGCTGCCCCGCGAGGCTCCCTCCCCGGGGCCTCGCGGGGCCGGTGCGTTCGCTTCGAGCCGGCCGGGCCGTCGGCCTGCTCGTGGGGGAGGGGGCGGGTTGTTCCGGTCGCGTGAAGAAGTCTCGGCCGGGGTGCGCGCCGGACCCGTCTTCTACACCATGAGGGGCCTCGGGCCCGGCCTCCGGGAGTGACTGGAGAGTCGCGTAGCTCTTTGCGCCCAGAAGTCCGCCTCTTGCATTCTGCACCTCGGTGCTCGGCCTGGGGCCCCGTCGGAGAGTTCGGGTTGCCGGCCTGCGCCCTGACCGTGCGTGCCTGCCCGGCTCGCCTCGTGCGAGGCGGGCAGAGGCGCGTCTGTGAGGGGTTGGGCCGGTTCGACTGGACGCCTCCTCACCTACGGAGTGCTGTCAAACATTTTCTAAATCTGCGCGAGATATTGCGCTCACATGTTGCCGGTGGTTGAGTGTGCCGCGCCCCGGCAGACAGTCGGCCGAGGCCTCCCGTGCTCTTGCCCGAAGGGGACCACCGATGAGAAGTGCTGGCTTCCGCCGTAACCGCCGAGCCTCCGCGGCCGCCGTCGTCACCGCGCTCGCCCTGACCGCCCTCGCCTCCTGCGGCACGAGCAGCAGCGGCAGCGACGAGAAGGACAACTCCGGCAGCGGGTCGTCCGACCCGTCCGCCCCGCTCGACCCGAAGGCCAAGGTGACGCTGTCGATCGACTGCATGCCGCCGGCCGCCAAGGCCGCGGAGCTGCGCGAGTGGAACGAGGACATCAAGACGTTCAACAAGAAGTACCCGAACGTCAAGATCAACGGTAGGTCCACTCCCGGTCAGTGTCTGGAGCCGCCGCGCTTCACGGCCATGCTCAAGGGCAAGTCCCAGCCGGACGTGTTCTACGCGTACTTCACCGACCTCCAGCAGGTGCTGGACAACGACGGCGTCGAGGACATCTCCGCGTACGTCAACGACACGTCCGTCCCCGCGCTGAAGGACATCCAGCCCCAGGTCCTCGACGTCGCCCGCAAGGACGGCAAGCTCTACGCGCTGCCGACCAGCAACTACACCATGGGCCTCATGATCAACCGGAAGCTGTTCACGCAGGCCGGTCTGGACCCGGACACCCCGCCGGCCACCTGGGACGAGGTCCGGGCCGCGAGCAAGAAGATCGCCGCTCTCGGCAAGGGCATCGCCGGCTTCGGCGAGTACAGTGCCGGGAACAACGGCGGCTGGCACTTCACCGCCACGCAGTACGGCCTGGGCGGAGACGTCGTGGACGCGAGCGGCAAGAAGGCCGCGTTCAACGACGGCAAGGGCAAGCAGGTCCTCCAGCAGCTTCACGACATGCGCTGGGAGGACGACAGCATGGGCAAGACCCAGCTGCTGAAGTGGGGCGATCTGCAGAAGCAGATAGCGACCGACAAGCTCGGGATGTTCCTCGCCGCGCCCGACGACATCACCTACATGGTGCAGCAACTGGGGGCGAAGTACGAGAACTTCGGGCTCGGCCCGATCCCCGGCGCCGAGGGGACCCTCTTCGGCGGCAACAACTACATGATCAAGAAAGGCAGCTCGCCCGACAAGATCAAGGCCGCCGTCGCCTGGCTCAACTTCAAGAACCTGAGCCCCGGCAAGGGGCAGTTCGAGTGGGCCCGCACCAAGACGGACCAGCTGCCCGTCGGGCTGCCGCAGCCGAACTTCTTCACCGGCGAGAGCAAGACGAAGGACGACGCCGAACGCCTCGCCAACGCCACCATGCCCGTCGAGAACTTCAAGGCATTCATGGACAACCCCGTCCAGGGCAAGGCCGAGCCGCCGAAGGCCCAGGAGATCTACAAGATCCTCGACAACGCCATGTCCGGCGTCCTGACCAACAAGGACGCCGACATCGACAAGCTGCTCGACACCGCCGAGCAGCAGGTCAACCAGGTTCTGGCGAACCAGTAACGGACGTGCGGAGGCCGGGCCGGGCGGGCCCGGCCCCGCATCCGCACCGTCCGTCTGCGAGCGACTGCACCGGCACCGAGGAGAGACCATGTCGGCCCCCACCCTGTCCACCGGGAAGGCGAGCGCACCGCCACCCGGGCACCACCCGCGGCCCACCGGGCCGGACTCCGGCCGTGAGGAGTTCGTGCGCGCCCTGCGCCGCAACATCTCGGCGCACGGCTTCCTGATCGGAGCCGTCCTCTGTTTCTCCTTCTTCTCCTGGTATCCCATGGCCAGGGAGTTCGTCCTGGCCTTCCAGAAGACCGAGGACGGCACGACGACCTGGGCCGGCTGGTCCAACCTGAGCTACGTCTTCAACGACCCGGCGTTCTGGCAGGCATGGCGCAACACCCTGCTCTTCACCGTCCTGGCGCTCGTCCTGGGCTTCGCGGTCCCGTTCGTCGTCGCCGTCGTGCTCAACGAATTCCGGCACGCGCAGGGGTATCTGCGTCTCCTGGTGTACCTGCCGGTGATGCTGCCGCCGGTCGCCTCGGTCCTGCTCTTCAAGTACTTCTACGACCCCGGCTACGGACTCTTCAACCGCATCCTGGAACTCCTGCACCTGCCGGCACTGCAATGGCTCCAGGACCCCGACACCTCCATGCTCTCCGTCGTCATCGCCTCGACCTGGATGAACATGGGGGGAGCCACGCTCATCTACCTCGCCGCCCTCCAGGGCATCCCCGGCGAGCTGTACGAGGCGGCCGAGCTCGACGGCGCGGGACTGCTGCGCAAGATCTGGCACGTCACCATCCCGCAGACCCGGCTCATCCTGTCGCTCCTGCTGCTCATGCAGATCATCGCGACGATGCAGGTCTTCACCGAGCCCTTCCTGCTCACCAACGGCGCGGGCCCCGAGGGCTCCACCACGACCGTCGTCTACCTCATCTACCAGTACGCCTTCAACTTCAACAACTACGGCGGAGCGGCGGCCCTCGGCCTCCTCCTGCTGGTCGTCCTCGCGGGCTTCTCCGCGGTGTACGTACGCCTCAGCCGCAGCAGCGAAGACTAGGACGGGAGCACGACGATGGCATCGAACACGCTTGTGTCGCGGCGCGGACCCGGCCGGGCACGCCGCCGGGAGGCGGACGAGAGCCGCCAGCGGACCCTGATCTCACCCGCACAGCTCGGCCGGCCCCGGGGGAAGGTCCTCTACTGGATCATCTTCGCCGTGGTGGTGGCGGCCTTCACGCTCGCGTTCCTCGGCCCCCTGTACTGGATGGTCACCGGCGGACTCAAGACCACCCAGGAAGTGGTGCAGTCCCCTCCCAGCGCCTTCCCCTCCTCGGTCCACACGGAGAACTACTCCCGGGCGTGGACCGTGATGGGCCTGTCCAAACTCCTCTTCAACACCCTCTACTACGCCTTCGGGGCGCTGGCCTTCCAGCTGGTCCTCGACGTGGCGGCCGCCTACTCGCTGTCCAAGCTGCGGCCGATGTTCGGCAAGGTCATCCTCGGCATGATGCTCGCCACCCTGATGATCCCGGCGACCGTGCTCGTGGTCCCGCAGTACCTCACGGTCCTCGACGTGCCGATCTTTGAACGCAACCTGCTCAACTCGCCCTGGGCGATCTGGCTGCCCTCGGTCACCAACGCCTTCAACATCTTCCTGCTGAAGCGGTTCTTCGACTCGATCCCGGGCGAGCTCCTGGACGCGGCGGCCATCGACGGCGCCTCGCCCCTGCGCACCCTGCGCTCCATCATCCTGCCGATATCGAGACCGATCCTCGGCGTCGTCTCCATCTTCGCGGTCGTCGGAGTCTGGAAGGACTTCCTCTGGCCGATGCTCACCCTGCCCGACCCGGCCAAGCAGACCCTCAACGTCGGCATCTACTCGCTCTCCAACGGGGTCCCGCAGAACGTCCTCATCGCGGCGCTGACCATCGCGTCCGTCCCGACGCTGCTGATCTTCCTGCTCTTCCAGCGCAACATCATGAGCGGTCTCACCGCGGGCGGCCTGAAGGGCTGACGCACCCGCACCACCGCTCCCTCCAGCACTCCGCCGCCGGCCCTTCCACCGCACGCCCCGCGCCAGGGCCGGGGGCGGAGTACCTCCTGCCCGAAAGGAACGCCACGTGGCAGCCATCCGTCCGACCGAGGCCACCGCATCCTGGTGGCGCGACGCCGCCATCTACCAGATCTACGTACGCAGCTTCGCCGACGGCGACGGAGACGGCACCGGCGACCTCGCAGGAGTACGGGCCAGGCTGCCGTACCTGGTCGAACTGGGCGTCGACGCACTGTGGTTCACCCCCTGGTACCTCTCCCCGCTGGCCGACGGGGGCTACGACGTGGCCGACTACCGGGCCATCGACCCCGCCTTCGGCCACCTCGCCGAGGCGGAGAAGCTCATCGTGGAAGCCCGTGAGCTGGGCATCCGCACCATCATCGACATCGTCCCCAACCACGTCTCCGACCAGCACAGCTGGTTCCGGGCCGCGCTCGACGCCGCCCCCGGCAGCCCCGAGCGCGCGCTCTTCCACTTCCGGGAAGGGCGCGGCGACCACGGGGAGATCCCGCCCAACGACTGGGTCTCAGAATTCGGCGGCACCCCGTGGACCAGGATCGAGGACGGCCAGTGGTACCTCCACCTGTTCGCCCCCGGCCAGCCCGACCTCAACTGGGCGCACCCCGCGGTCCGCCAGGAGCACGAGGACGTCCTGCGCTTCTGGTTCGAACGGGGCGTGGCCGGGGTGCGGATCGACTCGGCGGCCCTGCTCGCCAAGGACCCTGCCCTGCCCGACTTCGTCAAGGACGTCGATCCCCACCCCTACGTCGACCGGGACGAGCTCCACGACATCTACCGCTCGTGGCGCGCCATCGCCGACACGTACGACGGCGTCTTCGTCGGCGAGGTCTGGCTCCCCGACTCCGAGCGCTTCGCCCGCTACCTGCGCCCCGACGAGCTGCACACCGCCTTCAACTTCAACTTCCTGGCCTGCCCCTGGGACGCCGGGCTGCTGCGCTCCGCGATCGACGACACGCTCGCCGAGCACGCACCGGTGGGAGCACCCGCCACCTGGGTGCTGTGCAACCACGACGTGACCCGCACGGTCACCCGCTACGGACGCGAGGCGACCGGCTTCGACTTCGCGGCCAAGGTCTTCGACACGCCCACCGACCTGGAGCTCGGCACCCGCAGGGCCCGGGCCGCCGCCCTGCTCTCCCTGGCACTGCCGGGCGCCGTCTACCTGTACCAGGGAGAGGAGCTCGGCCTGCCCGAGGCCGACATCCCGCGCGACCGGATCCAGGACCCGATGCACCTGCGCTCCGGCGGGATCGACCCGGGGCGCGACGGTTGCCGGGTCCCCCTGCCGTGGTCCGCCGCCGAGCCCCACGCGGGCTTCGGATCCACGGTCGACCCCTGGCTTCCCCAGCCGGCGTCATGGCCCTCGTACGCCGCCGACGAGCAGAGCGCCGATCCCGGCTCCATGCTCCGCCTGTACCGCGAGGCCCTGGGGCTGCGACGCGCCGGACCCGGCTTCGCCGCGGTCCCCGGCGAGAGCGCCGACGGACGGCTGAACTGGCTGCCCTCCTCCCCGGGCGTCCTCGCGTTCGCGCGGACCGAGGGCCTGATCTGTGTCGTCAACCTCTCGGGAAGCCCCGTGCCGCTCCCCGGCCACGAAGAGATCCTGCTGACCAGTGCCCCGCTGGACCCCGCGGGGCTGCTTCCCGACGACACGGCGGCCTGGCTGCGCGGCACGCGATAGCGGGGGAGCGGGGGCTGCGGCACAGTGGTCGTATGGACGATCTCAACGCTCTCGCCGACGAGCACCTGGCCGCGGCCCGCGCCCACGCCCACGGGCGCAGCGCACATCTGCTGCTGCGCCAGGAGCCACTGCGGCAGACGGTGATCGCGCTCACCGCGGGGTCCGCCCTGGACGAGCACAACGCGCCGCCCGCGGCGTCCCTCCAGGTGCTGCGCGGAGCCGTCCGGCTCACGGCGGGGTCCGGGGACGTGGACCTCGCGGCGGGCGGGCTGCACCCCATCCCCCAGGAGCGGCACGGGCTGCTGGCCCTGGAGGACTCGGTGGTGCTGCTCACCGCCGTCAACGACTGAGCCGACCTGGAGTACTCCGGCGGGACGGAGGCATGAGAGAAAGGGAGGCGGTACGCCGGGTCGCAGCTGTGCCCGGCGGCCCGACCGTCCGCCCCTTCCTACGTCCCCCCGGAGTATCCGCGTGTCCAGCAGGACCGACGACCCCGTCGCGGAACCGACCGCACCCCCGGCAGGGCGCGCCGCGCGGGGGAGGCGCTGGCGCACCGCTCTGCGCCGTACCCCCGTGTCGCTGTGGAACGACGACCTCTCCGACTGGGCGGCGGCGCTCACCTACTACGCGATCCTCGCGCTGCTCCCGGCGCTCCTGGTCACCGTCTCCGTCATCGGTCTGGCCACCCCCGGTGCGACCAACGCCCTGATCGCCGACATCACGGCCTTCGCGCCCGCCGAGTCGGGTGCGGCCCTGCGCAGGCCCCTGGAGGCGGCCACCCATGAGCGCACCGCCGTGTGGCTGCTCGTGGCCACCGGAAGCGTCAGCGCCGTCTGGTCGGCCTCCAGCTACCTCGCGGTCTTCCGCCGTGCGATGCACGCGATGCACCAGGTGAAGGACACCAGGCCCCCGCTGCGCCAGGCGCCCATCATCGTGGCCTCGGCCCTCGGGCTCCTCGTCCTGCTGATGTCGAGCGCCTTCGCCCTCGTGCTCACCGGCCCCCTGGCCCGCTGGCTGGGCCGCAGGGCCGGTCTCGCGCAGGCGGGCGAGACGCTTTGGGCGGGCCTCAAGTGGCCCGTGCTGCTCTGCCTGGCCGTCTGCCTCATCGTGGTCCTCTTCAACACCGGGCCGCGCTCCGCGAGGGGGCTGCGCCAAGGGCTGCCCGGGGGTGTCCTGGCCGCCTTCCTCTGGCTGATCGCGTCGGCCGGTTTCGCGCTCTACGCGACGCACATCGGCAGCTACAGCCGGCTGTACGGTTCGCTGGCCGGCCGGGTCGTCTTCCTGATCTGGATCTGGTTCACCAACCTGGCGCTCCTGACCGGAGCCCAGTTCAACGTCGAGCTGTCACGTACGGCCGGGACCCGGGGGAGCGAGGTGCCCTGACGTGCCTCCACCTGTCCATGCTCACCGCGAACTCCCCTGCCAGAGCGTTCTACGACCGGCTCGGCTTCGAGGTGATCGACGTTCCCGACCCCGGGCCCCTCACGTATCTGGGGCGGACCACGGAGGGTGTGGAGCCCGCGGGCTGGGCAGGTTGTGGAGTGCGAGCCCGGGAGAGGGCCAGGGCCGCCGGTTCGGAGGGGTGAGCGGCATGACCGAGGGCAGCGCGTGGAGCTTCGCGGACGACCGGGGCCGACTGGTGGCGGCGGACCGCCGGCCGTCCCGGGTGCTCGCGTACATCCAGGCGGGAGCGACGCTGTGGGACTACGGGATACGCCCGGAGGGCATCTTCGGCTCCGGACACGACGGGGCGGAGCCCGACCGCGCGAAGACGGGCACGCTCCCGCTGGACTCCGTGGACTACCGGGGCGCGGGTGACGACCTGGACGTGGACACGCTGTTACGGGGCAGGCCCGACCTGGTCGTCGCCGTCAGCTACGGCCACGGTCAGCTCTACGGGCTGGACCCGGACACCGCCAAGCACCTCGAGGAGAGCGTCCCCGTCGTCGTGATCGACGTGGGCCAGGCGCGCACCCTGGACCGGGTCGCCGAGCGGTTCGCCGAGCTCGCCCGCTCTCTCGGCGGCGCATCGGTCCCGGACGCGGCGGGTGACCTGCGCGCCGCCCGTGAGCGGCTCCGTGCCGCCGTGGGTGACCGCGGCCCCAGGGTGGTGGCCCTCTCGCCCGCGAGCCAGGAGGAGGCGTACGCCGCCCGGCCGCAGATGTGGCCCGAGCTGCGCGTCCTGGCCGAGCTGGGGGTCGATCTCGTCTCGCCGCCCGAGGGGGCGGGTGTCAACTGGGCCACCGTCGACTGGGCGGGCGTCGCTGCCCTGGAGCCCGGCATCGTCCTGACGGACATCCGGTCCAACGCGGTGCCGCTCGACGGAATCACCGCCCCCGCCTGGAGGGCGGCGGGCCGGAGTGCGCGGAGCGTGCCGTGGAATCCGGAACCCCTGTGCAGCCCACGGGCCCACGCGCTCTTCCTCACGCTCGTGGCCGAGGCGGTGGAGGAGGCGGCAGGGGGCTGAGCGGGTTTCCCAAAGAAATTCTGCAAAAACTATTTGGCAAAGTCCTCCGGCGCTCTAGGCTGCCGCCATGGACAACGACGCGTCGCACCGCGTACTCGATCCCGAGCGTGACTCGGCAGCCCTGAAGGCGCTCACCCACCCCCTGCGTCTGAGGCTGCTCGGCCTGCTGCGGCAGCACGGACCGGCCACCGCGAGCGAGCTGGCGGTCCGCACGGGGGAGTCGTCCGCCTCGACCAGCTACCACCTGCGGGTGCTGGCCAAGTACGCCTTCGTCGCCGAGGCCGAGCACCGCGACGGACGTGAGCGCCGCTGGAAGGCCGTCCACTCCGTCACCACGACGAGCAGCGCCGCCATGCTGGCCACTCCGGCGGGCCGGTCCATGCTCGTCCTGGGCAGGCGCCGCCAGATCGAGCACCTCCAGGAGACGCTGGACCGGCACGAGGCGGACATCGAGGCGGGCCGGCTCGGTGAGGAGTGGCACGACTCCTCGGGGATCGACGACCTCATGCCCCGGCTCACGCCCGAGTCCCTCCGCGAGCTCCAGGACACGATCCGCGCCAAGGTGGCCGAGCTGACCGGCCGCGACGAGCACGACCCCCGGGCCGAGCGCGTCGTGCTGCTCACCGCCGGACTCCCGCTGGCCCGCACCGGACCGGGCGAACCCGCGGGCGACGCCTCCGGCACCGGAACCGCCACGTGACCGGGACACAGGGCGCCCGGACGGACACCGCGCTCACCGAACAGGCCGCCGTCCGCAGATTCGTCACGGTGTCGTTCCTCTTCTGGCTGCCGGCGGGCCTCGGGCTGGCTCCCATGGTGCTGCTGCTCACCGAGCGTGGCCTGACCCTCGCCGCCGTCGCCGCGGCCTACGCCGCCCACTCCCTGACCGTGGCCGCCCTCGAACTCCCCACCGGCGGTCTCTCCGACGTCATCGGCCGCCGCACCGTCCTCGCCGGTGCCGGGACACTCAACGCCTGCGCCCTCGTGCTCATCGCCCTCGGCACGACGCCCTGGGTGATCGTCCCGGGCATGGCCCTCATGGGGGCGGGCCGCGCCCTGTCCAGCGGCCCCGCCGAAGCCTGGTACGTCGACACCGTGCACGCTCACGCCGGCCCCGGCGCGGACCTGCGCACCGGTCTGGCGCGCGGCAGCGCCGCGTCGTCCGGCGCCATCGCGCTCGGCGTGCTCCTCGGCGGCGGGATGCCGTGGCTGCTCGGCCTCGGCACCGACCCGGGGGAGCGCCTGCGGACCCTCACCTCGGACCTCGTCCTGCCGCTGTCCGTCCCCGTGCTGCTCGGCGCGGCCGTCCACGTCGTCTTCGTCTTCTACGTCCTGAGCGCCCTGACCGAGACTCCTCGCCCCGCCGCCACCCTGCGCGGTGTCCTGCGAGGTGTTCCCGGAGCCATCGGCGCGGGACTGCGGCTCGGGGCCGGGGACGCGCTGATCCGCCGCATCCTGATGACCACGGGCGCCGCAGGCACGGCGCTCGCGGCGCTCGAACTCCTCACCCCGGGCCGCGCCGCCGAGACCACGGGGTCCCCCGAGTCCGGCGCGGTGCTCTTCGCCGGGCTCGCCGCGGCCGGGTTCGTCTGCTCCGCGGCAGGCAGCAGGCTGGCGCCGCTGGTCGCACGGCTCGCGGGGGACGGCGAGCGCGCGATCATGGTGAGCTTCGGGGCGAGCACGGCAGGTCTGCTGGCCCTCGCCGCCACGGTGGGCGCCACCGGCGTGTTCCCGGCGGCCGTGGCCACCGCCGGTTACGGACTGGTGTACCTGGGCCTCGGCGCCGCCGGCCCCAGCGAGAACGAGCTTCTGCACCGCCGGGTCGACACCTCGGGCAGGGCGACCGCCCTCTCCGTGCAGTCGCTGGCCCAGCAGCTCCTCGGGGCGGCGGCCGGCGTCGTCATCGGCGTACTCCCCGCGGGCCCCCTGCCCTGGCTCCTGGGCGCCGTCGTGCTCCTGGCGGGGACGCTGCTCTGGGCCCGTCGCACCCTGGCCACCCCGTCGGCGGATCCGGCCGCCGGGAGCGCCGGCTGACCCCCTGCTCCGTACGGACGCCCCCGGATCGCGCGGGACCCCGTCCTTGGCGAGGCTGGCCGGAGCCGGGACGCGAGATCCCCGTACCTCCAGGAGCAGACATGCAACAGGACAAGCACCCGTCGTACCGTCCCGTGGTCTTCCGCGACCGCTCCGCCGGGTACGCCTTCCTGACCAGGTCCACCGCGTCGAGCGAGCAGACGATCGACTGGGACGACGGCAACAGCTACCCGGTCATCGACGTGGAGATCTCCGCCGAGAGCCACCCGTTCTTCACCGGCAAGGCCAGGGTGGTCGACACGGAGGGCCAGGTCGCCAAGTTCGAGAAGCGCTACGGCGAGGAGGCCTGAGCCCCGGGTCTCCTCGGCTCACCGCGCACGGTGCAGAATCGGCGGAACCGCGTCACCGCCGGCCGTGCCCCACCGGGCACGTCCGCCCGCCCCCTCCAGGAGACCCGCGCCCATGCCCGAGAGCCCCGCCCTGCTGGTCATCGGCGAATGCGTCGCCGACGTCGTCAGGCAGCCGGGCGCGCCCGACCGGATCCACCCCGGCGGCAGCCCCGCCAACGTCGCGTACGGCCTGGCCAGGCTCGGGCGGGGCACCACCCTGATCACCCAGCTCGGCCCCGACTCCTACGGGCGCCTGATCGAGGACCACCTGGCCTCGGCCGGCGTGCGGGTCCTGACGGACGGGAGCGGAGCGCCCACCCCGGTGGCCACGGTCGACCTCGACGACGCGGGCAGCGCCGCGTACACCTTCGAGATCACCTGGACGCTCGGCCCGGTGGGGCAGCCGGCCAAGCCGCCCCAGCACGTCCACACCGGGTCCGTCGCCACCGTCCTGGAGCCCGGCGCGGACACGGTCCTCGACCTCGTCCGCTCCCTCGGTACGAACGCCACCGTCAGCTACGACCCCAATGTGCGGCCCGCGCTGATGGGGGACCGGACCCGGGCCGTGCGCAGGGCGGAGCGCTGTGCCGCGCTCAGCGATGTGGTCAAGGCCAGCGACGAGGACCTGCGCTGGCTGTACCCGGACGACGAGCCGGAGGAGGCCGCCGAGCGGTGGCTGCGCTCCGGTCCGGCGGTCGTCCTGCTCACCCGGGGGGCGGGAGGCGCGCTCGCCTTCCTGCCCGGAGCGACGGTGGGCATCGGCGCACCGCCGGTCCAGGTCGCGGACACGGTGGGCGCGGGCGACGCCTTCATGTCCGGCGCCCTGCACGCCCTGGCCGCACACGGACTGCTCGGAGCACGGGGCCGCGCGCGGCTGCGCACCCTGGACACCACCGTGCTGGGCGACGTACTGCGTCACGCCGCGGCGTCGGCGGCCGTGACCGTCGGGAGAACCGGTGCGCTGCCTCCCGACGCGCAGGAGCTGGCGGCCGCCCTGGCCGGTGTGCCGGGCCCGGAGCGGTAGGGCGTCCAGGGTGTCCTCGCCCGTACCGCGGTCGTTGATTTCGTTATGACCGTGCCCCTTACCGACACCGTCCCACCGTCCACCGTCGAACAGCTGACCGGCGTCCTTCTCGGTCCGGAATTCCGCCACGAACACGGATTCTGGCAGCGGCTGATCAGCACAGAACCGTTCCGCCGCCCCGCCGGCGGAACGCCCGAAGAGCGACTGGAACTCGCCTACGACCGGTTGCGGATCCTCAACCACTGCCTCGACAGCGGTGCCCGCCTCGCCTCCGACCCCCGCGCGCTGGCCGCCCTGCACGCCTGGCTCGGCCCGGTGGACCCCGCACTGACCACCGTGGCGGGCATCCACTACAACCTCTTCCTCGGCACCCTCCTCGACCACGGCTGCGTGGGCCGCCGCGATCTGTCGGACTACCTGACGATGCGGCGTATCGGCACCTACCTCTGTACGGAGGTGGCGCACGGCAACAACGCCGCTGCCATGGAGACCACCGCGACGTACGACCGCGAACGGGACGGCTTCGTCCTGCACACCCCGAACGCGGGCGCCCAGAAGTTCATGCCCAACACCAGCCCGGCGGGCGGGGCCAAGTCCGGACTGGTCGCCGCACGTCTGGTCGCCGACGGCGGCGACCACGGCGTGCGCCTCTTCCTGGTGCCGCTCACCGATGACGTACGACCGCTCCCCGGCATCCGGGTGCGGCGTCTCCCCGCCCGCATGGGCAGCCCCGTCGACCACTGCCTGACCTCGTTCGACCGGCTGTTCGTGGAGCGGGACGCCCTGCTGGGACCTGGCGAGCCGGGCGACGTCCAGGCTGAGTTCCGCACCGGGCCCGGGGACAGACGGCGGCGGTTCCTGACCTCGATCGGGCGGGTCACCCCCGGCCGTATCTCCATGAGCGCCTGCGCCGCCGGTTCGGCCCGCGCGACCCTGGCGGTCGCCGTCCGCTACGGCGGTCACCGGGTCATCTCCGGGACCCGGGGCGCCCCGCCGGTGCCGGTCGAGGCCCACCGGACCCACCACGGGCCCCTCGCCTCGGCCATGGCCACGGTCTTCGCCATGAGCCTGCTCTCCCGCAGGGCTCAGGAGCGGTGGGAGGCATGCACCGACGAGGTGGGTCGGTCGGAGGCCGCCGGACTCGTCGACGTGGCCAAGGCGTGGATCACCTGGCGGGCCCGTGAGGTCATCGTCGAGAGCCGTGAACGCTGCGGTGCGCAGGCACTGCTGGAGAACAACGGCATGACGGAACTCGTCACGGGCGTCGAAGGGGCCATCACGGCGGAGGGCGACAACATCGCCCTGTACGCGAAGGCGGCGGCCGACATGCTCTTCGCCGCCGTCCCCGGCGGCGATGACGGTCCCGACCGGGACCAGCGCCCCGGTGACCTGGCCGACCCCCGCTTCCTGGGCCGGCTCCTCGCCTCGGTCCAGGACATCTGGTTCGCCCGCGCCAGGGAGCGTGTGCTGCGCACCCCCGACGCCGACGCCGACGCCGACGCCCTCGGACGCTGGAACGCGGCCTCGGGACCCGCCCTTCGCGGGGTCGAGGCCTATGCCTACCGACAGGCGGCCGAGGCCTACGCGGAAGCCCGCGCCGCGCTCCCCGAGGGAGCCGCCAGGGACCGGCTCGGCGAGCTGGAGCGGCTGTTCGCCGTCGAGTGGGTGGCCCGCAACAGCGGCGATCTGCTCGCCCGGGGCCTCCTGAGCGGTGATCAGGTCGACGCGCTGGCCGAGAGCAGGGAGGAGCTGATCGCGGCCGTCGCCACCCACGCCCGGGAGCTCGCGGACTCCTTCGCCCTTCCCGAGGAACTGCTCGCCGACTGGCCGATCGCCGGACCCGGCTACGCGGACGCGTACGACGATCCCCGGGGCCGCTGGCACGACTCCCCGGCAAACGCCCGATGAGTACCGTACGCAGGAGCCGGGCCCTGCGCGGCCGGCTCGGGGAGCGCCTGGAGGTCCTGGGACTGCGCGCCGTCCTGCTGGCCTACTGGGGCACGGCGTCCGTGCTGGCCCGACGGAGCGGGAGTCCCCCTGCCGACGGCGGCGAATCGGTTCGTCACAGGCGCTGACGGCCCTGGCGGACCGCCGGGCGGAGGGGTGAGGCGGGCACGCCCTCGCGCCGGCCGGTCCCGAGGCCGTCGCCGCGACGCGTGACTGCCCCGGAGCTCGACGCGTGACTGCCCGGAGAAGGACGGATCCCACGGTCCCGCGCGTCGCCGGGAAGACGAAAGGGCGGGCCCGTGAGCACCCGGGTCCGCCCCTCGTCACTCATGCGGCCTTCCGCCGCTGCCGGAGGGGGTCAGCGACGACGTCCCTGGCCGAACTCGCCGCCCATGTCCTTGTCGCTGCCCATGTCCTTGCCGTCCGCGTAGTCGATCTTCTCCTTGCGGAGCTCGGCGGAGACTTCCTTCTGCTCGGTGACCCTGCTGGTCTCCAGACGGACCCGTTCCACCGGGACCGCCTCCTTGCTGACGGTGGCTCGTTCGGCGTGCAGGGTGACTTCGACGTCCTGCTCGCCGAGTTCGCTCCGCCCCTTCGTGCCAGCTCCCTTCTCACCGGGCTGCAGAGGCTCGCGTACCACGCGCACCTCCTCGTGGGACACGGGCACCGTCCGGGTGACGTTCTCCGTCACCACGTACTTGTGCAGGCGTGCCCTTCCGCTCTCGTACTCCTCGGTGCCGACCTGGAGCTGCTCCTCGGACCGGATCATCTCCTCCCGGCCTCCGGCGCCCGTGGCGGACCGCTCGGCTCCGGCTCCCGCGAGCGGGCGCGACGTGGAGGACGTCTCCGTGTCGCGGTGCCTGCCCGCACCGGCGGAGCCTGCGGCGCCCATGCCCGCGCCGGCACCTGCGGTGCTCATGCCGGCCTTGTCGCCGGTCGCCTTCGCCTGGCCGGTCGAGGTGGTGCGGGCGGTTCCGGCGGCACCGGCTGCCCCGGCCGCACCCGCGGCACCCATGGCCGCCGTTCCGGTCCCGGACGTCGTGCGCGCGTCCCCGCCCGCACCGGCGTTGCCGGTTGCCTTCCTGGTCATGCCGTAGTGCCGGTAGAGCTCCTCCTCCTCCGATACGGAGAGGTGCGCGTCCGCGTCCACCCGAGGGGCGTCCTTGACGCGGTCCTTGGGATGCGAGACGTGCAGGTCGGAGCCCACGCGGCGGGCACCGGCAAGCGGTACGAAGCTCTCCTTCATGCCGAACATGCCGGTCTTGACCGTGATCCAGTCGGGCTTGCCGGTGTCGTCGTCGACGTACACCCGCCCCACTGTCCCGGCCTTCTCCCCGTCGCTGTCGTAGACGGTCAGACCGTCGAGTTCTCCGGAATCCGTGAAACCGTCAGCGGCTCCCATGGCCGATTCCTCCTCGCCCGGGCGCGTCCTGCGGTTGGATCCAGCAGGGGAGGCGCGTCCGGATTCCATCGCGCCTCACCCGGTTGGACGCTGCAACTTCCCGTCTGGGGCGGTGGAGGGCGCAGGACACCGGGGAGGGGCGGTGGCCCCGCCCCACGCGGATATACGCCCGCCACACGCGTTACGCCATTCGGGTGAGCACTCGCCCGGGTGCGCCCGACGTGCGGCGGTGCCCCGCCCGTATGATCGACGCGCCTGTGCCGACCGTCGGCAGGCCTGTCACGGGGGTGCGCCATCGGATCCGCAGGCATCCGGCTGCCCCGGCAGCACGGCGAACTGCTCGCCCGGCAGGAGGACGGCGCCGGGCTGCACCATCTCGTCTGGCGGCTGGGCCCCGGCTGGCGGGTGTGCAGCAGCGCCGTGCTCGGCGGTGGTATCGGCCCGCGCCACTGGATCCTGAACGCCCAGGTGCCCGGCGGCTATCCCCGGCTGGACCCCGACCGGCACCTCGCGGAGATCGCGGCGGCCGAGGCGCTCGACGGCCCGGGGGCCGGTCTGATGACCGCCGCCGACGTGACCGCGTACACCCTCGCCGACGACGGCGGGGTCACCGCGACCGTCACCAGCGGCCTCGGCGTACGGGGGTGGGCCGCCGCCCCGGCCGAGGGCGCCGACGGCGTGCCGCTCCCGGGCACCGTCAACATCGTCGCCGTCCTCCCCGTGGCGCTCTCCGACGCCGCTCTGGTCAACGCGGTGGCCACGGCCACCGAAGCGAAGGTCCAAGCCCTCCTGGACGCCGGACTCGACTGCTCCGGCACGCCGACGGACGCCGTGTGCGTCGCGGCGCCCGACCCGGCGGGGCGGCCTGGCGAACCCTTCGCGGGGCCGCGTTCGCGGTGGGGTGCGCGACTCGCCAGAGCCGTGCACCACGCTGTTCTGGAGAGCGCGCTGCCGCAGTCTTGAAGCACCACGGTCCCGAGACCGCCCCGCCCCGACGAAGGGAAGCCCCATGACCACCGCACCCCTGTCCACCGGAACACCGGCCGTCGCGGTCCTCGGCGCCGGGATCATGGGATCGGGGATGGCCCGCAGCCTTCTCAGGGAACGGATCCCCGTCCGGGTCTGGAACCGCACGCGCTCCAGGGCCGAGCCCCTGGCCGGCCACGGCGCCACCGTGACGGACACGGCCGAGGAAGCCGTACGCGGAGCCGATGTCGTCCTCACCGCGCTGAACGACGGCCCGTCCGTGGAGCAGACGCTCACCGCCGCCGCCCCCGGGCTGCGCCCGGGGCAGGTCTGGCTGCAGTGCTCCACCGTCGGCCTCGCCGCCACCACCGACCTCGTCCACCGGGCGGCCGGCCTGGGGCTCGTCTACCTCGACGCGCCGCTCTCCGGTACGAAGCAGCCCGCCGAACAGGGCTCACTCACGGTGTTCGTCTCCGGCCCGTCGGCTGCCCGCGCCACCGTGCTGCCGGTCCTGGAGGCCATCGGGCAGCGCACCGTATGGGTCGGGGAAGAACCCGGAGCCGCCACCCGGCTCAAGCTCGTCGCGAACACCTGGGTGATCAACATGGTCAACGGGGTGGCCGAGTGCCTCAATCTCGCCGAAGGGCTCGGGCTCGACCCGCAGCTGTTCCTGGACGCGATGAAGGGCGGCCCCCTGGACACGCCGTACCTCCAGGGCAAGTCCGCCGCGGTGCTCTCCGGCGACCTCAGCCCGAGCTTCGCGCTCTCCACCGCGCTCAAGGACTCCCGGCTGATCCTCGAAGCGGCCGAGGCAGCGGGAGTGAGGCTCGATCTCGTCGCCGCCTCCACCGAGCGGTTCACCCGGGCCGAGGCGGCCGGACACGGCGACGAGGACATGATCGCCACGTACTACGCCGGCCGTCCCGCCCGGGATGCCACGTCCTGATCAGGCCGCGAGCCCCGGCCGGTCCGGCCGTGGTCACCGGGCGCCGCGATGCCCTCGCGACGGAGCGCGCCGGGCCGCACCCCGCGGGGTCCGGTACGGCGCGTTCCGTGTGTTCAGTCCTCGGTGAGCATCCCGCTGCGCAGCTTGCGCAGGATGCGGCTCAACAGCCGGGAGACATGCATCTGCGAGATGCCGAGCTCCTCGCCGATCTGTGCCTGCGTCAGCTCCTGGCCGAACCGCATGTCGATGATGCGGCGCTCACGTGTGTCGAGGCCGCCCAGCAGCGGGGCCAGCGTATGGAGGTTCTCGACCGCCTCCATCGCGGGGTCGGGCTCACCCAGCACGTCGGCGTAGGTGCGCGCGCCCGGCGCCCGGCCCACCGGGTCCGCCGAGTCCGTCGGCATGTCGAGCGATCCGGCCGTGTAGCCGTTGGCCGCGACGATGCCCTCGGTGATCTCCCCCTCCTCGAGACCGAGGTCCTCGGCGAGCTCCCGCACCGTCGGATCCCGGTCGAGGTCGGCGGCCAGCCGCTCCTTGGCCTTCGCGAGGTCCACCCGCAACTCCTGCAGCCTCCGCGGCACGTGGACGGACCAGGTGGTGTCGCGGAAGAAGCGCTTGATCTCGCCGACGATGTACGGCACGGCGAACGAGGTGAACTCCACCTCGCGGGAGAGGTCGAAGCGGTCGATGGCCTTGATCAGGCCGATGGTGCCCACCTGGACGATGTCCTCCATGTCGCCGCTGCCCCGGTTGCGGAAGCGGCCTGCGGCGAACCGCACGAGTGAGAGGTTCATCTCGATCAGGGTGTTGCGCGCGTACTGGTGCTCGGGAGTGCCCTCCTCGAGGACCTGGAGGCGGTCGAAGAAGAGCCTGGACAGCTTCCGCGCGTCCTGCGGGGCGATCCGCCCGGCATCCTCGATCCAGGGAAGACCGACCGGAGCGTCTGCTCGTTCCGCACCGGCGGTCTGTGCAGTGTGCACGGTCATCCCGTCACGCTCCTCAGGTTGCATGCCGTGAGGTGTAGGCGCCTGCCCGGTGGGCCGCAACTCATGCATGAGAAGGCCGATTTGAGCCACATCGATGACGGCATTGGCCGAAAAGTGCGGCGAAGGCCCTCGGTGGCCGTGACGGCGGAGCCCGCACGGGCGCGGGAGCGCACAGAACCGCCCCACCGGTACGGGGGAGCCCGGTGGGGCGGCCGTCTCCAGAGTGCCACAGCCCGAGGCCCGTTGGGGCCGTTCCCGCGCGGTCCCCGGCACCGACTTCGTTCGCGGCTCGGTGAACGGAACGCCGACCTGGGAATACGCGCGGGGCCGATCAGCCTTCCATCCCTGTCGCCGACAGCCGATTCGACCGGAGTGAGAGAGTCCATGCCCGAGGTCACGCCTCTGCCCACGAACGCGTCCCCGCAGGGGTCCACGGACCCGTCCCCGTCGTGGGTGTCCGGCCCCGGTGCGGCGATCGAGGCGGCCCATCCCCTGGACAACCCCGTCCGCGCCTCGCTGACCGGTCCGCACGCCCACTTCGCCGAGGGCCGCGGCCGCATCCTGCGCTACCGCCCCGACGTCACCCCCTGGCTCGCCCTGCCGGACGAGCCCGACGCCCAGGACTGGGCCGACGTCGCCGCCCTCGCAGGTCCCGGGGCGTCCGTCACCCTCACCGCCTTCCGCGAGCCCCCGCCGGCCGGCTGGGAGGTCGTCTTCCATGCCGAGGGCGTCCAACTCGTCGACGGCTCGGTGGACGCCGCCCCCGACCCCGAAGCGCGGCTCCTGGGGCCGTCCGACGTGCCGGAGATGCTCGACCTGGTCGAGCGCACCCGCCCCGGCCCGTTCCTGCCGGGCACCGTGGAGCTCGGCACGTATCTCGGTATCCGCCGCTCCGGTGTCCTGGTCGCGATGGCGGGGGAGAGGCTGCACCCGACCGGCTGGACCGAGATCAGCGGCGTGTGCACCGACGGCTCCGTACGCGGCCAGGGACTCGCTTCGCGCCTCGTCAGGGCCGTCGCCCACGGCATCAGGGAGCGGGGCGAGACACCCTTCCTGCACGCCGCGGCATCGAACACCTCGGCCGTCCGGCTCTACGAATCCCTCGGCTTCGTCCTGCGCCGCAGGACCTCCTTCCTCTCGGCGCTCGTCCCGTTGCGCGCCGAGGGGCACATCCACGCCAGGACCGGGGACCACGGGACGGGTAGCTTGGAACAGGTGGGGCGATAGCGACGAAGATGCGGGAGGCCTGCCGTGGTCATGGGACTCCGGCGCCCGTCGGCGCCGCCCAGGGAACCACTGCCCGGAGCCGATCCGGCCGAGACGGTGGCGGGCGACACCCGGATCGGGAGCTGGGCGCTCGCCCTGTGGGTCCTTCTCCTGACCGCCGCGGTGGTGCTCCTGGACGTCTTCACCGGCACTGAGCTCCCGCTGATCCCGCTCATGGTCGTCCTGCCCGCGCTGGCGTCCGTCTTCTGCACGGTTCGGCAGACCACCGGTGTGGCCGTATGGGTCACTCTCGTCGTCGTCGGGTCCCGGATCGCCTTGACCGGGGCCTTCTGGGACGTGGCCTTCCTCATCGGCTTCACCGCGCTCGCCAGCGGCCTGGGCGTCGTGGCCTGTGCCGCGCGCATCCGGCACGCCAACGAGGTGGCGAGGCTCCGCTCGGCGGCCGTCGCGCTGCAGCGCCAGATCCTGCGCCCGCTCCCCGTCGTCACGAGGCAGGTCTGTGCCCACGGCCTCTACGAGCCGATCGAGGAGGACCGCTTCGTCGGCGGTGACATCTACGAGGTCGTGCAGTCGCCCCACGGAACCCGGGTGATCATCGGTGATGTGCAGGGCAAGGGCCTGCCCGCGATCGGTGTCGGTTTCGCCGCGCTCGGCGCGTTCAGGGAGGCGGCGGTGAGGGAGCCCGACCTCACCGCGGTCGCCGACGCGGTCGAGGACGCGGTCGTCCGTCACAACGGCTTCTCCGCGGAGACCGGCGAGACCGAACGCTTCGTCACCGCCCTGCTGCTGGGTTTCGACGACGGCGACCGGGTGCAGGTGGTCAACTGCGGCCACCTGCCGCCCCGTCTCCTGCACGGGGGTACGGCCTCGGCGGTCGCTCTGGACCGGACGTCCGTCCCTCTGGGGATGGCCGCGCTCGGCGGAGAGGCGCGCACCGCCGAGCGGGTCGGGTTCCCGCCGGGCGCCGATCTGATGGTCTTCACCGACGGGGTGACCGAGGCACGCGACGCCGACGGCGCCTTCTACCCGTTCGACGAACGGGTCGGCCGGTGGGTGGGGCAGGAACCGGACGACCTCCTGGACGCGCTCCGGGCCGACCTGGAGACGTTCACCGGCGGAGTGCGCCGCGACGACGTCGCCGTGCTCGTCCTGAGCAGGCCACCGGCCGGAGAGAAGGCCGCCGGGTCTCCCGGGGACGCCGGGACGCAGCAGACGCAGGGCCCTGCGACGTGACACCGGGAGGCGGCGCGCCCCGCCCGGACGGGCCCGGACTCCGCAGGAGCCGCCGTCCGGCGGACGGCCGCGTGGCTATCATGGGCGTCATGGGTTCGCACCACTTCTTTCTCTGATCCGCGGCCGGGACGCCGCCCGCGACGCTGCCAGGACACCCCCGCGACCGACCGTCGCCGCGTGACCTGGGCCTCGCGCCGAACGCCGTCCTCCTCCGCCGTCCGGTACGCCCGGCCCGCGGCGCGCGTCGGCCGGTGACGCCGACGTGCGCGCCGTCGAGGGCACGCCACCTCAGGGAAAGCATCCATGACTGTTCAGCACCCACGCGCCCAACTGGCCATGAGCGACGTCTCCAAGGCCTACGGGGACCGGCCCGTCCTCGACCAGGTGTCCCTCACCGTCCGCCCCGGGGAGAAGGCCGGTGTCATCGGCGAGAACGGCTCAGGGAAGTCGACCCTGCTCCGCCTGATGGCCGGGGCGGAGACCCCGGACAGCGGTGACATCACCGTCGGTTTCCCGGGCGGCACAGGTCACCTGGCCCAGACCCTCACCCTCGACCTCAGCCGCACGGTCCAGGACGCCGTCGACGCCGCCCTCGCCGAGCTCCGCGCGCTCGAAGGCCTGATCCGGGCGGCGGAGGAGGAGATGTCCGGCGGGAGCACCACCGACGCCCGGCTCGGCGCCTACGGCGACCTGCTGACGGAGTACGAGGACCGCGGGGGCTACCAGGCGGACGCCAGGACCGACGCCGCACTGGACGGTCTCGGGCTCGGCGGTCTCGACCGGGACCGTACGCTCGGCACCCTGTCCGGCGGTGAGCGGTCGCGGCTGGCGCTGGCCTGCGTGCTGGCCGCGGCGCCGGAACTGCTGCTCCTGGACGAACCCACCAACCACCTCGACGCCGACGCCGTCGGCTGGCTGGAGGACCACCTCCGCGCCCACCGGGGCACCGTGGTCGTCGTCACCCACGACCGGACGTTCCTGGAGCGGACCACCACCGTGATCCTGGAGGTCGACCGTGACCTGCGGAGCGTCTCCCGGTACGGCGACGGCTGGGAGGGCTACCGCACGGCGAAGGCCGCGGCGCGCCGCCGCCGGTCCCAGGAGCACCAGGCGTGGCTGGCCGAACTGGCGCGCACCGAAGAACTGGTGAGCTCCGCCGGCCAGCGCCTCGGAGGGAGCGGCAAGGACCCCGGACAGGGCTTCGGCAAGCACCGCAGGTCGCACGAGGCCAAACTGTCCGGTCAGGTCAGGGCCGCCAGGGCCCGGCTGGAGGCGTTGCGCCGCTGTCCCGTCCCCGCGCCTCCCACGCCCCTGCGCTTCACCGCCGATCCGGTCCTCGCCGGTGCGGTCGCCGTAGCGGCGGAGGGGGAGAGCGGTCCGGCCCCCGTCGTCGAGCTGGAATCCGTCCTGGTGGGCACACGGCTGGACATGGCCTCGCTGCGGGTCGAACCCGGCCGGCGGCTCCTGGTCACCGGGCCCAACGGCGCGGGCAAGACCACGCTCCTGCGCGTCCTGGCCGGTGACCTCGCACCGGACGCCGGCACGGTGCGGCGCAGGGGCAGGATCGGATACCTGCCGCAGGAGCTGCCCCGGAGGCTCACCCGCCGCACGCTGCTCGCCACCTTCGCCGCAGGCCGGCCCGGACTCCCCGACGCGTACAGGGACGACCTGCTGGCCCTCGGCCTGTTCCGCCCCGAGGACCTGACCGTGCCCGTGGCTTCCCTCTCCGTCGGGCAGCAGCGCAGGCTCGCCCTGGCCCGGCTGGTGACCCGTCCGGCGGATCTGCTGATCCTCGACGAGCCCACGAACCACATCGCGCTCGGTCTGGTCGAGGAAGTGGAGGCCGCGCTCGACCGTTACGCGGGAGCCGTCGTGGTCGTCTCGCACGACCGGAGCTTCCGAGGCCGTTTCACCGCGGACCGCCTCGAACTCCGGGCGGGCCGCACCGTGGACGGCTCCAAAGCCCAGGCCTACGACGCGGAGGACTCCCCCCGCACATAGGCGCGCAACCGCTCCACGAAGACGTGCTGGCCCGCCACCAGCCGATCGAGGGCCTCGTCCGGTGTGCACCAGGCGAACCGGTCCATCTCCGGGAACTCACGCAGCACGCCGGAGCCCCTCGGCCACTCCATGGTGAAGGTGCCGGGGACCGCCTCGCCCGGGTCGAGCCAGGCCTCCAGGGCCCATACGGTCACGACCTTGCCGCTCGACTGACGTGCCTCGCCCAGCGGAACCCAGGGGCCCTCCGGCAGTGGCAGTCCGAGCTCTTCCGCGAACTCCCGGCGGGCGGCGGCGGCAGGCTCCTCGTACGGTCCGTACTCGCCCTTGGGAAGGGACCAGGCCGCCTTCTCACGGCGTGCCCAGAACGGTCCGCCCATGTGACCGATCAGCATCTCGGCGTCCGGCAGGCCGTCCTCGCCCGCGACGACACGGAAGAGCAGCATCCCGGCGCTCCGCTTGGCTGTCGACATGTCGTCAAGTCTGGGGTGCGGGCGCCCGAAGGGCCACCGGGGCCGGAACCGGTCCGGGACAAGGCGCGGGACCACCAGGGTCACCCCTTCGCCGCACGCTGTTCCTCCTGATGTCCCCGTCGTCCTCTGGTGCGGCCCACCGAGCCCGGTCATGCTGTCCGCCGACAGCGCTTTCCACGCGCAATCCGCTCTGCACCAGGAGGATTTGTGGGCCTTGGCAGCTTCCGCACCGCCCTGCGGCCACTCGTGCTGCTGGCGACCGTGTCGGCGCTGGCGGCCGGAGCCGTCGCACCCGCAGCCGCCGACCCGACGCCGGACCCCCGCCCGCACACCACGGCCGAGATCCTCAGACCCGTCGCCCCGCCGGCCGCGAGCGGCCCGTCCGGCGAAGCGAGATCCGTCCTGGACGGCGAAGGCATCGAGACCGCCCGTGCGTCCCGCCCCGTCGCGCCCGGCGTCCGGCTCAGCTCGTACGACCGCCTGGAGTCCGACAAGTGGCTGCGGGTCGACAGCCTCTCCGTCGATCTGGACGGCAGCGACGTGCGTGCCGACTACCTCTCCACGGGCAAGGTCTCCGGCAGGGGGACGGTCTCCGAGCTCGCCGCAGGGCACGATCCGGGGCATGGCCGGCGGACCGTCGCCGCGATCAACGCGGACTTCTTCGACATCAACGAGACCGGCGCGCCCCAGGGCCCCGCGATCGAGGACGGCCGGACCGTCCACTCACCGGCCCCCGGCGTCAACCGCGCGGTGGGCATCGGACCGGAGAACGCGGGCCGTGTGCTGGAGGTGTACTTCGAGGGCACGCTCACCCTCCCGTCCGGCGACCACCCGCTCGCCGCGTACAACGCGGCGAACGTGCCGGTGCAGGGAGTCGGCGCCTACACCTCGGCCTGGGGCAGCGCCGACCGCGAACTGACCGTCGACAGCGCAGGACCCCTCGCCGAGGCCGCCGTACGGGACGGGAAGGTCGTCTCCGTGTCGGACACCCCCGGCGCCGGACCGGTGCCCGAGGACACCGTGGTCCTCGTCGGCCGGGAGGCAGGAGCCGACCTGCTGGGCGCGCTGACCCCCGGTGACCCCGTGGGCATCGCCTACCGGGCACGGACCGACACGGGAGCCGTGCCCCGCACCGCGGTCGGTGGCCGGGAGCTGCTCGTCGTCGACGGGGCGGCGCAGAACCACGACGGCGAGGGCAACAACACCGCGGCGCCGCGTACCGCTGTCGGATTCTCCGAGGACGGCCGCACCATGCAGGTCGTCACCGTCGACGGCCGCCAGACCGACAGCGGCGGCGTCACCCTCACCGAACTCGGCGAGATGATGCGCCGCGCGGGCTCCTACAGCGCCCTGAACCTCGACGGCGGCGGCTCCTCGACGCTCCTCGCCCGCGAGCCCGGCAGCGACGCGCTCCAGGTGGAGAACAGTCCGTCCGACGGCAGCGAACGCAGCGTCGCCAACGGTCTCGCCCTGACGGCCCCCGACGGCAGCGGCAGGCTCGACGGCTTCTGGGTGGAGACCCGTACACCCGCCGGTGCGGCCCCCGGTGACGACCCCGTCGCCGGAGGACACCCCGAGCGGGTCTTCCCCGGGCTGAGCCGCGCGCTCACCGCCGCCGGATACGACGAGACGTACGGCCCGGCCGCGGGCACCCCGCGCTGGCGCGCCGTCAACCCGCTGGTCGGCACCGTCGACAGCAACGGTACGTTCACCGCCCGCCACAGCGGGGCCACGGACGTACGGGCCGAACGCGCGGGTGCCCACGGCGAGACCCGGCTCACCGTCCTCGACCGGCTCGCCCGGATCAAGGCGACCACCGCACGCGTCGGCCTCGCGGACGCCGAGGCCACCGGCGGCTTCGGCATCGTCGGACTCGACGCCCACGGCACGAGCGCTCCCGTCGAGCCGCGCGACATCACCCTCGACTACGACCGCACCCTGTTCGCCATCGCGGACGACGGCCACGGGTCCTTCACCGTGCGCTCCCGTACCGGAGCGGGATCGGGCCAGATCAAGGCCACGGTGGCGGGCACCGAGACCGTCCTCGCCGTGAGCGTCGGCCTCACCGAGCAGGCCGTGTCCTCCTTCGACGACGCCGCCGACTGGAAGTTCAGCCAGGCCCGTGCGGACGGATCACTCGCCGCGACGCCCGAGGGACACACCGGTACAGGTCTTCGGCTCACCTACGACTTCACCCGGTCGACGGCGACCCGCGCGGCCTACGCGGCGCCCCCTCAGCCGGTCGCCGTCCCCGGACAGCCCCAGTCGTTCACCCTCTGGATCAAGGGCGACGGCAACGGCGCCTGGCCGACCCTGCACCTGAAGGACGCCGCCGGCTCGGACCAACTGCTGCGCGGCCCGTACGTCACCTGGACCGGCTGGCGCCAGGTGACGTTCGCCGTTCCGCCGGGCGCGGCGATGCCGCTGTCGGTGTACCGCTTCTACCTCGCGGAGACGGCGGCGGCCGAGCAGTACACGGGGGAGATCGTCATCGACGGCCTCTCGGCCCAGGTCCCGCCGACCGTCGAACTCCCCGGACAGCCCGCGTCCGCGGACCCGCTGATCGACAGTGCCGCTGTCACCGGGCACCGCGACTGGCAGTTCGCGGTGATGTCGGACGCCCAGTTCGTCGCACGTGAACCGGACAGCGCGATCGTCCGCCAGGCCCGCCGGACGCTCCGTGAGATCAAGGCCGCGCGACCCGACTTCCTGGTCGTCAACGGCGACCTCGTCGACGAGGGATCACCCGCCGACCTCGCCTTCGCCCGCCAGGTCCTCCAGGAGGAACTCGGCGACACCGTGCCCTGGTACTACGTACCGGGCAACCACGAGGTGATGGGCGGGAAGATCGACAACTTCATCACCGAGTTCGGACCTGCGCAACGCACCTTCGACCACGAGGGCACCCGCGTCATCACCCTCGACACGTCGAGCCTCGGCCTGCGCGGCGGCGGCTTCGCCCAGATCGAGGAGTTCTGTGCCCAGCTGGACGCCGCGGCAAAGGACCGGTCCGTCGGCTCCGTGATGCTGATCGAGCACGTACCGCCGCGTGATCCCACCGTGCAGAAGGGCAGTCAGCTCGGCGATCGAAAGGAGGCGGCCCTCGTCGAACAGTGGCTCGCCGACTTCCGCCGCACGACGGGGAAGGGCGCGGCCTTCATCGGCAGCCATGTCGGGGTCTTCCACGCCTCGCACGTCGACGGGGTCCCCTACCTGGTCAACGGCAACTCCGGGAAGGCACCGGCCGGCCCCGCCGACGAGGGCGGCTTCACCGGCTGGTCGCTGATCGGCGCCGACCGCGTCTCGCCGGCCGAACAGGTGCTCGCGCGGCTGACGCCGTGGAAGGGCGGGCCGGACTGGGTGTCCGCGCAGACCCGCGCACACGTCGACGCGCTCGCCCTGGACGCTCCTTCCACGCTCGTCGAGGGCGAGCGCACGGTGGTCGGCGCACAGGTGACCCAAGGTACGCGGACGGTGCCGGCCGCCTTCCCGCTCAGCGTGGACTGGACGGGCTCCCCGAACCTCGCCATCGGGAAGCCGGGCGACGCCCGCGGCCGCCACGTCGCGACCCTCGACCCGGCCACGGGCACGCTCACCGCGCTCCGGCCGGGCAGCGTCACGCTCGCGGCGACCGTCAACGGCGTCACCCGCCAGGTACGGATCCGGATCGCGGCCGAGGCGGTGAAACCCGCCGCCTGACGCCCCGTCGCCCGCCCCTCGCACCGCCGCACGGCGGCGGTGCGAGGGGCGTTCACGCCTTCCGGTAGCCGTACGCGTCGGCCGCGGCCGCCTCCACGGTGTCCAGATCGCCTCCCGCCGACGCGGTCACCAGCGCGGCGACCGCACCCTCCACGAACGGAGCGTCCACCAGCCGCGCCCCGTCGGGCAGTTCTCCGCCCTCCGCCAGCATCGACTTCACCGTGAGCACGGCGCTGCCGAGGTCCACGAGCAGGGCGACCCCGGCGCCCCTGTCGACCTTCCTGGCCGCCTCGGCGATCAGTTCCGTACTGGTCCCCAGGCCTCCGGCCGAGGTACCTCCCGCCGCGGCCACCGGTGCCGTGGCACCACCGGCCGCCAGGCCCCTGGCCAGCTCGGCGACGGCCTCCGCCACCGGTCCGCTGTGCGAGACCAGCACGATCCCGACCTGATCATCCCCGCTCACGCGTCGCCCCCGCCCCTCGGTCCCGCGGACTCCGCGAGCGCCTCGAGCAGGAGCGCCGCGGAGGCGGCGCCCGGGTCCTGGTGCCCGATGCTGCGCTCGCCCAGATAACTGGCCCTGCCCTTGCGCGCCCGCAGCGGCACGGTCTCCAGGGCCCCGGCCAGCGCCGCGTCACGCGCCTCGGCGAACGAGGCACCCAGCACCTCGACGGCCGGGGACAGCGCGTCGAGCATCGTCTTGTCGCCCGTTCCGGCGCCACCGAGCTGGGCCACCGCGGCGACGCCCGCTCCCAGGGCCTCGGCCAGCTGTTCCCGGGTCACCTCGCGCGCGTCGCCCAGAGCCTTCCCGGTGCGGCGCAACAAGGTCCCGTACAACGGCCCGGACGCTCCGCCGACGGTCGAGATCAGATGCCGGCCCGCGAGCGTCAGCAACGCGCCGGGTGTGTCCGGGGCCTCCTTGTCGAGGACGTCGTTCACGGTGGCGAAGCCGCGGCGCATGTTGCTTCCGTGGTCGGCGTCCCCGATCGCGGCGTCCAGCTCGGTCAGCCGGTCCGCCTCACGGTCCATGGCGACCGCGGTGGCGGCCATCCAGCGACGGAAGAATTCGGTGTCGAGCAGCACAAGATCTCCTGTTCCTCACACACGGCGGTAAGTCGGTTCACCGGCCCCAGCGGAGGGCGGGGGTCTCCACCGGCGCGTCCCAGAGCCGCACCATCTCCTCGTCCACCTGGCAGAGCGTCACCGAGCAGCCCGCCATGTCGAGCGAGGTCACGTAGTTGCCCACCAGCGTACGAGCCACCGTCACGCCCCGCTCCGAGAGCACCCGCTGCACCTCCGCATTGAACCCGTACAGCTCCAGCAGGGGTGTCGCGCCCATCCCGTTGACGAGCACCAGCACGGGCCCGCCGGGACGCAGGTCCTCCAGCACCGCGTCGACCGCGACGTCGGCGATCTCCCCGGAGGTCATCATCGGCCGGCGCTCCCGGCCGGGCTCGCCGTGGATCCCGATCCCCAGTTCCAGCTCGCCCGGCGGGAGGTCGAACGTCGGAGTCCCCTTCGCCGGCGTGGTGACGGAGCTGAGCGCCACCCCGAAGCTCCGCGAGGCCCCGTCGACGCGCCGGGCCATGGACTCGACCCGCTCCAGCGGCGCACCCTCGTCGGCCAGCGCCCCGGCGATCTTCTCGACGAACAGCGTCGCCCCGGTGCCGCGCCGACCGGCCGTGAACGTGCTGTCGGCCACCGCCACGTCGTCGTCGACCAGGACCTTGGCGACCTGGACGCCCTCGTCCTCGGCGAGCTCCGCGGCCATCTCGAAGTTGAGCACGTCCCCGGTGTAGTTCTTCACGACGAACAGCACTCCCGCGCCACTGTCGACCGCGGCGGCGGCCCGCACCATCTGATCGGGCACCGGCGAGGTGAAGATCTCGCCCGGGCACGCGGCGGACAGCATCCCGGGCCCGACGAACCCCGCGTGCAGCGGCTCGTGCCCGGACCCTCCGCCGGAGACGAGAGCGACCTTCCCGGCCACCGGGGCGTCACGCCGGACGACGAGGCGGTTCTCCACGTCCACGACGAGCTCCGGGTGGGCGGCGGCCATTCCGCGGAGTCCGTCCGCGACGACGGTCTCCGGCACGTTGATGAGCATGCGCAACGGTTCCTCCTGGGGAGAGTGCGTCGGCCGGCCGATCGTGCTGACCGGCCGTCAGCGTGAATCCGATCAACTTGTCTCAGGTGCGTGACACAACCAGTATCGAAGAGACATCGGTGATCGGGAAGCGACGCGTCGGAGCGGGACGGGCCCGCCGGGCACACGGGCGCCGGACGCGCTGCCGGAACGGGCCGTTCTTACGGTCCTGTGACGCGGGCGTGCCGCACCCCCCATCCCGCGGCCGGGCGGCCTAGCGTGGCGGCCATGCGCGTACTGGTCACCGGCGGAGCCGGCTTCATCGGGTCATACATCGTCCGGGCACTTGCCTCCGGCGGGCACGAGCCCGTCGTCCTCGACGCACTGCTGCCGTCCGCACACGGACCGGCGGGAGCCGCCTCCGCCGTGGACCTTCCCCCCGGTGTCCGGCTGACCGTCGCCGACGTACGGGACAGGGACGCGGTCGCCCGAGCGCTGTCCGGCATCGACGCGGTGTGCCATCAGGCGGCGATGGTCGGTCTGGGAAAGGACTTCGCGGACGCGCCGGAGTACGTCGGATGCAACGACCTCGGAACCGCGGTCCTGCTCGGTGAGATGGCCGCGGCCGGCGTCCGCGCCCTGGTGCTCGCCGGTTCGATGGTGGTCTACGGCGAGGGACGGTACGACTGCCCCGCGCACGGTCCCGTCCGGCCCGGGCCGAGGGCGGTGGCCGATCTGGAGGCCGGCCGCTTCGAGCCGCTGTGCCCCGTCTGCGGCGCCGAACTGGTGCCCGGCCTCGTCACGGAGGAGGCGGCCGGAGACCCGCGCAACGTGTACGCGGCGACCAAGCTCGCGCAGGAACACCTCGCCTCGGCCTGGGCTCGCGCCACCGGCGGCCGGGCGCTCTCGCTGCGCTACCACAACGTGTACGGCCCCGGGATGCCTCGCGACACCCCCTACGCGGGGGTGGCCTCGTTCTTCCGGTCCGCCCTGGCCCGGGGCGAGGCGCCCCGGGTGTTCGAGGACGGCTGCCAGCGCCGCGACTTCGTGCATGTGCGCGATGTCGCCTCGGCCAACGCGGCGGCGCTCTCGGACCTGGAGGAGCGGGGACCGGGCACGTTCGACGCGTACAACACGGGAAGCGGCACACCCCACACCATCGGTGAGATGGCCCGGGCGCTGTCCGCGGCCCACGGCGGCCCCGAGCCCGTGGTCACCGGCGAGTACCGGCTCGGGGACGTCCGGCACGTGACGGCCGATTCGCGCAGGCTCCGTGAGGAGCTCGGCTGGAAGCCGGAGACGGACTTCGCGGCGGGGATGCGGGAGTTCGCCACCGCGCCCCTGCGCAGCGCCCGGTAGGCGTGGCCGCCGCCGGTGGCGGCCGGTGCTCAGCCGACCGCCACCGGAAGCGTGACCTCGAAGCAGCACCCGCCGGACACGTTGTGGACGCCGGCCCGTCCGGAGTGTGCCTCGACGATCCCGCGGACGATGGCGAGCCCCAGGCCCGCACCACCGGGCGGGGTCCTGGCGTGGCTGCCCCTCCAGCCCGTGTCGAACACGCGGGCAAGGTCCTCGTCGGGGATTCCGCCGCACCCGTCGGTCACCGAGAGCACGACCCCGTCCTGCGAGCGCCGCGCGGCCACCGCGACCGTCCCGTCGGCCGGGGTACGGCGGATCGCGTTGATCAGCAGGTTGCCCATGACCCGGCTCATCTCCTTGCTGTCGACCTCCACCGGAACCGCCTCGATCCGGTCGCCGATGAGGCGCACACCGTGTTCCCGCGCCAGCGGATGAGCCCCCGCGAGCGCGTCGCCCACCAGGTCGTGGGCGGAGACCCGGGTGGGAGTCAGCGTGAGCGAGCCGGCGTGGATCCGGGACAGCTCGAAGAGATCGCCGACCATGTCGTTCATGCGTTCCACCTCCCGCCGGATCTGCCGGAGGTAGCGGCCGGAGTCCGCCGCCATGCCGTCCTCCAGAGCCTCGGACATGGCGCGCAGACCGGTCAGAGGGGTCCGCAGGTCGTGGGAGATCCAGGCGACGAGTTCACGGCGCGAGCTCTCCAGCGCCCGCTCCCGCTCCCGGGAGTTCTCGAGCTTCGCACTCGTGGCCGCCAGTTCGCGCGTGAGCGCGGCAAGTTCGGCCGTCGCCTGCTCCGCCGGGGCGGCGAAGGTGCCGCCGTCCCCGAAGGAGCGGGCCGCCAGCGTCAGGTCCCGGCTCCTGGCCGCCACCCAGCGGCCCAGCAGCACCGCGGTCGCGAGGGAGACCACGGCGGCCATGGCGACGACCGTCGTCACCACCGTCAGATCGTGCGGCGAGAGGAACATCGCCCAGGCCACGGTCAGGGTGCCGGCGAGCATCGCGGTCACCGCCACCGCGGCGACGACCGTCAGCGAGACCGCCAGCGGGCGGTGGCGGAGCAGCCGGAGAACCAGTGCGCCCAGCAGCCCCGCCGCGGCGGCACCGAGGAAGGCGAAGAGGGCGATGAGCAGGATGTCGGTCACGGGTTCAGCTCCCGGGAAGTGGAATCGGCCGGGAGGTCGAGGCGGTAGCCCACACCCCACACCGTGTGGATCAGGCCGGGGCTGGCCGGGTCGTCCTCGACCTTTCCCCGCAGACGGCGCACGTGCACCGTCACCGTCGACAGGTCTCCGAAGTCCCAGCCCCAGACCTCCCTCATCAGCTCCTCACGGGTGAACGCCTGCCCGGGGTGACCGAGGAAGAACGCCAGCAGGTCGAACTCGCGGAGGGTGAGGGCGAGGTCCCGTCCGTCGCGGGAGGCGCGGCGGGCCGAGGGCTCCAGGACCAGCCCCGCGCCGCCCAGCGTGGCGGGGGAGGGGTCCTGGACCAGGCGGGCGCGGCGCAGGACGGAGTCGACGCGCAGCACGAGTTCCCGCGGGCTGAACGGCTTGGTGACGTAGTCGTCCGCGCCGGTCTCCAGACCGAGAATCCTGTCGTCCTCGTCCCCCCGCGCGGTGAGCATGATGACGGGCACCGCTCCGTGCGCGCGCATCCGCCGGCACACCTCGAAGCCGTCCATCCCGGGAAGCATCAGGTCGAGCACCACCAGATCGGGCCGCAGCGCCGCGAACCGCGCGAGGGCCGCGGGACCCGCGTCCGCGTGGTCGACGTCGTATCCCGCGCGCTCCAGATATCCGGTGGCGACCTCCAGGACGGTCGGATCGTCGTCCACGACGAGTACACGACCGCGCGGCGCGCCGTGCCCGTGCCCGGGGGACGTCACGGCACGGGTTTCCGGAGCGGAGGAGATGTTCTGCATGGCGACCACTCTGGCACTCCCTGTCCGCCGGACGGGCAGCCCCCCGGCCGCCACACGGTCGATGTCCACGTTTCGTAAGAACCCGAAGGCCGAAATGTCGCTTTCCGCTCCGTAGGGTGATCTACGTGACCGACACTTCTCCGGCTGATCCCGCCGACTCCGTCCGCGCCGACATCATCCTGCCCTGCCTCGACGAGGCGGAGGCCCTGCCTCTGGTGCTGGCCCGCATCCCGTCGGGGTGGCGGGCCATCGTCGTCGACAACGGCTCCACGGACGGCTCCGCGGACATCGCCCGCTCCCTCGGCGCGACCGTCGTGGACGAACCGCGCCGCGGCTTCGGCGCCGCCTGCCACGCGGGGCTGCTCGCCGCCGAAGCGGAGTACGTCTGCTTCTGCGACTGCGACGGCTCGCTCGACCCGGCGCTGCTTCCCGGCTTCGTCCGCCGGATCGCCGCGGGAGAGAGCGATCTGCTCCTCGGCAGACGACGCCCCGAGGGCCGCGGCGCCTGGCCCCCGCACGCGCGTGCGGGCAACTTGGCCCTCTCCCGGATGCTCCGGAGCCGCACCGGACTGCGGCTGCACGACCTCGGGCCCATGAGGGCCGTACGTCGTGAGGCGCTCCTCGCGCTCGACCTGACGGACCGTCGCAGCGGCTATCCGCTCCAGATGGTGGTGCGCGCATCGGACGCGGGTCTGCGTGTCACCGAGACCGATGTGCCCTACGTCCCCAGGACCGGCAGGTCCAAGGTCACGGGCACCTGGCGGGGCACCTGGAACGCCGTACGGGACATGCGTGCGGTGCTGCGGGAGCCGGCACAGCCCTCCGTGCGCGGCGTCAGGGCGGAGGCGGTCCGATGAGCGCGCCCCAGCCCCCCGCCGGTGCGACGACACTGCTGGTCATCGCCAAGGAACCGGTCCCCGGCCGCGTCAAGACCCGGCTCACCCCGCCGTTCACCCCGGACGAGGCCGCCGCACTCGCGGCCGCCTCGCTCGAGGACACCCTGCGGACCGTGCTCACCCTGCCTGCCCTGCGCCGGGTCCTCGTACTCGAAGGGCGCCCGGGACCCTGGCTGCCCGAGGGATTCGAGGTGGTCCCGCAGAGCACGGGCACCCTCGACCGGCGCATCGCCGCCGCGTTCGGCCTGTGCACGGGGCCGGCCGTCCTCATCGGCATGGACACTCCGCAGATCACCGCACCGCTCCTGGCGCCGGCACTCGCCCCGGACGGCTGGGACGACTGCGACGCCTGGTTCGGACCTGCCGAGGACGGCGGATTCTGGGCCCTCGGCATGGCCAGGCCCGACCCCGCCCTCGTCCAGGGCGTCCCGATGTCCCTCCCGTACACCGGAGGACTCCAGCGGGCCCGCCTGGTGGACGCAGGGCTCACCGTGCGGGATCTCGCCGAACTCCGCGACGTGGACACCGCGGAGGACGCCCTGCGCGTCGCCGCCGACGCTCCCGGCGGACGGTTCGCCGATGTCCTCTCCCGTCTCGGCCGGCCGGTGGTCCGATGAGCACGGTGACACCCGCGGCGGGACCCGCGGCCTGGGCGACCGACCCCTACGCACGCGCCCTCAGCAGGGGGCGCGGCCCCCTCTTCCTCCGGCGGGCGGACGGCTGGCTGCTGCCGCTGGACGTCGAACGCTGGTGCGCGGACGCCGACGCCGCGGACCTGTCGGCACTCCGCCGCTGCGAGGGCACGGTCATCGACATCGGCTGCGGCCCGGGACGGCTGGTCGCCGCGCTCGCCGCGCGCGGGCACCGCGCCCTGGGCATCGACGTGAGCGACGCCGCGATCGGGCACACGCAGCGGCTCGGCGGCTCGGCACTCCGCAGGAGCGTGTTCGAGCCGCTGCCGGGCGAAGGCCGCTGGGGCACCGCGCTGCTCATCGACGGCAACATCGGAATCGGCGGTGACCCCCGGGCGTTGCTCCGCCGGGTCGCGGCCCTGCTGGCGCCCGGCGGACTGCTCATCACCGAGGCGGCACCGCACGAGGTGGACGAGCAGGTACAGGTCCGGCTCGACGACGGCCGCGGGGACGCGGATGCCGCCCCCCACTTCCCTTGGGCCAGGGTCGGTGTGTCCGCCCTGCACGACTACGCACGGGCGGACGGCTGGCAGACGGCCGGTCAGTGGGAGGCCGACAGCCGCCCCTTCCTCGCCCTGCGGCGGCCGCGCACGGTCCGGAGCACGAGCCAGAGGGCCGACACGCCGAACAGTACGGCCGTGATCAGCAGCCAGTTCCCGAGGAACCTGTCCGGCGACATCCCCGTCGCCGGTCCGTAGCGCTCCGAGCGGCCCACGACGAGCGGGAACCACACGAGCAGGAGCAGCCCGGAGAGAAGAAGCGGCACGCGGACGAAGTTGACCGGACCGGACCGTCGCGCGCGGGGCAACCGCAGCGCCCGGTCCGCCGACGCGTACAGCGGCAGCAGCACGAGGTCGTGGACGAACGCGGCGCCGACGAACCACACCAGGATCCGGAAGGCGTCCCCGTCGAGCAGCCGCAGCCCGGCCCAGCCCGCCAGCGCGAACGACGAGACCATCAGCACCAGGTGCAGGGGGCCTTCTCCGTACCAGCGGCGCACCATCCTCATCACAGCTCTCCGAACGTCATACGGGCGACCCATTTGGTGTTCATCACTCCGGGGGCGGCGGGCACGATGACACGCGCCGGATATCCGTGGTCGGGTGACAGCGCCTCACCGTTCACCTCCAGCGCCAGCAGCGACCGGGCGTCGCGGACCTGGTTCTCCCGCAGCGCGACCGTCCGGAACGACCCGCTGCGCTGCAGGGACTCCACCAGCACCCCCGGCGCCTCCTGCGGATACCCCGCGAGCGCGGCGAGGTCGCGCAGACGCACCCCGCGCCACCACTGGTCCGACGTCGACCAGCCCTCCACACAGGCGATGGGCAGGGCCGCCCCGTGCTGCTCCATGGCCTCCAGCTGCTTCCGGGACAGGTGCACCTCCCCGGCCGGTCCGACGAGTGTGAGCCGCCAGCGCTCTCCCGTCTCCGCCGGCGCGATGCCGGCCTTCGCGGCGGTCTTGTTGATCTGGAAGTCGCCCGGTCCCGGTTCGGCGCCTCCGTGCGGCGCCAGCAGGGCGGTCCGCCGCAGCGGGTCGAAGCTCCGTCCCACCGAGGTGGCCAGGAGGACCAGCGACCCCGCCCCCACGATCGCCAGGGCCCCGCGCCGGGACACGGTCGGCTCGGCGGGGTCAGGGGCCGCCAGCTCGTCCTTCTCACCCGGAGGAATTCCCTCGCGCAGCACACGCAGCGCCCGGGGAAGCTTCAGCGCCGTATGGGCGGCGAACGCGGCGAAGAAGACCCACGCCCCGTAGAAGTGCAGCGGATAGAAGGAACCGGGGAACACGTACTCGAGCTGGATGTTGAGCAGTCCGGTGAGGAATTCGAAGAGTGCCCCGCCGACCAGGAGCAGCAGGGAGAGGCGCTCCAGGACGTGCCCGACGGACCGTGCCGGCGGCAGCGCGAAGAGCTTCGGGATCACCGACCACAGCTTGGCCAGCAGCACCGGCACGAGCACGATGCCGAGCGTGACGTGCACCCCCTGGTTGAGGCGGTACAGCCAGCGGGGCCCGGTGGGCCAGTCGAACAGGTAGAACCCCAGCCACCCCTTGTCCGGTGTCTTGTCGTTCACGGCCGCCAGATCCGGGTTGTACGCCGCGTAGGAGACGAGTCCCGTCACGAACAGCAGGGTGAGACCGGCGAGGAGCACCACACCGAGTACGGCCGTGAATCCGACCCCGCGCACCGGGCTGCGCCAGAAGGCGGGCCTGGTGGGCAGGGGCAGGGAGGAGAGTCGCGCTGCGGTTCTTCGTCGTGTGTCGCCCATGGCCCCGACGCTATGGCGGCAACGGCGCTCCTGGTGGCCCGCGACTCCTGACGAAAGTCTGACGTCGGTCTCCGGCCGGCCGGCCGGGCCGGATCTGACGGTTGTGTGACGCGGCGGCGTCGCACCGCCCGTGACGCCCTCCCGGTGCGTAGCGTGCGTGCGTGAAGACCGAGCAGCACAGTGACCGCATCCAACCGCTCGAACCAACCGGCCCCGGGCACTCCGACCATCCATCCGCCACCCCGGCAGGCCGCCGCAGGGACCTCGTCGCCGCGGCCGCGGGAGCGCTGCTCGTGGCCGTGGCCGCCGTCGTGGGCTGGATCATCCAGGAGAGCAACGGCAGCCTGCAGGTCCACTGGCCCCCGCTCCTGGCCTCCTGGGACCCGCACCTCGGTCCCGGCACCCCCGCCGCGATCACCGTGGCCCTGGGGGTCATCGCCTACGGGCCCCGTGTCGCCGAGCGCCTCGCCTGGCGGCGTCTGCTCCTTGCCTGCTGGGGGACGTCCGTCGCCTGGATCCTCTCGCTGGCCCTGATCGAGGGCTGGTACCGGGGTGTCGCCCGCAGGCTGACCACCAAACACGAGTACCTGCAGGTCATCGACCGCTTCGACGATATCGGTGCCGCCCTGCGCGGGTTCACCGACCACATCGTGATCGGCCCGCCCGGCAACTGGCCCGCCCACGTCGCCGGGCACCCGCCGGGCGCCACCCTCACCTTCGTCGGCCTGGACCGGATCGGACTCGGGGGCGGGGCCTGGGCGGGGATCTGGTGCATCGTGCTGGGCGGCTCCACCGCCGTGGCCGTCATGGTCGCGGTGCGCGCCCTGACGGGCGAGCACCTCGCCCGGCGTGCTGCGCCCTTCCTCGTCCTCGCCCCCTTCGCGGTCTGGACGGGGACGTCGGCGGACGGCTACTTCGCCGCTGTCGCGGCGTGGTCCGTCGCCCTGCTGGCCCTCGCCGCGACACGTACGGCCCGGTATCCGGCGGCCGCCGCGCTCGGGTCGGGACTCCTGTTCGGGTTCACCTGCTACCTCAGCTACGGTCTGACGCTCATCGCGGGGCTGCTCGTCGCGGTCCTGGTCCTCGCACGGACCGCCCGCCCGCTCGGCCTCGTCCTGCTCGGTGCCCTGGCCGCCCCCGTGGCCTTCACCCTGGCCGGGTTCAACTGGTGGGAGGCCTACCACCTGTTGGTCGAGCGCTACTACCAGGGTGCGGGGGGCGTCCGGCCCTACTCCTACTGGGTCTGGGCGAACCTCGCCTGCGCCACCCTCGCCGTGGGCCTGGCCACCGTCGCGGGCCTGCGCCGCACTGCGGCATCCGTCCCCGCCGCCCTGCGCGCCCTGCCGTCCGGCACCACCACCGCCGTACAGCGCCTCGCGCTCCTCACCCTGGCCGGGCTCCTGGCCCTCGTCGTGGCCGATCTGTCCGGGATGAGCAAGGCGGAGACCGAGCGGATCTGGCAGCCGTTCGTCGTCTGGCTGATTCCCGCGGCCGCTCTGCTGCCGGACCCCGGCAGACGGGGCTGGCTGGCCGCCCAGGCCGCCCTCGCCCTGCTCGTCAACCACCTGCTCTGGACCGGATGGTGAGCAGGCGCCGGACACGCACCGGCCGGCGCCGTCCCGCGGTCAGGTGAACCACCTCCGCGGGAACGGTGCCGGCGCGGGCGACCCGTCGGGACGGGACTCAGTCGGTCACGCAGAACTCACGGTCGCTCAGCCACTGGCCGAACCATTCGCTCAGCGGAACCGTGATGCACCATCCCGACTCGTTCGTGTCCGGGACGGGCACGGTCGGGGTGGGCTTGTCGGGCTTGGGCGGAGGCGGCGTCCCGCTCGGGTCGGACGGCGCCGGAGCGTCGGGCAGCCCGCTCAGCATCTCGCGGAACACCCGTGAGGACTCGGGGTTCTCCGCGCACTGCCACACTCCGTGCGGGCAGTAGTCCGTGATCGTCTGGTAGAGCGGCTTGTGCCGCTCGATCCACTCCAGCATGCGCCGCATGTACTCGGGGTTGTCACCGTTGCGGAACAGCCCCCACTCCGGGAAGGAGATCGGCTTGCCGTGCTCGGCCGCGAAGTCGACCTGCTTCTGCAGTCCGTACGGCTCGTTCACCTGCTCGTCGAAGGTCCGCGCCGGCGGCTGGTCGTAGGAGTCCATCCCGATGACGTCCACGACGTCGTCGCCCGGATAGCACTCCGTCCAGGGCACCGCGTCCCGTCCCCTGCTGGGCGCGAAGTCGAAGCGGAACTCCTGGCCGGTCACGGACCGCATGGCCGTGACGATGCGCTTCCAGTACGCCTTCCACGCGACCGGGTCGGGACCGCACCGGTGCGTGTACGTCGTCCCGTTCATCTCCCAGCCCAGGACGATCACGGTGTCCGGGACGCCCAGCAGGACCAGGCGCTCGGCCAGTCTGCGGAAGTGCTCGTCGAACTGCCCCGCGGCGCCGGCCCGGAGCAGGCCGCGCACCTCGTAGTCGGGGACGCGCTCCTCGTTCCGCTCCAGCATCGGCGTGTTGAGCACGAACATCCGGTCGTCGGCGGCCTTGCGCCAGGCGGCCCACGAGGCGAGGAAGCCCGGGCGGCCCTCGATGTTCTCCCACAGGTCGCCCGGCAGGTAGCTGTGCCCGACGCGCAGTTCCGTACCGCCGAGCCAGCGCGACAGCTCGCCCATCCGCTGCACACCCGCCGGTCCGTAGTCCAGGTAGGCGCCGATGGCGGTCGACGCGTCCGGCTCCGGCGCCCCCCGGGCGGCGCCCTTGCCGGCCTGTGTGTCCGCGGCGTCGTGGTCGGTGAGGACCGCGCCGCCGACGAGGAGGCAGAAGGCGGTCGCCCCGATGCCGAAATTGATGAGACGGCGCTGTACGGGCACGGCTCCTCCTTGGATTGCGGCCTGTCTCCGACCCTGTCGACCCTAAGGAGAAACATTCAACAATGGGCTGGGGGACTGCCCGTGAATAGACCATTCGCGACACGCCGGGTTTCAGAGCGGGCCGTTCGGGTGACCCGTTTCGAAGGTGAAGGGAAGTGAACCGACCCGGTTGTCGAAATTCGAATCGACCAGCCCCGGTCCGCCCGATGTCCGTACGCCGTCCAGCCGCGTGAGCATCTCCCTGAACAGGGCCTTCATCTCCAGCTTCGCAAGGTGCGCCCCCAGGCAGTGGTGCGGTCCTCCGCCGCCGTATCCGAGGTGCGGATTGGGTGAGCGGGTGATGTCGAAGACATCGGGGTCGCCGAAGACGGATGCGTCCCGGTTCGCGGACGCGTAGAGCAGCACGACCTTTTCCCCGGGCAGAAAGGTGTGCCCGCCCAGCGTGCATTCGGCTGCCACGGTCCGACGGAACTGGATGATCGGCGTCGAATGGCGCACGATCTCGTCGACCGCGCCGTCGGCATGGCGGTCGAAGTCGGATTCCAGCAGCGCCCGCTGCTCCGGATGCGCGCTCAGCAGGACCATCCCGTGGGCGATCGCGTTCCGGGTGGTCTCCACACCGGCGACGAGCAGCAGGGAGAAGAACGCCCCGAGCTGACGCGAGGACAGGGCCTGCCCGCCGACGTCCGCGCGGACGAGTGCGGAGATCACGTCGTCCGCCGGGGCGCGGCGCCGCTCGCGGGCGATGCCCGCCATCTCCAGCTGCATCCGGGCCAGGGAACGCAGACCGCGCCCCGGGACCCGGAGCCGGGCGCGCCCACGCCTCTGCACCCCGACGTACTCGGACGCGTGGTCGATGCGCGCGGCGATGCCGGCGCGATGCCGTGCGGGGATGCCCATCAGGTCGCAGATGACCTCGAACGGCATACGGGAGGGAGCCGCACGCATGAAGTCCCCGGGACCCTCGGCGATCATCTCGTCCACCAGCCGCCGGGCGACGGCGCCGATGTTCTCCTCGGCCGCGGCGAGGAGCCTCGGGGTGAAGGCGCGGGAGATGGTCCTGCGCAGCCCGGCGTGCTCGGCGCCGTCCATGTTGACCATGGAGTTGCCGAAGACCGCCTTGGCCCAGGGAGCGGGTTCGGGGGTGGTGACACCGGGCGCGCTGGCGAAGAGCTGTGGCTGCCGGCTGGCCGCCTTCACGTCCGCGTGGGTCACCAGTGCGTGGAACGGCGTGCGCGGCCCCGTACGGGGGGTGAAGCGGACCGGCGCTCCGAGCTCCCGCAGCCGGGCGAACGCGGACAGCCGTTCGGACCGTGGCAGCCGCCAGAACGCGGGGTCGGCGAGATCGGCCACCGCCGTCCCTCGCACGCGGTCCGTTGACACCTGTGTCGGCGCGTTCATTCACAACCTCCGGGGGTTCGGACCGCCATGCTGGCCCGACGGGCCTCGCCCGGCCGCCGACACGGCCGGGCGGGCCGGAGAATTCCCACGGTCGCCCGATGCCCGGCGGACGAGAACCGTTCGCGCCCCGTCTCGTTGCCCACTCGAACGAGATACCCCGCAGGAGTGACGAGAAGGAGGTACACCACCATGAATCCGACCACCGACACGAGCACGGAACCGGACGGCGCCCACCGCCCGGTCCGCCGCGCGGTGCTGCGCACCGTCTTCACCGCGGCCGTGATCGCCGGCACCGGCGGCGCGCTCGCCCCGGTCCTCCTCGAAGACCCGGCGGCCCCGGGATCCGCCCCGGAACGCGACGCCGTGGGCCCGGAGCGGTTCGCCGAGCTGTACAAGGGCCGCCGGATCCGGGGCACGGCCACGCCCCTCGTGGCGGCCGGGTCCCTGCCCGGCGCCGGCCCCGCCGCCGCGGTGCCCGGGATCGACGTCCGTGTCGACGGGCGGACCCTGCACGTGATGCGGCGCGCCGACGGCAGCTACCTCAGCACGGTCAACCACTACGAGTCGTTCCCGACCCTCCTGGAGACGGCGCGCGCGGCGGTCGACGAACTCGGCACCGCCCAGCTGTCCGCCGTCTCCCCGCACACCATCTGAGACCCGAGGACGAGCACGCATGCACAGCCGCAAGAATCAGCGCGATCTCACGCGCACGGAGAAGAGACGACTGGTCGACGCGATCCTGGAGCTCAAGCGTTCGGGACGGTACGACGACTTCGTCGCTCTGCACCGGGAGTTCTACGTCACCGACGCCGAGAGCAGGCCACGCCCCGCCCACATGACCCCCTCCTTCTTCCCCTGGCACCGCAGATACCTGCTGGAGTTCGAGCAGGCGCTGCAGGCCGTCGACCCCCGCGTGTCGATCCCGTACTGGGACTGGACCCGGGACAGCACGGCGAGCGCCTCGCTCTGGGCGGACGGTTTCCTCGGCGGCAACGGCAGGCCCGGCGACCGGCAGGTCATGACCGGGCCGTTCGCCTACCGGCAGGGGAACTGGCGGATCCGGGGCGGGGTCACCGACGACCCCTTCCTGCGGCGCAACTTCGGCCGGCCCTCCTCTCCCGTGACACTGCCCGGTGCCGCGGAGGTGGAGCGTGCGCTGAAGGACCCCGTCTACGACGCGGCGCCCTGGAACAGCGTCAGCACGACGGGCTTCCGGAACAGGATCGAGGGCTGGGGCATCAGAGGCGGCAGGGGGGTGGCCAACCACAACCGGGTGCACCGCTGGATCGGCGGGTCGATGGCCGGTGCGGCGTCGCCCGACGACCCTGTCTTCTGGCTGCATCACGCGTACATCGACCTGCTCTGGGCGCGCTGGCAGAAGGCACATCCACGCTCCCGCTACCTGCCGGCCCGCGCGCTCCCCGCCGACGACCCGCAGCAGGAGCGGATCTTCCCGTTCGACCGGCCCATGCCGCCCTGGGACGTCCCGCCCTCACAGCTCATGGACCACTCCCGGCTCTACCGGTACGTCTGAGCAGTGCGGCCGTCCCCGGGAGCGGACCGGGCCTCCCCTCCCCGCCAGGAGGCGGGGAGGGGAGGCCCGGAAGGCGCCGCGGGGAGATCAGTGGCCGTAGCCGTACTCACCCTTGTCGTCGTGGCTGTCCTCGTGGACCTCCTCGTGGCTGTCCGACACGTTCGCGCAGGTGTTGCCGAAGGCCGGGTTCAGCAGGGCGATCACGTTCACCGTGTTGCCGCACACGTTGACCGGGACGTGGACGGGCACCTGGACCACGTTGCCCGAAAGGACACCGGGGGAGTGGGCCGCGACGGCCCCCGCACCGGCGTCGGCCGTGGCCATGCCGGCGCCGCCGGCGACCAGGGCACCGGTACCAGCCATGACAGCGGCCACCTTCGAGATACGCGACATCAGTTCTCCTTGAGAAGTTCGGACCCGGCCGCCGAGCTGCGGCCGTTATGCCTGGACAACGCGGGAGTCGACAGACGGTAACGGATCGCCGCAAAAGTCATCATCCTGGCTCAACTCCGGCCGATGAAGGCAAGCCCGGCCGCCGGCAGCTCGCTCAGCCTGCCGCGCCAGTCCCGTGCCCCGGGGAAACGGGACTTCACGCTGTCGGCCGCCCGCTCCCGCACCGCCACCTGCGCCTCGCGCAGCCTCAGCAACGGTTCGAGCGACGAACGGGACAGCAGCAGACGCTGATTGACGACCGGCACCGGACCCCAGCTGTTCTTGTACTGTTCCGAGCCGCGCAGCAGACTCAGCACTCCGCGGTCCAGATTCCCGGCCTCCCGCGCGATCTCACGGAGCAGCAGCGAGGAGACGTCCACCTTCCTCTCCCTGAGCCGGGGGTCGGCGCCGTAGAGGTATCCACCGGTCAACCGCGCCGACCGGTACGACACATCGGCCGCGACCACCTCACCGTCGAGCACGAACTCCCTGACCGAGGCCTCGCCGTCGCGCACCATCCGGCGGGTGGAGCGCACCAGATGGGCGCAGAAGCGGGGCCGCAGGTGCTCCGGATTGACCCCTCTGCCGAGCCACTGGAGTTCGTGAAGCCGCAGCAGGTTGCCGATCGCACCCGGCACCCGGTGGACGGGCGCGGGGCGGCACTCGATGCCCAGCGTGTCGATCCTGCGCAGCTTGGCCCGGGCCCGCTGTGCACGCGAACCGGTCATCCTGCCGATCAGGACGTCGATCGGTTCGGCGGGCAGCTCCATGCAGGTCGAGTCCGTGAGGCTGCTCCGGGCCCCCGGCCACGCCTCGAACAGCAGGTTCGCCGATGCGCCCGGCCGTACCTCACGCAGGTCCACGACCGTGTGCGCGGCCGCCCGGTCCAGGCCGCGCTCCAGTGCGGTGACCGCCGCTTCGGCGTCCTCGCCGTCCACCAGGATGTCGAAGAAGTCGGAGATCGCCCCGCCCATCGGGACGAGCAGCGGCATCGGCCGGTGCACGAGCATCAGCGGCGCCGCACCGATCAGCCGTCCGTCCCGGCGCGCCAGGAGGACCCGGAGGCGGCCGGAGACGCCGTAGGAGAGCCACCACGAGTGCAGCCACGCATGGCTCTGGAACGGTGTGGCGGTGGGGCAGCGACGGTGCAGCGCGTCCCACTCCGCGGCGAGGTCCGCGAAGTCCGCCAGATCACGGCAGAGGGTGACCGCGAGCCGCCCACGACGATCGGTGTTCATCGCACGAGCTCCCGGTCGTCGGCGGAACCGCCCTGGGACGGACCCGGAACCTGCGCCGTGACGTCCCGGCGTGCGGGGCGGGGGCGGACGAGCAGGATCAGCCCGCCGAGAAGCCCGCCCGCGCTCGCGCCTACGGCCGTGCCGAGCGGCGTCGAGGGGGACACGGGATCGACGGGCGGCACGGCGTGGGAGAACTTGATCAGCTTCACCCCGGTCTCCTTCGAGACGTGCCCGCTGCTCACGACCACGGCCTCGGCCACCGCGTTGGCGATGTCCGCCGCACGGTCCCGGTCCGCCGACGTGCCGGTGACCGCGATCATCGGCGAGTCCGGGGAGGTCTCGGAGCGCACGTGGGTGCGCAGTTCACGCACCGGCTCCCCTGCGGCGCCCCTGGCGTAGGTGAGCGTGGCGTCACTGGTGGCCAGCCGGCCGTACGACTGCGCGTACCCCAGCGCCGCGGCCGGATCGATGTCCTTGCCGGCGGTGACCATGGCGTAACTGGTGGCCGCGTACTCGGGCGTGGCGAGCATGCCGTACGAGAATCCGCAGGCGGCTCCGACCAGGACACAGGCGGGCAGGGGCCACCAGGTGGGCCGTACGGATGCGGGGCGCAGCCTGCGGAACCGTCCGGGGACGGCCGGATTCTGCTCGGGCGACTCGGTCATGGGTGTGCTCTCTCGGTCGGGGTGACGGTGGCGGTGTCGACGGCCTGTGCGTAGACGTCCATGAGGCGCCGGCTGCTGAGCCGGATGTCGTAGTGGTCGACGGCGGAAGGGGGCGGCAGCCTGCGCGCCCCGCTGTCCATGCGGTGCCGCAGCGCGGCCGTCAGCTCCGCCGCGGGATCCGCCGTGGCGGAACCGAGACGGGTGGTGCCGGGCACACGGCCCGCGGGAAGGTCCTCGATGGCGGGGCAGGCCGCGTGCACCACGGGCAGTCCCGCGGCCAGGGCCTCGACCACGGCAAGTCCGAAGGACTCCTCGCGCGACGCCGAGACGAACGTGTCGACCGCGCTCAGCACCTCGGGGATGTCCGGAGCGGCCCCCGGGGCACCGCACTCCCCGAGGAAACGGATCCGGCCGGTGACGCCGAGCCGGGCGGCGAGGGCGTGCAGCGCCACGCTCTCGGGCCCGTCCCCGGCCAGGACGAGCCACGCCCCGGGGAGGTCGGCGACGGCGCGGATCAGCAGGTCGAAGCGTTTCCCGGGAACCAGCCTGCCCACGCCTCCCACCACGAACGCCGTGTCGGGCAGGCCGAGCAGCGCCCGGGTGGAGCGCCGTCGCTCCTCGTCGAAGCGGAAGGCGGTCACATCGATGCCGTTGGGCACGGTGTGGATCCGGGCGGCCGGCACACCCCAGGCGCGCAGCCTGCCGGCGACGGTGTCGGAGACGGCGACCGTCGCCGCCCCCAGCCGCTCGGTGCGCAGGTAGAGCTCCCGGGTGCCGCGGGTCAGCGGCCGTCCCTCGATCTCCGCACGCCCCAGGGAGTGTTCCGTCGATACCACCGTGGTCCCGGCCAGGCGTGCCGCGATCCGGCCGTAGACGCAGGCCCGGTAGAGGTGCGTGTGCACGAGGTCGTACGAGCCGCGGCGGATGAGCCGGGCGAGCCTGGGCACGGCGCCCAGGTCCCGGTTGCTCCGCATCCCCAGGTCCCGGACGCGGACGCCGTCGGCGCGCAGCCCCTCCGCCACCGCCCCCGGGTTGGTGAGCGTCACGACGTCGCACCGCACCGGCAGATGACGCAGCAGCAGACGCAGCTGCTGCTCGGCCCCGCCGACACCGAGGCCGGTGATGACGTGGAGCGCCCTCACCCGGCCTCACCCGTCCCGGCGGAGCGGTACCGAAGCCGGTGCCGTACCTCCTTGGCACGCAGGCGCGCACCCCGGTCGGCGTGACTGACGTGCGTGCGCGGGAGGGCGAGCGGTCCCGTCAGCGCGCCGGGGACGAGCGCGCACCCGTAGGCGTATCCGGCGTCCCGGACGGATGCGGCGACCCGCCGGTCGGCCGTCCCGTACGGGTAGCAGAATCCGGACGGTGCCTGGCGGACGATGCGGTGCAGCGCGTCCCGGCTGGCGTGCGTCTCATGGCGCAGTTCGTCGTCGGACAACGCCGTCAGATCCCGGTGGAGCATGCCGTGCGACCCGACCTCCATGCCCGCCGCGGCGACGGTGCGGATGCCCTCCTCGGTCAGCAGCGGTCTGCGCGGGCCGAGCGGATCCCAGGAGTTGGAGCCGCCGGGACGGCCGGGCAGGACGAACACCGTGGCGGTGCAGCCGTGCGCGAGCAGCACCGGGAGCGCCTCGTCGAGGAAGTCGGCGTACCCGTCGTCGAAGGTCAGGCCGACGAGTCCGCGCCGTCCGGCGGCCCGCGCGCGCAGCAGCGCAGCGATCCCCACGCCGGTGAGCCCCCGGCGCCGGAGCCAGGTCAGCTGCTCGTCCAGACGGTCGGCGGAGACGGTGATGCCGTAGGGGTCGTCGGTGGGATCGCTGACCGAGTGGTAGGTCAGGATCCAGGGCCGTGACCGGGGAGGGAAGGTACGGGCACGAGGCGGTGAGGTGTCAGCGGCCATGGGGGAACCTCTGTCGGATGAGTGCCAGCAGATGTACGACTTCGGGTGCTCGGAGCGCGAGCCCGGTGAGGACGAAGGCGACGGGGGCGGTGAGGCAGCCGGCCGCGAGAGCCGCCGACGGTCCCGGCACCAGGTCCGTGACCAGCCGGCAGGCGGTGGCGGCGACCGCCGCCGCGGCGGCCGGACGGGCCAGGGACAGGACGACGGCGCCGGTCCGGACGGCGACCGCCCGTGAGCCCAGCCCCAGAAGCATCAGCAGGGCTGCCGTGCTGATGCCGAGGGCGTTGGCGGCGGCGATGCCGTCGACGCCGAACGGGCCGGTCAGGAACAGACCCGCCACGGTCGTGACCAGGAGCCCGGCACCCATCGCGCCCAGCGGGTACCAGGTGGGCCGGCCGGCCGAGAAGAAGGGCCGGCACAGGGCTCCGACCAGCGTGTGGCCGAGCAGGCCCAGCGCGTACACCCGCATCACACCGGCGGTGGCGGCCGTGTCCGCCGCGTCGAAGGCGCCGCGCTGGAAGAGGACTTCGACGATCGGGTGCGTGCAGCCGAGTACGGCCGCCGCGCCCAGCAGCACCACGGTCCCCGCCAGGGCGAGATCGCGCTCCACCCTCCGCCGGGCGCCCTCACCGTCCCCGGCCGCCATGGCCCGGGCGACGACCGGAAAGGTCACCGTGCAGATCATCATGGACAGCACCATCGGCAGCTGCGCGACCTTCTGCGCGTAGTTGAGGTGCGAGATGGCCCCGTCCGGCAGCGACGAGGCGAGGAACCGCTCGACGAAGACCTGCGACTGACGGCTCACCACGAACAGGACGACCGGCGCGAGGACCGCGGCACCCAGCAGGGCCGAACCGTGCTCCCGGGCCGCCCGCTTCCCGCGCCCCCGGGGCACCAGCCGCAGGAACGTGGGCAGCAGGGTGAGGACCATCAGCAGACTGCCGACCGCGACCCCCGCGGCCGCAGCGCGCACCCCCCAGAGGGAGTGCAGGGCCAGGGTCATGCCGATGATGCCGATGTTGTACGCGATGTAGACGCCGGCCGGTGCGAGGAAGCGGCCGTGGGCCCGCAGCGCCGCGCTGAAGTACCCGGTGATGCCGAAGGTGAGCACCGTGACGGCCGTCAGGCGTGTGCACTCCACCGCGAGCCGCGGATCGTCCAGTCCCGGGGCCAGGACACCGACGGCCCAGGGGGCGCTCCAGACGAGCAGGCCGCCCGCGCAGGCCAGCGCGGCGAACAGCCGCGGAAGGGTATCGGCCACCAGCGCACGCACCGGATCCTGTGCGTGGCCGTCCTCGGCACGCCGGGTGAGCGCCAGGCTGAACGCCGGCACGAGCAGCAGCGCCATACCGTCCTCGATCAGCAGCGTGGCCGCCATCTCCGGGACGGTCCAGGCGATCAGGAAGGCGTCGCTGGCATGGCTGGCGCCGAAGAGCCGGGCGATGGCCTGGTCCCGGACGAGCCCCAGCAGGGCGGCGACCACGGTCAGTCCGGCCGCGCCGCCCGCCGCCCGGACCAGGAAGCGCCCGGGCCGTACGGGAGCGTCGGGCGTTGACGTCCCCGCGGCGGCCTCCTCCACGGCCTGCCCCGTGGCGGTCCCGCTCACGCGGTGTTCGTCCTCTCCGGTCGGGCCAGGGCCCACCACGCGGCGAGGCCGAGGACCACGCCCGTCAGGACGGTGGAGGGGCCGCCGATGTCCGCGTAGAGGAAGTCGACCGTCTGCCAGGTCATCAGCCCGACCGCGGCGAGACCGCAGTCGACGGCCGCTGCGCCCCGTGCCCGTGAGAGCACGAGCCGGCGCACCCCTGCCACCAGGAGCGCCGCCCAGGAGCCCACCAGCACGGTGAACCCGACGAGTCCCTGTTCGCTCAGGACGAGCAGATACATGTTGTGGGGGGAGAGCAGCGGCTGCTTGCGGAACTCCTGCCCGGCGCCCGCCGTGTCGCTGCCGGAGGAGAGCCCGATCGAGGCGTGCCCGTCCCGGTGGGCCGGAAAGCCCTTCAGACCCACGCCCGTGGCGGGCTGCTCGCGCCACATGCCCGCCGCGGCGGCCCACATGGTGTAGCGGTCGTTGACGGAACGGTCGGGCGCGCTGGTCACCTCGGTGATGCTGGTGAGGCGCTGCGAGATCATCTCGGACCCGACGCCGAATCCGCCGACGAGCACGACTCCGGCCGCTCCCAGCACCGCCAGGGCGCGGACGGCCTGCCGGAGCCCGGTCAGCGCGATCACGGCGAGAGCCCCCGCCGCCGTCGCGATCCACGCCCCGCGGCTGAAGGACAGCGTGAGCGGGACGACCAGCAGCGCGGCGGTCACCGGAGCCCAGACCCTCAGACGCCGGGGTGTTCCGGCAGGGGGACGGAACGCGAACGCGGCAGCCGCGATGAGTCCGTAGCCGACGACCGTGGCCATCCCCATCACGTCGCCGGGGCCGAACGTGCCGACGGCGCGGATCTCCTCACCCATGTACGAGGCTCCGGAGCCCGTGAGGTACTGGTGGACGCCGGTCGCTCCCTCGACGACGCCCAGCAGGACGAGCGCGCCCGCGACGGTCCGGAAGTCCTGGGCGTCCCGGACCAGGAGGAGCACGGCTGCCGGCACCAGGACGAAGATCTGCAGATACCGCACGAAACCCGGCAGGGCCGCCATCGGGTCCGCGGCGGTGACCGTGGCCACCGCCAGGCCCACCGCCGGCAGCCCCAGCACGAGCGCGGCCGCGGGGGTGAGCGGACGTCGCCGCAGGAACAGCAGGACGCCCGCGCAGACGAGGACGGCCACTCCCGACAGGAGATCGGCGGCCGGCACCCCGAACAGGGCGCCGGCCCCGCCCTCGTCGCCCGGCACGGCTACGAGCAGGACCGCCGCGATCAGCGGCAGAAGGGGCCACCGGCGGCCCCATCCGGGAGGGGGCGCCTCCTGGCGGGCGGTCGGTACGGCGGGCGCCGCGGTCATGGTGAGGGTCACGGTTCAGCTGCCTCCGAGCCGGAACACCGAGCCGGCCGTGCGCGCCAGCACGCACAGGTCCTGCCACAGCGACCACGTCTCGATGTACCGGTTGTCGAACCTGGCGCGGTCCTCGATCGAGGTGTCCCCCCGCAACCCGTGCACCTGGGCCAGACCGGTGATGCCGACGGGCATCCGGTGCCGCATCCGGTACCCCGGGTGCATCCGGCTGAACTGTTGTACGAAGTAGGGGCGTTCGGGGCGGGGCCCGACCAGGCTCATGTCGCCGCGCACGACGTTCCACAGCTGCGGAAGCTCGTCGAGCGAGGTCCTGCGCAGCAGTTTCCCGGCGCGGCTCATGCGCCCGTCCGCCGACACGTTCCACCGGGTGGCCGACTCGTGCTCGTCGGCCGGGCGCAGGGTCCGGAACTTCAGCAGGACGAACGGACGCCCGGACTCACCGATGCGCTCCTGGCGGAAGATGACGCCCGGTCCGTCACACACACGGACGGCGAGTGCGCAGGCCGCCAGGACCGGGGACGCCGCGACCAGGGCGAGCGCGGCCAGGACGGCGTCCATGCCCCGCTTCACCCGGTGGGCCACCGGCCGGGCCGGGCCGGCGTGCAGCGCGTAGGCCGCGAAACCCCACACATGGTCCGGCCGGGGCACGGTCCGGCACCGTGCGACGGTGCCCTGGTCGGTGATCAGCCACACACGGCACCCGTGCCGTGCGAAAAGGGCGAAGAGTTCCTCCCCGTCGGACACGTGCTCGGGCGGGACCGTGAAGACGGCGTGCCGCACGCAGTTCTGCACCACCGCACGGCCCGCGTCCTGCGCCGACGCGAGGACGGGCAGGGGCGCTTCGCCGGCCGGCGGGTCCACGCCCTCGTCCGGATCGGCGCCGGCGCCCACGATCCTGCCGACCGGACGCATCCCGTACCGCGGGTGATCCTGGAGAACGGCGACCACCCGGTCGGCCAGCGGGCCGTCGCCGACCACCAGGGTGGACTGCGGATGGCGTGCCGCCGACCACAGCCGCGCCCGGTGGACGAGGGCCCGCGCTCCGCAACTCGCGAGGATCTGGACGCCCGCCGCGCAGCCGAGCGCCACCCAGCCTGCGGTGAGGCGCGGGTCGTGTACGGAGACCGCCTCGGCGACGACGTACCACTGCACCGCCGCCAGTCCGGCCATCGCGGGCAGCTCCGCCAGGGCGGAGGGGGACAGCCCGCTGCGGTAGAGGCCCCGGTAGGTGTGGAGGAGCAACTGGACGGCGGCCTGCAGCAGGACGACGACCGGCGGCCAGGATCCGGGCGCGACCAGCGCCACGGCCAGGCCGAGCGCGAGCGCGTCGCAGACCATGAGCGCCGCCGGGGCACGTCGGCGCGCGACTTCCCCGGAAGCCCGTGGTGCCGGGGAGTCCTCCTGGCCGCTGCGCGGTGGCCGGATCGCGGAAGCCGCACGCCGTACGGCAGTTGCCTGGGCGGCTCGGGGGGCAGGTGCACTCTCCGTCGTCATCGCTCGGTGCGCTTCCTCGTCATGGGGCGGGACTGGCCGACAAGTTCCTGGTAGAGGCGCAGGACCGCTCCGGCGGTCCTCGTCACGTCGAAGACCGACCGGGTGCGGCTCTGCGCCGTGCGGCCGAGCTCCGCCCGCAGCGCCGGGTCGCCCAGCAGCGCGGTCAGCGCGGCCGCCAGGGCCGCGGGGTCCTCGGGCGGCACGAGGCAGTGGGGCAGGTGTCCGGGTGGCAGGCTCTCCCTGGCCCCGTCCACGTCGGTCAGCAGCACGGGGGTGCCGCAGGCCATGGCTTCGAGGGGGGCCAGCGCCATCCCCTCCCAGCGCGAGGGGAGAACCAGCAGGTCCGCGGCGTGGATCCAGGGCCGCACGTCCGTGCTGGGGCCGGTGAACAGCACGCCGGGAGGTGCCGCGCGCCGCAGTTCGTCCCCGTAGGGCCCGTCGCCGACCAGGACCAGCCGGGCGTCGCCGACATCCGCCGACCGCCAGGCCCGCAACAGCACGTCCTGGCCCTTCTGCCGGCTCAGACGGCCGACACACACGACGAGCGGCGCATCGGCCGGGATCCCGCCGGGCAGCGGGAGCGAGGCCCGGGCCGACGCCGCGGCGTCCCCGCCGGGGGGCCGGAAGCGGCCGAGGTCGATGCCGTTGTGGATCACCGACCAGCGTGCCGTGATGCCCGCGCGCTGCCCGGTCCGGCGTTCCGACTCACTGACGCAGAGGATGCGGTCGCTCCACCGCGCCCCGAACCGCTCCCACGCCGCGGCCAGCCCCGCCGCCCTGCCTTCCATGGCCTCGAACGACCAGGCGTGCGGCTGGAACACCGTCGGAACCGCACCGCGCACGGCCAGCCGCCCGGCGAGTCCCGCCTTGGCGCTGTGGGCGTGGATCACGTCGGGAGCGCAGGCCCGGACGAGGCGGCCCGCGGTGAAGACCTCGCGGCCCAGCCTCGGGCCGGGCGCGCGGTCCGCCGGCCAGGCGCACACCCGGGCTCCGGCCGTTGCTGCCCCGGCCGCCAGTGGTCCGTCCGGAGGGCAGGCCACGACGGGCCGCAGCCCTGCGCGGACCTGCGCCGCGACGAGGTCGGTGACGACCCGCGCGACTCCTCCCTCCACCGGCTGGACCAGGTGAAGGACGGTCAGACGACTTTCATCGGTGCAACTCTTCTGCAGCACGCACGGCTCTCTTTCGCAAGCCTTGAAGAGCCGGTTCGGAAATACACCGGCGGCAAGGAATAGGGCGGCGGAGATCAGTAGGTAAAACCGAAATGCACTGTGGCAGACCGTGCCTGGGAATACACGCAGGACTCGCGTTCGTGTCCTCATGGATTGCCCGCGGCCGGGCCTCCGACCACCGGATACCCGTGTCCTGCGGCGTGTCAGGCAGGCGTGGACGGCTTTCTCCGCAGCCGTGCCGCATGATGGCCGGTGCCCCACGGCCCGCCCGTATCCCAGGGCCCCGGATGCCCCCGGCAGTAATGTGCCGTATTTGACGTCCAGCTGCGCTCAGGAATTCCTGCCGCAGCCTTTCCGCCGTTCGGGTGCGGTATTTCCCGGCCCGCCCGCCACTCGGTGTGCTTTCCCTGCGGACCGGCCCGTCACGCGTCATCGGCCCCGAGGTCCGCCGTGTTCCGGATGTGCCGTCGGCCCGGGCCCTGTACCCGGGAGCGCCACCGAGGAGGCAGTATCGGGTACGACTCGTGATGATCGTCCGACGGTGGCGGTCCGCGAGCGGCCGATGAGGACGAGGAGATCCGATGGTTCACGAACGGGCCGGTCAGCCGGCGCAGCCCGGAGACCTGGTGGACGTGGCACGGCTGGTGACGGCCTATTACACGGTGCACCCCGACCCGGCCGAGCCCGGCCAGCGTGTGGCGTTCGGAACCTCGGGCCACCGCGGATCGGCGCTCGCGGCCGCCTTCAACGATGACCACATCGCCGCCACCACCCAGGCCATCTGCGACTACCGCGCCCGGCAGGGCACCGACGGGCCGCTGTTCCTGGGTGCCGACACCCATGCGCTCTCCGAGCCCGCCCGGATCACGGCCGTCGAGGTCCTGGCGGCCAACGGCGCCACCGTGCTGATCGACAGCGAGGACGGATACACCCCGACCCCGGCCGTCTCGCACGCGATTCTCACCTACAACCGGGACCGCACGGCCGGCCTCGCCGACGGCATCGTCGTCACCCCGTCGCACAATCCGCCCGCCGACGGCGGGTTCAAGTACAACCCGCCGCACGGAGGCCCGGCCGGCTCCGACGCCACCTCCTGGATCCAGGACCGGGCCAACGCCCTGATCGAGGGCGGCCTGAAGGATGTCCGGAGGATTCCCTGGGCCCGGGCGCTCGCCGCCGACAGCACCGGCCGGCACGACTTCCTGACCGGCTACGTCGACGACCTCCCGGCCGTCCTCGACCTCGACGCCGTACGCGATGCCGGGATCCGGATCGGCGCGGACCCCCTCGGCGGCGCCTCGGTCGGGTACTGGGGCCGGATCGCCGAGCGCCACCGGCTCGACCTCACCGTGGTCAATCCGCTTGCCGACCCCACCTGGCGGTTCATGACGCTGGACTGGGACGGGAAGATCCGGATGGACTGCTCCTCGCCGTACGCCATGGCCTCCCTGATCGAGCAGCGCGACGCGTACACCATCGCCACCGGCAACGACGCCGACGCCGACCGGCACGGCATCGTCACGCCCGACGGCGGACTCATGAACCCCAACCACTACCTGGCCGTGGCGATCCGCTATCTCTACTCCCACCGGGAGGGCTGGCCGGGCGGTACGGGCATCGGGAAGACCCTGGTCTCCTCCTCCATGATCGACCGGGTCGCCGAGGACCTCGGCCGCCGGCTGGTCGAGGTCCCCGTGGGCTTCAAGTGGTTCGTCGACGGCCTGTTCGGCGGGACCCTCGGCTTCGGCGGCGAGGAGTCAGCCGGAGCGTCCTTCCTGCGCCGTGACGGCCGGGTGTGGACCACGGACAAGGACGGCATCCTGCTCGCCCTGCTGGCCTCGGAGATCACCGCCGTCACTGGCTCCACCCCCTCCCAGCACTACGGCGAACTCACCGCCCGGTTCGGCGATCCGGCCTACGTCCGGATCGACGCCCCCGCGACCCGGGAGCAGAAGGCGGTGCTGGGCAGGCTCTCTCCGGAACAGGTCACCGCGGACACGCTGGCCGGGGAACCGATCACCGCCGTACTCACCGAGGCGCCGGGCAACGGCGCCGCGATCGGAGGGCTCAAGGTCTGCACCGACAGCGCGTGGTTCGCCGCCCGGCCGTCCGGCACGGAAGACGTCTACAAGGTGTACGCGGAGAGCTTCCAGGGCGCCGGACACCTGGCCAGGGTCCAGGACGAGGCCCGGTCCCTGGTCTCCGACGCGCTGGGCGCCACGGGCTGAGCAGGGCGGGCGGGGCCGGCTCCCCCGGCCCGCCCGTCCCCGGCCGGCAGCGCGGAGCCGGGCCGACGCGGCCGGCGCGGCGTGAGGGCGCGGCGGGGGGTCACGCGACGGGCACGGTGTGGTGGACCTGCTGGATGAAGGCGCCGTTGTCGGGGGTCCTGCGAATCCGGTCGAGCAGCGCTTCGAGCCCGGCCTGCCCGTCCCTCGACCGCAGGGCGCGCCTCAGTCCGCGTACGGCGGCCAGTTCCGCGGCGGGCTGCAGGAGTTCCTCGCGGCGGGTGCCGGAGGGGGTGATGTCGACGGCGGGGAACACCCGGCGGTCCGCCAGTGCCCGGTCGAGGCGCAGCTCCATGTTGCCGGTGCCCTTGAGCTCCTCGAAGAAGTAGTCGTCGGCGCGCGAGCCGGTGTCCACCAGCACGGTCGCCAGGATGGTCAGCGAACCGCCCTCCTCGGCAAGCCGGGCGGCCCCGAAGAGCTTCTTCGGGCCGGTGAGCGCCGCCGCGTCCACGCCTCCGCTGAGCGTCCGTCCGCCCGCACCGGCGCTGTTGTTGTGGGCGCGGCACAGCCGGGTCAGGGAGTCGAGGAGGACCACGACGTCCCGGCCCTGTTCGACCAGTCGCCTGGCGCGTTCCAGGGCGAGTTCCGCGAGTGCGATGTGCTCCTTGGCGGGCCGGTCGAAGGTGGACGAGTACACCTCGCCCCGCACGGAGCGGCGCATGTCGGTGACCTCCTCGGGGCGTTCGTCCAGGAGGACCACCATCAGGTGGCACTCGGGATGGTTGACGGCGACCGCCGCGGCGATCTGCTGCAGCAGCACGGTCTTGCCGGTCTTCGGGGGCGCGACGATCAGCCCTCGCTGGCCCTTGCCCACGGGGGAGACGAGATCGATGATGCGCGGGGCCGGCCCGCCGTTCGGTGTCTCCAGGCGGAGCCGCTCCCTGGGGTGCAGCGGAGTCAGGTCACGGAAGTGCGGACGGCCCCGGAGCTCGTGCGCCGGTCGGCCGTTGACCGACTCGACGAGGGAGAGCGCGCGAGGCCGCTCGCAGCTCCCTTCGACGACGTCGCCCCTGCGCAGGCCGTGACGGCGGATCAGTGCGGGCGACACCTGGATGTCCCGGGCGGAAGGGTGGCCGCCGTCGGTGCGCAGGACGCCGTGCCCGTTGTTCGTGGTGTCGAGGACACCCGCGGTGCGGAATGGCCGGTTCTGCTGGGTCACGGGGTGGTCGAGTGTGCTGGTCATGGTGGGTCCTTTCGCGGACATGGCACAGGAGAGGTCCGGCGAAGGCAAGGCGGTGGAATCACGCCTCGTACGACGGGCGGAAAAGGCCCGGACCGGACGGAAGAGGTGGTGCGAGAAGCTGGATCGCCAGCCGTCGAAGGGACGGGAGCGACAGCGGAGGAGAAGCACCGGCGCCCGATACGGGCGTTCGCGAATGCTGATCGGACCGTACCATGCAAGCTGGCGGAGGGGAAGGGGCCGGGCAGGGCCGGGATTCAGCCCTCGACGGCGGTGAGCGCCTGCCGGGCGACCACGGGCGGTGCCGCCGCGATGACGCCGTCGAGAGCGCCGCGCGACCTCTCCAGGTCGGTGATCGACCGGGTGATCCGCTCGCGCTCACGGTGGAGGTCGGCCAGCAGGTCCGGGCAGGCGGGGATCAGCCGCTCACCGGTCTCGCGCAGGCACGGGAGGATCGTGACGATGGCGGACGTGTTGAGCCCCGCGGCCAGGAGCCCGCGGATGCGCCGGACGGCACCGACGACCTCCTCCCGGTACTCCCGGTACCCGCTGAGGCGACGCTCCGGGGCGAGGAGGCCCTGCTCCTCGCAGGAGCGCAGAAGACGCTCGTGGACGCCCGTCCGTCGTGACAGCTCGCCGATCCGCATGCCGTTCGCGGTGATGCTGAAGCCCACCGCCGTCGCGGCGGTTCTGGTGCTGGGACTGCTCGCCACCGCCACCGTCGCGCCGCTGCAGGGACTGATCCTGCGTCACGCGGGTGATGCGCCGACTCTGGCCGTCTCCGCCAACGTCGGCGACTTCAACCTGGGCGCCGCCGCCGGCGGCCCGCGGTGGACCGGCACGGCCGGAGCCGTGCTGAGCCCGGCGGGGCTGGCGCTGACCTTCCTGCTCCTGCCCCGCCGGCCCGCCCCCACCGAAGGCGACGTCATCGCGACCGGAGGCGAGGCCCGGCCGTCGTGTGAGCCGCCCTCAGCCGGTCCCGCGGAACGCCCGGAGGATCTCTTCGGCGGCCAGGGTCGCCGTCAACCCGCCCTCGCGGACGCGCTGTTCGAGCTCCGGGGCGAGCGTGCGCACCGCCGGATGGTTACGCAGACCGTCGAGCAGTTCGTCACGGACCATGGTCCAGGTCCATTCCACCTGCTGCTCTCGGCGCTTGGCCGACAGCCGCCCGGTGGAGTCCAGGAGCGTCCGGTGCTGCTCCAGCCGCTCCCACAGCGTGTCCAGACCGGTCGACTCCCTGGCGCTGCACGTCAGCACCGGAGGAGTCCAGGCGGCGTCCACCGGGTGCATCAGCCGGAGCGCTCCCGCCAGTTCGCGTGCCGCGGAGCGGGCGTCGCGTTCGTGGGGGCCGTCGGCCTTGTTGACGGCGATCACGTCGGCCAGTTCCAGGACACCCTTCTTGATGCCCTGGAGCTGGTCACCGGTCCGGGCCAGCGTGAGCAGCAGGAAGGTGTCGACCATGCCGGCGACCGCAGTCTCCGACTGCCCGACCCCGACCGTCTCCACCAGCACCACGTCGTAGCCCGCCGCCTCCATCACCACGACGGACTCCCGGGTCGCCTTGGCCACCCCGCCCAGGGTCCCCGCCGTGGGGGAGGGGCGTACAAAGGCCCGCGCGTCCACAGCCAGGCGTTCCATCCGGGTCTTGTCACCCAGGATCGACCCGCCCGTACGGCTGGACGAGGGATCCACGGCCAGCACCGCGACCCGGTACCCCAGGCCCGTCAGCAGCGTGCCGAGCGCGTCGATGAACGTGGACTTCCCCACGCCCGGCACCCCGCTGATCCCGATACGCCTGGCCCGCCCCGCATGCGGCAGCAACTCGCCGAGCAACCGCTGGGCGAGCACCCGGTGGTCGGGCCGGACCGATTCCACGAGAGTGATCGCGCGCGCGACGAACGCCCGCTTCCCGTCGAGCACACCCTTGACGTAGGCGTCGATGTCGATGTTCACGGCCACCGTCGGACGCTCACAGCTCGTGGCCGAGGAGGACAGCGAGCCGCGTGACCAGGTCGTGGGCGGCGTCCGGGATGACCGTGCCGGGCGGGAACACCGCCGCGGCGCCGGCCTCGTGCAGCGCGTCGACGTCGTGCGGCGGGATGACCCCGCCCACCACGATCATGATGTCCTCCCGGCCCTCGGCGGCCAGCTCCTCGCGCAGCGCGGGAACGAGCGTGAGGTGCCCGGCGGCGAGCGACGACACACCCACGACGTGGACGTCCGCCTCGACCGCCTGCCGGGCGACCTCGCCCGGGGTCTGGAACAGCGGGCCGACGTCGACGTCGAAGCCGAGGTCGGCGAAGGCGGTGGCGATCACTTTCTGGCCCCGGTCGTGGCCGTCCTGGCCCATCTTGGCTACGAGGATGCGCGGACGCCGCCCCTCGGCCCCCTCGAAGGCGTCGACGAGTGCGCGGGTGCGGTCCACGGACGGTGACTCCCCTGCCTCTTTGCGGTACACCCCGGAGATCGTACGGATCTGGCCCGCATGCCTGCCGTACACCTTCTCCAGAGCATCCGAGATCTCCCCTACCGTGGCCATCGCCCGGGCCGCGTCGACGGCCAGCGCCAGCAGGTTGCCCTCGAGCCCCGGGCCCGGGTCCCGTTCCGCGGCCCTGGTCAGGGCGCGCAGCGCGTCCCGGCAGACGGTCTCGTCGCGCTCCTCGCGCAGCCGGCGCAGCTTCTCGATCTGCTGGGTGCGTACCGAGGAGTTGTCGACCTTGAGGACGTCGATCTTCTCGTCGGTCTCGACCCGGTACTTGTTGACGCCGATGACGGGCTGGCGTCCTGCGTCGATCCGGGCCTGGGTGCGGGCGGCGGCCTCCTCGATGCGGAGCTTGGGGATGCCGGCGTCGATGGCCTTGGCCATGCCGCCCGCCGCTTCGACCTCCTCGATGTGCTGCCAGGCCCGCTGCGCCAGGTCGTGCGTCAGCTTCTCGACGTACGCGCTGCCGCCCCAGGGGTCGATCACGCGCGTCGTGCCGGACTCCTGCTGGAGCAGCAGCTGGGTGTTGCGGGCGATCCGTGCCGAGAAGTCGGTCGGCAGGGCGAGCGCCTCGTCGAGGGCGTTGGTGTGCAGCGACTGGGTGTGCCCCTGGGTGGCGGCCATCGCCTCGACGCAGGTGCGCGTCACGTTGTTGAACACGTCCTGCGCGGTCAGGGACCAGCCCGAGGTCTGCGAATGGGTGCGCAGGGAGAGTGACTTGGAGTTCTTCGGGCCGAACTCCCGGACCAGCTTCGCCCACAGCAGCCGGCCGGCACGCAGCTTCGCGATCTCCATGAAGAAGTTCATGCCGATCGCCCAGAAGAACGAGAGCCGCGGGGCGAACGCGTCGACGTCCAGGCCCGCCGCCTGCCCCGCCCGCAGGTACTCCACGCCGTCGGCCAGGGTGTAGGCCAGCTCCAGATCGGCCGTGGCACCGGCCTCCTGGATGTGGTAGCCGGAGATGGAGATGGAGTTGTAGCGCGGCATCTTCTGCGAGGTGAACGCGAAGATGTCCGAGATGATCCGCATCGAGGGGCCGGGCGGATAGATGTAGGTGTTGCGGACCATGAACTCCTTGAGGATGTCGTTCTGGATGGTCCCCGCCAGCTTCTCCGGCGGCACGCCCTGTTCCTCGGCAGCCACGATGTACAGCGCGAGCACCGGCAGCACCGCGCCGTTCATCGTCATCGACACCGACATCCGGTCCAGCGGGATGCCGTCGAAGAGCTGGCGCATGTCGTAGATCGAGTCGATCGCCACGCCCGCCATGCCGACGTCACCGGTCACCCGGGGGTGGTCGCTGTCGTAGCCGCGGTGGGTGGGCAGGTCGAAGGCGATGGACAGGCCCTTCTGGCCGGCCGCGAGGTTGCGCCGGTAGAAGGCGTTGGACTCCTCGGCCGTGGAGAATCCGGCGTACTGACGAATCGTCCAGGGCTGGTTCACGTACATCGTCGGGTACGGGCCGCGCAGATACGGCGCGATACCCGGGTAGGTGCCGAGGGAGTCCAGCCCCTCCAGGTCACGCCCGGTGTACAGCGGTTTGACGTCGATGCCCTCCGGGGTCTCCCAGAGCAGCTCCTCCTCGGAACGGCCCGACTCCTTCACCGCGGCGCGCCAGCGGTCCTCGGAGACCTCGGCGGCCGTGTCCCCGGTCAGGGCGATGCCGGAGAAGTCCGGCACCGGTGTCTGCGCGGAGGTCTCGGGGGACCCGGTGTTCTCGTGGCTCTGCATCACGCCACTCCCATGCGGTCGAGTTCGGAGGAGAGGACGGCGACCACGTCGCAGCCGGCGAACACGTGGACGTCGGCGTCGGGGTACTCGCCCGGCCGTCCCGCGAGGACGATCCGGTCCGCGCCCGCTGCCCTCAGAGCCGCTGCGACGGCGTCGGCCTGCTCGGCGTAGAGGGCCTCCGTCGAGCAGAGGCAGGCGATAGACGCCCCACTGGCCGTGAACGCCGCGGCAGCGGTCGACGCGTCGACCGACACCGGGTCCTGGACGGGCTCGATGCCGCCGGACAGGAAGAGGTTCGCCGCGAAGGAGACCCGCGCGGTGTGCACCGCGGCCGGACCCAGCGCGGCGAGGAAGACCTTGGGGCGGCTTCCCGTGGAAGCCAGATACGCATCCGACCTGGCCCGCAGCGCCTCGAACGCCTCGTCGCGCCGGACCCGGGGCAGCCCGCCACCCGCCGGGGCGGCGAACACCGGCTCGCGGTCCACCGGCCGCTCGGCCACGTCCGGGAACTCGCTCACCCCGGTCACCGGCTCCTTGCGCCGCGCCAGGTTCTTGCTCCGGACCGCCCAGGTGGCCGCGAGCCTCTCCCGGACCATGCCGGAGCCCAGAGCCTCGGCCTGGCCGCCCGCCCGTTCGATCTCCTGGAAGAACGACCAGGCGGCAGCTGCGAGTTCCCCGGTCAGCCGCTCGACGTACCAGGAGCCGCCCGCCGGGTCCGTCACCCGGGCCAGATGGGACTCCTCGATCAGGATCGTCGAGGTGTTGCGGGCGATCCGCCGGGCGAAGGCGTCCGGCAGACCCAGCGCGTGATCGAACGGCAGCACCGTGACGGACTCGGCTCCGCCGACGCCCGCGCCCAGGCAGGCAAGGGTCGTGCGCAGCATGTTCACCCACGGGTCGCGCCGCGTCATCATCACCGACGAGGTCACGGCGTGCTGCCGCTGCGCACCCGCGTCAGGGGCACCGCAGACCTCGGCGACCCGGCCCCACAGGAGGCGCGCGGCCCGCAGCTTCGCGATCGTCAGGAACTGATCGGCCGTCGCGGCGTAGCGGAACTCCAGCTGTGCGCAGGCCTCCTCGACGGAGAGCCCCGCGCCCGTCAGCGCCCTGAGGTAGGCGACACCCGTGGCCAGCGAGAGCCCCAGCTCCTCCGCGGCGGAGCCACCCGCCTCGTGGTACGGCAGCGCGTCCACGGCCAGAGCGCGCAGCTCCGGGTAGGCGCGGGAGCACAGCCGCGCCCAGTGGACGGCGTCGTCGAGCCCGGGGTCCGTCCCCGTGCGCGCGGCCTGCCCGAGCGGATCCACCCCGAGGGTGCCGCGCGCGGCCTCCTTCGCCACACCCCTGGACTCGTAGAGCCCGAGCAACTCCCGTACGGCGGGGCCGGGATCGGCGCCGGCGTCGAGCGCCACGGGCGCCAGGTCGAGAAGGACTCCCTCCAGCGCACGGGCGAGGCCGGAGACCGGAACCCCTCCGGGCCCGCCGACGGACAGCCACAGCGAGGTGACTCCGTTCTCCAGGTCGCCGAGCAGGGCCTCGTTCAGGCGTACGGGATCGGCCAGCGCGTGGCGCTGGCGCACGTCCCAGCCGCCCGCGGTGTTCCCCGTGGCCCTGCTGCCCCGGGTGAAGGGCGCGAAGCCGGGCAGGCCGGGGTCCGCCGACACGTCGGCGGAGGTGTACAGAGGACGGGCGGTGAGCCCGTCCCCGAGTGCGGTGGACAGCGCTTCCTCGGCGGCCGGTCCCGTCACTTCCTTGCCCGACCTGCGCAGTACGCCTTCGACAAGGCTCTGCCACTGATCGTGGGAAGGGGCGGGGAACGCGGCGGCCGGAGAGAGCCCGTCAGCAGGCAGGACCGTCATGCTCAGATGCTAGGTCAGCGCTATGGCGAGCAGCAGGGCCACACGCTGTGACCTTGCACTCTCCGAAATGTACGGGATTCCCTGGGTAGAGCGGCCTTGTCCGCGGACACGGCCGGAGGCGAATCCCGACGCCGGGCAGGGGGATTGGCGCCGGGCCCGCCCCGGTCAGCCGCCGACGTAGGCCGCGAGGTGCTCGCCGGTGAGGGTGGATCCGTCCGCGACGAGATCGGCCGGTGTGCCCTCGAAGACGATCCTGCCCCCGTCGTGGCCGGCGCCCGGCCCGAGGTCGATGATCCAGTCGGCGTGCGCCATCACCGCCTGGTGGTGCTCGACGACGATGACGGACTTGCCGGAGTCGACGAGGCGGTCCAGCAGGCCCAGCAACTGCTGCACGTCGGCGAGGTGGAGACCCGCGGTCGGCTCGTCGAGGACGTAGACGCCGCCCTTCTCGGCCATGTGGGTGGCCAGCTTGAGCCGCTGCCGTTCGCCGCCCGAGAGCGTGGTGAGCGGCTGGCCGAGGCTGAGGTAGCCGAGTCCCACGTCGGCGAGCCGGCCGAGGATGCGGTGCGCGGCCGGGGTCTGTGCCTCGCCGGTGCCGAAGAACTCCGCGGCCTCCGCCACCGGCATCGCCAGCACCTGGCTGATGTCGAGGCCGCCGAAGCGGTACTCCAGCACCGAGGGCTGGAACCGCTTGCCGTCGCACTCCTCGCAGGTGGTCGCGACACCGGCCATCATCGCCAGATCGGTGTAGACGACCCCGGCGCCGTTGCAGTTGGGACAGGCGCCGTCGGAATTGGCGCTGAACAGACCGGGCTTCACGTCGTTGGCCTTCGCGAAGGCCTTGCGGATCGGGTCGAGCAGACCCGTGTACGTCGCCGGGTTGCTCCGTCGCGACCCCCGGATCGCTCCCTGGTCGACCGACACCACGTTCTCGCCCGGAGGGATCGACCCGTGCACGAGCGAGCTCTTGCCGGAGCCGGCGACGCCCGTGACGACGGTCAGGACCCCGAGCGGGACATCGACGTCGACATCCCGCAGATTGTGCGTGGTGGCACCGCGGATCTCCAGGGCGCCGGTGGGCTTGCGCACCGTCTCCTTGAGGGCGGCCCGGTCGTCGAAGTGGCGGCCGGTGACGGTACCGCCGGCCCGCAGCCCCTCGACGGTGCCCTCGAAGCAGACGGTGCCGCCCCCGGTGCCCGCACCCGGGCCGAGGTCGACGACGTGGTCGGCGATCGAGATCGCCTCCGGCTTGTGCTCGACCACGAGCACCGTGTTGCCCTTGTCCCGCAGCCGCAGCAGGAGGTTGTTCATCCGCTGGATGTCATGCGGGTGCAGGCCGATGGTGGGCTCGTCGAAGACGTAGGTGACGTCGGTGAGCGAGGAGCCGAGGTGCCGGATCATCTTGACGCGCTGGGCCTCGCCGCCCGACAGCGTGCCCGCCGACCGGTCCAGCGAAAGATAGCCGAGGCCGATCTCGACGAAGGAGTCGAGAGCCTGTCCGAGCGCGTCGATCAGGGGCGCGACCGACGGCTCGTCGAGGCCGTGGACCCACTCCGCCAGATCGCTGATCTGCATCGCGCAGGCGTCGGCGATGCTGATCTTCTTGATCTTCGAGGACCGGGCCGCCTCGCTGAGCCGGGTTCCATCGCACTCGGGGCAGGTGGTGAAGGTGACCGCCCGCTCCACGAACGCCCGGATGTGCGGCTGCATCGCCTCCTTGTCCTTGGAGAGGAACGACTTCTGGATCTTGGGGATCAGCCCCTCGTAGGTGAGGTTGACGCCCTCGACCTTGACCTTGGTCGGCTCCCGGTAGAGGAAGTCCTGCATCTCCCTCTTCGTGAACCTGCTGATCGGCTTGTCGGGGTCCAGGAGGCCCGACTCGGCGTAGACCCGCACGGTCCAGAAGCTGTCCGACTTCCAGCCGGGGATGGTGAACGCCCCCTCGGCGAGGGACTTGGAGTCGTCGTAGAGCTGCGTGAGGTCGATGTCGGAGACCGTGCCCCGGCCCTCGCAGTGCGCGCACATGCCACCGGTGCGGCTGAAGGTCGCCTTCACCGTCTTCTTGTTGCCCCGCTCCACGGTGATGGCCCCGCTCGCACGGACCGAGGGCACGTTGAAGGCGTACGCTCCGGGCGGGCCGATGTGCGGTGCGCCGAGGCGGCTGAAGAGGATGCGCAGCATCGCGTTGGCATCGGTGGCGGTGCCCACCGTGGAGCGGGGGTCGGCCCCCATGCGCTGCTGGTCGACGATGATGGCGGTCGTCAGCCCTTCGAGGACGTCGACCTCGGGTCGCGCGAGCGTCGGCATGAAGCCCTGGACGAAGGCGCTGTAGGTCTCGTTGATCATCCGCTGAGACTCCGCGGCGATCGTGCTGAAGACCAGCGAACTCTTGCCCGAGCCGGAGACGCCGGTGAACACCGTGAGCCTGCGCTTGGGGATCTCGACGCTGACGTCCTTCAGATTGTTCACACGCGCACCGTGCACACGGATCAGATCGTGACTGTCGGACACATGCGGCGCGGACGCCCCCGTGCTCTTCCTCGTGGCCATGCTCGTCGTCTCTCCATCTGTTCGCGGGGCCGTCTTCGCGGCTCCCGTCTGCGTGGTCGCGGCAACGGTGGTTGTCTACCAGACCGGTGGCGCGGTCCGGACCGGAATCACCTGCGGGGCGGGCCGGAGCACCGCACGTCGCCGGCGACTCCGGTCCATCGCCGCGCACGCCCGTCGCCCCCGCAGATCACGCTACGGGGGGCCGGGTGCCTCCGCTTCTTCATTCCTGACCGGTTGCCGCGGGTCCTGGGGCGGTCCGGCCGCGGGGTGCCACGGCCCCACCTCGCCGATCATCGCCTTTCACCATGCGTCACCGTTTGTCCGAAGTTATGCTGCTGTCGACCCAGAACCGCAAGGGGAAGGACGTACCGTGGCCGTGGCACCCGTGGAGTACCTCGTCGTCACCTTTCCCGGCGGAAGCTTCGCCGGGGCGATCGCGCCCGTACTGGCCGAAGCCGTGGCCTCCGAGGCGGTACGCATCCTCGACCTCACCTACGCGCGCAGAGCCGGGGGCGGCGCTCTCGAGACCGTCGCGCCGCGCGAGATGGACCCTCAGGGGCTGGTTTCGTTCGAGCCGCCCGAGGACCGGCCCGCCGGGCTGCCGCGGATCGCGGACCTCGATCTGCTCGACCGGGTGCCCGAGGAGGGCTCCGCCGCCCTGATCGTGTGGGAGGACCGCTGGTCGGTGCCCCTCACCCGAGCGGTCCAGGAGGCGGGGGGCCTGCTCCTGGCGCACGAGAGGGTACCGGCGGACGGCGGGGACGACGTCATCACGCTCCTCGAGCGGCTCGCCGGCCTGAGACAGCAGGGCGTCCTCACCGACGCCGAGTTCGCGGCCCAGAAGACGAGGATCCTCGCCGACTGACCCCGCCGCCGGCGCCCAGGTACCTCACGTCCCCATGTCGATATTCGCACGCCGTGCGACGTTGATTCCGACCTGCATTCTGTCGGGAAAGAGGCAGTTCATCGTGCAGACCGCCCGGGCCGTCCCCGCCTCAACCGTTGTCAATCTGCGCGATCTGGGCGGCATCGCCCTGGGACGCCACCGCCGCCTGAAGCAGGGAATCCTCCTGCGCTCGGGCCAGCTCAGCGATTTCGACGCGGAGCACGACATGGCGGTGGCCGCACTCGGCATCCGCACCGTCGTCGATCTGCGCACCGCCGAGGAGCGCCAGTGGGCGCCCGACCGGCTTCCGACGGGTGCCAGGCTCTTCGTCGCCGACGTCCTCGGCGACAATCCGGGCGTCGCGCCGGCCCGGTTGCGGGCGCTGCTCAGCGACCCGGAGGGGGCGGCCGCCCTGCTCGGCGGGGGGAAGGCGGAGGAACTGTTCGCGCAGACCTACCGGAAGATGGTCCTCGCCCCGGGGGCTGCGGCGGCCTACCGCGCCTTCCTGGACACGGTCGCGGATCCGCGGGCGAGACCACTGCTCTTCCACTGCGCGACCGGGAAGGACCGGACGGGCTGGGCCACCGCTCTGCTGCTGATGATGGCGGGCGCCTCGCGCGAGGTCGTACGCGCGGAGTTCCTGGCGGTGAACCGTGCCGTCCGCGCCGCCTACGGGCCGGCCGTACGGCGCTTCCTCGACGAGGGCGGGGACCCGTGCATCGCCTCCGCGGTCATCGAGGCCCGGCCCCGGTATCTCGAGGCGGCCCTGGACGCGATGGACGAGCGCTGGGGCGGTCTGGACGGCTATCTGAGCAAGGCGCTGCGCCTTCCTCCCGCCGTGGCCGCGCAGTTGAGCGCGGACCTGGCCGTTCCGGCCTGACGGGCCGGTTCGCGTCGGGTGACGTCCGTGGCGGCCCGTGGACGCGAACCGGCCCGGGGCCGCGTCGGGGGACGTGGCACCGGGCCGGCGTGCGGCGTGCGCACCGCTCAGATCTTCAGCAGCTGTTCGCTGATGTCGCGGTAGCGCTGGAGCGCTATCCGCAGTTCCTCGGTCTGGGCGTCGGTGTCCTGCTCCTGCCAACTCGCGCGCAGGACCCGCCTGCGTTCCGTGAGGGCTTCGGTCAGGCCCGAGACGATCTGGTCGAAGGTGCTGTCCGCCTCCTCGACGGCCCTGCGCGGGCTCTCGACGAAGTCGGTGACCGCCTGCTGCATGCGCTGCGCGAGCTTGTCCTGGGCGTCACGGGGCACCAGAGGTCCCTCGGTGCCGGTGGTCCCGTGGTGGCCGGTCCGCTCGGGTGCCGGAACGGCGGGGGCCGTTCGCGGGGCGGGCGGGACACCGGGATCGTCAGGGCCGTCGCTCTTCGGCTTCAGGCTCCTGCTGTCCCGTGACGCGGTTGCGGCAGTGGTTCCGGTGGTCCCGGACGTCCTCGCCTCTGCCGCATCGGGCGCCGCGGCCGGAGTGCCGTTGAGCCGCGGCTCCTCGGTGGGAACGGGGTCCGTCTTGTGTTCGATGCGCTCGGTCATGCTGCTGCACTGCCTTTCGCCTCGTGCCGGTCCTTAGGGGCCGGCTCGTCCGGTGCGTCCGCGAGCAGTACGTCGAAGAGTGCTCGGGACTCGATCAGGGCCTTCCGCATCTCCTCCGTGCCGCCCTGGCCGCGCACGGCCGTGTGCACCCTGCGGTAGCCGTCGACCTGGTGGGCGTGATGGACGGAGAGGGCGGCCGTCTGTTCCTCGAAGCTCTCGCCGTCCGGGAAGCCCCGGTCACGAGCCAGCTGTGCCAGGAGGGCGTCGGCTTCGACGACCGCGTCCCTGGGGGAGTCGATGAACCGTTCCTGCACCTCTGCCCAGCGGCGGGCGTACGTCTCGCGGGCTTCCGCCGGCAAGGGCCGCTCGGACAGGGAGCCGTGCAGCTTCACCCGCTCGGAGAGCTCGTGCTCGGCCGCCTTGGTGTCGCCGTCGTGACGGGCGACGGTGCGGTCGTACTCGGGTCCGAAGCGGCGCTGCAGTCCATGTCCGCCGGTCACCCGGCCGCGGACGAGGAAGAAGGCGAGCGCTGCCACCAGAACGACGGCGACGATGATCACCACGGTCGTCATGGGCGGCGCTCCCGTCGGTTCGCGGTCGGTGCGTGGTGCTCTTCCACTCTCGTCAACCCCTTCCGGTTCGGGCCCGGTTCGGTGTGTCCGCCGGGCTGTCCGCACCAGCCGTGTACCCACTCGGCACCGTTCAAGGCGGGAATGTTCCCGGTATCCTGGACCGCCCCGGACCGGACGTTCCCGGACGAACGCCGAGCCGTCCGGGAACGCGTGGCGAGAGGGGCATGTGGTGACCGAGCGCAAGCCCGCAGGGGTCAGCTTCGAGACATGGGTGGACCGGCAGATCCGCGAGGCGGAGGAGCGCGGCGCCTTCGCGGACCTGCCGGGCGCGGGCAAACCGATTCCCGGCCTCGAGAGGCCGTACGACCCGATGTGGTGGATCAAGGGAAAGATGGAGAGGGAGGGCCTGTCGGCGCTCCCGCCCTCCCTCGTGCTGCGCAAGGTCGCGGAGGATGCCCTGGAGGAAGCGTCCCGGGCCCGCTCGGAGGCGGAGGTCCGGCGCGTTCTGGGCGAGGTGAACGACAGGATCCGCGAGGCGCTGGCCAGGCCGCCCGCGGGCCCGCCGCTGAACCTGGTGCCCTTCGACGTCGAGGCGGTCGTGGGGGAGTGGCACGCCGGCCGCGGTGGTCGTCGAGAGGTGTGATGCCCGCGGTGCGCCCGGAGTGGGTAATACTCGCCTCATGAGATCGAGCATTACGGGCCGACGCCGTGAGGTCCGTGTCAGGCGGGCCGTCGCACGGGATGCCAAGCGGCTCACCCGCCTGGTCACCACTTCGCGCGCCTACGAGGGCCCGTACGCGCCCATGGTCGAGGGCTACAAGGTCGGCCCGGACTACATCGAGGCGCACGCCGTCCACGTGGCCGTGGACGACGACGGCCGGGTGCTCGGCTTCTACGCCTTGGTCCTGTCCCCGCCCGAACTCGACCTGATGTTCGTCGCCGACGACGCCCAGGGGCTGGGGATCGGGCGCCTGCTCGTGGGCCACCTGCGCGACGAGGCGCGCCGTGCCGGTCTGGATCGTGTCCGCGTGGTCGCGCATCCGCCGGCCGAGGGCTTCTACCGCAGCGTGGGCGCCGAACGCACCGGCACTGTCGCGGCCCGCCCGCCCGCGGTCATGTGGGACCGGCCCGAGCTGGCCATCCCGGTCGACGTCCGTTCCTGAGCAGGACGGCCGTCCTGCTCAGGAACGGACGTCGACCGGGCCTCTCGTCTGGATCATGCCGGGCTCGCGCCGGACGAAAGACCCTAGGACCAGCCGCCGTACGGACGGGTGATGAGCTCCATCCCGTGACCGCTGGGATCGGGGAAGTACACCCCGCGCCCGCCGTCGTTGTGGTTGATCTCGCCGGGGTGCTTCATGTGGGGATCGGCGTAGTAGGCGATCCCCCGCGCCTCGATCTGCTCGAAGGCGATGTCGAAGTCCGCCTCCGATACGAGGAAGGCGTAGTGCTGCACGGTGATCGACGCGGCGGGAACGGTCGCGAAGTCCAGTGTGACGCCGTTCGCGAGGACGACGGGGATGAAGGGTCCCCACTCCGTTCCGACGGTGAGACCCAGCAGCTGCGCCAGGAACTCGGCGGACTCGCGGTTGTCCCGGCTGTGAACGATGGTGTGGTTCAACTCGACTGACACTGTGGAATGCCTCCAACGGGCATCTCACGGGCTACCTCCACGCCTCACCCGGACGGTGACCGACGCGCGATGCCGTGCGACGATCCTAAGCGAGTCGTCACGGTGTGTCGAGGCAGTGGCCCGCGGTCGGCAACGGGCTCCCGGGCCCCGGCCGCCGGTGGTGTGGTGCTTTCCCCGGCGGCTGCGACCATGGAGAGCGTCGGCGGGCGGACTGCCCCGCTGCTGCCGGTGGACGCGGGGACCCAGGCATCATGACGGCCTCGCGGGGCACCAGTACCACCTCGACGAGGTGGGGGAGGCAGGGATGGGACAGATACCCGGGGACGGTGACGGGAGAGACCGGTCCGGTGGGAAGCCGGGCGGCGGCCGACAGGAGACGGAGGAGGAGAGGGCGGACCGCCAGTGGGGCGACCTGCTCCAGGAGCTCCGGGTCGCGCAGACCGGTGTGCAGATCCTGTTCGGCTTCCTGCTCGCCGTGGTCTTCCAGCCCCGCTTCGCCGACCTGTCCACCGTCGACCGGAACATCTACGTCGTGACCGTCATGCTGGGATCGGCCACCGCTGCCGTGCTGATAGGGCCCGTGTCGTACCACCGGCTGCTCACCGGCCGACGGATGAAGCCGCAGACGGTCATCTGGGCCTCCCGTCTGACCAAACTCGGGCTCGGCCTCCTCTTCTGCACGATGTGCTGCACGCTGCTGCTCATCCTGCGGGTGGCGCTGCACAATGTGGTGGCCCTGTGGCTGGTCGGGGCGATGGCCCTGTGGTTCCTGGCCTGCTGGTTCGTGTTCCCGCTGTGGGCCATCGCCCGGGAGGCCGGTCGCCGGCCCGGCGACGACGGGGTCAGGGACGCCGAGGACCGGGGTCCGCGCCCCTGACCCGTCAGTCCTCGTCCGCGTCCTCCGGGCTGCGTACGTCCGTCACGGTGAACAGCCCGCCGTCGGGGTCCCGCAGCGTCGCCTCGCTGCCGTGCTGCACCTCGCGCCGCTCCATGACGCTCCCGCCGCTCCGCTCCGCCGCGAGGACCGTCGCGCCCACGTCGGCCACCGGGAACTGCACCTGCCAGTGCGGCCGTACCTGGGGGTCCGGCGCGGCTTCCACGGCACCGGAGCTGATCCGGGCCAGCGGGCGCCCGTTGCAGCGTACGAGCACTTCCTCCTTCACGTACGCGACCTCGCACCCGCCCGGCTCCCCGCTCTCCCAGCCGAGGACCTCGCCGTAGAAGATGGCGGCGTCGAAGGCGTCCCTGGTGCGCAGCCGGAGCCAGGCGTGCGCCCGGTTCCCGGAGGGTGCGAGGGTGGCCGCGCGACCGGTCCACTCCCAGACGCCGAAGGACGCGCCGTCCCGGTCGGCGGCCAGGACGGCACGGCCCTGGCCGACGGTCAGCGGGCCCACCCCCACGGTGCCGCTGCGCTCGCGGATACGGTCGGAGACGACGTCGGCGTCCCGGACCGAGAAGTACGGCATCCAGGCCACAGCCACCTGGTAGGCCGACGCCACGGCGCCGATACCCGCCACCGGCACACCCTGGGAGCGTGCCATCACGAATTCCCTGCCCAGCGGCCCCGCGCGGAAGGTCCAGCCCAGGACGGCGCCGTAGAAGCGCTGGGCGTCCTCCAGGTCGCGGGTCACCAGGTGCACCCAGCACGGAGCGCTCGCACCGCTCAGCACCGCCGGTTCCGGCGCGGTCCGCGGATCGCCAGTAGTCATGGTCCACTGCCCTATCGGTTCTGCGGCATGACTTCTTCGGTGCCGCGCGGCCAGGACCAGCCTCATGCGCGTCGGCTGGTCCCGCAACGCGGCGGCCGCGATCACACCCCGCCGCGCGGCGGCGCGTTCGTGATGTCGAGGAAGACGTGCTCGGCCTCCGGCCAGGTCCCCGCGATCGACCGCTTGATCCGGACGGAGACCCGCTCGACCTCCTCGCTGTCGATGCCCGGTGCCAGATCGACCCTGGCCGCGACCAGCACCGAGTCGAGACCCAGGCCCATGGTGAACAGGGCCGCGACGTTGTCGATCTCGGCCTGGGAGGTGAGGAAATCCTCCACACCACGGCGCAGCTCCGGATCGGCGGACTCCCCGATCAGCCGGTCACGGGCGTCCTTGCCGAGCCGGAAGGCGACGTAGACCAGCAGCAGACCGATCCCCAGGGAGGCCGAGGCCTCCCACACGACGTCTCCCGTGACCAGGTGCAGCACCATCCCTGCCATGGCCAGCAGCACACCCAGTACGGCGGTGCTGTCCTCGGCGATCACCGTCCGCAGCGCGGGGTCGCGTGCGGCGCCCTTCTCCCGGCGGAGTTGCAGCAGCGCGCGGACCAGCGAGCCGCCCTCGGCGAGGAAGGCCACTCCGAGGACGACGAGGCCCACCGTGTATCCGTCGGGTGACTCCTGGTCGTCGCTGCTCAGCGCCTCGAAGCCCTGGAAGAACGAGAAGCAGCCGCCCACGACGAAGATTCCTACGGCCGCGAGGAGCGACCAGAAGTAGCGCTCCTTGCCGTACCCGAAGGGGTGGCGGGCGTCGGGAGGACGGTGGCTGCGCCGCAGGGCGGCCAGCAGGAAGACCTCGTTCACGCTGTCCGCCACGGAGTGGGCGGCCTCGGACAGGAGCGCCGGGGACCCCGTGACGAGCCCGCCGGCGGTCTTGGCCGCCGCGATCACGAGATTGGCGGCGAAAGCGACCAGGACGGTCACACGGGTCCTGCGGTCCGACTCGGGCTGGTTCATATGCCCCCCGGCTTCATGTTCCTCCGATCGACGGTGCGGCCCGGAATCAGCCGTCCGGGCCCGTTCGCGGACGGGCCCGGACGGCTGCTCCCCTGCGGCCTGCGGCACGCTTCGTGCGTCAGTCACGCCGGTTGTCGTCCTCCGGCGGCGGGATCACCTCGTTACCGCGGTCGCTGAGTTCGTACGGGGTCATCGCCCGGCCGTCCTCCGGGAAGCGGTCCGGGTGGTGCCTTCCGGCCTCCTGGATCTCGGTCCGGTGGTCCGGACGGGGCGGCTGCTCCTCGGGGCGCGGAGGCGGTGACTCCTTGTCCCGGCGCCGCATCCCGAACCAGAAGCCACCGATCAGCAGGATCACCACGGCGAGTCCGGCGACGCCGACGATCACGCCCACCGCGCCCGGGCCGTCGTCGGCGAGGATGGCGGCGAGCGAGTCCTTTGCTCCGTTCGTTACGTCCATGCATGGCGCATACCCCGGGGACTCGATCGCAGACAGCCATTGACATGAATTCATGTTTTATGACGATGTCACGGTAAATGTGTTTCATATGGTGTAAATCGGCTACACCATGATCTCTGACGGTGCCTCGCGAACTGGGGGTGGCCCAGGGGTGGGTGCCGGGTGGGGTCGCCCCTCCCGTACCCCGGTACGGGCCCGGTTGTCGTTCGTGTCGCCGACACGGAGCCGTGGGGCGAGCCTGGAAGGAGACCCGGGACCGCTGGAGGCGACGTGATGTGCCGCAGGTAACCGGTGGGGCCGCCGCCGGTGTCCCGGCAGCCGGTCGGTGCCCGGATGCCCCAGTGAAAGGAATCCAGGGTGAACAGCACGCAGGAGCAGACACAGGAACACCAGGAGAGCGGCGACGTCGTGGTGGCGGTGACCGGGTGCCCGAAGGAGGACGCGCGCACGGTCTTCGACGTGCTGCGCCGCTCGTTCGCCTCCGACCGCCCGGCGAGCGACGCGCCCGAGGACGCGTCGGACACCCGCCCCACGGTGTGGACGGCGACCGTCGACGTCTCCGAGGCGAAGGCGGGCCAGGGCCCGGCTCGGCTCTCCGCGCCGGTGATGGTCGAGGCGCAGGGCGGCTACTGGGCGGTCGACCGCCTCCGCACACACCTGGCGGACGCCTTCAGCGTCCGGCTCGTCGGAACGGCGGCCGGCGACCAGGAGCAGGAGATCCGCCTGCGGCTGGAGAGCCACCGTCCCGCGTGACCACCGCACCACACGAACCGGAAGGTACGCGTACATGGATGCCACCCCCGGGACCGTCGGCGGGGAAGCGGTGCAGGCGCCGGTTCCCGACGACCGTTCCACGTTCACCCTGCACGTCGACGGCACGGCACGGACCCTGACGCTGGATCACCGCACCACCGTGCTGGACGCACTGCGCGAGCATCTCGGACTCACCGGCACCAAGAAGGGCTGCGACCACGGCCAGTGCGGGGCGTGCACCGTCCTCGTCGACGGCAGGCGCGCCAACAGCTGCCTCCTGCTGGCCGTCGCCCAGCAGGACGCCCACATCACCACCGTCGAAGGACTGGCCGACGGCGACCGGCTGCACCCGGTGCAGGCCGCCTTCCTGGAGCGGGACGCGCTCCAGTGCGGCTACTGCACCCCCGGGCAGATCTGTTCGGCGGTCGGCATGCTCGGTGAGGCCGCGGACGGCTTCCCGTCGCACGCGACCCCTGCGGCGACGCTCGCCGACGAGGGACCGGCCCCGCTCGGCGCGGACGAGATCCGGGAGCGGATGAGCGGCAACCTCTGCCGGTGCGGCGCCTACCCCCACATCGTCGAAGCGATCCAGGACGTGGCCCCGTGAAACCCTTCGCCTACCTGCGCCCCGGAACCGTCGCCGAAGCCGTCCGTGCGGGAGCCGCGCATCCCGGCGCGCGGTTCCTCGGAGGCGGCACCAACCTCGTCGACCTGATGAAGCTCGGTGTGGAGTCGCCGGACCTGCTCATCGACGTCAGCCGCCTGCCCCTGGACCGGGTGGCACGGACGGACGACGGCGGCCTTCGGGTCGGCGCTACCGTACGCAACAGCGATCTCGCCGCCCATCCCGACGTGCGCGGCGTCCGTCCCGCCCTGTCGCAGGCCCTGCTGGCGGGCGCGTCCGGGCAGCTCCGCAACACCGCGACCACCGGCGGGAATCTGCTCCAGCGCACCCGGTGCCCGTACTTCCAGGACGTCTCCAAGCCCTGCAACAAGCGGATTCCCGGCTCGGGCTGCCCGGCACGCGAGGGAGCGCACCGCGACCTCGCGGTGCTCGGCCACTCGCAGGACTGCGTCGCCACCAACCCCTCCGACATGGCGGTCGCCCTCGCGGCCCTCGACGCCACCGTCCAGTTGCACGGACCCGAGGGGGAGCGGACCGTGTCCGTGACCGACTTCCACCGGCTGCCCGGCGACAACCCCGACCAGGACACGGTCATCCGCCCGGGCGAGCTGATCACCGAGGTCGTGCTGCCACCGCCGCCCGCCGGCGCCGTCTCCCTCTACCGCAAGGCCCGGGACCGCGCCTCGTACGCCTTCGCCCTGGCCTCCGTCGCAGCCGTGCTGAGCGTGCGTGAGGGCCGTGTCGACCGGGTCGCACTCGCCTTCGGCGGGCTCGCGCACCGGCCGTGGCGTGCCCGGGTGGCCGAGGACGTGCTGCGCGGGGCCCACGCGGACGAGGACGTCTTCGTACGAGCCGTGGAGGCCGAGCTGGCGGCCGCCAGGCCCCTGCGCGACAACGGCTTCAAGGTGGACCTCGCCCGCCGGCTCGCCGTCGGCGCCCTCACCGAACTCGCCGCCCGGACCGCCTCTCCTAGTGACCGAGGACTTCCGTCATGAGCGACTCCTCCCGGGCGCCGGGCGCGCCCGTCGTCCGCCGGGAGGGCCGGGACAAGGTCACCGGCACCGCCCGCTACGCCGCGGAACACACCGCACCCGGCTGTCTTTACGGCTGGATCGTCCCTGCCACCGTCGCGAGCGGTCGCCTCACCGCGATCCGTACCGCCGACGCGCTCGCCGTGCCCGGGGTGCACACCGTGCTGACCCACGACAACGCGCCGCGGCTGGAGGAGGCCGACGACCCCATCCTCGCCGTGCTCCAGGACGACCGGGTGCCGCACCGTGGCTGGCCCGTCGCCCTCGTCCTGGCCGAGAGCCCCGAAGCCGCGCGGGCCGGCGCGTCGGCCGTGCACGTCGAGTACGCCACCACCGGGCACGACGTCGTCCTCACCGGCGACCACCCGGGGCTCTACACCCCGGAGGAGGCCAACGGCGGCCACCCCGGTCTGCGCGAACGCGGCGACGCCATGCGGGCTTTCGACGCCGCACCCGTGCGGATCGACGCCGTCTACACCCTGCGACCGCTGCACAACCACCCCATGGAACCGCATGCCTCCACCGCCCGGTGGGCCGACGGGCACCTGACCGTCCACGACTCCAGCCAGGGTTCGACCGCCGTGCGCAACAGCCTGGCGAAGGCCCTCGGGATCGACCGGGGCAGCATCACCGTCATCTCCGAACACGTCGGTGGCGGCTTCGGGTCGAAGGGCACCCCCCGTCCCCAGGCCGTTCTCGCCGCGATGTCCGCACTGCACACCGGACTCCCGGTGAAGCTCGCCCTGGAACGGCGTTGCATGGCGGCGCTCGTCGGTCACCGCGCGCCCACCCTGCAGCGGGTGCGTCTCGGCGCCGACCGGGACGGCGTCCTGAACAGTGTCTCCCACGAGATCGTCACACAGACCTCCCGGATCAAGGAGTTCGTCGAACAGGCCGCCGTACCCGCCCGGGTCATGTACGCCTCGCCCCACAGCCGCACCGAACACCGGGTGGCGGCCCTGGACGTGCCCAGCCCGTCCTGGATGAGGGCGCCCGGGGAGGCCTCGGGCATGTACGCGCTGGAATCGGCCATGGACGAACTGGCGAGCGCCCTCGGGATCGATCCGGTCGAGCTGCGCCTGCGCAACGAGCCGTCGGCCGAACCCGACAGCGGACGCCCTTTCAGCAGCCGCAACCTCACGGCGTGCCTGACCGAGGGCGCCAGGCGCTTCGGCTGGTCCCGCCGGGACCCGCAGCCCGCCTCCCGCGAGGAGGGGCCCTGGCTGCTCGGCACCGGGGTCGCCTCGGCGACGTACCCCGTCCTCGTCGCGACGTCGTCCGCCTCCGCGCGGGCCGTCCCGGACGGCTCCTACCGCATCGGGGTCAACGCAACCGACATCGGCACCGGCGCCCGCACCGTGCTGGCCCAGATCGCCGCCTCCGTCCTGGACACACCCCCGGAGAACGTCCGGGTCGACATCGGGAGCAGCGACCTGCCCACCGGGTCCGTCGCGGGCGGCTCCTCGGGCACCGCCTCCTGGGGATGGGCCGTGCACAAGGCGGCCACCGCCCTGGCGCACCGGATCGCCGCGCACACCGGGCAGCTCCCGCCGGAGGGGATCACGGTCACGGCCGACACCGGCGAGGAGACCGCGCAGGAGTCCCCCTACGCACGGCACGCCTTCGGCGCCCACTTCGCCGAGGTGGCCGTCGACTCCCTCACCGGCGAGGTGCGGGTGCGCAGGCTGCTCGGCGTGTACGCCGCCGGACGCATCCTCAACTCCCGTACGGCTCGGTCCCAGTTCATCGGAGGCATGGTGATGGGCCTCGGTATGGCCCTCACCGAGAGCAGCACCATGGACCCGGTCTTCGGCGACTTCACCGAGAGCGACCTGGCCTCCTACCACGTCCCGTCCTGCGCGGACGTCCCCGACATCCAGGCGCACTGGATCGACGAGGACGACCCCCACCTGAACCCCATGGGAAGCAAGGGCATCGGGGAGATCGGCATCGTCGGAACCGCCGCCGCGATCGGGAACGCCGTCCGCCATGCCACGGGTGCCCGGCTGCGCGAACTGCCCCTGACCCCGGACAAACTGCTGCCCTACCTGCCGTGACACCCGGTGACCGGCGCTCTCGGTTGCGCAACCGGCCCCCCGGGGTCACCCTGATGAGTGACCCAGAAGTGATTGCAGCTCACGCTTCGTGTTCGGGGGTCGTTGGTTCAAACGGGGTGAAGCACGTGAGCCCTCGCGGTGAGGAGCCTCGACGATGACCGTTCCACTCGACCGGCACTATCTGGTCGAACTGCAGGTGTCGGCAGAGCGCATTTCCCAGGTGCGGCGCATAGTCGCCGCGCACCTTCGTCACTGGAGTCTCGACCTGCACGTCCGGCCGGTGTGCCGGGCCGCGGAGGAGCTGCTGACGAACGTCCAGCGACACGTCGGCGACGACAAGCGCTGCGTCGTCGAGCTCCGCTGGACGGGCCGGCACCTGACGGTGTCCGTGGCCGACCAGGATTCCCGGATGCCCCGGCTGCTCGACGGCGGTGGCGGCGGCCTCAGCCGCGTCATGGCCCTGAGCGACAGTTGGGGGACCTGCCGGACCCCGGACGGCAAGGTCGTGTGGTTCACGCGCTACGCCGAGACGCCCTGCACCACCGGGCTGCTTCCGCGTACGCCCCTCCCCGGCGGCCTCACGTTCCTCGGCGGCCCGGTCGAGGACGGCGCTGCCGTCGGTGAGCGCACGCCGGTGGCCGAACTCGTGTGACGAACAGCCCGGCGCCGGCCCGGCCGGCGCGGACGGTGTGCCCCCGGCACGCATGATCCGCGCCGGCCGGGTACGCGTGCGTGGGGGCCGCGCCCCGGACGGACGCACGGCGCGGGACGGCCGGACAACACAGCAAGGAGACACTGCCATGCCCATCGCGACGGTCAACCCCGCGAACGGCGAGACACTCAGGACCTTCGACGCCCTGGACGAGCAGGAGACCGAGCGCAGGCTCTCCGCCGCGCACCGGGCGTTCCGCGCTCACCGCGCCACCGGCTTCGCCGAGCGCGCCCGCCTGCTGAGCCGGGCGGCCGATCTCCTCGACGAGGACCAGCAGGACATCGCCCGCACCATGACCACCGAGATGGGCAAGCCGGTCAAGGCCGCCCGCGCCGAGGCCGCCAAGTGCGCCAAGGCGATGCGCTGGTACGCGGCCAACGCCGAACGCCTGCTCGCCGACGAGCACCCCGACGACACGGACGTCAAGGACTCCGGTGCCGCGCGGGCCCTGGTCCGCTACCGGCCGCTGGGGGTCGTCCTGGCCGTGATGCCGTGGAACTTCCCGCTCTGGCAGGTCATGCGCTTTGCCGCACCCGCCCTCATGGCGGGCAACACCGGTCTGCTCAAGCACGCCTCGAACGTGCCGCAGACCGCCCTCTACATCGAGGACCTGTTCACCAGGGCCGGATTCCCCGCCGGCTGCTTCCAGACGCTCCTCATCGGCTCCGGCGCCGTCGAGGCGGTCCTGCGCGACCCCCGGGTCGCCGCGGCGACACTCACCGGCAGCGAGCCGGCCGGCCGCGCGGTCGCCTCCGTCGCGGGCGACGAGGTGAAGAAGACCGTGCTGGAACTCGGCGGCAGCGACCCCTACCTCGTCCTGCCCTCGGCCGACGTCGACAAAGCCGCGGAGACCGCGGTGACCGCCCGCGTCCAGAACAACGGCCAGTCCTGCATCGCCGCCAAGCGCTTCATCGTCCATGCCGACGTGTACGACGCGTTCGCCGAGCGGTTCACCGCGGGAATGCGCGCCCTGACCGTCGGAGACCCGCTGGAGGAGTCCACCGACGTGGGACCGCTCTCCAGCGAACAGGGCCGCACCGACCTGGAGGAGCTCGTGGAGGACGCCCTCGCCGAGGGTGCCACCGCACTGTGCGGTGGCGGCCGGCCGGAAGGGCTGGACCGAGGCTGGTTCTACGAGCCCACGGTGCTCGCCGGAATCACCCCCGCCATGCGCGTCCACCGCGAGGAGACCTTCGGTCCGGTGGCGACCCTCTACCGGGTCGCGGACCTGGACGAGGCCGTGGAACTGGCCAACGACACCCCCTTCGGGCTCAGCTCCAACGTATGGACGCGTGATCAGGGGGAGATGGACCGCTGCGTGCGTGACCTGGAGGCCGGCGGAGTCTTCTTCAACGGCATGACCGCGTCCCACCCCGCGCTGCCGTTCGGCGGAGTGAAGCGCTCCGGCTACGGGCGGGAGCTGGCGGGGCATGGCATCCGGGAGTTCTGCAACGCCACCACCGTCTGGTACGGCCCCGCCCCGGACGCCCGCTGAGCCCTGCCGAGGAGACGCCCTCATGACCGACGCCCACACGCCGTCCGCGCTCTGCGACTCCGAGGTCGCGGCGCTCGACGCGCACTGGCGGGCCGCCAACTACCTGGCGGTCGGCCAGATCTACCTGATGGCCAACCCGCTCCTGGAGGAGCCGCTGGCCCCCGAGCACATCAAGCCCCGGCTGCTCGGCCACTGGGGAACCTCGCCCGGGCTGAACCTCGTCCACACCCATCTCAACCGGGTCGTCAAGGAACGGAACCGGCAGGCGATCTGCGTCTGGGGGCCGGGTCACGGCGGCCCCGCCGTCCTCGCCAACTCCTGGCTGGAGGGCAGCTACGAGGAGAAGTACCCCGATGTCAGCCGCGACCGCGCCGGAATGGGAGCCCTCTTCAAGCAGTTCTCCTTCCCCGGCGGTGTGCCCAGCCACGTCGCACCGGAGACCCCGGGCTCCATCCACGAGGGCGGGGAGCTGGGCTACGCCCTCACCCACGCCTACGGCGCCGCCTTCGACCACCCGGAGCTCCTGGTCGCCTGCGTGGTCGGCGACGGCGAGGCGGAGACCGGGCCCCTCGCGGCTTCCTGGCACTCCAACAAGTTCCTCGACCCCGTGCACGACGGCGCCGTCCTGCCGATCCTCCACCTCAACGGATACAAGATCGCGAATCCGACGTTGCTCGCCCGGCTCCCCGAGGACGAACTCGACGCGCTCCTGCGCGGCTACGGCCACGACCCCGTCCATGTCGAGGGCGACGAGCCCGCCGCCGTCCACCGCGCCATGGCCGCCGCCATGGACCTCGCCCTGGACCGCATCGGGGAGTACCAGCGTGCGGCCCGCGCCGGGGACACGTCCGCCCGGCCCCGCTGGCCGATGATCGTGCTGCGCACCCCCAAGGGCTGGACCGGACCCGCGGAGGTGGACGGCCTGCCCGTCGAGAACACCTGGCGCGCCCACCAGGTCCCGCTGCCCGGTGTCCGGGACAACCCCGACCACCTGCGCCAACTGGAGGAGTGGATGCGCTCCTACCGGCCGCAGGAACTCTTCGACGCCGACGGCCGGCCCACCGCCCAGGTCCTGGACTGCGTCCCCGAGGGCACGGCTCGGCTCGGCTCGACGCCGTACGCCAACGGCGGGCTGCTCCTGCGGGATCTTCCGCTGCCGCCCCTCGAGAAGCACGCCGTGGCGGTCGAGAGGCCAGGGGCCGGACTGCACGAGCCCACCCGGATCCTGGGCGAGCTCCTCGCGGACGTCATGGCGGCCACCGCCGGCCGCAGGGACTTCCGCGTCGTGGGCCCCGACGAGACCGAGTCCAACCGCCTGGGTGCGCTCTACGGTGCGACCGGCAAGGCCTGGCAGGGGGAGACCCTTCCGACCGACGAGCACCTGGCCCGCGACGGCCGGGTGATGGAGGTGCTCTCGGAACACCTCTGCCAGGGCTGGCTGGAGGGATACCTCCTCACCGGACGCCACGGCCTGTTCTCCTCGTACGAGGCATTCGCCCACATCGTCGACTCCATGGTCAACCAGCACATCAAGTGGCTTCGCACCTCGCGCCGGCTGCACTGGCGCGCGCCCGTCGCCTCGCTGAACTACCTGCTCACCTCGCACGTCTGGCGCCAGGACCACAACGGCTTCTCGCACCAGGACCCCGGCTTCGTCGACCACATCCTCAACAAGAGCCCCGAGGTCGTCCGGGTCTACATGCCGCCCGACACCAACACCCTGCTGTCCACCGCCGACCACGTGCTGCGCAGCCGCGACTACGTCAACGTGATCGTCGCCGGCAAGCAGCCGGGCTTCGACTGGCTCACGCTCGACGAGGCCCGCGCACACTGTGCCCGGGGGGCCGGGGTGTGGGAATGGGCCGGCACCGAGGACGGCAGCCGGGAACCCGATGTCGTCCTGGCCTGTGCCGGGGACGTACCCACCCTGGAGACGATGGCGGCGGCCGGGCTGCTGCGGCGTCACCTCCCGGACCTCGCGGTGCGCGTGGTCAACGTCGTCGACATGACGCGGTTGCTGCCGCACGAGGAGCACCCCCACGGGATGCCCCACGCGGAGTACGACTCCTTGTTCACCCGGGACAGGCCGGTGATCTTCGCCTACCACGGTTATCCCTGGCTGGTGCACCGTCTCGCCTACCGACGCGCGGGCCACGCCCACCTGCACGTCCGGGGCTACAAGGAGGAGGGGACCACCACCACGCCGTTCGACATGGTGGTCCGCAACGACCTGGACCGCTACCGGCTGGTCATGGACGTGGTCGACCGGGTACCGGGCCTGGGGGTCCGCGCCGTCGCCGTGCGGCAGGCGATGGCGGATGCCCGCACCCGTCATCACGCCTGGATCCGGGAGCACGGAACGGACCTGCCCGAAGTGGCCGACTGGAGCTGGGAGGGCTGAACGCGGGGTGGTCCTGCCGCGTCCCGACGCACTCGGGCCGGCCTGCGGGGGGAGCAGGCCGGCCCGAGTGCGCAGGAGAGAGCGGCGTTCAGTTCACGATCGTGCGGACGACCGGCGAGACGGCTCCGCCGCCCACGATCCGGAGGGCGTTCTCGCCCTTCATGCCCAGCTTCACGCGCAGGCTGTACTCGCCGCTGCCGGCGGTCCTCATCGTGGCGGGAAGGGACACCCAGCGCTTGCCCTGCCTCTGCTGCAGCGTGACGGGGGTGCCGGAGCCGACGTTGCGGGCGGAGCCGTGGATGCGGAACTCCTCCCAGGCCGCCACGGTGCGCGCGGTCGCGTAGGCGGAGAGGGCCGGCCGCGATGCCAGGTCCTGCGCGCGCTCCCCGGACGGCGGTGCGGGGACACCGGACGACGCCGCGGCCCCGCCCACCGCGCCGGCCAGTACCACCGCTGTCAGCAGGGCTGCCGCCGATGCGCGCCTGAATCGGTCCATGAATGGCTCTCCTTCGTGCACGACGTGATCAGAGAGATCAACGCAGTGAGATCGACTTCGGAGCGCCAAATCTAGACATAATTCACATAATACTCACTCAGGGACACGCGGTCAGAAGCGCAGGACCGCCGCGAGCCGTCCGTGGGCGGCGAGGGAGTCGTCCGCCACGAAGGCCACCTCGCAGCCGTTGTCCAGGGCCGCCTCGACCAGCTCGTCGACGATGTCCTCGCGGACCTGGCCGTCCGTGGCCGAGGTGGTGTCCGGGCCCACCGGCTCCAGGTGCCCGTCGGTGACCCTCACGGTCCGGTCGAAGTGCTCCTCGACCGCGACCAGTCCCGCCCGGCCCTCCCGTACGGCCAGCCACACCTCGTCGAGCCCGCCCGCGAAGGAGCGGCTGCTGTGCGCGTTGTCGAGCCTCTCCCGGATGCGGGCCGCCGCCTGCCGGCGCCAGTCCTCCAGCGCCGGGGTGAGCTCCTTGAGCAGCTCGGGCGGCGTCGTCTCCGCGGTCGTGCCCTTCGCGACCTTCCCGGCGGCCGGCTTCGCGCTCTCGCCGACCTCGTCGAGCAGGGAGAGTGCCGGTGCGAGGCCGACCAGGAAGAGCGGGCGCGGATCTCTCGCCAGTACCGTGCGCAGCTTCCCGTCGACCGTGCGGAGGAAGTTGCGGGCGTCCTCGCTGCTGTAGGTGCTCGGGGTGTCGCCGATCCGCTCCTCGCGCTGCGGGTTGGGCGCCTCGTGCGGGGCCGTGAGCGGGAAGCCCTCCCTCTTCTCCGGGCGCAGGCCGTCGCCCGTGCCCGAGAAGAGGGAGGCGTGTTCCGCCGAGATGCTGAGGACCCAGAACGGCTGTGCGCCGGCTTTCGCCGCGACCAGGTTGCGGGTGAGGTAGCTGTCGCTCAGGACCACTCGTTCGGGTGCGGTGCGCGGCAGTTGCCAGATCTGGTACTCGTCGGCATCGGCGAGGATGACGAGAGCCTCCAGGGCGCGGCGCTGGTCCACCTCGGCCACCGCGCGGTCGAGCTGCGCCTTCACCGCGGCCCGTGCCTCGTTGCCCACGCGGGGATCGGCGTCGAGCCGGCTGCCGGCCTCGGCCACCAGATTCCGCAGCCGCACGGCGTCCTGGGCGTTGTCCGGCGCCCTGCGGTGGGTGGGCATCGTGAGGGACAGGGCCGGATAGGGCCTGGCCGCGCGAAGTCTCTGCAGCAGGTCCGGCGTCAGGGCGTCCGTATCCATCGTTCCCTCCCGGAGGGCTCGGGGTCCTCGGTGCTGGAGCCGCCCCTGGATGTGGAGCGGGCCGTTCAACGAGTCAATACATACCTTTTGATCCTAATATGAGCGAGTTATTCCCTTGCTTTCCGGAGGTGCGTGCGATGTCCACGCTCACTGTGTGGAAGTTCCAGTCGGCCGAAGGCGCGGAGAACGTGGAGACGGCCCTGAAGTCTCTCCAGAAGGAGGGGCTGCTCAGGATTCTCGACGCCGCCGTCGTGACCTGGCCGGCCGGGCGTTCCAAGCCGAAGACCGGACAGCTGATCAACCTCGTCGGCGCCGGCGCGCTGAGCGGCACCTTCTGGGGGATGCTCTTCGGGCTCATCTTCCTGATGCCGCTACTGGGCGCCGCGATCGGCGCCGCGGCGGGTGCGCTGGGCGGAAGGCTCGCCGACATCGGGATCGACGACGAGTTCATCGCCGAGGTCAAGGAGAAGGTGACCCCGGGGACCTCCGCGCTCTTCCTGCTCACCATGGACGAGGTCCCCAGCCGTATCAGTGAGTCGCTGCCCGGCGACGGCGCCGAACTGCTGCACAGCAACCTCGACACCGAACGCGAGGCGAAGCTCCGCGAGATCTTCGGCGACGAGGCGGAGTGACACGGCAGGGGCCGCTCCCGCCGCGCCCCGCGCGGCACCCGGAGGGCGCCAGGTGAGCGCGTCCGAGGCCGTCACCGACGCACTGCGCGATCTCCACCGCCGCTTCGCCGGAGTGCGCGACGGCCGGCGGGCCGACTACATCCCGGAGCTGGCCCGATCCGACCCCGACGACTTCGGGCTCGCCCTCGTCAGCATGGACGGCCACACCTACCGAGCGGGCGCGGCGCAGACCCCGTTCACCCTGCAGTCGGTGTCCAAGCCCTTCGTCTACGCCCTCGCACTGGCCTCGCTCGGCCTCGACGAGGTGGGCCGCTGGGTGGGCGCCGAACCGAGCGGGGAGGCGTTCAACGCCATCAGTCTGGAACCGGGAACCGGGCGCCCCGCCAACGCGATGGTCAACGCCGGAGCCATCGTCACCACAGCCCTGGTCCCCGACACCCGCGAGGCTCCCGCCTTCGACCGCATCGTGACCTGCCTCAGCCGGTTCGCCGGGCGGAAGCTGGACGTCGACGAGGGCGTGTACGGATCCGAGGCCGCGACCGGGGACCGCAATCGGGCGCTCGCCTATCTGATCCGCAGCACCGGGACGCTGCCCGTCGATCCGGTGGCCGCCGTGGACACCTACTTCCGGCAGTGCGCGGTCCGGGCGACCGCCGTCGACCTCGCGGTGATGGCCGCAACCCTGGCGCACGGCGGGGTCAATCCGGTCACCGGGGAGAAGGTCGTGTCCGCCGGGGTCGCGGCGCAGGCCCTCGCGGTGATGGCAACCTGCGGGATGTACGACGCCTCCGGTGACTGGCTGCTGCGGGTCGGGCTGCCCGCCAAGAGCGGAGTGTCGGGCGGCCTGATCGCCGCAGGACCGGCCCGCTTCGGACTGGCCGCCTACAGCCCCCTGCTGGACACGGCGGGCACCTCGGTGCGCGGCCACGCGGCGCTCGGCGCACTCTCGGAACGCCTCGGGCTGCACCTCATGAGGAACCCGGCGCTCCCGGGCTCCACCGTCACGCTGGTCACCACCGCGGACGTCCTGTCCTCCGCGCCGTCCGGGCGGCGGGAGCGCGTGTCGCGGGAGCGCGTCGGGGTCGTCGCGGCGCAGGGCGCCCTCGACTTCACGGCCGCCGAGCGCGTGCTGTACGCCCTGGACGAGTCGGGCCCCGAGCGGGCCGGTGCGGTGGTCCTCGACCTGCGTGAGGTGACGGGAACCGATTCCGTCGCCCTCGAACTGCTGCACGCCGGGCTCTCCCGGCTCGCCGGGGAAGGGCGGCGTGCGGCCGTGGTCGATCCCGGTGACCGCCTGGGTCCGCCGGACCTGCTCCGGGAGCGGACCGGCCAGGACCTCCCGCGCTTCGGCTCCCGTGAGGAGGCCGCCGCGCACTGCGCGGAGGTCGTGGCCGGGCCGGACTGAGCTCTACCAGATGGCCTCGACCCACTCGGGGTGGTCGATGAACGGGTTCCGGTTGTGCTGGAACTGGTCGAATATGACCTCGTTGCGGTTCTGCTCGAAGCTGTCCGGCGGGTCCTCCTGGCTCCACTGCTTCAGCACGGTGAGCCGCCCGATGTTCGGGGCCGAGCCGTTGTCCACGCTGTCGTTCGGCTCGAGGTCGGCGAAGGAGTCGTCGCCCTCGTAGCGCACCGCCATGTAGAGGATCATCCGTGCGACGTCGCCCTTGACCGCGTCGCGCGGTTCGAAGGAGTCGCTGTCGGTGTAGTTGCCGGGCGCCCCGGACACGGTGCTCCCGCCGTTGTCGAAGTCCTTGTTGCCCCGGACGGAGTTGACCCGGACGTCCGTGGGGCGCAGGTGGTGGATGTCGGTGCCGGGTCCGGTCGAGGTGCCGAAGTCCCCGTGGGACTTGGCCCAGACGTGCTCGCGGTTCCAGTCGCCGGTGTTGCCCCCGTTGGTGCTCTTCGACTGGGAACGGCCGGTGTAGAGGAGGATCACGTGGGACGAGTCGGACGGGTCCTCGTCCGTGGCCTTGAGCGCGTCCCACACCTGGGTGTAGGAGAGCGTGGTCTGGTCGCTGATGATCGTGTGCAGGGAGCTCTTGAGCGCGGTGCCGGTCTTGCCCAGGGCGTCCTGGTAGTAGGTGTCGTCCAGAGCGGCGGCCGGCGACGCCGCGGGGTCGTTCGTGGGGGTGGCGGCGGGCGCTGTGGCGGCGAGGCCGGTGAGTACGGCGATCGAGACGGCTGTCGCGAGTAGTGGACGCGCGTAGAAACGGCGACGACTGGACATGTGGGGTGTCCTCTCCGGGGCGGCGAAACGGTGTCGAGGTGGCCGGATGCTGTCTGCTCGATCGGGAGCCTTCCACACGCACGGTGCCGGTCGTGTGAACGTTGCGTATTCATCATGTGCAAGTCAAGTGACAGGTTTTCCGGGCCTGCCGGGACATCGGATGCGCGGATGCCGCCCCGGCGCGAGAATTGCCGCAAGGACGAGGAGGCGGTATGAGCGAAGAGTCCGAATCCGTATCCGCACCGAAGGTACGAGGGGTGACCCCCGACCGTCTGCTGCACACCGGTGGCAACGATCAGCCCACCGCGGAGGACCTGGTGCTCGCCTCCGGGCGGGACCTGACCCCCGAAAGCCTCGATTGGGCCAGGCGGAGGCTGTCCGAGGAGGGCCGGTCGGCCATGGACAAGCGGCTCCCGTAGACCCGGGCGGCATTCCGGGGGCGGGGAGCATGCGGAACGCTCCCCGCCCCTCGGTTAGCCTGAACGCAATATGAACCGTTTGACGACGTCACAGGGCGAATTCGATCTCGCCCGCTTTCCCGAGAACCCCCGCGACCCGCTCCGTGCGTGGGACGCCGCCGACGAATACCTGCTGCGCCGGCTGGAGGGAGCGGAGAGCGAGCCGGTCCTGCCCTCCGGCACCGTGGCCGTCGTCGGAGACCGCTGGGGTGCGCTCGCCACGGTGCTGGCCGCGCAGGGCCCCCTGCAGATCACCGATTCCTACCTCACCCGGCGCGCCACCCAGGCCAATCTGGCGCGCAACGGCGCGGCACCGGACGCGGTGCGCATGCTCTCGGTCCTCGACCCCCCTCCGGAACGCGTCGACCTGCTGCTCGTCCGGGTGCCCAAGAGCCTCGCGCTCCTGGAGGACCAGCTCCACAGGCTCGCACCCGCCGTGCACGCCGGCACCGTCGTCATCGGCACCGGCATGGTGAAGGAGATCCACACCTCGACCCTCAAGCTCTTCGAGCGGATCATCGGGCCCACCCGCACGTCTCTCGCGGTGAAGAAGGCCCGCCTCATCTTCTGCACCCCCGACCCGGCCCTGCCCAGGACGCCCAGCCCGTGGCCGTACCACTACGACCTGCCCGACGACGTCGGTGTGGTCTCCGGCCGGACCGTCACCAACCACGCAGGCGTCTTCTGCGCCGAACGCCTGGACATCGGCACCCGCTTCTTCCTGAAGCACCTGCCGGACCGCACGGGTCCCGACCGCGTCGTCGACCTCGGCTGCGGGAACGGCGTGGTGGGGACGGCCGCCGCCCTCGCCAACCCGGATGCCGCCGTCACCTTCATCGACGAGTCGTACCAGGCCGTCGCCTCAGCCGAGGCGACCTTCCACGACAACACGGGGCCGGACGCCGAGGCCGGCTTCCTCGTCGGCGACGCGATGGCGGACATGGCTCCGGCGAGCGTGGACCTCGTCCTCACCAACCCGCCGTTCCACTCGCACCAGGCGGTCACCGACGCCACGGCCAGGAACATGTTCCACGGAGCCCGAACCGCGCTGCGCCAGGGCGGTGAGCTGTGGGTCGTCGGCAACCGGCACCTCGGCTACCACACCCAGCTGCGCCGGATCTTCGGCAACTGCGTCACCGTGGCCGGCGACCCGAAATTCGTCGTCCTGCGGGCCGTCAAGCGCTGACCGGGATCAGGAGAGTCGGTCCCGGCCGCCGACCGACGTCAGGCGAGGTCGTCCCGCCCCAGCCAGGACGGCACCTCGGGCACCTCGGCGTCCCAGGCGGGCGGGGGCCCGGGGTCGGGCGCGGTCTCGGGAGCGGGGGACGCGGCCTTCGTCCCGCGCGCCGGCCCGTCGGGGTCCTCCGGTGCCGTCACCGGGACGGGCGGCTGCGCCGCGACCGGTTCCGGGGCGTCACTGTCGTACAGCTGCTCAGCGACCGTGAACCGGCAGTGGAAGGGCTGCCAGACCCCGTCGACCACCAGCAGGAAACCGTCCGCCTCGCGGTAGAGCATCCGGCGTTTCGGGTTGGCCGGATGGACCGGCTCGAAGCGCTCGGCCCGGATCCTGAGCGCCGCGAGCGCCTCCTCGCGCGTCCCCTCCACATGGTCCATCACGCCGACCGACCACATCCTGCCCTGGCGGCCGTAGCCGAGGTTCTGCTCCACGACCAGTCCCCACCTGGGCACGTCCCCACCCCTCCCCGTCACGCTCGCAGTTGCGGTATGCATGTCACCGCGACAGGACGTCATCCTACGAACCACGTCCCTCCCCGTGCGACCCCGGTACGACGCCCCGGTTCCACCGCCGAACGGAAGGCACGAGCCGATGAACGATCCGGACGCGGGACTCTTCGGCCCCGGCTCCGTCACCTGGCAGATGCACGCGGACCCCATGATGTGGGTGGCCGGAGTCCGCGCCCTCTACCTCCAGGCCCTCCACCCGCGCGCCGTGCGGGGGGTCATGCAGAACTCCGACTTCCGGAACGACGCCTGGGGGCGTCTGCTGCGTACGGCCGACTTCGTCGGCACGCTGACCTACGGGACCACGGACTCCGCCGAGCAGTACGGCGCGCGCGTCCGTAGGATCCACCGGCACCTCAGGGCCACCGACCCGGTCACCGGCGAGGTCTACGGCATCGACGAGCCGGAACTGCTGCTCTGGGTGCACTGCGCCGAGGTCGACTCCTACCTCCAGGTCGAGCGGCGCTCAGGATTCCCTCTGACCGCCGCCCAGGCCGACCGCTACGTCGACGAGCAGCGGGAGGCCGCCCGCCTCGTCGGGCTCGACCCGCCGGACGTCCCCGCCACGACCAGGGCCCTCGGGGCCTACTTCGAAGAGGTCCGGCCGCTGCTCGCCGCCGGGCCGGAGGCGTCGGACGTCGACGACTTCCTCCGCAACCCGCCTGTCCCCGCGCTGCTCGCGCCCGCACGTGCCCTGCTCTGGCGACGGGTGGCCGCACTCGCCTACGACTCGCTGCCCGCGTACGCCCACGCGTTGTACGGCAGAGCCGCGCCTCCGCAGGCGGTGGTCGACCGCCGCCTGCGGACCGCCGGAACCGCCCTGCGCGGTATTCCCGGCCGCCTCCGCCGGCGTCTGCCGCCCGGGCACATCGCGAAGGCGATGGTGCGGCTCGGCCCCGGCAGCCGACCCGCACCGTACAGACTTCGCAGACAGGCAGCCATACTGGACAGGCCGGGGAGGGCGCAGCGGTGAGCGGGCAGTGATGCAGACGGGGGCGACAACACGCGATGGCGGACACCAGGCTGATCCAGAGCCGCTACCGGCTGCTCGATCTGATCGGGCGCGGAGGCATGGGCGAGGTGTGGCGTGCGCGCGACGAATCGCTGGGCCGGCAGGTGGCCGTCAAGTGTCTGAAACCGATGGGCCCGCAGCACGACGAGAACTTCACCCGCATACTGCGCGAGCGCTTCCGCCGCGAGGCCCGGGTGGCCGCGGCGCTCCAGCACCGCGGAGTCACCGTCGTCCACGACTTCGGAGAGTGGGACGGTGTCCTCTACCTCGTCATGGAGCTCCTGGAGGGGCGTAACCTCAGCCAGCTCCTCGAGGACAACGAGCAGCACCCGCTGCCGGTGGACGACGTCGTCGACATCGCGGAGCAGGTCGCCGACGCCCTCGGCTACACGCACCGGCAGGGCATCGTGCACCGTGACCTCAAGCCGGCGAACATCATGCGGCTCGACGACGGCGCGGTGAAGATCTGCGACTTCGGCATAGCCCGGCTGGGTCACGACATCGGCTTCACCTCCAAGCTCACCGGCACCGGCATCGCGATGGGCACCCCGCACTACATGTCGCCGGAGCAGATCAGCGGCGGGGAGGTCGACCACCGCAGCGATCTCTACTCCCTGGGCTGTGTGCTGTACGAGATCGCCACGGGCGTTCCGCCGTTCGACATGGACGACGCCTGGGCCGTGCTCGTCGGGCACCGCGACACCGTGCCCGCACCTCCGCGATCCCACCGCGCCGAACTCCCGGGGTTCTTCGACCGGGTCGTGCTGGAACTGCTGGCCAAGACACCGGGGGAGCGGCCGGCCGACGCCGGTGACCTGCGCCAGCGCATCGCTCTCGGGCGCACCGGCGAGCAGCCGGTGGCCGGGCGGGCCCGCCTCGCGCCGCCCGTCCCGGTCCGCCACCCCGGGGAACACCGGCCCCGACTGCCGTCCTGGACCCGCAACATGACCACCGGGCTCAAGGCGACCGGCTCGGCGTACCCCGGGACGGCGGCCATCGACCGGGCGGCCGCCCTGACCGGGGCGTGGACCACCGGCGCCGGACAGGCACTCACGGGCAGTCTTCCGCACGAGGAGGCGGGCCGGTCCGGCCCGGAGCCCGGGCTGCTCGCCGCCCTGGCCGGCCGGCACAGCGCCGGCCTCAACCTGGGCCGCCTCGGCCACTGGGAGGAAGCGGGCGACGTCCACCGCGCGGTCGCCGCCGAGCGCGAAAGGGTGCTCGGACCCGACCACGCCGACACCCTGGCCAGCAGGTACGAGGTCGGATTCAGCCTCAGCCGCACCGGCCACCCCGCGGACGCGCTGGGTGAGTTCGGCCGTGTGGCGGAGAGCCGCGAGCGCGCCCTCGGCCCCGACCACCCCGAGACCCTGGCGGCCCGGCAGGAGACGGCGTACGTCCTCGGCCAGCTCGGCCGCCACTTCGAGGCGCACCAGGTCTACGCTGCGGTGCTCGCCTCGCGGGAGCGCTCGATGGGCCCCGACCACCCGGACACCCTGCGCTGCCGCCACAACCTCGCCTTCAACCTCAGCAGACTGGGCCGCCTGGAGGACTCGTACCGCATGGCCCGCGAGGTGGCGGACGCCCGCGGCCGTCTTCTGGGAGCGACCCACCCGGACACCCTCGTCACGCTGTACGAAGTGGCCTACACACTCGGCCGGCTGGAGCGCTGGACCGAAGCCCTGCAGACCTACCGTGAGGTGGCACAGGCACGCGCCGCCGTGCTCGGCGCCGACCACCCCGACACCCTGTCCGCGCGCTACGAGGTGGGCATCAGCCTCGGTCGGCTGGGCCGCAGCGCCGAGGCACTGGAGCTCTACCGGACACTGGCCGAGGACCGTACCCGCGTCGGCGGCCCCGCCGACCCCGAAACACTCCGGGCCCGGCACGGCCTCGGCGTCAACCTGGGCCGCATGGCCCGGTGGGAGGAGGCGCTCGCCGAGTCGGGCGAGGTCTGCGCGATCCGTGCACGCACCCTGGGGCCCGATCACCCCGACACGCTCGTCAGCCGACGCGAGGTGGCCGTCGGTCTGGGCTGGCTCGGCCGCTGGGGCGACGCGCTCACCGACTACCGCACGGTGGCGGAGATCCGCGAACGGGTTCTGGGGCCCGATCACCCCGACACCCTCGCGAGCCGCAACGACGAGGCCCACTGCCTGGAACAACTCGGCCGCAGCACGGAGGCGGTGGACCTCTACCGGAGGGTCGCCGACCTGCGCCGGCAGCGCGGGATGCCGCCGCACTGACCGTCAGGCCTCAGGCCGGACCACCCCGCACGCGGGAGAGATCGCGCAGCAGCACGATCTCCGCTCCGTGGTGGAGCAGTTCCCGGTCGGCCCACCACACGATGTCCACGAAGAAGTCCTCCGGGCCACTGCCGTACGGCTCGGTGCTGTCCCCCGACGGCGTCGAGCGCCGCGTCGTCCGCGCCGCGCAGCGCCGCACGCCACGCGGAAGCCGAGGCGTCGAAGTGCGCGAGAGCTCCTGCCCCGCTGCCACGCCACGGGCACGGCACCCCTGTCCACGGAGATCGTCCCGTGTTAGGAAGGGACATGCCCGCAGACGAGACCGCCTCACCCGGCACGCCCGCGCACGCCGCCTACGACACGGTGATCGTCGGTGGTGGCCACAACGGACTGGTGGCCGCCGCCTACCTGGCCCGGGCCGGTCGGTCGGTGCTCGTCCTGGAACGTCTCGGCAGCACCGGGGGAGCGGCCGTCTCGACCCGCCCGTTCGACGGGATCGACGCCCGGCTCTCCCGCTACTCCTATCTCGTCTCCCTCCTCCCGCAGAAGATCGTCCGCGAACTCGGCCTCGACTTCGCGGTGCGCAAGCGCACCGTCTCCTCGTACACCCCCGCGACACGCGGCGGCCGGCCGACCGGGCTGCTCATCGGCGGTGAGGGCACCCGGGACTCCTTCGCCGCCCTGACCGGCGGCGACCGGGAGTACGACGCCTGGCAGCGCTTCTACGGGATGACGGGCCGGGTCGGCGAGCGTGTGTTCCCGACCCTCACCGAACCCCTGCCGACCCGCGAGGAACTACGGGCACGCGTGGGCGACGCGGCTGCCTGGAGCATGCTCTTCGAGGAGCCCATCGGTGTCGCCGTCGAGGAGACCTTCGCCGACGACCTCGTCCGCGGAGTGGTGCTCACCGACGCGCTGATCGGCACCTTCGCCGACGCCCACGACCTCTCCCTCGTCCAGAACCGCTGCTTCCTCTACCACGTGATCGGCAATTCCACGGGGGACTGGGACGTCCCGGTCGGCGGCATGGGCGCGCTGACCGACGCCCTGGCCGCGGCGGCCCGCGCGGCGGGCGCCGAGATCCGCGTCCTGCACGAGGCCACCCGTATCGAGACCGACGGGACCCGCGCCGAGGTCACCGTCCGCTCGCCCGGCGGCGAACACGTCGTCGGCGCCGCCCGCGTCCTGGTCAACGCCTCGCCCCAGGCGCTGGCCGCGCTCCTCGGCGAGCATCAGCCTGCCCCGGCCGAAGGCGCGCAGCTGAAGGTGAACATGCTGCTCACGCGGCTGCCGAAGCTGCGTGACCGCTCCGTCGACCCGCACCGGGCGTTCGCCGGCACGTTCCATATCGCCGAGGGGTACGAGCAACTGGCCACCGCTTACCGCGAGGCGGCCGCCGGGCGCCTGCCGGGCGCCCCGCCCTCCGAGATCTACTGCCACTCGCTGACCGACCCGTCGATCCTCGGCCCCGATCTCGTGGCCCGCGGCTACCAGACCCTCACGCTCTTCGGCCTGCACACCCCCGCCCGGCTCTTCACGGCGGACAACGAGGCGACACGCGCCACCCTCCTCGCCGCCACGCTGGCCGAACTCGACGCGCACCTCGACGAGCCGATCGCCGACTGCCTGGCCCTGGACGCCGAAGGGCGCCCCTGCATCGAGGCGAAGACGCCGCTCGACCTGGAGCGGGACCTGAGGCTGCCCGGCGGCCACATCTTCCACCGTGACCTCTCCTTCCCCTACGCCACCGGGGAGACCGGCCGGTGGGGCGTGGAGACCGCCCACGCCAACGTGCTGCTGTGCGGGGCCGGTGCGGTGCGCGGCGGAGGGGTCAGCGGGGTACCGGGCCACAACGCCGCCATGGCGGCGCTGGGCCGGTGACCGAGGCCCCTGCCCGGCCGTACCTTCATGCCCTTGCCCTTGCCCTGGGCGTGACTGACGATCTGGTCGGCGGCGGAGAAGCTGAACGAGTTGCGGGTGCTCGCGCGGGGTGGCACCGCGCGGCCGCCACGGTCCCCGGGGGTGCAGGGGTGCGCGGCCCCTGCGGGGAACCTGGAGGCGGCGGGGCGGACACGTGGCCGAGGCGGGAGCGGCAACCGCCGCGACAACCGGCCGGCCCCGTGACAGCCGTATCGCGGCGATGAGGGTATCCGTCGGCCGGGGCGGGCCGGGGCGGGCCGGGGCGGGCCGGGGCGGGCGTCCGGGCCGCGCTCTCCCGGTCCGGGCAGGACCGCTCCTCGGCGAGCGTCACGCCGAACGCCTGCCATGTGCTGACGTCACCCGTGGCGGTGTGCGGACCGCGCATGCCGGTCCGCACACCGCCACGTCTTCCGGGGGCACGGATGGCCCCGGCCCCTTCGGGCCCCGTCGTTCGACCGAGGAGGTCAGTCCTTTGAGAGGGTCCAACCCGTCGCCTCGATGCGGCGGGCGTCACCCGGCCGGCGCTCGTCGAAGAGGGTACGGCCGCCGTCCTCGACCCGGATGCCGTCGACGTACACCCCACGCCCGACGTACAACTGGTCGGTGGTGTAACGCCATCGCAGACGGATCTCACCCCCTCGCAACGTGCTCAGGTCCGCCTCCAGCCGGTGCCACAGGCGCCCCGACCAGCCGGAGGCCGAGCCGTCCGGATGCGGCTGGGATTCCCACGGGTGCTCACCCTCCGTCGGCACGGTGGTGAACGGCACGTGCTGCCACGTCACTCCGGAGTCCGACGAGGACTCCAGCGCGAGGAGGTCCGAAGCGGGCTCGGTGTCCCACCAGAAGCCGCAGCTCAGCAACGGGCGCGCTGCCGTGGGGCGCAGCGCGGGCAGTGCGAGCGTCGCGGTGGCCGCACTCGCCATGCCGGAGAACCAGGCGGTGCCGCCCCGGGCCGGCCGTACGGGAACGGCTCGCGCCATCCGGTTGGCCGTGGCAACCCGGGGCGCGCTTCCCGAGCGCCAGCTGCGTACCGGGTGGACGGAGTTGCCCAGGACGATCAGGAAGGAGTCCGTCGTCGGGTCGAGGACGAGGCTCGTCCCGGTGAACCCCGTGTGGCCCGCCGTGCGCGGAGTGGCCATCGCACCCATGTACCAGTGCTGGTAGAGCTCGAAGCCCAGGCCGTGCTCGTCGCCGGGGAAAGCGGTGTTGAAGTCGGTGAACAGCAGCTCCACGGACTCCTCGGACAGGATCCGGGACCGGCCGTACGCACCCCCGTTCAGCAGGGTGCGCGCCAGTACGGCCAGGTCCCAGGCGCATGAGAAGACACCCGCGTGGCCCGCGATTCCGCCCAGGCTGTACGCGTTCTCGTCGTGGACCTCACCGTGGATCATCCCGCGCTCCAGCCCCGACCAGGGCAGCCGGGCGTCCTCGGTGGCGGCGATCTTCGGCTTCCAGGAGGCGGGCGGGTTGTAGCGGGTGCGGTGCATCCCGAGTGGCGCGGTGATCTCCTCGCGGAGCAGGACGTCCTGGGTGCGGCCGGTGATCTTCTCCACGATCAGCTGCAAGGAGATGAGATTGAGATCGGAGTAGAGATACGCCGTGCCCGGAGCCGAGACGGGGACCTCGTCCCAGATCAGGCGCAGTTTCCCCTCGCGGGTCGGCTCCTTGTAGAGGGGGATCCAGGCACGGAAGCCCGAGGTGTGGGTGAGCAGCTGACGGACGGTGACGTCCTGCTTGCCGCCGCCGGCGAAGTCGGGGAGATAGGAGGCGACCCGGGCCTCCAGCTCCAGCTCGCCGCGCTCGATCTGCTGCACGGCGAGGATCGAGGTGAACAGTTTGGACACCGACGCCAGGTCGAAGACCGTGTCCTCGGCCATCGCGATCTGCTGGTCCGGCGGCAACTCCACCCCGGTGTCGGTCTTCTCGTCGTACGCCGAGTAGCGCACCGCCTTCCCGACCGGACGGTGCAGGGCCACGGTGCCGCCCCGGCCCGCGAGCAGGACCGCACCCGCGTACCAGGGGTGCACGGGGGAGGCGTCCAGGTACTTCTCCGCGTCGGTGACGAGCTGGTCGAGCTGGTTCGCCAGCAGCCCGGCACGCGCGGCCGACCCACGGCGCAGTGTCGGTCGGCTCCGCCCTGACCCCATACCTGTCCCGGTTCCCGTTGCCGTGCCGCCACCGGACGGCTCCACGCCCCGCTCGACGCCGGCCGCCGCTCCCGCTGCCCCGGCAAAGGGGATCGGGGCGAGGGCGAGCGCCCCGCCCAGTGCCAGTATCCCGCCGCCCATCCTCCGACGGCTCATTCCTCGGTCCGACACGTCTCCGGCCATCCGGAACCCTTCCCCTCACGTCGAAAGCACCCGAGTGAAAGTAACTTTCGAATTCTCGTACGGTGATGAAACTTCCTGCCGAAGCAGAGATTACTGTCACCGTCGCCGGCCGTGGGAGTCCTGAAGGAGACAAGTAATTGACGTTCCGTCAGCTACGACGTCCTGGCTGCCGATTCCGTCCGGTCCCGCCGCCGAGGGGGGGCGGATCCGGCGATGCCACGGGACGGGCCCGGCCCGACACAGCTGCCCCGGCCTCTTGATTCCGGGCCGCGCGCCACTCAGGATCACGCCATGACAGGTGTACGCAGCAGCACAGTGGACGGCGTCCTGACCCGCAGCGCGCGGCGCACCCCCGGGCGCACTGCCGTACGGTACGCCGAGCGGTCCTGGACCTACGCCGCTCTGGACGAGGCGGTCAGCACGGCGGCCGCGGTGCTGACCGCCGGCCACGGGCTGGTCCCCGGCGACCGGGTGGCCTCCTACGCCCACAACTCGGACGTGTACCTGATCGCCTATCTGGCCTGTGCCCGGGCCGGGCTGGTCCATGTGCCGGTCAATCAGAACCTCACCGGCGAGGACCTGGCCTACATCCTGAGCCAGTCGGGCAGCGCCCTCGTGCTCACCGACCCGGACCTTGCCCCGCGCGTTCCCGAGCGCCGCCCCGTACGGCCGCTGCGCGACGCGCCGGACTCCCTCCTCCGCGAACTGGACACGCCGCGCCCCTTCGCCCCCGTGCGCGAACCAGGCGCCGACGACCTGGTGCAGCTGCTCTACACCTCCGGTACGACCGCCCGGCCCAAGGGCGCGATGATGACGCACGGGGCGCTCGTCCACGAGTACCTCAGCGCGGTCACCGCGCTCGACCTGCGGGCCACCGACCGGCCGGTGCACTCGCTGCCCCTCTACCACTCCGCACAGATGCACGTGTTCCTGCTGCCCTACCTCGCGGTCGGTGCCGAGAACACCATCCTCGACGCCCCGGACGCTGTGCGGATCTTCGACCTGGTCGAAGCAGGGAAGGCTGACAGCCTCTTCGCGCCGCCGACCGTGTGGATCGGGCTCGCCAACCACCCGGAGTTCCCCACCCGTGAGCTGGGAGGTCTGCGCAAGGCGTACTACGGCGCGTCGATCATGCCCGTGCCGGTCCTGGAGCGCCTGCGCGAGCGACTGCCGGACCTGGCGTTCTACAACTGCTTCGGTCAGAGCGAGATCGGCCCCCTCGCCACGGTCCTCGGCCCCGGCGAGCACGAGGGGCGGATGGACTCCTGCGGGCGGCCCGTGCTCTTCGTCGAGGCCAAGGTGGTCGACGAAGACGGCAAGGAGGTACCCGACGGCACCTCAGGTGAAGTGGTCTACCGGTCCCCCCAGCTGTGCCAGGGCTACTGGGACAAGCCGGAGGAGAGTGCCGAGGCCTTCCGGGACGGCTGGTTCCACTCCGGTGATCTGGCCGTGCGCGACCCCGAGGGCTACTTCACCGTCGTCGACCGGGTGAAGGACGTCATCAACTCGGGAGGTGTGCTCGTGGCCTCACGGCAGGTGGAGGATGCCCTCTACACCCACCCCGCGGTGGCCGAGGCGGCCGTGGTGGGCCTGCCCGATGAGCGCTGGATCGAGGCCGTCACCGCGATCGTGGTGCTCCGGGGCGAGGCGTCGGAGGTCGAGCTCATCGAGCACGCCCGCGCGGAACTCGCCCACTTCAAGGCCCCCAAGAGGGTCCTGTTCGTCGGTGAACTCCCCCGCAACGCCAGTGGCAAGATCCTCAAGCGGGAACTGCGGGACCGGTTCTCCTGACGGCGCCTGGGGACGGCATCGGGGCCGGACTCGCGCGGCCGGATCCCCGCCGCGCGAGCGCCCCGGGCACCCGGCACGCCGGATGCCGCAGAGGCGGCGGCGACGGGACGGCACCGCTCCGCCGGCTCCGTCGGTCCGGGCTAAATCCCCCGGACCCAGCACTTTTCCGCTCCCCGGCGGTCCTTCGGCCGGCGAGGTCGTACGGGTGTCGCAGAGCCGTTCGTGAGTTACGGCTGAGGAGCGATCAGGGGGATCGGCAAGGCCGTGACCGCCGTCGCCGGGCAGGGCCCTTAGCCCGTTCGCTGTCCTGTGCGTGACTCCTCCTCAGCTGACGGTCCGAATCGGGTGACCTGCGTAAACGATCGCCGGGTGACATGGCCGCGCACCTGGCCGGGTGACGTGGCGGGCGGCGCCTCGTGTTGCGCAGGTGACGGACTGTCGGTTGCCTCGGGAGCACAGCAGAGGTGCCGCGCAGACCGGCCGGACCCTGCTCCCGTTGGAGGATCCTCATGCGCAACACACGCATCGGTGCGGGTATCTGTCTGGCCGTGGGCTCTCTCGCACTCGCGGCCCCGGCCGCCGGAGCGGCGGCCGACCCCTCAGGCGACCAGACCATTCGCATCAGCCCCGCCAAGGCCTCGCCCGGCTCGCAGGTCACCGTCAGTACCAGAGCCTGCGGCAAGGAGACCTACGGCAAGGGCACCTCGGAGGCGGCGGGCGCCTTCCACCTCTTCGAGGGCGAACGCAAGGGTGTGCTCGTCGGCGTGTTCGAGATCCCGAGGGGGACCGAGCCGGGCACCGACACCGTCACGGTGAAGTGTCCGCCGCGGATCATGATCACGGACACCTACAGGATCGCGGAGCGCGCGCCCTCCGGCGGGGTGGACGCCGGTTTCGGAGCCCCCACCGACCAGGGCACGCAGCTGGCGCTGGGAAGCGTGCTGCTCGCCGGGGCCGTGGCCGGGGGAGTGGTCAGGATGCGCCGCCGGACCACCCAGGCCGGTTCCTGACCGTACGACGTACGTCCGCGGGGACCGGCCGCCACCGGTCCGGTCCCCGCGGACGCGCCACCCACCCGCTGCGAAGCAGAGGCACATGCGATGGATACCGGGCGAAGGACCAGCACCACCCCGTCCGAGCGGTTCCCGGCGGTCAAGCACCTCGTCTGGGCACTCGTGGCGGGCACCGCCCTGGTGGCCGGCGGGTTGCGCGACAGCACACCGCCACAGCCACCGGGGTCCGGAGCCGCCGCGGCGCCCGCTGCCCCGGCGCCACCGGCCGCGGTCCGCCCGGCCGTCCCCGCAGCGCTCCTGCCGGCCCCCGCCTACCTGGCCTCCGAGCGCGGCGCTCAACCGCCTTCCCTCGTGCGACGCCCGACCGCGCCACCGGTTCTCCTGCCCGAAGCCCCCGTCCGCCCTGCGCCTCTGCGTCCTCTCCCGGCAGCCCCCGCCCCCGCGAGGCCCACGCCGCAGGCGCCGGGCGCCGGGCCGGTCCCCGCCCGGAGCTCCCCTGCCCCGAACCCTGCCGTGCAGCCGCTCCCGCCCTCGACACCGCTCCGGCTGAGGATCCCGGCAGCCAAGGTGGACGCGCCCATGATGAAGCTCGGGCTCGACACGGCGGGCGCCCTGGAGCCTCCGCCGGACAACAACCCCGTGCTCACCGGCTGGTACGCCGGGGGGACCGTGCCGGGTGCCGTGGGCACCGCCGTCACGGCCGGGCACGTGGACACCAGCCTCGGTCCCGGCGTCTTCCACAAGCTGGGCTCCGTGCGCAAGGGCGCGGTCATCGAGATCGTCCGGGCGGATCAGCGCACCGCCGTGTTCACCGTCTACGCCGTGGAGGTCTACGGCAAGAAGGACTTCCCCGACGAGAAGGTCTACGGCCGCTCGGCCCGGCCCGAACTGCGGGTGATCACCTGCGGTGGCGCGTACAGCAAGAAGGCCGGTTACGAGGACAACGTCGTCGTCTTCGCAGTTCTGACCGCGACGCGCTGACTGGGATGCGCGCTGACTGCCACGCGCCGACCGCTGCGGGGGTGGCCTGCCTCAGGTGGCCTCCCGCAGGTCGACGATCCGCCTGATCTTGCCGACCGACCGCTCCAGGGTCTCCGGATCGACGATCTCCACCCCGACGCTCACGCCCACCCCCTCCTTGACGGCCGCCGCGATCGACAGGGCGGCAGCCTCGCGCTCGTCCGTCGTCGCGCCGGTCCGAGCCTCCGCCCGTACGGTCAGCGCGTCCATCCGCCCCTGCCGTGTCAGCCGCAGCTGGAAGTGCGGGGCGACCCCCGGTGTCCGGAGCACGATCTCCTCGATCTGCGTGGGGAAGAGATTCACCCCGCGCAGAATCACCATGTCGTCGCTGCGCCCGGTGACCTTCTCCATGCGCCGGAAGGTGCGCGCGGTCCCCGGCAGCAACCGCGTCAGGTCCCGGGTCCGGTAGCGGATGACCGGCATCGCCTCCTTGGTGAGCGAGGTGAAGACCAGCTCGCCCTCCTCGCCGTCGGGCAGGACCTCGCCGGTGAACGGGTCGACGACCTCCGGATAGAAGTGGTCCTCCCAGATGTGCAGCCCGTCCTTGGTCTCGACGCACTCCTGCGCGACGCCCGGCCCCATCACCTCGGACAGCCCGTAGATGTCGACCGCGTCGAGGGCGAAACGTTCCTCGATCTCACCACGCATCTGCTCGGTCCACGGCTCGGCGCCGAAGATGCCGACCTTCAGCGATGTCGAACGGGGATCGACGCCCTGGCGCTCGAACTCGTCCAGAAGCGTCAGCATGTAGGAGGGCGTGATCATGATGATCTCGGGCCGGAAGTCCTGGATCAGCTGCACCTGCCGGGACGTCATGCCCCCGGACGCCGGGATGACGGTGCAGCCGAGGCGCTCCGCCCCGTAGTGGGCCCCGAGCCCGCCGGTGAACAGTCCGTACCCGTAGGCCACATGGGCCTTGTGGCCCGGACGCCCGCCCGCCGCCCTGATCGAGCGGGCGACCACGTCGGCCCAGGTGTCCAGGTCCCGATCGGTGTATCCGACCACCGTGGGTCGGCCGGTCGTGCCGCTGGAGGCGTGGATCCGCCGCACCCGGTCCTCCGGCACGGCGAACATTCCGAACGGGTAGTTGTCGCGCAGGTCGGACTTGACGGTGAACGGGAAGCGGGAGAGGTCCGCGAGCGTACGGCAGTCCTCGGGGCGCAGCCCCGCCCTGTCGAAGGACGCACGGTAGAAACCGACGTTCTCGTAGGCCTGCCGCAGCGTGGCCCGGAGCCGTTCCAACTGGAGGGCTTCGAGCTCTTCGCGGCCCAGCCGTTCGCCGGCGTCCAGCAGCCCGGTCATACGGATCATCCCCTCGCCGACCGGCGACCGACCATTCGGTTGCCTCCTTGGAGCAGTAATTCAGGAGGTGAGGGGTTCTGGCAAGGGGGAGGCGTCACCTGTGGACAACTCCTGGTCAGAACCCCAGCGCGGTGAGTCCGGGGTGGTCGTCGGGCCGCCGCCCGAGCGGCCAGCGGAACCGGCGGTCCGCCTCCCCGATCGGCAGGTCGTTGATGGACGCGTGGCGCACCCGCATGAGTCCGGCGCCGTCGAACTCCCAGTTCTCGTTCCCGAAGGAGCGGTGCCACCGGCCGGCGTCGTCGTGCCACTCGTAGGCGAAGCGCACAGCGATTCGGTCACCGTCGTGCGCCCAGAGTTCCTTGACGAGGCGGTAATCGAGTTCACGGGCCCACTTGCGGGTCAGGAAGCCGACGATCTCCTCCCGTCCGCTCACCCACTCGGCACGGTTGCGCCAGCGGGAGTCCGGTGTGTAGGCGAGCGCGACGTTCTCCGGGTCCCTCGTGTTCCAGCCGTCCTCGGCGCGGCGCACCTTCGCGACCGCGGTTTCCCGTGTGAACGGTGGTGCGAGAGGCTGCGCGTTCATGGTGTCTCTCCTTCGCCACGGGAGGAGAACGTACGTTCTCCTCGTAAGTGTCGTACGGTAGGAGAACGCGCGTTCTCGCGCAAGGTGCAGGGCAGGGCGGCAAGGGGAATCAGGGTGGATCTCGCACACGCGCGGTCCTCGGCGCTGGAAGCAGCCGAGGACCTGTTCTACACCCGTGGAGTCCAGGCGGTCGGCATGGACGAGATCCGAGCCGCCTCCGGTGTCTCCCTCAAACGCCTGTACGCACTCTTCCCCTCCAAGTCCGCACTGGTCCGCGCCTGTCTCGAAGCCCGGGACACCCGGTGGCGAGCCGGGCTCGCCGCGCATGTCGACCGCTGCCAGGGCTCGCCCGAGGACCGGGTCCTCGCGGTCTACGACTGGCTGCACACCTGGTTCTCCGAGCCCGGATTCCGCGGCTGCGCCTTCATCAACGCCTTCGGTGAACTCGGCGCGGCCGACGCCTCCGTCGCCGACATCGCACACCTCCACAAGGAGGCCTTCCGTACCTACGTCACCGGTCTGGTGGTGGCCGCGGGCCAGCCGGAGGAATCCGCCGTCGCGTACGTCCTGCTCGCCGAGGGCGCGATCGTCACCGCTGCCGTGTCCGGGACGCCCGAACCCGCCCTCCAGGCAGGGCGGGCGGCCGCACGGCTGCTGGCCCCGACCACCGTCACCTGATTCGCTGTGGGCGTACGCACCCGCGCCGCGCCGCCCGCCCTGTTTGGATGACAGCCATGCCGATCTTCAGCACGTACGACGGAACCGCCCTCGCCTACCACCTGGTGGGCGAGGGCGAACCACTGATCTGCCTCCCCGGCGGCCCCATGCGGGCGGCCCGCTACTTCGGCGACCTCGGCGGTCTGGCCCGCGTACGGCAACTGGTCCTGCTCGACCTGCGCGGCACCGGGGACTCCGCCGTCCCGCAGGACCCGCAGACGTACCGGATCGACCGGCTCGTCGAGGACGTCGAGGCGCTCCGCGCGCACCTCGGTCTCGACCGCGTCGATCTGCTGGGCCACTCCGCCTCCGGTGAACTCGCCGCGCTCTACGCGGCCAAGTACCCGCAGCGGCTGCACTCACTCACCCTCGTCACACCGGGAACGGGCACCCTGGGACTTCCCGCCACCGACCAGGACCGGCGCGACGCCGCGGCACTGCGCGCCCACGAACCCTGGTACCCCGAGGCCAGGGCCGCGCTGGACGAGATCCAGGCGGGACGTGCGACGCCCGAGGCCTGGGCCGGGATCCGGCCGTTCACCTACGGGCGCTGGGACGAGGCCGCCCAGACGCACGCCGCCCAGTCGCCCGTGCAGCGGAACGCCGCCGCCGCGTCGCACTACTACCCCGAGGGCGGTCTCGACACCGAAGCCACGGTCGCGGCGCTGCGGGAACTGCGAGTGCCCGTGCTCGTCCTCGCGGGGGAGTACGACGGTGGCCCCAGCCCCGACCGCGCGGCGGAACTTGCCGCGCTCTTCCCCCGGGCGGAGTTCGTCGTCCAGCGCGGCGCCGCCCACTTTCCGTGGATGGACGGCCCCGGCGCCTTCGTCCGCGCCGTCGCCGCCTTCCTCGACCCCGACGTCAGGAGCGTGCAGGCGGGCGGGATCCGCCTTGCCTACCGCACCTGGGGCGCCCCCTCGGCCCCGCCCGTCGTCCTCGCCCACGGGCGGAGCGGCAGCAGCCTGGACTGGGCGGGCATCGCCGAACAGCTCGCGAACCGTCACCGGGTGTACGCACTCGACTTCCGCGGCCATGGCCTGAGCGACTGGCCCGGCCGATACTCCTTCGAGCTCTTCCGTGACGACCTGCACGCCTTCCTGGAGGCCCGCAACCTGTCCGGAGCCACGGTGATCGGGCACTCCATGGGAGGTGCGGCCGCGCTGCTGCTCGCCGAGCGGAGCCCCGCACTGATCGGGACCCTGGTCATCGAGGACGCGCCGCCCCTGTTCCCGCTGGACCCGCCCCGGCCCCCGGCCGAGCGACCGGCGGGAGACCTCGACTTCGACTGGCAGGTCGTCCCTTCCACCGACGCCCAGCTGAACGCCCCTGACCCGGCCGCGAGGGAGTGCCTGGGCGACATCACCGCTCCGGCACTGGTCGTCGGGGGCTCCCGCAGCCCCATCGATCAGGAGCAACTGGCTTGGGCGGCACGGCAGATACCCGGTGGGCAGTTCGTCTCCGTCGACGCGGGCCACCTCGTGCACACCGACAACCCGGAGGAATTCCTCGCAGCCCTCAGGGCGTTCGGCATCGGCTGACGGGCGGGCCCCCGGGGGCCCGCCCGCCGTCCCGCCGCGTCAGCCGCGGTGGAGCAGAGTCAGCATGACCTCGTACAGCGTCGCCTCCGGGTCCGCCGCCGCGCCCTCGGAACGCCAGGCCACGAATCCGTCGGGGCGCACCAGCACCGCGCCCTCGGCGGACGTGCCGTGCGCTGCGGCCCAGTCGGCCCCGTTCTCGGGCTCCAGATCGGCACCCGGGGCGGAGCCGACCCCGTAGGCGTCCAAGGGGACCGACAGACGCTTCGCCACCTGCTCCGCCGCCGTGCGCCAGTCCGGATACCGGGCGTCGCTCAGCAGCACGAACGACTTCTCGTACAGATCCAGCGTCGACACACGACCGCCGTCCCGGCCGAGCCACATGTGCGGCGCGCGGGTACCCGGGTCGCCCGTCAGGCCCACGCCCTCCGGCACCACCGGGAGACCGGGATCGACGTCCAGGACGGCGCCCCGCACATAGCGGTAGCCGAGCGCGACCGCGAGCATCCCGCCCTTGCGACCGCCGCCGGGTCCGGGCGAGCCGGCGTATCCCGGGTGGCTGTGCTCGCTCGAACGGGCCGACGCACGCGCGCTCGTGGCCTGCGCCACCGGCAGCCGCTCCGCCTCGTAAGTCCTGAGCAGTCCCGGCCCCGCCACCTCGTCGATCACGGCGGCCAGCTTCCACGCGAGGTTGTGGGCGTCCTGGATGCCGGTGTTGGAGCCGAACGCCCCGGTGGGCGACATCTCGTGGGCCGAGTCGCCGGCCAGGAAGACCCGGCCGGCGCCGTACCGCTCGGCGACCCGCTCCGCGGCGTGCCACGGAGCCTTGCCCGTGATCTCCACGTCCAGGTCCGGCGCTCCGACCGCCCTGCGGATGTGCTCCGCGCACCGTTCGTCGGTGAAGTCCTCCAGCGTCTCGCCCCGGTCGGGCTGCCACGGCGCGTGGAACACCCACTGCTCCTCGTTGTCCACGGGCAGCAGCGCCCCGTCCGCCTCCGGGGCGGTCAGATAGCAGACGATGAAGCGCCGGTCGCCCACCACGGACGCGAGCCGGCGGGAGCGGAAGGTGATGCTCACGTTGTGGAAGAGGTCACCCGGACCCGTCTGGCCGATTCCCAGCTGCTCACGGACCGGACTGCGGGGCCCGTCAGCCGCGACGAGATAGTCCGCGCGCACCGTGGTGTGCTGCCCGGTCTCCCGGTCCTTCACCACGGCGGTGACACCGTCCGCGTCCTGCTCGAAGCTGACCAGCTCGGTGGAGAACCGCAGCTCGCTGCCCTGCGCGCGGGCGTGTCCGACGAGTACGGGCTCCAGGTCGTTCTGGCTGCACAGGCACCAGCCGCTCGGGCTGAACCGGGCGAGCCCGCCACCCGGGTCGATCTCCTTGAACAGCCACTCCTGGTCGTCGCCGGTGAGCGATCCGGCCTGGAGGATGCCGTGGTTCTCCGCGAGCACGGACGCCGCATCGCGGATCAGGTGCTCCGCGCCCGCGGCACGGAACACCTCCATCGTGCGGACGTTGTTGCCGCGCCCCCGAGGGTGCGTCGAGGTGCTGCTGTGCTTCTCCACCAGCAGGTGGCGCACGCCGAGCCGGCTCAGGAAGAGGGATGCGGACAGGCCCACAAGGGAGCCGCCCACGATGAGGACCGGTACGCGTAGGTCGACGTTCTCGTTCATCAGTTGCTCCAGCTCGGACGCATGACGGATGCAGTGTCCATGCCCTCGCGGGAGGTCTTCGGCCGGGCTTCGGGCGGCGCCTCACCTGAACGGTTCATAAATATCGCGCCGCCCGTACCAGCGTTCCACGATCAGTCGCGGGAGCGATGCTCGCTATGCGGGGGTGGATGCCACGTGCCGGCGGGCAGGGACCTGCGCCGCTTCCAACCGAAACCGACGGATGACGAGGGGCCACGGGACGTGGCCGCCGCACCGTCTCGAAGGAGAGCGAAAGATGACAACCCTCTCGGAACGGATATCTCAGTCCGCCTTCGACGGTTCGAGGCTCCGGGTCATACTGCTGCTGGACCTGCACGACGGCGCCCAGAACCAGTTCCTCGAGGCGTACGAGCACATGCGCAACCAGGTGGCCTCGATCCCCGGACACATCAGCGACCAGCTGTGCCAGTCCATCGAGAACCCCTCGCAGTGGCTCATCACCAGCGAGTGGGAGAGCGCCCCGCCCTTCCTCGCGTGGGTGAACAGCGAGGAGCACGTCGCGACGGTGCAGCCGCTGCACAGCTGCGTCCGTGACACGCGCTCCCTCCGCTTCAGCGTCCTGCGGGAGACCGGGGTCGCGTTCGAGAAATCACCCGAGCCCGTCAAGAGCCGCCTCCAGTCCGCCCCGCGGCTGGGCGACGGCGTCGTGCGCCACGCGCTCACCTTCACGGTGAAGCCGGGCACGGAGGAGATGGTCGCGAAGATCCTCGCCGACTACGACTCCCCCCAGGCCCGCGTGGACGAGAACACCCGGCTGCGCCGAACCTCGCTCTTCATGCACGGCAACCGTGTCGTGCGGGCGGTCGAGGTCGAGGGCGACCTCATGGCGGCTCTGCGCCACGTCTCCCGCCAGCCCGAGGTCAGGGCCGTCGAGGAGGCCATCAACCCCTACCTGGAGCAGGACCGCGACCTCAGCGATCCCGACTCCGCCCGGATGTTCTTCACCCGGGCGGCACTCCCGACCGTCCACCACGTGACGGCAGGGCGTCACGCCGCCGGCGACGTCCAGCGGCACGCGCTCTTCTACCAGGCCAAGGAAGGCTGCGGCATGGCACTGGCACGGCTGCTCGCCGGCCAGGACGAGGAAGTGGCGAACGACGCGTCGAGCCCCGTCGAGAGCAGCACGATATTCCAGCGCGACGACATCGTGGTGCGGCTCCTGGAGGTGAGCGGCCCGCTCGGCGCACAGCCCGCGCACGCCCTCGGCATCGGCGACCACCGCAAGGCAGCCATGCTCGGCCGGCTGCTCGACGGCGGTGCGAACGGCCTGCCGACGACCGACGAAGAGGCCGCGCGCTTCCTGGAGCAGGCCGAGATGGATCTGATCACCGACCGTCGGGCCACCGATTCCTGACCGTGTCACCGGCAGCACGGTCACCCCCGTGCTGCCGTCACACCGCACAACGTGCCTGGAGGAGAACAGCCATGACCACCCACCGGCCTCGCATCGTGGACCTCAGCGAGACTCAGCCCAACCGCAGGCGCGGAGGCGACCTGCGCGCCCTGCTCACCCCCACAGCGGTGGGCGCCACCAGCGGTTTCATGGGCCTGGCCATCGTCGCCCCCGGTGACCGCATCGGCGAGCACTACCACCCGTACTCCGAGGAGTTCGTGTACGTGGTGGAGGGGCTCCTCGAAGTGGACCTCGACGGCGAGTCGCACCCGATGCGACCCGACCAGGGCCTGCTGATCCCGCCGCACGTCCGCCACCGCTTCCGCAACGTGGGTGACGTGGAAGCGCGCATGGTCTTCCACCTCGGCCCGCTCGCCCCGCGCCCCGAACTCGGCCACGTGGACACCGAGGTCACGGAAGCCGCGGACCCCAGTGACGGCTACGCGCCGCCAGAACGAACGGGGGCCGCCTCATGACCCGGCGTGTTGCCGTCACCGGGGTCGGCGTCGTCGCCCCCGGTGGCATCGGAGCCCCGGCGTTCTGGGACCTGCTCGCCAACGGCCGGACCGCGACACGCGGCATCACGCTGTTCGATCCGGCCCAGTTCCGTTCGCGTATCGCCGCCGAGTGCGACTTCGACCCCGTCGCCCACGGCCTGGACACGGAACTGATCGCACGCTCGGACCGGTACATCCAGTTCGCGCTGGTGGCAGCCCGGGAGGCGCTGGGCGACGCCGGCCTCGACCTCGAGAAGGAGGACCCCTGGCGCATCGGGGTCTCCCTCGGGACCGCGGTCGGCGGCACCACCCGCCTCGAGCACGACTACGTCGCCGTCAGCGGCAGCGGATCGCGCTGGGACGTCGACCACCGGCCGGCGGGAGCCCACCTCGAGCGGGCCTTCGCACCGAGCACCCTCGCCTCCGCGGTCGCGGAGGAGGTCGGTGCGCACGGACCGGTGCAGACCGTCTCGACCGGCTGCACGTCCGGCCTCGACGCGATCGGGTACGCCTTCCACTCCGTCGAGGAGGGCAGGGTCGACGTCTGCATCGCCGGGGCGTCCGACACACCGATCACCCCCATCACCGTGGCCTGCTTCGACGCGATCAAGGCCACCTCGGCGAACAACGACGACCCGGAGCACGCCTCCAGGCCGTTCGACGCCCGCCGGGACGGCTTCGTGATGGGTGAGGGCGGAGCCGTCCTCGTGCTGGAGGACCTCGAGCACGCCCGGGCCCGCGGGGCGACCGTCTACTGCGAGATATCGGGGTATGCCACCTTCGGCAACGCGTACCACATGACCGGGCTGACCACCGAGGGGCTGGAGATGGCCGAGGCCATCAACACCGCCCTCGCCCACGCCCGGCTCGACGGCTCGCAGGTCGACTACGTCAACGCGCACGGCTCGGGCACCAAGCAGAACGACCGGCACGAGACGGCGGCGGTGAAGAAGGCCCTGGGCGCGCACGCCTACAAGGTGCCGATGAGCTCGATCAAGTCGATGGTCGGCCACTCCCTCGGCGCCATCGGAGCGATCGAGATCGCCGCGTGCGTCCTGGCACTCAAGCACCAGACGGTGCCGCCGACGGCCAACTACGAGACCGCCGACCCCGAGTGCGATCTCGACTACGTACCCCGCACCGCACGGCCCCTGAAGCTGCGCAGCGTGCTCTCGGTCGGCAGCGGCTTCGGCGGATTCCAGTCCGCCGTCGCCATGACCCGATCAGGCGGGAGGACCCCATGAACACCCCGGCAACTCCGGAACACCGCCGCTCCGTCATCACGGGGATCGGTGTCGTCGCCCCCAACGGGACGGGGGCCGGCGCCTTCTGGAAGCAGACCCAGGAAGGCGTCAGCGTCCTCGACCTCGTGTCCCGCGAGGGCTGTGAGAACCTCCCGCTGCGGGTCGCCGGCGAGGTCAGGGACTTCGACCCGGTCGCCTACATCGAGGAGCGTTTCCTCGTCCAGACCGACCGCTTCACGCACTACGCCATGGCCGCCGCCGACCTCGCCCTGGAGGACGCACGGCTCGGACGCGCGGACTACGAAGGCGCGCCGTTCAAGGTGGGCGTCGTCACCGCCGCCGGATCCGGCGGCGGCGAGTTCGGCCAGCGCGAGCTGCAACGGCTGTGGGGAGAAGGCTCCCGCTTCGTCGGTCCGTACCAGTCCATCGCCTGGTTCTACGCGGCCAGCACCGGCCAGATCTCGATCCGGGGCGGCTTCAAGGGGCCCTGCGCCGTGGTGGCCAGTGACGAGGCCGGCGGTCTCGACGCGCTCATGCACGCCGCACGCTCCATCCGGCGGGGCACGGACGCCGTCGTCGTCGGCGCGGCCGAGGCACCCCTCGCGCCGTACTCGGTCGTCTGCCAGCTCGGCTACGACGACCTCAGCCTCTGCGACGAACCCACGCGCGCCTACCGGCCGTTCACCGCGGACGCCTGCGGCTTCGTGCCGGCCGAGGGCGGAGCCATGCTGGTGGTCGAGGAGGAGACGGCGGCCCGCGAACGCGGGGCCAGGGTCCGGGCCGAACTGGCCGGCCACGCGGCCACCTTCACCGGCGCGGCCCGGTGGGAGGAGTCCCGCGCGGGACTGGCCCGGGCGATCGAAGGGGCGCTCCGCGAGGCGGACTGCGCCCCGGAGGAGATCGACGTCGTCTTCGCGGACGCGCTGGGCGTGCCCGCGGCGGACCGTGCCGAGGCCCTGGCCATCGCCGATGCCCTGGGCCCGCACGGCCGGCGGGTCCCGGTGACCGCGCCCAAGACGGGGACCGGCCGCGCCTACTGCGGCGCACCCGTCCTCGACACCTCCGCCGCGGTGCTCGCCATGGAACACGGCCTGATCCCGCCCACGCCCAACGTCTTCGAGGTGTGCCACGACCTGGACGTGGTCACCGGACGCGCACGCCCCGCGGAGATGCGGACGGCGCTCGTGCTGAGCCGAGGACTCATGGGATCGAACGCGGCGCTGGTGCTGCGGTACCCCACCGACCCCTCCGTGTGAGAAGGAGCAGTTACTCATGGACGCTCAACTGACGTACGAAGAGCTGGCCGCGCTCATGAAGAGCGGCGCCGGCCTCACGGTCGACCCGTCGGAGATGGCAGGCCGCCCCGGCTCGGCCTTCGACGAGTACGGCCTGGACTCGCTCGGCCTGCTCGGCATCGTCGCCGCGCTGGAGAACCGGTACGGCCGTCCGCTGCCGGCCGACGCCGACCGGTGCAGGACGCCCGGCGAGTTCCTCGACCTCGTGAACAACACCCCAGTGACAGGAGTCTGACGTGTCCGGACACACCGAGAACGAGATCACGATCGCCGCACCCCTGGACCTCGTCTGGGACATGACGAACGACCTCGAGAACTGGCCGCAGCTCTTCAGCGAGTACGCGGCCGTCGAGGTCATGGAGCGCGAGGGGCAGAAGACGACCTTCCGCCTCACGATGCACCCCGACGACAACGGCAAGGTCTGGAGCTGGGTCTCCGAGCGCACCACGGACCGCCAGGGGCGCAACGTACGCGCCCGGCGGGTCGAGCCCGGTCCGTTCCAGCACATGGACATCCGGTGGGAGTACTCGGAGGTCCCCGGCGGCACGCGCATGCACTGGCGCCAGGACTTCGCGATGCGCCCCGACGCCCCGGTCGACGACGCGTGGATGACCGACAACATCAACCGCAACTCGCGCGTCCAGCTCGAACTCATCCGCGACAAGATCGAGCAGCGTGACCGGGAACGCCGCACCGCCTCGGTCACCGCCAACTGAGGTCCCGAAAGGCAGCCAGATGCACCACGCACTGATCGTCGCCCGAATGGCACCCGAGTCCGCTCCGGACATCGCGGAGCTGTTCGCGGCCTCCGACGACACCGACCTGCCCCACCTCGTCGGCGTGAACAGGCGCACCCTGTTCCAGTTCGGCGACGTGTACCTGCACCTGATCGAGTCCGACCGTCCCCCGGGCCCGGAGATCGCCAAGGTGACGGAACACCCGGAGTTCAAGGCCATCAGCGACCGGCTGACCGCCTTCGTGAGCCCCTACGACCCGCAGACCTGGCGCGGTCCGAAGGACGCGATGGCCCAGCAGTTCTACCGCTGGCAGCGCGACGGCTCCGCCTGACACACAGTCGATCGCCCCGGGTCCGGCACCTGAGTGCCGGACCCGGGGCGATTTCCGTGCGCCCTCGCGCCGGGTTACGGCACGACGCACTCGAACGCGTGCAGGTACGCGTTGACCGGGTGGATCTCGCCCACCTGCAGGCCCGCGTCGGACATGCGCCCCACCAGGCTCTCCCTGGTGTGCTTCGCGCCCCCCACGTTGAGCAGGAGCAGCAGGTCCATGGCGGTCGTGAACCTCATCGAAGGGCTGTCGTCCACGAGGTTCTCGATGATCACCACACGAGCACCGGAACGGGCCGCGGACACCACGTTGCGAAGCGTCCTGCGGGTGCTCTCGTCGTCCCACTCGAGGATGTTCTTGATGATGTACAGATCCGCCTCGACCGGGATGTCCTCACGGCAGTCCCCGGGCACGATCCGCACGCGGTCCGCGAGCCGGCCGCCGTCGCGCAGCCGTGCGTCCGCACGTGCCACGACACCCGGCAGGTCCAGAAGGGTGCCGTGGACCGACGGGTGCTTCTCCAGCAGGCTCGCGAGGACGTGTCCCTGACCGCCGCCGATGTCGACGACCGTGGTCACCCCGGTGAGGTCCAGCAGGTCGGCGACGTCCTGCGCGGACTGCACGCTGGAGGTGGTCATAGCCCGGTTGAACACCTGCGCGGACTCGCCCGCGTCCTGGTGGAGGTATTCGAAGAAGCCCTTGCCGAACGTCTCGGGGAAGACGCTCGAGCCGGAGCGCACCGCGTCGTCGAGGTGCGGCCAGACCTCCCAGGTCCAGGGCTCCGTGCACCACAGGGCGATGTAGCGAAGGCTGTTCGGGTCGTCCTCCCGCAGCAGCCGGGACATCTCGGAGTGGACGAACTTCCCGTCCGGCGTCTCGCTGAAGATCCCGTAGCAGCACAGCGCCCGCAGGAGCCGCTGCAGGGGGACGGGCTCGGCGTCCACGACGAGGGCGAGCTCGGCGGCCGACGCCGGCGTCTCGCCCAGCGCGTCCGCGACGCCCATCCTGGCCGCCGCGCGCACGGCCGCGGCGCAGGCCGCTCCGAACGCGAGCTCCCGCAGCCGCATGGACGGCGGCGGGGTCTGCCCGACGGACACGTGCGGTGCGGCGAGGGAGGTGGCGGCGGGAGTGGTCTCGGGGGTGGGACTCACGGTGGTCATACCGTCTCGTTTCTCCTTGTGCGGCGGTGCGCCGTCATCCGGCACACATGCCGGCCGGGACGGACGTCCCGCACGTGTTGCTCTGGAAGGTGTTGCCCTTGCCCGCGGTGTCGCGGTTGGCGAGGTCGGCCGGCTTGTTGCCGCGCACGAGGTTGTCGCTGACGGTGTTGTCGGTGTTCAGCGCGCCCACGAAGCTCTTGAACAGCACAATGCCGCCGGAGAGCGGGGTGGAGCCGACGTTGCCCCGGATGACGTTGGAACGCACGATCGTGCTCTCGCTGCCGGTGAGGACGATGCCGGACCCCTGGATCGCGGAGAGGCGCGGGGTCGCCGGACAGAACTTGTTGTTCTTCAGGATCCGGTTGCCGCTGATCGTCATCGCGCCGGCCGCGGGCTTGGACTCGTCGCCCACCACGAACACCCCGCTGCAGTTGCCGGTGAGCGTGTTGCCGTCGATCACGAGGTTCCTGACCCGGCGGGCGGTCACCCCGATGCGGTTCCCCGACACCGAGTTCTCCACGACGAGCGTGCCGCCGGTGTCCGTGGCCCCGCCCTCCTCGCTGACCGAGTTGGCGACGAAGATCCCCGCGTCGCCGTTGGAGGTGGCGGTGTTGCGCCGGAAGTCGCCCCGGGTCGAGCGCTCCTGGGCGATGCCCCACGTGCCGTTCTTCGTGGCGGTCACCCTGCGGACGGAGAGACCGTCGGTCCAGGACGCCCAGATGCCGTTCTTGCTGAAGCCGGAGACGGTCAGCGCACGGATCCTGACGTCGTCGACGGTGTGGCCCTTGGTCCCGATCACGCAGATGCCGTTCCCGCCGGCCGCGCAGGCGTTGGCCGCCCTCGGGCCCTTGGCGGCCTCGGCGCCCTTGGCGGGCTTGGTGGACTTGGCGGGCTTGGCCGCAGCCGGCTTGATCACCGTGCGCTCGCCGGTTCCGCGCATGGTCAGGCCGGGCTTCGTGATCAGGACGCTCTCGCGGTACGTCCCGGGCATGACGACGATCGTGTCGCCCGGGTGCGCGGCGTTCACAGCGGCCTGGATCGATTGGCCCGGGTGCACGGTGTGATCACGGTGTCCGGACGCCGCGGTGGGGACGGCCGCGAGACCGAGCGTGGTGGCCGTGACGACGGCGATGCCCGCCAGGCATTTCATGTGTCTTGTTCTCATGAGCCGAAGCTATGGGCGATCATCCGCCGGTGCCACGCAAGGTGAGCGTATGGATACAAGGCGTGCCTGAATGGCTTACTCGGCCACGGCGCCCGTCACCCAGCGCGTTCGGGCGGCCCGCCGCACGAGTCGCGGCCCCGGACTCCCGGACGACCGGGACGGACGGTCCGCCGAGGTACGGTGAGCCCGTGCGGCGGCTCACCGCATGCCTGCGCGTACCGGGGCGCGCGCCGTCGTGACCGCCGGGATCCCGTCCGCGGCGACCAGCTGTGCGGGCGGATGCCGGCCGCCGTAGCGTGACCCCCATGACAGGTGAGCGGGATCTTCGAACACTGCTGCGGAGCATGCGACCGGAGCTGCAGCCCGGCCGCTACGTCTACACGACCCTGCCCGGCGGTGAGGTGCCCAGCGGGATCACCCCGGTGGTCACCGTCACCGAGCAGGAGGGGCTGACGCTCGTCGTCCCCGAGGCGCATGCCGTGGAGGCAGGGCTCGCGTACCACTTCACGGCCGGGTGGATCACGCTCCGCGTCCACTCCGCACTGGACGCCGTCGGACTGACCGCCGCGGTCTCCCTGGCCCTCACCGACGCGGGGATCAGCTGCAACGTCGTCGCCGGATTCCACCACGACCACCTGTTCGTGCCGTACGGGCGCGCGGCCGACGCGGTGCGGGTCCTCGATGCGCTGGCCGCCGAGTCCGGGTAGGAGTGCCCGGCTCCGCAACGTGAGCCGGGACACGTAACATGGCCCCATGTCCTTCCTCCGCCGCCGTAGCGCCGCCACACCCGCGGGCCCGGACTTCGACGTCCTGGCCATGGACCCGGGGGACTGGCCCGGCAACCTCGGCGCCGGTCTCCTGCCCGCTCCCGACGGGAGCTGCCAGGGTGTCTTCCTGCGCTACGACCTGTTCGGCGGACGCGGCCCCGCGATGATCATCGGCAATCTGCCGGAGGGCTCACCGGCCCGCGAGACCGAGGACGGCCAGGTCCCCTTCGAGGTCGCCCAGCTGCTCCTCGCGCTCGAGAACGACGAGCCGGTCGAGGTGACCGGCTCGGAGGACGTGCCCGTCATGCAGGGGGACAGCCTGCTGATCGTGCGCCGCGTCAAGCTCTCCGAGAGCCGGATCTCCTGCGTCCAGTTCGACCGGAGCGACGGCGTGCTCGTCACCATCGCCAGCTGGGACCGGCCGATCACGGATGACCTGTACGCCCTGCTGAAGCCACTTCCCGCGGAGCTGTTCCAGCAGGGCTGAAACGTCCCTGCGCCGTCAGCAGCCGCGTGATCCGCGCCGCCGACGTACCGAACCCCGTGGGGCCGCCGAGGTGCCACGGGGTCGCGTTGCCCCGCCGCAGGTCCTGCTCGCGGTAGCGCCGGCAGTCCCGGTGCCAGATCAGGATCCCCGCCAGCCAGTGCTGGAGCTCGAGCACGTATCCGGCGAGGACCTCCCTCGCCTCCGCGTCCAGCTCGAAGTCGTCGTACAGAACCGGCAGCTCCCTCTCGGCGACATGCTGGAACTGGCGCATCCGGGAGTTCATCAGGTCGTCCACGATCGCCACCCCCGTCGGATAGTCCACCCCGAAGAAGTTCTGCACGACCAGGACTCCGTTGTGGACCTCGCCCTCGTACTCGATCTCCTTCTGGTACGAGAACAGGTCGTTCAGCAGGCAGGCGTAGTCCGCTGCGGCGTTCTCCAGGGAACGCATCGGGCCGCTGCGGTAGACGGCCTCAGGCACCTTCCTGCCGTGACCCAGCCGGCACAGGCTCATCGTCAGGTCCGAACCGAACGTGGCCCGCCGCATCTCCATGTAGTCCACCGGGTCGGGAATCCGGTTCTGCGCCTGGTTCGCCAGCTCCCACAGCCAGCTCGCCGTCATCGACTCCACCGCGTCCCGGAACGTGCGGCGCGCACCCTCGTCCATCGGACCAGCCGTCCGGCGCCAGAGGTCGGCCAGCCCCCGCTCCAGCGCGTTGACGGGCTCGGGCACGGACGATCCGTCCAGCGGCATGAACAGCGACAGCCGCTCGTTGGCCAGCCGCGCCCCGGCCAGATCACGCGTCCGGCCGTGCACCACCGGGAACCAGTCGTCACCGTACGTGCCCCAGGTGAGCCACCCCGAGGAGAGATCGAGCTCGTCCGCGGTGGCGTCGGGGTCCAGCCCCGCCGCGCAGAGCGGCAGATCGGTGGCGAGGAGCCGCTCCTCGTCCCAGATGTGCGAGCCCGGCACACCCGGCTGCGCCTCCAGCAGCCCCATCCTGCGGGACCAGTCCACGATCCGTACGCGCGCACCGTCCAGATGCGGGCTCAGCGTCGTGCTGAACGGCATGTCGAAGTCCGGCAGCAGCGAAGGGCCGACGCGCCGGTACGGAACATGGGCGTGGCTGCGCTGCCGGAACGCCGCGGCACGGGGGGTGAGCCGGATCGAGGCGGCGGCCATGCCGAAGCCGGGCACGCTCTCGCCCGCGCCGCCGCCGTTCATGTACCGGCTGGAGCGCATGTGCCACTCGTGGCCGCCGGACTGCCAGTCCTGGAGCCCCTTCACGTACGCCAGGACGGCGGCGGTCCCGTCCGGGGTCAGTCCCCTCTCCATGCACAGCGGACCGAGTTCGGTGAGGGCGGTGTTCTCGAACTGCTGGAGGCGGGAGGTCAGCAGGTCGTTGACGGCTTCGGCGGCCTCCTGCGTCGAGCAGCGCAGGAACCTCTCCAGGACCAGCACACCGTTGCTGTTCTCGCCCTCCTCCTCGACCTCGCGCTGGTACGAGAAGAGGTCGTTGCGCAGATGCACGCCGTCGGAGAAGGCGTCCCGCAGCACCCGCAGCGCCCTCGCATCCGCCACCGCGTCGGGTACCTCCGCGTTCGCCGCGTACTCCACCAGGCCCGCCGACCACGGCGCTCCGCCCACCTTGCGGCGCATCTCGATGTACTCGACGGGGTTGGCGATACGCCCCTCGTTGATGTTCGCGAGCTCCCACAGGGACTCGTTGAGCAGATTCTCGGTCGCCTCGGCGAACCGGGCCCGCCAGCCGTCGGACATGGACGGCACGGTCCTGGCCCAGAGGTCGGCCAGCCCCGCCTCCACCGGATTCGTCGGCTCCGGAATCACCGCGCCCCGGTCCATCGGCATGAACGCGGGCAGCCGGTCCAGATACCGCTTCCCGCCTTCACGGTCCGGAGTGCGTTTGAACAGCTCCAGGAAATGGTCGTCGAAGAAGAAGACCCACACATACCAGTCGGTGACCAGGGACAACGCCTCGGCCGAGCAGTCGGGGTGGGTGTACGCGCAGAGCAGGGCGTAGTCGTGGGACTCGAGGTCCTCCGCCTCCCAGACACCGGAGCCCTCCAGCATCCCCATCCCGCGCGCCCATTCCCTGGTGTGGCTCCGGGCCGCCTCCAGATGAGGGTTGAGACGCGCCGGGTACGGCACGTAGAAGTCCGGCAGTGAGAAGGGCTGTGCCATGTGCGTCGGGCCTTTCCGAGAACTCCACCCGGTCCACGCGGACCGGTCCTGTCGGCGGCAGCACTACCCTTCGGCCATCCGGGGCACGCACAGCGCGGAATAGTCACACAAGCTCAGGTCTACCTGCACACTGCACTCTTGACTCACCGACACCTCCCGCCACAGAGTGTGCGCCGACCGATCAATGCGGGGAGGCGCCCCCGGGCACAGCTCTGCCACCCCGGCCCAAGAAGGGTTGTCATGACGTCGAAGAAGAGGACCAGACTCGCGCTCGCACTGACCACGGCGGGGGCGCTGAGCGTGGCGCTTCTCTCCCCGGCGGCCGCCGGCGCGGACACCGTACGACCGGATTGCCCGCGCGGTCTTTCCTGCGACTGGGTTCCCGCGGCCTACCAGCAGACCGGCGACCCGGCGGACAAGGACACCTACGGAAACTACGACACGGCGGACCGGCCCGACAGCAACGCCGTCAAGTTCATCGTCCTGCACGACACCGAGGTCGACTACGACACCACCCTGAAGATCTTCCAGAACCCGGCCAACCAGACCTCCGCCCACTACGTGGTGCGCTCCGCGGACGGCCACGTCACACAGATGGTGAAGAACAAGGACGTCGCCTGGCAGGCGGGCAACTGGTACCTCAACACCCACTCCATCGGCATCGAACAGGAGGGCGTCGCGGCCGAGGGCGCCAAGTGGTACACCCCCGAGATGTACCGCTCGACCGCGCGGCTGGTACGGCACCTGGCGGCCAAGTACGACATCCCTCTCGACCGGCAGCACATCCTCGGCCACGACGGTGTGCCGCCCACCAGTGCGGCCGGCACGCAGAACATGCACTGGGACCCGGGCCCCTACTGGGACTGGAACCGCTTCATGGCGCTGCTCGGCAGGCCTACCGTGCCGAGCGCCCCCAGGAGCAGCGAACTGGTCACCGTCAGTGCGGACTTCACCAAGAACCAGCAGGAGTTCCGCGACTGCGAGAAGAGCGTCGACCTGCCCCGGCAGGGCAGCAGCGCGGTCCCCCTGCACACCGGACCGTCCGAGGACTCACCGCTCTTCTCCGACCCGGGCCTGCATCCGGACGGCTCGCCCGGGACGAACTGTGCGGCGGACTGGGGCAGCAAGATCAGCGCCAGCCAGCAGGCCGTCGTCGCCGGCAAGGCACCCGGCTGGACGGCGATCTGGTGGTACGGGGAGAAGGCGTGGTTCCGGACCCCCGAGGGCACCCGGGTCATCAGCCCCACGTCCGGCCGGGTCGTGCGGCCGAAGGCCGGCAAGGCCGAGGTGCCGGTGTACGGCGTGGCCTACCCGGAGAAGGGGGAGTACCCCACGGACTTCGTCAAACCGACCGTGGGCAGCCCACTCGTCTACACCATCAAGGCCGGGCAGGCCTTTCCTGGCGGTGGCGAGGCACCCACCGGCTACTACTACGCGCCGACGATCGACGCGTCGAAGCCGTACGACCACACGTACTTCCGTGGAGGCCAGAAGTACGTGACGGTCCAGATCGGCCACCGGATCGGCTTCGTGAAGGCGTCCGACGTCGATGTGGTGCGAGCCGGTTCATGAGCCGGGGCTGAGACCGTCGACGAGCGCTGCGGGACCCATGTGTCGGCATGGGTCCCGCAGCGCGCTTCCCCCGTCCTTCAGGCGGGCGGCCCCGGCGTGGTCAGCGTGTGCCCACTGCGGCACGGACGGCCCGCCGGGCCATCGCGCAGTCGTCGTGCAACCTGCGCAGCAGCAGACGCTGTTCCTCGCTGGAGGAGAGGACGCCCTGCCGTGCCTGGCCGCCTCCGGCGGGCGCGCCCTCACGCATGGCGCGCTGCACAGCCGTCTCGTACGTACGGATCTCCCGGGTCAGCACGATCATGAGGTTGACCAGGAAGGCGTCCCGGGCCGCGGCTCCCGCCGCCTGCGCCAGCTGGCTGATCTGGCGCCGTGACGCCGGCGCGTCACCGAGCACGGCCCACAGCGTCGCGAGGTCGTACCCCGGCAGATACCAGCCGGCGTGCTCCCAGTCGACCAGCACAGGACCGGTCGGCGGCAGCAGGATGTTGGAGAGGAGGGCGTCTCCGTGGCAGAACTGCCCCATGCCCTGCCGGCCGCCCGCATGGGCCAGACCGTGCAGCAGCTTCTGCAGGTCACCCAGGTCGCGATCGGTGAACAGGCCCAACTCGTGGTAACGGGCGATGCGCGCGGCGTAGTCCAGCGGCGCGTCGAAGAGACCGGCCGGCGGCCTCCAGGCGTTGACCCGGCTGACCGCTCCGAGGACGGCCCGCAGGTCCGCGCGGGGCGGTGCCTCCGCCGGATGCCTCGTCAGCGCCGCGACCCGGCCGGGCATCCGCTCGATCACCAGGGTGCAGTTCTCCGGGTCGGCTGCGATGAGCCTCGGGACCCGGACCGGTGGGCGGTGCCTGACGAAGGCGCGGTATGCAGCTATTTCGTGCCGGAACCGCTCCGTCCAGGCGGGGGAGTGGTCGAGTAAACACTTGGCGACCGCGGTCGCGCGGCCGGTGGTGCCCACGATGAGCACCGAGCGGCCGCTGCGGCGCAGCACCTGAACCGGGTTGAACTCCGGGCAGATGCGGTGCACGGAGGCGATGGCCATCCGCAGCTGCGCGCCCTGGGCGCCCGAGAGGTCCAGTCTTCCGCTGAGCGGTTGGGAGCCCGGCCCCGCCGCCCGCCGGGTCCGACCCGCGGCGGACGCCGGAGACGCGGCGCGGGGGTCGAGGTACGGCCCGCCGCCCGTCCCCGCGGGACGGAGCGGTCGGGGCGGGGCGGACACGGAGGACGATGCTGTGTACATGGGCGAGACAGATCCCTTCGTGCGCCGACAAGTTGCGTGCGCCGCCCCGGCCGGCGGCCGTTCGGCACCCTGGGGAGTACCTAGGGCTGCCGGGCGGGGTGGCGCATTCCTACCTGACACCGGAGCGCGGGTGGCACAACATCTAGCGACCCCTGGCGAACCCTGGCGAATATTCGCCGGGCATCCGCCAGGGGGCTAGGGTCAAGTCAGCCGAGAACCTGGGGGCTTGACGTGACCGGAGAACCCAACACCCGCCTTTCCGACCTGTTCGGCCTCGCCGGCTGGTCCAAGGGGGAACTCGCGAGAATGGTGAACAGACAGGCGGCGGCCATGGGCCACCTCCAACTGGCCACCGACACCTCGCGGGTGAGGCGTTGGATCGACATGGGGGAGTCCCCCCGCGATCCCGTGCCCGAAGTGCTGGCAGCTCTGTTCACCGAGCGGCTCGGCCGTGTCGTGACCATCGAGGACCTCGGGTTCGGCCGGCGCGGGCGTGTGGGGAAGCGGCGAAATGCCGGGACGGAAGAGAATCCCGACGGATTGCCGTGGGCGCCCGAACGGACGGCAGCGGTCCTCACCGAATTCACGGGAATGGACCTCATGCTCAACCGACGCGGCTTGGTGGGTGCGGGCGCGGTGCTCGCCGCCGGCTCAGCTCTCACCGGCGCCATGTACGACTGGCTTCACTCGGAGCCCGCTCCGGCGGCCCGGGCTCCACGCCTCAACGACCCCATGTACGCCGACAACGCCGGCTTCGACCTCTACGAGGCCGCCCCCATCGGTTCCGAGGAGATCGAGGCGCTCGAGCGCTCGGTCGAGGTGTTCCGGGCCTGGGACGCCTCGAGAGGCGGCGGACTCCAGCGCAAGGCCGTCGTGGGGCAGCTCAACGAAGTGGGCGGCATGCTCGCCTACCACCACCCCGAGCACCTTCAGCGACGTCTCTGGGGCGTCGCCGCCAACCTTGCGGTCCTCGCCGGCTGGATGTCCCACGACGTCGGCCTCGAACCCACAGCCCAGAAGTACTTCGTGATCGCGGCGCACGCGGCGCGTGAGGGCGGCGACCGGCCACGTGCGGGCGAGGCGCTCTCCCGGGCCGCCCGGCAGATGGTCCACCTCGGCCGGCCGGACGACGCGCTGGACCTGATGAAGCTCGCCAAGTCCGGTTCGGGTGAGGAGACCCTGCCGCGTACCCGGGCGATGCTGCACACCATCGAGGCCTGGGCGCAGGCGTCCATGGGCCGTGGGCAGGCCATGCGGCGCACACTCGGCGAGGCCGAGGAGCTCTTCGTGTCGGACAAGGGCGATGTGCCGCCGCCGAGCTGGATGCAGATGTTCGACGAGGCGGACATGCACGGGATGCAGGCCCTGGCCTTTCGTACGCTTGCCGAGCACGACCCGGCCGCGGCCTCGACCGCTCAGCGCCACGCGAAGCAGGCTCTCGATCTGCGGATAAACGGCCGCCAGCGATCCAAGATCTTCGACTACATCTCGCTGGCGTCGGCGTGCTTCATCGCCGACGACCCGGAGCAGGCCGACCGGTACGCACGTCTCGCCCTGGTGTCGATGGGGGAGACCTCATCGCACCGCACATGGGACCGGCTGCGGGAGATGTACCGGCTCACCGGCCAGTTCGCCGGGTACGCCAAGATCGAGGACCTGCGTGAGGAGATCGAGCTCGCCCTGCCGCCGAGCGCCTCGAACAAGAAGGCCAAGGAGTCCCGGATCTGATCCGGGTCCCCCGGCCGAGCGCGGGACGACGGCGGTCCCCGGTGGGCGGGTCGGCTGTGCCGGTGGGCGATCAGGGGCTCGACGTTCCGGAACTCCCTGAAGGGCCGCCACCATGGTGCTTCGGGACGGCGGGTCACTCCCTCAGGCTTCGACGCGGGCAACCAGGACGCATGCGTCGTCGAGCCGTTCAGCCGCACCGAGCTCCTCGACCACGATCCGTGCGCAGTCCTGTGCCGTGTCGGCCTGCGCGAAGCGGGGCGCCAGCTCCAGCAGGGCGTCCGGGCCGGTGGCGCGGTCGCTCTGCCGAGTCAGTCCGTCGGTGTGCAGGACGAGCACGTCGCCGGGCCGCAGCTCCACGTGGTCCTGCTCGTAGGTCACTCCGGATGCCGCACCGAGCAGCACTCCGTCCGGCGCGGGCAGAGGACGCCCTACGCCGTTGCGGAACAGCAGCGGCGCGGGGTGGCCTGCCTGTGCCCAGACGAGTGTGCCGGTCGCCGGATCGAAGCGGCAGCATACGGCGCTTCCCAACGCAGGCTGCGGCGAGCATTCGATCAGCTGGTTCAGATGGCCCATCACCTGGCCCGGCTCCACTCCCGCCATGGCCATGCCTCGCAACGCGCCGAGCAGCATGGCCATGGCCGAGGTCGCGGGGATCCCGTGGCCGGTGAGGTCACCGACGGTGAGCAGGGTCTTGCCGTCGGGGAGTGGCAGCGCGTCGTACCAGTCGCCGCCGATCAGCTCGCTCGAACCCGACGGCAGGTAGTGAGCGGCGACGTCCAGGCCGCTCGCCCCCCGGCCGGGTATCGGCAGAGATCCGCGCCACGGCGGCAGAACGGCCTCCTGGAGTTCCACCGCGATCCGGTGTTCGGCGCGGGCCATGTGCTCCTGGCGCCGCAGCGTGTCCTGTGTCCGGCCCACGACGTGCTGACCGCGCCGCAGCCGGCTGACATCGCGCAGGACAGCCCACATGGAGGCGGTGCAGCCTTCGGAGTCGAGAACGGGCTCGCCCGTCATGTGCAGCGTCCGCATGGCGCCGTCGGGCAGCAGGATCCGGAATTCGCCGTCTATCGGCCGGCCGTCCACCAGGCAGTCGGTGACCATGGACGTCAGGACGGGCTGGTCCTCCGCGAGGAGGACGGACGGCAGCTCGTCGAGTGACAGCGCTCCCGTCCCCGGTTCCCTGCCGAAGATCTGGTACAGCTCGTCGGACCAGCTGACCTCGTCGGTGAGCAGATTCCACTCGGCGCTGCCCACGCGGCTGAGGAGCGAACCCGTCGGCGGCTCGTACGGCGTCCGTGAGCCAGCCTCTCCCGTGGGCTCGGCGGCCGCCGAGTCGGGGATCCCGTCCCGCAGCTGCCCCAGATGTTCGCCCAGGTCGTCGAGCTGGTGGACGGCGAGCTCGCAGAGCGCCCGCTGCCACCGCAGCCGGGGATCGTCGTCGTCGGTGGTCACCGAGGTGTCGCGCCGCACCGCGTCCACGTCGCCGCGCAGGAGCCGCGTCCGGTTGATCAGCGCGTCGACGGCGTCCCGCTCGGGAGGTTGTGGGGCGGGGCGGTCCGCAAACAGATGGGACGGCATCTGGTACTCCGATACAGGCGGTACGGCCGGTTCGTGGGGGTGGACCGACCACGACTGTGGCACAGGCTGGGGGGCCCCGTAAGGGGTTTGGCAACACTCGACACGTTCTTGCTTCCGGCATATGCCATCGGCGGGGTGGGGTGTGGGTCCGCCGAACACCCTTGCCCCTGGCGGGGAGTTGACGCAAGTCACCCGGCGTGAGCAGTCCGGCGTACGCCCGCGCGTGCGGTCCCGCACGGCTCGCACCGGCCGGGAGCAGGGCATATGCGGAGTCGCGCGAGGCCGCGGATCGGTGACCTTCGCGACCGGTTGCGCGACCAGGTCGACCGCGTGTTCGGCGCTGGTCCGGGTGTGTGTCGAGTGCTCGTTCGGAAGGGGTGTGGGCGAGGGGCGGGGGTGCCGCGCTCCGGGGGTGCCCGTCGGCGGGAATGCCGACGCACCTCCCCCCGTTGTGTGAGTCATAAAGGAAAACGACACCCATTCCCATCCAGGGTCGGGGTCGTCATCCCCCTGGAGGCCTCAATGGCGCGCAGTGAGACAAGGCCCGTCGTCCTGCTCCGGTCGACGGCCGGAACCGGCCACACCTATGTGACGAGGAAGAGCCGGCGCAACGACCCCGACCGGCTGGAGCTGCGCAAGTTCGACCCGGCCGCAGGGCGCCACGTCGTGTTCCGTGAGGCCCGCTGACCGTCCACGTCATCGCCGTCCCGCCACCGAACGAGCTCGCGGCCTGCGTAGTCGTGGTGTGGATCACATGGCGGGGGGTGGGTTCACGGGAACGGTGGATGGTGGTTTATCGTTCACCTATACGTGGGAGTGACCGGCCGGACGTGGTCCGCCTTCACCCCCGCACACAAGCCGCCCCGGCTGGATTCCCCCGATCCGGCCGGGGCTCCCCCTTTTCCGGGGTGGGTACGGCGCGACGCCCGTGGGTGCCGCCGGTCGCGGCCGCGCCCCATGGTCTGCGCTCACACGGTCTGCGTGAGATCCGCCGCGTAGTGCTCGATGGCGGGCCGGTACGCCTGCACCCCCGGACTGTCGCTCGTGGTCGCCACCAGCCGCAGCAGAAGCTGCATGGCCTCGTGATGCTCGCCCGTGTTGAACAGGGCCATGGACAGGAAGGTCCGCAGAGCTCCGTCGTCAGGAAACTCGGAGACGCCCCGTCGGAGCGTCTCGACGGCCTGACCGAACCTGCCCAGGACGCGGTAGGTACTGCCGAGCCCCAGGAGCGCCCCGTGGCGGTCCACGCCGCTGAGCCCGTCCCCCTGGAGGCAGCGCTCGTAGTACGGCACGGCCTCGGCCTCCAAGCCGAGCACATCATGGACCCACGCGGTCTGATAGGCGACGTCGGCCGCGTCGGGGAACGCGGCGGTGAGGGAGAGGAGACGTTCCCTGGCCTGCTCCGGGTGGCCCTGTTCCCGCAGCCGCACGGCCTCCGCCAGCAGTTCGTCCTTCTTCTGTGCGCTCATGCGCACATGCTCGCACCCCCAGGGTGTGGCCGGCGGGGTTGGGGGCATCCGTTCCGCCATGACAGCAGAGGCGAATGGTAGTGCACGACGCAGAGGTACAGGACGTCTTCTGCTGCGCGCGGCAGCGTTGGCCGCGGCGTTCCTGGCGCTGGTGGCGTTCTCGGTGGTCCTGGCGAAGGTGACGCTCACGCCGTCGCCCGCGTCGGAGGACATCGTCACGTCCAATCTGAAGCCGGGGAGGTCCCTGCGGCAGTACGCCGAGGACTACACCTTCCTCGCCGCGTGCAAACAGGCGGGGGGAAATCTCCTGCTCGGCGCACCGTTCGGTGTCCTGCTGCCGATCCTGGTGCCGCGCCGGCTCCGGATGCTCCGGATGACCGTGCTGACCGTACTGGTCATCGCGGTCGTCGAGCTCACGCAGGGCGCGCTCGTGGCGGGGCGGGCGTTCGACATCGATGACGTCATCCTCAACACGTCCGGCGCGCTGCTGGGTTACCTCGTGATCGGCCGGCGCGTCAGCCGTCGCTACCATGCCCTCTCCGACGATCCGGCGCCGGCGAAGGGGGCGAGGACCGCGCCCCGGACCTCGGACACGGCCGAGCCGGCCTCCAGGAGGAAGGCGAAGCCGGCCGCGGGAGAGAAGTCCGGAGCAGGGGCGAAGGCCACGTCCGGGGCGCAGGCCAAGCCCGGCACCAAGGCGCGGTCCGGTACGAAGGCCAAGCCCGCCGCCCCGTCGAAGACCGGGGTGAGGGCGCGGCTGGGCCGGAGTTCCGACGAGCCGGCCGCACGCCGGAGCGCGTCCGCGCCGGTGGCTCGCGGACGCGCTCTGGTCGACAGGTGGCGCACCCGCCGGGAGTAGCCGGGCGGGGGAGCGCCCGGAGCCCGCCGACGTGGCGCGCGGTAGTGGATCGTCAGGTTCTCTCGCGGGGCCCGGCGCGTGCGTTCGAGGCGTCGTCGTCCGTCGCCTGCGGCGGCACGCGCCGGGCCCGGCTCCCGGATCCGGCCTGATCCGGACCGAGGACCCTAGAGCGCCGGGTAGGCGTTCTTCATGAGCTCCTGGAACTGGGCGGAGAACCACTGGCCGGAGACCGGGGCGTCGGGCAGCGCTCCGGACAGGTTGTTGCCGTTACGGGCGTTGCCCGTGTAGGTCGGGTCGCACATCCGGTCGAATCCCTTGCCCTCGTTGTTCGGGATCTCCTTGCTGGAGCCGTCCGACTCCCCCGGGGGCTTCATCCAGACGTAGGCGTCGATGCCTGCCGCCGGGGCCGCCTTCGGCCGTTCGCCGAGGCCGGCTCCGGCCTGGTTGCACCAGTTCCCGAGGTGGATGCGGCGGTCGTACCGTCCGCCGTCCACATAGGTGTCGACGCTGGTCGTCGCGCCCGGCCCGGTCGGCCGGTTCGTGCCTCCCCAGCCGTTGCGCGAGGTGTCGATCAGCATGCCGATGCCGGACTTGAAGCCGACCGAGACCAGCTCGGTGCGGAAGGCCTGCGCGAAGGACTGCTCGTCCGTGTAGCGGTTCCAGTCCACCCACTTCGACTGGCGTACGGACGTCCCGTTGACCGCGTCGTCGATGGTGAAGTTGGTCTCCTTCGTGGCGCCGTAGTTGGCCGTGTTCACGATGAAGCCGTGCACGTCGTCGAGCGTCGCGCCCTCGGACGTGGCCGCGATCTTGAAGATGTCGGCGGAGGGGCCGAAGTTGTCGTCCCAGCCGATCCAGCCGTGGTGCCCCGCGTCGATGTAGTTGTAGACGTTGGGGGCGTCGCCGAGCTTGTTGAGCGCGTAGCCGACACCCTTCTCGTAGTTCCCGTTGGCCTTCATGACGTCACAGGCCGGGGTCGCCGTGGGGCGGCTGCCGGTGTTGGTGACCAGGTTGGGCAGGGAGTCGATCTCGACGGTGGTGACGATGCGCAGGCCGGCGTACTTCGAGTCGGCCAGGATCGCGGCGATCGGGTCGATGTACTCCGTCTTGTAGCGGCCGATCTCGGTCGGACCGAGCTCGCCGTTCGAAGAGAGAGCCGAGCAGTCCCGTCCGGGGAGGTTGTAGATGACCAGCTGGACGACGAGTTCGCCGGACCCCTTCTGGGTCAGGGCCTCATCCAGGTGGTCACGCAGGCCCATGGTGCCGTTGGCGCCCTCGATGGCGGCGATACGGTCGAGCCAGACGCCCGTCGGCTGATCGGCCACCCGGCTGCCGCCCGGCTCGGCGGCCGCGTTCGCCGACCACTCCGGGTTCACATAGACCTTGGCACCCTCGTACGGGTTGTCGACGCGGCTGCCCGCGGGCGGATCGGTGGGCGGGTCCGTGGGGTCGGTCGGATCGGTCGGGTCCGTGGTGCCGCCGTTGCAGGTGACGCCGTTCAGCTTGAAGGTCGCGGGAACGGCGCTGTTGCCGTCGCCCGACGCGTTGAAGCCGAAGGAGGCGGAGGCGCCGGTGGCGAGAGCGCCGTTGTAGGAGAGGCTCTTCGCGGTGACGGCGGCGCCGCTCTGCGAGACCGTGGCGTTCCAGCCCTGGCTGATCTTCTCGCTGCCGGCGAACGACCACTCCAGCTGCCAGCTGGAGACGGCGTCACCCGTGTTCGTGACGCTCACCGCGGCGGTGAGCCCGCCGTTCCACTGGTTCTGGATCTTGTAGTCGACGGTGCAGCCTGCCGCCGCTGCGGCAGAGGCTCCGAAAGGGGCCACCGCGGCGGCGGAGCCCGCGGCTGCGGCGACGAGTGCGCCCGCGGCGATGAGCGCCGTCCGGGATCGGCGCAGGGTGGTGCGGCTCGTGCGGCTCATGCGAAATCCGTTTCCTCAGCTGTCGAGGGCGCGCGGGTGATCACGCAGCCCGATTCCGTACGGGGTGGGGGTACCGTCGTAGTCGCTGATCAAGGACGGGCCGTGGAGAGGTCCCAGGTGTTGCAGGTCCGTCCGGTGGAGAGAGGCCCGCGGTCGTCGAACCCCGGCGCGACCCGGTCGGCGAAGCCGGTGGGGGCAGGGGAGCTCGCCGATCCCGCCCGTGGTGAGGGGGTGTCGGCGTGACCGGTGCGAGCGGGAGGGTGCAGCAGTTCTCGTTCGCACGGACGGGGGAGTGGTCGACATGCCACGAGGTGACGGGCGGTCCTGCGCGCCCGCGGTCCTGGTGGCCGGAGCCGGTGGCGGGTGCCGCCGGCGTACTGGTCGGGATGAGGTGAACCAGCCCTGGGACAGGGCCTGTTCGGCCGGGATCGGTGACTGGTCCCGGCTCCGGGAGGTGGGCGTCCGTGGATGCCTTCCTCTTGTCCGCGTGATGCGGTCACTGTGCTCAGGCCAAACGGGTACTCCTTCTCCGGGTGCATGAGGGCGGTACGGGTGTGCGGCCCGCGCAGAGGCGTGCTCGACGAGCTCGGTTCTCCGGACGCCCGGTTCGGGCGTACCGCTACGGGGACGGGGGAGCCGCCGGACCGGTGGAGCCGGTCGGATCCGTGGTGCTGGGCGTGCTGTCGAGCCCGGACGCACCGGACGCGAGGGGCGATCCCACGCCGGAGGGGGAGCCGCCCGGTGAGCGTGCACTCGTCGCGTGTGTCCCGACCGGACGGTCGCCGGCGGAACGACCTACCGGAAGACGCCGCCCCGCTGATGCGCGGTGCTGTTCTCCACCGTGCGTACGGGGGGCGCATCCGGAAGGTGTGACCATGGCCGCGGCAGCACCGCGTGCCATGCAGAGCACTGCTCCGGCGAGCAGTCCGAACAGGTGCGACAGGTGCGAGGGTGGTGCATGAACGACTCCTTGCAGACCGGGCGTGCCCCCTACGGCACGTGGACTGGTGGAACCGCTCCCACTGGTGTGGCTTGACGTTAGAGCGTCAAGTGGTGTCGGTCAACACACCCGTTCTGATCTCTTGGTATCGAAATAATTCGACTCTTCACGTCTCTTGACTCCCATTTTCCTCATCCCCATGCTGGGAGCGCTCCCACTGCTTCAAGGCTTGTGCTCAACCCCGCACACCCCCCATGTCGCCGAGCCGCGAGGAGGTACTGCGCATGCCATCGGGACGCGCACGAAGAACCTGGTTACCGGGAAGACCGGCAAGACCGGGAAGACAGGGCAGAACCGGAGCCGGGAACCGACGGCTGTGGACAGCATTGGTGGCGGCGCTGGCCCTTCCGCTGGGAATGACCGCCGCCGCCGGAACGCCGGCCCAGGCCGCCGCAGTCCAGTGCAGCGTCGACTACAAGGCCAATGACTGGGGTTCGGGCTTCAGCGCCGAACTCACCGTCACCAACAGGAGCACCGCCGCGATCGACGGCTGGACCCTGACCTACGACTACGCCGGCAACCAGAAGCTCACCAACGGCTGGAACGGGACCTGGTCCCAGGCGGGCAGGACCGTCACCGTCAAGAACGCGGCATGGAACGGCGCCATCGCCGCCGGGGCCGCCGTCACGACGGGCGCGCAGTTCTCCTACAGCGGCACCAACACCGCGCCGACCGCCTTCGCCGTCAACGGCACGGCCTGCGTGGGCGCGCACCAGCCGCCGATCACCGTCCTCACCAGCCCGGCGGCGGGCGCCGTCTTCTCCGCCGGGGATCCCGTACCCATGGCCGCGACCGCGGCGGCCGCCGACGGGGCGGGGATCAGCAAGGTCGAGTTCTACGACGACACGGAACTCCTCGGCACCGACACCACGTCCCCGTACACCTACAGCGCCACCGGGCTCTCCACCGGCGCGCACTCCGTGTACGCCAGGGCGTACGACAGTCTCGGCGCCTCCGCGGAGTCGACCCCCGCGGGCATCACGGTCGCCGCAGGCCCTGCCGTCGTCGCCACCCCCGCCCAACTGGGCGTTCAGCAGGGTAAGTCGGGGACGTTCAACGTCTCGTTGTCCACCGCACCCGCCTCGTCCGTCACCGTCTCGGCGGCGCGGAGCGCCGGCAACTCCGGTCTGAGCGTCACCGGTGGCGCGAGCCTCACCTTCACCACGTCGAACTGGTCCACCCCTCAGAAGGTGACCGTCTCGGCCGACGGATCGGGAACGGGCGCCGCGACCTTCACCGTGACCGCACCCGGTCACAGCAAGGCCGAGGTCACCGTCACCCAACTCGCGGAGGCCAAGGAGTACGACGCCCGCTTCCTGGACCTGTACGGGAAGATCACCGACCCGGCCAACGGCTACTTCTCCTCGGAGGGCATCCCCTACCACTCCGTCGAGACCCTGATCGTCGAAGCCCCCGACCAGGGGCACGAGACGACCTCGGAGGCGTACAGCTATCTGATCTGGCTCCAGGCGATGTACGGGAAGATCACCGGGGACTGGGCGAAGTTCAACGGTGCGTGGGCCACCATGGAGAAGTACATGATCCCCACCCACGCCGACCAGCCCACGAACTCCTTCTACAACGCGTCGAAGCCGGCCACCTACGCGCCGGAGCACGACACACCGAACGAGTACCCGGCGGTGCTCGACGGATCGGCGACGTCCGGGGCGGACCCGATCGCCTCCGAGCTGAAGAGCGCGTACGGCACGGACGACATCTACGGGATGCACTGGATCCAGGACGTCGACAACGTCTACGGCTACGGCAACTCCCCCGGGAAGTGCTCGGCCGGACCAACCGAGACGGGTCCCTCCTACATCAACACCTTCCAGCGCGGGCCGCAGGAGTCGGTGTGGGAGACCGTCACCCACCCCACCTGCGACAACTTCACCTACGGCGGTGACAACGGCTACCTGGACCTGTTCACCGGGGACGCCTCCTACGCCAAGCAGTGGAAGTTCACCAATGCCCCGGACGCGGACGCACGTGCCGTACAGGCCGCCTACTGGGCGGACGTCTGGGCCAAGGAGCAGGGCAAGTCGGCGGAGGTCTCGGCGACCGTCGGCAAGGCGGCGAAGATGGGCGACTATCTCCGCTACTCCATGTTCGACAAGTACTTCAAGAAGGTCGGCAACTGCGTCGGTCCGACCACCTGCCCGGCCGGCAGCGGCAAGGACAGCGCGCACTACCTGATGTCCTGGTACTACGCCTGGGGCGGCGCGACCGACACCTCGGCCGGCTGGTCCTGGCGCATCGGATCCAGTCACGCCCACGGCGGCTACCAGAACCCGATGGCCGCCTACGCGCTGAGCGCGGTCGGTGACCTGAAGCCCAAGTCGGCCACGGGGCAGCAGGACTGGGCCAAGAGCCTGGACCGGCAGATGGACTTCTACCAGTGGCTCCAGTCCGACGAGGGCGCCATCGCCGGCGGTGCGACCAACAGCTGGAAGGGCAGCTACGCCCAGCCGCCGGCGGGCACACCCACCTTCTACGGCATGTACTACGACGAGAAGCCCGTCTACCACGACCCGCCGTCCAACCAGTGGTTCGGCTTCCAGGCGTGGTCCATGGAGCGCGTCGCCGAGTACTACCACGAGTCGGGCGACGCCCAGGCCAAGGCCGTGCTCGACAAGTGGGTCGACTGGGCGCTGTCCGAGACGACCATCAACCCGGACGGCACCTATCTCATGCCGTCCACCCTCAAGTGGTCGGGCTCGCCCGACACCTGGAACGCGTCGGCTCCCGGTGCCAACTCCGGACTCCACGTCACCGTCGCCGACTACACCAACGACGTCGGGGTGGCCGGCGCCTATGCCAGGACGCTCACCTACTACGCCGCCAAGTCCGGTGACGCCGAGGCGAAGGCCACGGCCGAGGGGTTGCTCGACGGCATGTGGAGCCACTACCAGGACGACACGGGGATCGCGGTCCCGGAGACCCGTGCCGACTACAACCGGTTCGACGACCCGGTGTACGTGCCGAACGGCTGGACCGGCGCAATGCCCAACGGGGACACCGTCGACAACGACTCGACGTTCCTCTCCATCCGGTCGTTCTACAAGGACGACCCGAACTGGCCGAAGGTGCAGGCCTATCTGGACGGCGGCGCCGCTCCGGTCTTCACCTACCACCGGTTCTGGGCGCAGACCGACGTCGCACTGGCTCTGGGGGCGTACGCAGACCTCCTGGAGTGAGTGACCGCAGGACCAGGTGTGTTCCGGCCGTCGGCGACCAGCCGGCGGCCGGAACACACCGCTGTCGTTCGCGTGGGCCTCGCGTGACCGGGCGGCGGGAGGCATGATCATGCGATGACATGGACAGCCCCCGAGGCCACCCGCACCACCGGACCGCTCACCGGCGGCGAGCGCGAGACACTGACCGGATTCCTGGCCTTCTACCGCAGCACGCTCCTGCAGAAATGTGCCGGTCTGACGGGCGGACAGCTCGCCGAGCAGACCGTCGAGCCGTCCAACCTCACCCTGCTCGGACTGATCAGGCACATGGCCAAGGTCGAACGCATCTGGTTCCGCGAGGGGCTCGCCGGCCAGCGGCCGGCCCCGATGTACGACCCGGAGAAGGGCAAGGACGCGGACTTCGAGGATCTGTCCCCCGACCGCGCCCCCGAGGACTACGCCCGTCTCGTCGAGGAGATCCGCCTCGCCGACGAGGTGGCGGCGGGTGTGCCGCTCGACACCACTTTCACCCGGCGCGGCACGGACTACTCCCTGCGCACGGTGTACGTCCACATGACCGCCGAATACGCCCGCCACATCGGGCACGCGGACCTGCTGAGGGAGCGGCTGGACGGCTCCACAGGCGCCTGACACGGCCCAACGGACGCCGCTCGTACACGATTCGGCGTAATCGGCACTGCGACGGAGTGAAATCGCCGGACCGGGTCACACGGAAGGTATGACGTCCACTGACGTAAGGACAGACAGCACCGGGGATCCGGGCCAGGGCGGCTCGCCGCGCCGCCGTGGCCGCATGCGGGGATGCCTGCCGTTCGCCGGGGTGTGCGCGGCGGCGCTGGTCCTGCTGTTCCTGGGGTCCAGGCTCAGCCTGCTGCCTGGATTCGGCAGCCTCTTCGAGGAGGAGACCACGGACCGCTCCGGCCCCGCGGTGCTCAAGTCCATCCAGGACATGAGCGCCTACGAGGCCGCCTCCGGCAACTTCCAGGTCGTCGTCGACCTGGAGAAGGATGCCAAATACCTGCCCGACGCCATCCGCGGCACCCGGACGCTGTACGTCGGCGCGGGCACCGTCGGATCCTCCGTCGACCTGGGCAAGGTCGGCTCCGACGGGGTGACCGTCAACGAGGACCGCACCACGGCCGAGATCGTGCTGCCCCACGCGGTGCTCGGCAAGCCCGCCCTCGACCCCGACCGTTCCTATGCCGTGTCCAAGCAGCGTGGCATCCTCGACCGGCTCGGCGACTTCTTCTCCGACAACCCCGGCAGCGAGCAGGCGGTCAACAAACTGGCGGTCAAGCACATCGGAGAAGCTGCCGAGGAGAGCGGTCTGACGAAGCGGGCGGAGAAGAACACCGCCTCCATGCTCCAGGGGCTGCTCGGCTCGCTCGGATTCGAGAAGGTCACCGTGCGCTACGCGGAACCGTCCGGCTGACCCCTCCCCGCTCGTCACACCTCCCGCGTCCGCTCGTACGAGTGCGACGCGGGATGTTTGCCGTAACGGCAAGTTCCCTTGCCCAGGGCCTCGACGGCGCCGGATCATGGTCACGCTGACCAGCCCCGGCAACCCGAGGAGACCCATGCCGCAGCCCGCTACCGCCGCCGAGCACTCCACCACCGTCCCGGGGGCGGTCCACCGCTCGGTGGACGTCCCCGGCGGCCGGATCCATCTCCTCGAACAGGGCACCGGCCCCTTGGTCCTCATGATCCACGGTTTCCCCGAGACGTCGTACTCCTGGCGCCACCAGCTCTCCGCCGTCGCCGCGGCAGGCTTCCGCGCCGTGGCGATCGACGTCCGCGGCTACGGGCGCTCCTCGGCCTCCGGCCCCGTGGAGGGCTACCGGATGACCGCGCACGTCTCCGACAACGTCGGCGTCGTGCACGCCCTGGGTGAGGAGACCGCGACAGTGATCGGCCACGACTGGGGCTCACCCATCGCCGCCAACAGCGCGCTCCTGAGGCCCGACATGTTCACTGCCGTCGCCATGCTCGGCGTCCCCTACGCCCCCTGGAGCGCGGTCCGGCCCACGGAGGGCTTCGCCCGCATCGGAGGGAGCGAGGAGTTCTACGTCAGCTATTTCCAGGAGCCCGGCCGCGCCGAGGCGGAGATCGAACCCGACGTACGCGGGTGGCTGGCCGGCTTCTACACCTCGCTCTCCGGCGACACGATGCCGCCGCCGGGATCCAAGAGCCCCTTCTTCGTGCCCGCCGGAGCGGCCATGCGCGACCGCTTCACCGGCGGCGCCCTGCCGTCCTGGCTCAGTGAAGCGGAGCTGGACCTCCTCAGCGCCGAGTTCGAGCGGACCGGCCTGACCGGCGCTCTCGGCCGCTACCGGAACGTCGACCGTGACTGGGAGGACCTGGCCGCCTGGGACGGAGCCCGCCTCAGCTGTCCCGCCCTCTTCGTCGCCGGTGCGCTCGACTCCTCCACCACCTGGATGGCCGACGTCATCGCGGAGCACCGCACAACCCTTCCCGGCCTGGTCTCCTCGCACATCCTGGACGGGTGCGGCCACTGGATCCAGCAGGAACGCCCCGCAGAGGTCAACGCCCTGCTGACGAAGTGGCTTCACACCGTGCGCCCGTGAAGGCCGCGTGTCGAAGCCGGGACCCTGTCGGAGCACCGGCCATGGTGGGCGAATGAACAGTGCAGGCATTCTCGCCGACGCGTTCGAGCGCATCCACGAAGCGGTGCACGCCGCAGTCGACGGGCTCACGCCCGAGGATCTCGACGCCAGGCTCGACGACGACGCGAATTCCGTGGCCTGGCTCGTGTGGCACCTCACGCGCGTCCAGGACGACCACATCGCCGACGCGGCGGGGACCGAGCAGATCTGGTTCGCCCAGGACTGGGCCTCCCGCTTCGAACTGCCGCTGGAGAAGGGCTCGACCGGCTATGGCCACAGCAGCGCGCAGGTGGGCTCCGTCCAGGCGTCGGCCGACCTGCTCCTCGGCTACTTCGACGCGGTCAGCGACTACACCCTCGACTTCGTCAGGGGACTCGACGGCCGGGCCCTCGACCGTGTCGTGGACGATTCCTGGTCGCCTCCCGTGACCCTCGGAGTGCGCCTGGTCAGCGTCATCGCCGACGACCTGCAGCACGCGGGCCAGGCGGCCTTCGTCCGCGGCGTGCTTGAGCGCCGTTAGGCCGCCACCGCTCCGGTGCGCGCGTAGTGTCCCGGACTCGTGCCGACCACGCGCTTGAAGTGCCGCGAGAAGTGGGACTGGTCGTAGAAGCCGGCCGAGGCCGCGACCTCGGGCCCGCGCATTCCCCCGAGCAGCAGGCGACGGGCCAGATCCACGCGACGTCCCGTCAGGTACTGGTGCGGAGCCACGCCGAACTCCCGGCCGAAGGCCCGTACCAGGTGCGTGTGATGGGTGTGCAGCCGCTCCGCCGCCTCGCGGAGAGACAGTCCTTCCACGAAGTGTTCGTCCAGAAGATCACGGAGGGCGTGCGCGACCCGGCGGTCGGGCACCTGCGGAGCGACGGGCTCGTCCCGCAGATGCCCGGCGAGACGCTCGGAGACGAGCGCGAGACGGCTCTGTGCCTCGAGTTCGTCCCCCGCGTGCTCGAGCGTGCGGTGGAGCTGATGGACACGGTGGCGCAACTGCGGGTCCCTGAGCCCGGGCCGGTCCACCGCGCGCCCGACGAGGTCCGCGTCGATCTGCGTGGTGTTCAGATAGAGGACCCGCTTGCGGAACCCACCGGGAGTCGCCGCACCGCCGTTGTGCGGGACGTGCGGAGGCAACAGGGACACCACCGAACTGGGCGCCCCGTGCTCGTGGTGGTCCAGGTCGTAGCGGACCGTTCCCTCGTCGACGATGAGAAGCGTCCACGCGTCATGCGTGTGCATGGGGTAGGTGTGGTCGGTGAAGTGCGCGTGGAAGACCTCGTCGATCCCCTCGACGCGCGGACGCCACGCGGCGATGTCCGGCCTGGCTCCCATGGGGGAATCGTACAAGAGCGCCCCAGGTCGGCGTGGCACGCAAACTTCGTACAAGACGTCCGGTGGGCGGGCTCGGCAGACTCCTGCACATGACCGACGACGACAACGCACCCGTACGCTTCGACACCAAGATCGCCGTGCTGCTCCGTGACGACCTCGAGACCTGGCAGCGCCTCAACGTCACCGCCTTCCTGGTGAGCGGGCTCGGCACGCAGGTGCCCGAGGTGATCGGCGAGCCGTACGCCGACGCCGACGACACCCCGTACCTGCCCATGTTCCGGCAGCCCGTCCTCGTGTTCGCCGGATCCAAGGAGCTCCTGACGGCCGCGCACGCCAAGGCCGTCGGACGGGGGGCGACCTTGGCCGTCTTCACGTCCGACCTCTTCTCGACCGGCCACGACAAGGCCAACAGGGCCGCCGTCCGGGCGGTGCACAGGGATGGGATGGACCTCGTGGGCCTCGCCGTGTACGGGCCGCGCAACGCCGTCGACAAGATCCTCAAGGGCGCGTCGATGCACCCCTGACCGCGTCCCGGAGTCACCGGACGGATACTCACGGACACACCCGTGCGAGTGACGGTTCTCGGTGCCATACTCGAAACCAGTCCGCTAGACAGGCGTGTCATTGTCCGAAAGGCGACGGTCATGAACTGGGCATCGTGGACCACCCTCGGTGTCTTCGCGGGAACCGGCGGAGTACGCACCGAAGAAGTAGGTGTCGTGAGCGGTGATCTGACCGTGCACACGACGTGGACCCAGGAGCAGGCGGAGGTCGCCGTCCAGTACAGCGGCGCCTCGGACTGGTTCACCCTGGCCGGCAGTCCGGTGCCGTGCCCCTCCGAAGAGGCGAGCAGGGCTCTCCACCAGAGCGTGGTGGAGGCCGTACGCGCCGGTGGCGGAGCCACGGTTCCGGCTCCGCACACTGTGGAGTGACCCCTGCGAACGGCGCGGCAGCCGTTCAGTTTTCCGCGAAGCGCATCACGTACCGCCGCTGCCAAGGCGTCTCGACAGCCTTGGGGTGGTAGTTCCGCCGGACGTAGGCGACCGCCTCCTCCGCCGGGACACCGTCCAGCACGGCCAGGCAGGCGAGAGCCGTCCCGGTCCGCCCCCGGCCGCCTCCGCACGCGACCTCGACCCGCTCCGCCGGAGCCCGGGTCCACGCCTGACCGAGCACGGTGCGCGCCGCCTCGTCGTCGACGGGGAGCCGGAAGTCGGGCCAGCGCAGCCACCGCGACTCCCAGACGACCGGGGGAGGGGGGCCGCCCAGCAGATGGACCGCGAAGGTGGGCGCGGGGCCCTCGGGCAGCGGCCGTCTCAGACCCCGGCCGCGGACCAGCCGTCCCGAGGGGAGTCTCAGGATGCCCCCGGCCGCCGCATCCCAGCTCTCCGCCATGCTCACTCCTTCGCGTCGAGGTCCTGGGAGAGGAGCGTAGCCAGCTCGTCGACTGCGTCGGGCGCGTTCTCGCCGACGGCCGACAGCACCAGCCGTTCGCCGTGCTGAGCCGCCAGAGCGAGCACCGAGAGCATGCTCCTGGCGTCGACCGGGCTGCTTCCCTCGCGCGCGACGGTGACGGGGACCGGCTGACGCGCGGCCGCCTGGACGAAGAGCGAGGCGGGACGGGCGTGCAGGCCGCTGCGGGAGCCGACGGAGACGGTGCGCTGGTACACGGGTTCACTCCTGGACGAGGTGGAGAGGGTTCGGTGGTGGGTGGACGGGGTCAGGCGGCCACGGCGACGCCTGAACCTTCACCGGCCGGGGCGGCGGACTCCGGGGTGCGCCGCGCGCCCTTGAGGACGACGACCAGCGCGGTGGAGACCGCGGTGCCGGCGGCGATCGCCAGCAGGTAGAGGAACGGCTCGCCGATGAGGGGGACGACGAACACGCCCCCGTGCGGAGCGCGGAGCGTGCAGCCGAAGGCCATGGAAAGGGCGCCCGTGACCGCGCCGCCGGCCATGGCCGACGGGATCACCCGCAGCGGATCCGCCGCGGCGAACGGGATCGCCCCCTCGGTGATGAACGAGGCGCCCAGCACCCACGCGGCCCGGCCGTTCTCCCGCTCGGTCCGGGTGAACAGGCCCCGGCGGACCGTCGTGGCGAGGGCCATCGCCAGCGGCGGCACCATGCCCGCCGCCATCACCGCGGCCATGACCTTGAGGCTGCCGGGCGTCGGATCGGCCAGGCCGCCGACCGCGAAGGCGTACGCCACCTTGTTCAGGGGGCCACCCATGTCGAAGCACATCATCAGGCCGAGGACGACGCCGAGGATGACCGCGTTGGAGCCCGACAGCCCGTTCAGCCAGTCGGTGAGCGCGTTCTGGAGCGAGGCGATCGGCTTGCCGACCACGATGAACATCAGGAAGCCGACCGCGATCGACGCGAGCAGGGGGATCACCAGCACCGGCATGATGCCGCGCAGCGTGGGATGCACCTTCACCCGCTGGATCGCCGTCACCGCCGCACCGGCCAGCAGTCCCGCGACCAGCCCGCCGAGGAATCCCGCGTCGATGGTGAGCGCGATGGCGCCGCCGACGAACCCGGGGACGAGCGCGGGCCGGTCCGCCATCCCGTAGGCGATGTATCCCGCGAGCACCGGTACGAGGAAGCCGAAGGCGGCCGTGCCGATCTGGTTCAGCAGGGCGGCCCAGCCGGCCGCCTCGCCCCAGTCGAAGTGGTCGGCCACCGACTTCGCGCTCGCGATCTCGTAGCCCCCGATGGCGAACGAGAGGGCGATGAGCAGCCCTCCGGCCGCGACGAACGGCACCATGTAGCTGACGCCGGACATCAGATAGGTGCGCAGCCGCACACCGAAGTGCCCGGACGCTCCCGCCGCACCGCCCGTCCCGGGTCCCGGTTCCTCGCCCGCGCCGGAGAGCCTGGCGGCCTCACCTCGCCCGGCCTTGCGCCGGGCCTCGGAGATGAGCTCGGCCGGCCGGCTGATCCCCGCCTTCACCCCGGTGTCGACGACCGGCTTTCCGTCGAACCGCGCCTTCTCCCGTACCTCGACGTCATGCGCCCAGATGACGGCGTCCGCGGCGGCGACGACCGCCGGATCCAGCCGCTGGAACCCTGCCGAGCCCTGTGTCTCGACGTGCAGCACGACTCCCTCGGCACGTGCGGCCGTCTCCAGGGACTCGGCGGCCATGTAGGTGTGCGCGATACCGGTCGGACAGGAGGTGACGGCGACGATGCGGAAGGGTTCGACCGTCCCCGCCTCCCGGGCCGGCTCGTCCGCGGCGGGCGCGGGTGCCTCTTCACCGCGGATCAGTGCCGCGGCTGCGGCCGGATCGCACTCCGCCCGCAGTGCATCCGTGAATTCGGGGTCCATCAGACGTCGTGCCAGGCTCGACAGGATGGTGAGGTGGTCGTCGTCCGCGCCGGCCGGCGCTGCTATCAGGAAGACGAGGTCCGCGGGCCCGTCGGCGGCGCCGAAGTCGATGCCCGGCGCGCTGCGGCCGAAAGCCAGCGTCGGCGTGGCGACGTGTTCGCTCCGGCAGTGCGGGATACCGATGCCTCCGTCCAGACCGGTCGGCATCCGGGCCTCGCGGGCCGCCACATCCGCAAGGAAGCCGTCGAGATCGGTGACACGGCCGGCCGCGACCATCCGTCCGGCCAGTGAACGGGCGGCTTCGCTCTTCGACTGGGCGGACAGATCGAGGTCGACCAGGTCCGCGGTGATGAGCTCACTCATCGCGGGGCTCCTTGCTCGTGGACCGTCCGGGGGACGGCGCGGGGGACGGGGGAGTGGAACGGCTGGACAGGCGTGCGGCGGTCATGGGGCCTGCCGCGTGAGGGCCAGGTCCAGGGGGACGTCGGCGGTACTCACCACCGCGGACGGATCGAGGTCGGCGGGCGTCGGCATGACGCTTCCGGGCAGTTGTACGGCGGCCGCGCCGTGCGCCACCGCTGCCCGGAGAGCGGTGTGGCCCTGTCCGCCGGAGGACAGGAAGCCCGCGAGGGACGCGTCTCCGGCACCGACATCGCTGCGGACCGCGTCCGCCCGTGCAGCGGCGAAGTACGCGCCGGACGGCTCCACCAGCAGCTGGCCGACGGCCCCCAGGCTGGCGAGCACGGAGCGTGCCCCGAGCCCGCACAGCTCCTGCGCGGCCTTGAGCGCGTCACCGACCGTCGCCAGGGGACGGCCCACGGCCTCGGCCAGCTCCTGGGCGTTCGGCTTGATCACGTCAGGCCGCTCGGGCAGCGCGGCGATCAGTGCGGCGCCCGAGGTGTCGAGGGCGATCCGGACACCGGCACCGTGACTGAGGGCGACCAGTTCGGCGTACCACTGCGGCGGCAGTCCCCGCGGCAGGCTGCCGCAGCAGGCGATCCAGTCGGCGCCCGCCGATCGCGCCCGGACGGTCTCCAGCAGACGCTCGGCCTCGGCACGGGCGATCTCGGGACCCGCGGCGTTGACCTTGGTGAGCGTGCCGTCCGGTTCGACCAGGGTGATGTTGACACGGGTGCTGCCGGCGATCGGCACCCCCGCGGCCTCGATGCCGTGCTCTGCGAGCAGCCGGGCCAGCAGGTCGCCCTCGGGCCCGCCCAACGGCGCGACGGCCACCGTGCGATGCCCGGCGGCGGCGATCGCCCGGGAGACGTTCACGCCCTTGCCGCCGGGGTCGACACGGTCCCCGGCGGCCCGCAGGACGGCGCCGCGGTTGAGCCCCGGCAGTTCGTACGTGCGGTCCAGGCTCGGGTTGGGGGTGACGGTCAGGATCATGCGCGTACCACTTCCGTGCCCCGGCTCTCGATGGCCCGGGCGTCCTCGGGGCTCAGCCCCGTATCGGTGATCAGCAGGTCGACGTGGGAGAGGTCGCCGAAACGTGCGAAGTGCTCCTGCCCGCACTTGCCCGAGTCGGCGAGGAGCACCACTCGGCGGGCCGCCGCGATGACGGCGCGCTTCACGGCGGCCTCGGCCAGATCCGGGGTGGTCAGGCCGCCTTCCGGCGAGAAGCCGTTCGTGGCGAGGAAGACGACATCCGCGTTGATCTCGGCGTACGCGCTCAGCGCCCAGGCGTCGACGGCCGCGCGGGTGCGGTGCCGGACCCTGCCACCGACCAGATGCAGCGCGATCCCGGGATGGTCGGAGAGGCGTGCGGCAACCGGCAGGGCGTGGGTGACCACCGTGAGGCGCGAGTCGATCGGGACAGCGGTCGCCAGCCGGACGGTCGTCGTCCCCGCATCGATGATGATGTTGCCGTCGACGGGGAGTTCACCCAGGGCAGCGGCTGCGATGCGGTCCTTCTCGTCGGCGGCCACGGTGTCGCGCTCGGCCAGGTCGGGCTCGAAACCGAGCCGCCCGGCCGGGATGGCGCCACCGTGCACCCGGCGGAGGAGGCCTGCCCGGTCGAGAGCCTTCAGGTCCCGACGGACCGTCTCCGCGGTCACCTGGAACTGCTCGGCCAGGGACAGCACGTCGACGCGGCCGCTCTCGCCGGCGATGCGGAGGATCTCTTGCTGCCGCTCCGGTGCGTACATGTGGTTACGTATCCGTTTCATGCCCGAGTCTGTGGATTCACCGGCAGACTACGGACACACTTCAGGAAAGTAAACACATTCGGGCAGTGAGTGGGTGTGAATGGGCAGCGGTGTGGCGATGGAGCGGCGGGACCCTCAGCCGGCGCCGTGGGACGCGGCCCCGGGACTCAGCGGCCTGGCCAGCAGGGGCGCCCCCAGCACCTGGTGGCCGCCGCTCGCCTGCATGCGCACTTCGCCGCGCTCGCTGATCTCGGCGCGCACGATTCCGGTCTCGTCCTCGTACACCGGATAACCGCCCGCCCCGGAGCGGGCCGTGAGACGGACGACGACCACGTCGTCCTCCGCGCCGCCCGCCTGGAAGATGAGTTCGTAACTCTCCGGGTATTCCATGACCGACCTCCCGACCGGGCGGCGGAAGCCGCTCGCCCGTCCCCTCCATTGTTTCCCACCGGAGCGCGCGGCGCGCCGGGAGTACGACCGTGTGACCTTCCGTGACTGCGGATGCGGAATGGGCGAGGCGGAGCGACCATCATCTGCAAGGGATCGGACGCGTGCTGACAGCTTCGCACGGCCACCCGTGACGCCAGGCGGATCCGCCGGCGCGATCGGACTTCGTCGGTGCGGGGCCCACGGGCTCCCGGCCGCCCTGTGGAGAGGAACTGCCGTGCTGATGGCCAATCCCGCAACGCTGCGGAATCTCGTCAAGCGCTACGAGACACTGCGAAGCACCCATGCGCGGCTGGGTACTTCCGAGAGCGGCCGTCGACTCGACGACGTCTCCTACACGCTCTGCGTCACCACCGGGACGAGGACCGTGCCCGATGCCCTGGCGGCGGCAGCGGCGCAGTTGAGCGCCGTCCCGTCCGCGGGATCGCTCGGAGCGGCGGCAGGGCCGGCCGAGGTCCAGCTGACCGCCTGACACCGCAGACTCCCAGGGAAGGGCGCCGGCTCCGTCGAGCCGGCGCCCTTCGCCCTTCCGGACGCGTCCGCGTCCGGAAGGCACGACACGCCGAATGGGTCGACGGCGCCGTCGATCGGGTGACACCCCCCGGTCGGACAACATGACTGTTCGTGGAGGCGGCTAGGGATGCCAGCATGAGATTTGAGCCCCGTCGAAACAAGACCGTCTCCCCGCGTACCCGTCGGCTCCGCGTCGCCGGCGGCGCCCTGTGCGCCGCCGCTCTTGCAGCCACCCTTGTGACCGGTTGTGGTCAGGACAGCGGCGACAAGACCGCTGCGGAGACCTCCGAGGCCGCGAAGGTCCTTCCGAAGCAGACGACCAGCCCGTCCGAGAGCGTTTCGGGCAGTCCCTCGGAATCGGCGCAGCTGAGCGAGGACCAGACCGAGCGCAAGGATCTGCTCTCGACCGTCAAGATCACCTTCGACCAGGCCGCCACGACGGCCGTCGGCGAGGTGTCCGGTGGCAAGCTGACCGACCTTGACCTCGAGGGAATCGACGACGAGGACGACGCGAGCGGCAGCCCGAGCCCGTCGGGCAGCGCCAGCCCGTCCGGCAGTCCGAGTCCGTCGGGCAGTCCGAGCCCGAGCGGCAGCGCCGCCGCCCCGAAGTGGGTCGCGGAGGTCGCGGAGGAGGACGGCACGGCGCACAACGTCACCATCGACGCGGTCTCCGGTGAGGTCATCGATTCCGCCCCGGACGCCGATCAGAGCGACGCGGACAAGGAGGAGCTGGCGGACCAGCTCTCCAAGGCGACGCAGACGCCCCAGCAGGCGGCCGAGGTCGCCACGGACGAGAAGCAGGGCTGGGTCACCTCGATCGGCCTCGACGAGAACGACAGCAAGGTCCTGGTCTGGCAGGTCGACGTGGTCTCGAAGGACTGGAAGCTGACCACCTTCGACGTGGACGCCGTCAAGGGCACGATCACGGACGAGCAGGTCCACGACGACTGATCACCGCACGAGGGGACCTGTCGGTGGCGTACCGCGGCGCGGTACGCCACCGACGTATGTCCGGGCCGGGCATCAGATCTCAGCGTCCTGCCTCGGACAGGTCGCGGGTGAAGCGCAGTCCGGGTTTCCCCATCAGGGTGATCGCGCCGACCTCCACGAATCCGGTGCGTCCCAGCACGGCCCTGGAGGCCGCGTTGTCCATCGTCGTCTCGGCGCGGAGCGCGGTCAGGCCGTACTCCTCGAACGCGAGCGCACAGACCCGGCGCACCCCCGAGGTGGCCAGCCCTCGTCCGGCGGCCACCTCGGCCATCCGGTACCCGAGCTCGGCGGAACCGCCCGCGACGCCGACGAGGTTGACCCGCCCCAGCACGGCCCCGCCTGCGTCCGCCAGGACGTGGAAGTGGTGCATCCCGGCGGCCTGTTCGGCGAGCAACTCGGCGTGACGCTCAGCGAATCCGGTGAAGTAGCTGTCTCCCCGGTCCGGGATCGAGGCGGCGAAGTACGCGCGGTTCTGCCGCTCGAAGTCGAGCAGGGCCGGGGCGTGATCGGGGCGAAGACGTTCCAGGACGGTCATGCGGCGACCCTACCCAGTGCGCGTCGGGGCGGGAGTTCCCGTACGGCCGACCTCGCCCCGCCAGGAGCTGCCGCGCGGGTCCCGGGTCACTCGGCGGGCCCCTCCGGACCGTTCGCAGCCGGGCCCGTCTTGGACGGTGCGCAGCGGTGCGTCGAGGGTACCCGCCGCGGAGTCGTCACCGTCCACGGCCACGACGGTGGGCGAGGTGGTGGCCGACGCTCCGTGGGGCACGGCTGTGACGGCTGCTCCCAGAACGACCGCGATGGACGGGCCGACGATACGCATACGAGCTCCTGGTTCGCTCACGAGGCGGCTGACGGAGGACAGTGGTTGCCGGCGCCCCGGACGTTGCCGTGCGCCGGAGTCCGTTCTCCGAGCCGTGGCGTGGGACGACCGGGGGAGAGGGGAGTTGCCGGCCCGGGTGGGACCGGCCCTTATCGGGATGAGCGGCCACCCCGGTCCGTGCTTCCATGGGCGTCATGGTCTCTTCCGAGCATGTGCTTGCCTTCGCGGCCATCTCGTTCCTGTTGATCGTGATCCCGGGACCCAGCGTGCTGTTCGTGATCGGGCGGGCCCTGGCACAGGGGCGCCGCGCCGCGCTGACCACGGTGGTGGGGAACACACTGGGCGCCTGTGCACTCGTCGTGGCCGTGGCCCTCACCTCGGCGGCTCTCCCTGGTCGGAGGGGCCGGCGGCTCGCGATGATCTGCCTCGGGGTCAGGGCCGCCGCGACAGGGCGCAAGGACTGAGCCCGGGCCGGCCCGTCGGCAGGGGCGCCCTGCGCCCAGCCGCGACACCGCGGTGATGCGCGAGCCGCCGGTGAGCGGAACGGCCCCGTGCGGCGAGGTCGACCGCCGGGGGCCGGCTCGAACTCGTCCGCCACATGGCCGAGATCGGCTTGCACCTCGCCCGGTGGGTGGCCCCGTCCGTGCTGCGCCGGGATCGTATGACCGTACGAACGGTGACCTCTGCCCCTCGCGCGCGTTGTACAGGGTATGTCCCTCTCAGCTGGCAGCATGCCCTCCGTCCCGGCCGCACCGGCGGTGAAGCCGAATCCCTTCCTCCTGACGCCTCGCCAGGGAGAAGCCGCCCGCGCGCTCCTGGCGTACCTGGGTTCGTTGCCGCTGAAGGGGGCCGACGCGCAGCTCCTCGCCTTGGTCGTCGCCGTCCGGGCGGCCCGGGGAGGGGTCGGCAACCTCACCGGTCAGGATCTGAGGTCCCTCCGCCTGGCCGACACGGAGGCGGCTGTCGCCGCTCTCGCCCCGCTGGGGTGGCACGGCCAGGACGCCCTGATCGGCGGGGACCTCGTCACGCCCGTCAAGGTCACCGTGCCCGACCTGGGTGACCGGCCGGAACCGCGCCTGCCCTTCGGCAAGGTGATGCGGTCGCGTGTCTCGGGCTGGACGACCCGGACCCTGGCCGCCAAGCCGGTCAAGAAGACCTCGACCGCCGCGCGGCTGGCGGCGCTGTTCCTGGCTGCCCACGGTCCGGCGGACGCGTACGGGACCGTGCCCGCCCATCTCCCCGACGAGTGCGGAGCCGCCCTGCCCGAACTGCTGGCCAGGGGATTCCTGCTGGAGCTGGACGGCAGGCGGTATCTGCTGGCCCAGGCCGTACGCCATCTGTCGGGCACGCGCCCCCCGTCCGACACCCCGCCCGCCGTGCGTGAGCCCGAGGAGGAGATGCCGAGCTGGGACGAGTGGAAGGACCGTGCGAGCGTGGCGTTGCGGCGGCACGTGGAGGCCGTCGAGCAGTGCCCCGAGTGTGCGCTGTCCACGGCCAGGGTCTCGGAGGCCTTCATGCGCAAGGCTGTTCCCGCCCAGTTCCAGGAGAGGACACGCACGGCCTACGGCGCCTGGGAGGCCAAGTTCCCCGACCAGGGGCCCGTCGCTGCGGAGTTCGCCGCTGCCTTCCGCGCGGAACATGGCCACGGTCCGTCCGTCAAGCAGCTCTGCAAGGCACTCGGCTGGGGCAAGATGTCCCGGGAGCTGCGCATCCACGTCATCCGCCGGCTGATCGCCGAGGGGTGGCTGACGAACACCGAGCCGGTCCCGTGGACACTGCGGCCGGGCAAGGCCGCCCAGCCCGGCCCCCCTGCCGCGACAGCTCCGGCCGCCGCAGCCGTACGCCGACGCTGAGGGAATCGGCGCGCCGAGGCTCGCGCGCCACCCGATACCTGACGTCCCGTCCGCCCGGGGGATTCAAAGAGTTTGTGATGGGCATGTCAGGCGTAGCGCGCGTGCCCCCCCGTCACGCGCCGACCGGGAGGACGCAGTGAACAGCAGCGCACCGATCCGCAGGGCCGCGTTCGTCGTGGCGAGTGCCCTCACTCTGTTACTCGCCTCCGCGACCAGCGCGCTGGCGGCTCCGCCGACGGCGCTGCCCGCGAACGCGGACGCGAGGGAGCAGGCCTTCCAGCCGGCGTACGACTACGACACCGACGGCTGCTACCCGACTCCGGCGATCGGACCCGACGGCACCATAGCCGCCGGCCTCAAGACCTCCGGCGCGGTCAACGGCAGTTGCCGGGATGCCGCGGATCTCGACAACACCAACGGCTACGCCCGCTCCCTGTGCAACAACGGGTGGTGCGCCGTCATGTACGGCCTCTACTTCGAGAAGGACCAGGCGGTTGCCGGCAGCGGGCTCGGAGGGCACCGGCACGACTGGGAGCACGTCGTGGTCTGGATCCAGAACGACGAGCCGCGCTTCGTGTCCACCTCGGCGCACGGTGACTTCGACGTCTACACCCGTGACCGGATCCGGTGGGACGGCACCCACCCCAAGATCGTCTACCACAAGGACGGTGTGGGCACCCACTGCTTCCGCCCCGCGAACTCCAACGACGAGCCGCCGGAGAACCACTACGGCGTGTGGCGGTTCCCCGGGCTCGTCGGCTGGAACGGCTACCCGGCCGGGCTGCGGGACAAGCTCGTCCAGGCCGACTTCGGCAGTGCGGTCTTCGGGCTGAAGGACGGCAACTTCGCCGGTCACCTGGAGAAGGCACTTCCCGCCGGCATTCCCTTCGACCCGAACGCCTGACGTCAGGGACGGTGCGGCAGCGGCTCAGGAACCCGGGCCGGCCTGGTCAGCGTTCGGTGAGCTCCGAAGGCGCCTCCTGGACCACCCACCCGTTCCCGTCGGGGTCGGCGAAGGACATGAACGAGTTCCAGGTGTCGCCCCTGCCCTCCTCCCACCCCGTCGCGCCCACGTGGCGGACCGGCGAGACGTCCACGCCCCTGCCCACCAGTTCCGCGCGCGCCGCCTCGATGTCCGTCACGCAGAGCTGGAGACCGTGCAGCGTGCCGGGGGCCATCACCTTCTCCCCAGGGAACGGGGGCATCCCCTGGAGCAGTGCGATCGAGCACCGTGAGCCCGTCGGCGTCATCTGGATGATGCGCATCCCAGGGGCGACCTCGTCGTCGAGGTCCAGCCTGAAGCCGGCCTTCTCGGTGTAGAACGCCTTCGCCCGGTCCAGGTCGGTCACAGGGACGGGAACGACCTCGAGCGTCCAGTTCATAGGGCCTCCTCAGCAGAGCCAGTGCGACTGGCCGGATGGAAGATCCCCGGAGGGCCGGGGCGGCAGGCGCGCCACGGCGAACTCCGAGGGACAACCACCGTGGCGCAGGACAGTGCCGCAGGGCGCCACGAAACGCCGGCAAGCGGTGTGCTTCGACCAGTCACCGGGTCAGGGGCCAGGAGGCCGCGAACCGTACCTCGAACACCGGTGCATCCCGCGGGCCGCGTCACGCCGGACCCGGCCACCGGGATCCGCCGCGGGAGCACCGGCAGATGCCCGCACTCGACACGACGACCGACAGTGCACCTGGGACGCGTGTCCGGGTGATCGCCCCGGGCGGACGTGCTACGTCGCCGCCTGGTCGCTGTCCCGGAAGCCGCCCCAGCCGTGCCAGCGGTCGATCTCGATCCAGGCGTTGACGCGGCCACGCTCCCGGTCCGCGTACGGCCGGCCGAGGTAGTTCTGCGACAGGCGGTCGATGCCGGCGAGCCCTTCGTCCTCGCTGAGCTCGACCACGCGCCCGATCAGCGTCACATGGGTGTACCAGTCGGAGTCGTCGAGCACCGTCAGGGTGACACGTGGGTCCCGGCGCACATGGTCGAGGCGCTTGCGGCCCTCATCCATGTTGACCAGCACCCGGCCGTCGTCCCAGAGGTACCAGGTCGCCGTGGACACCGGCTGGCCGTCCGAACGAAGCGTGGCGATGACGGCCGGGTTGGGCTTGCGCAGCATGGCGACCGCGGCGTCGGGAAGCGGCGGCTTCGACATGTTCTCTCTCCTCTGTCTCGTCCTGCGTCCTCCCTCTGACGGTGAACCACACCGGGTGATTCGGGGGGCGCGCCTCCACGCTGCCACATGAGAGGTGCGGCGTCCGGTACCGCGCCGGGCAGGCCGTCCACGTCGCCTCGCCGGGCGGCCGGTCTCGCACGCGAGCCTGAAGGTGCCGAGCGGGGCAGCGGTCCGTTCGGCGTATCATCTCCGCGCGGCTTCCCGGCCGACGTGCCTCAACGCTTCTTTCCGGCGCACCCCGGGACCACGGCGACCCGGGCCGACGCTTCGAACGGTGTCCCCGCAGCGGCGCAGTCCTGCGGGGCGTCCACGCAGAGAGGGCAGTGGGGGAATGAGTGTGGTGGAGAGCTGGTCCCGCGTGATGGATCTGCTTCGGCAGCATGCCCCGGCCGGACACGCGGATCTGCCCGGGCCCGCTACGGAGCAGATGCTCGCGGCGGCCGAGGAACGGATGGGTGTCTCCTTCCCTCAGGATCTGCGGGCGTGGCTGCTGCAGAACAATCTCGATCTTCCTGAGGAAGATGTGGACGACGAGGTGCAATGCTGCGGATTCGCCGGGTTCCCGGACGAGGGAAGCTTCTTTCTCGGTATCCGGGCGATGGAGAACCTCTACGCGAACCGCTCCAGTCCTGGTGGATTCGACCCCCCGGACCGGCCGGACAATCCGTTCTGGCGCAATGAGTGGATCCCGTTCCTGTCGGATCAGCACGGCTGGTCGGGGGAGTTCATCGACGTGCGGGACGGGCGTATCGGCACGTGGTTCGTGGGTGAGATCACGGTTACGGGCGCGTACGAATCACTGGCCCACTATTTCGACTCCGTGGCGGAGATGCTGACGAAGGTCGCCGACGGAAGCCATCCGGTCTGCGAGGTCGTCGAGGGGCGACTTGTCTGGTCGTGAAACGCCAGTGCGTCCCGGCTGTTCCTGGGGACGCTGTGGACGCGCATTCTCGGCCTGGCCACCGACGGCCTGACGCAGGCAGCGTGAGAGCAGCGGCAGGGGGCCGGTGCGCCGGCGAAGTGGTTTCGACGGTGTCAACCCGGCGGCGCGCCTGCACCGGCGTGGGCCTCCACGTCACGATCGGCGTCGAACGATGACCTGGCGGAGAACTCGCCCCACCCGGTGCACCCTCGCGCGAGTCCGGGGCGAACGCGCCGAGGCAGACCTGAAAATGCCGGCAGATCTCGCGCCGAACCCGCATCAGCCCCAACCGGATGACCGCCGTCGCCATCGGCCGTCCCCGCCCTGGAGAAGCAACCCTGAAGACGCTCGCTGTCAGTGGTGGCTGTGATGCTGGAGACATGGACGAAATGATGAGGCGCCGTGTCTACGGCGCTGACCACGAGGACCCCGATCCTGGTCCCCGGCAGGGACACGACTACGTGGAGCTGGTGGGCGGTCCGCTGGACGGGCTGCTCCTCGACGTGACCGGCTGGCCCGGGGAGCGCCTGGCCGTAGGGGCCGCCCTCGGCACCGAGCTCGGGAAGTTCGGTTCGGGAGGACGCGCCGTGTACGGCCCCGTGGCCGGTGACTCCGGTCGCTGGGCCTGGGAGGCGGACAGCCCTTGAGCTGCCCGCCACCCTCGGGAGCCTGTCACTGCGGAGCAGTGGGTCCGCAGCTCTCGAACGGAGGGCGGTGAGGAATTACGTCAAGGTCGCTGCCAGGCCGGCCGGCACGGGCCATCCGTCGACCGTGGCGAGGAGTTGCCAATAGCGCTCGGCCCGCGGGTCCGATCCCGTTTCCAGCCGGGTGATGAGCCAACGGCGCAGTTCGGCGTCGTCGGCGCGGGCGAACGTCTCGGCGCAGAGGGCGGTGGGGAATCGAGGATCGGCGCCGCTCCGGCGGACGTCGCCTCGATTCCCGCAGCGAGCGCCTTGCACACCTCCTGGCGTACGGATTCGGTCAGCTCGTGGTGCAGCCCGGTGGTGTCGCCCTCGGCCCGCGCAGCCGCCTGGTGTTCGGCCGTCCGCCGCACCGAGGCGCGGAAGTCCGCATCCTGACAGAGCTCGGCGAGTTCGATCCACCTTCCGCCTGCTCAGGAGCCGGGTCGTCGGGGAGCTGTGGCGTGGCGGACGCATGAGAGCGAGGACTCGGGGTTGGCGTCGAGCCGCCTCCGGCAGCCCATGAAGCGGGCAGGCGTCCCCGGAGTGGGGCCGACCCTCCAGGGCCCCGGGGGCGCACCCCCGGAACACTGCCTGCGGCGGGCGGCGCAGCGGGGGACCGTGCCCGTCAGCCGTGTCCCGGCGCGCGGTGCCGGGTGGCGAGGACGAGGAGGCCGCCCATGACCGCGAACGCCGTCAGAACGGTGGCGAAGACGGTCGTCGCGGTGGTCAGGCCCGCCGCGTCGCTGAGATAGCCGACCGACACCGGCAGGATGCCCGCGGGTACGTAACCTCCCACGTTCAGCGCCGCGTTGGCCTCGGCGAGCCTGTGCGGGGGCACCGTGGAGTTGAGGAGCGACAGCCCTCCGAGCTGTCCCGATCCCTGGCCGGCCCCCGCCAGGAGCGCGGCGGCGATGAGCACCGGGACCGACGCGGCGCGTACGGCGGCGACGAGGGTCAGCATGGCGATCACGGTGCTCACCGCCCCCGTCACGAGGATCGTGCGCCTTCCCAGCCGCCGGACCGAGAGCTGCACGACGGTGGCGGAAAGGAACATGGCGAAGGCCATGGCCCCGGCGGTGATCCGGCTGGACGTCCCCAGCAGACCGGTGAGCAGCGAGGGCCCCAGGGAGAGGACGAACGATGTCGCGGTGATCCCGGGGGCGAAGACGGCGATGCCGAGGGCGAGTTGCATGCGGGCACCGTGAGGTACCGAGGGGAGCCGGACCCAGGGGCCCGGCCCCGCTGCGGGGCGACCGGGCAGGGGCATGCGCAGCACCGTGATGAACGCCGTGGTCAGCAGGACGGTCTCGACGACGAAGACCGTGACCGTGGGGGCCGACGCCGTCTCGGAGAGTACGCCCGCCAGCAGCGGACCCAGCCCCGCGCCGAAGACCATGGCGCACGAGGCGATAAGTGCTGCCGTCCGCTCGCGTCCCGGGCCTGCCAGGTCGGTCACGGCGGCCATGCCCGCCGACACGACGGCCCCGACGGCGACCCCGCTGAACAGCCGGGCCACGATCAGGGCGGGCACCGTCGTCGCGGTCGCGAAGATCAGACAGGCCGCCACTCCCAGGGCGAGCGCGGGCAGCAGGACGGGCTTGCGCCCGAGCCGGTCGGACGTGAGCCCCGAGACCAGCAGCGAACCGAGCAGGCCGACGATGTAGAAGGCGAAGACCACGGTTGACGTGCCCTTGGAGAAGCCGATCTCGCGCTGCCACAGCTGGTAGAGCGGGGTCGCCGCGTTGGAGAGGACGAAGACCGCCGTGACCGGCCAGGCGGCGAGCCAGATCCACCAGGACGGCGGCCGGGCGGCCTCCACCCCCGACGGCCCCTCCGGCCGTGCGGGCCGCTGGTCTCCAGTCGCTGGTGCGGACACCACTTCTCGGCTTCCAGGCATGGCTGAGTCCCTCCGAAGGGCAGTACGTGTCGAGTCGGATCGGTACGAGTAAAGTCGAACTTAGCATGCAGTACGATTGAACTCGTACAAAAAGGTGACTCGTGCGGGACATCCGGGATGAGGAGTTGGTCATGTCGTTGTCGACGGCGTCTGCGGTGCGGGGCTTCGCGATCCTGCCGGAGCCTGCGGATCTGCCGGCCCCCCTGCCCGAGCCGGCGGTCGAGGACCTGAGGCTGGAGACCGTGCTGGGGGCGCTCAGCGACCCGCTGCGCCTCGGTATCGTCCGCAGACTGCTGGTGGAGTCGGAGCAGTTCGACCACTCATGCGGATGGTTCGGCCTCGACCGCCCGAAATCCTCGCTCACGCATCACTTCAAGGCCTTGCGCGAGGCCGGGGTCACGCGACAGCGGCAGTACGGGCTGGAGCGCCGCAGCCACGTTCGCGTCGACGACCTCGACGCCCGCTTCCCGGGGTTGCTGGACCTGGTCGCCGAGTGGGTTCCGGACGCGCGCTGACCTCGGCGCGAAGTTCCGGGGCGTTGGGGCCGCCGCCCCTGATGGTCATCGCTTCATGAGCGATGAGACCTCAAGTCCCCTTCCCCTGCATGCCTCCGACGCGGACCCGCGGAGGGGTGGTGGAGTTGCGGGAAGAGGCGGCCGACCGACGCATCGACCTGGACGAGTCGGGCGAGCGGCTGGAGGTGGCCCTGACCGCCAGGACCCAGGACGACCTGGCCCCGCTCGCGTCGGACTGCTGCCCGTCCGTCATGCCGTCGGCCCAGCCGCAGGTCGTCCAGGGGGAGTCGCCGGTGCGGTGCGGGCCGGCGTCTGGGGCGTCCCTGAGAGGATCACGGCCTCAGGCGGACTCGGCGGCGCCAGGCTCGACTTCACCCACGGATCGCCGGCTGCGTGACGTGGAGGTCGAGGTGGACGGGCAAGCCGGCGGTGTCGAGATCGTCGTCCCCGACGGTTGGGCGGTCGAGACGGCCCAGGTGGAATCCGGGCGAGTAGGCCCGTCCGGGCGATCGGCCGCCCACTCGCACCGCTGTCAACCGACGGGATCGAGGTGCTTTCGCAGGAGAACGCACATGGTCTCGTGGCGACGCACCGAACCGTCGGGCTCCTCCGCGTCCCAGGCATCCGGTTTCCGGCCGTAGGTGACGTAGCCGAGACGCCGGTACAACGCATGCGCCCGAGGATTGTTCTCCTCCACCGCGAGTTCGGCCCTCAGCAGGCCACGGCTTCTGATCCTCTGCTCGGCGGACCGGATCAGCAGTGTTCCCAGGCCGCAGGACTGAAGCGCCGGGATCACGGCGAGCTGCCACAGTGTGCCGGCCCCCTCTGAGGCCCTGTAGTCGACGCCGCCGATTGCCACCGGCAGATCCGCCGGAGTGCACACAGCCAGGTAATCCACCTCCCCGGCAGCAGCGCGCGCCAGCTCCTCCTCCACCCGGCGCACGTGGGTGGCCGAGCCCGACCACGAGCATGCGGGCAGGTCCTCGGGCAGGAGGTCCCGCACACTGAGGGTGAGAGCGACGACGGAGCCGGTGGAACCGCGGACTGTGGTCATGGTGGTGAGCATGGCAACCGATACGTCGCCACGGCAAGGCGTTTCGGCCGTCACCGGATCGCGCGGACAGTAGCCCGGACGGCGTCCGACTGGTCGAGCAGGTTCGTGCTGTCGGCCCACTGGTCCACGCTTCCCACCAGTGGCAGCGTCCGAAGGCCGGGGTCCGTCACGGCATGCATGAGGGCGTGCGCGAAACGCCCGGCATGCGGGACCAGCAACGGGCACGCGTGGTAGGGGCGACGCCCGGGGTTCACCGGAGCGATGAGACCGGACGTGTTCTGCAGTGAGGCGACGGTCTTCGTATGCCGAGCGCAGGTGTGCCTCCCCGGGCCGGATGGTCCTTCTCCGCCGGCGCACATCGAAGCAGGGGGTCGGGAACGCCTCCTCCTGTGCGATGCGCTGCCACTGACAGGCCGGCAGGTACGCCACACCTGCTCCGGATACCAGGCCAACCCGCGCCGGGCCGCGGTGAGCCAGCAGTCCCACCGTGTCCGAACCGCAGGTCGCACCTCGCACGAGCCCGTGCGAAGCGCTCCGACACGGATGTCGTCATCCAGGTCTGAGCCAGGAATGTAGGGGCACATGTGTTCCAACAACCAAAGGAGCACGTCATGCTGGGAATTGCTGCCGCTGTACTGTTCTTCATCGCTTTTCTGATCAATGCCGCTGATATAGCGACGAACGACGTCTTCGCCTCCACGAACGTCATGCTGCTCGGTCTGGTCCTCCTGGCCCTGCATGTCGCCGGCATCGCGAACGGGCGGCGTGTCGGCCGACGGTGACCGTCGCCATCCGGTTGCGACAGGCGCTTCCGACCACCCGGCGACGGGTGTGCCGGTATCCCGCCCGGCGGGACCGATCGGCGAGCACAGCTGTGGCGGCCTGACGCCGGCCGGATCCGAGCACAGCCGATGAGCCCGCCGATGGGTCCCGCGCGTGTCCGACGACGCGGAGCCCGCCGCGCTCTCCCGCTGCGGGGAGCCCGGCCACGGGCCGGTACACGCCGGACCGGCTCCTCCGGGACAATGGGCCCATGCGCATCCGCCTGGTGAACGTCGACGAGTTGCCGCTCCTTCAGGACATCGAGAGAGCCGCAGGTCAGTGCTTCCGCGACATCGGCATGCCCGAGATCGCCGAGGACGAGCCGCTTCCCGTCGACGTACTGGCCCGCTACCGGACGGCCGGAACGGCCTGGGCCGCCGTCGATGCGGCAGATTCCCCCAGGGCCTATCTGATCGCTGAACACGTCGACGGGAACCTCCACGTCGAACAGGTGTCGGTCCACCCCGACCAGGCACGTCGTGGGGTGGGACGTGCGCTGCTGGACCGCCTGGCGGATCATGGGGCGGCCGGGGGCGTCCCCGCTCTGACCCTCACGACGTTCACCGACGTTACCTGGAACGCGCCGTACTACGTGCGCTGCGGCTTCCGCGCGCTCGACGACAGCGAACTCGGGGCCGAGCTGGCGGACATCCGCCGGAGGGAGGCCGCGCACGGTCTCGACCGGTGGCCACGCGTCTGCATGCGCAGGGACCTTCGCGGCGGGGCGTAGCTGCTCCCACATGCATAGGGCGTCCCCAACGGCGGCAGCGCTACGGATACTTCTGCAACCGGTCTCGTCGCGGACGTGTGACCCAACGGCATCCACGGTCAACAGCCTCGCGTCACTCACCGCGCGATCATGCCAGACCCGATCCACCGGCACGACTTCTTGCCCAGCATCACGGACCGTGGGCATCAGCCCCGAATACACCTCAACATGTCCTACGGCGGAACCTCCCGCTCCGGGCGCAACGGCTGGACCGGCATCGTCGAGGGGCGGTGACGCACGGGCGGCGGCGGGCCGCCGCCGGCATCGCGGAGAGCTGGCTCCGCCTCGTCACCGCCCCGCCACGACGTACCGTCACGGGCGACGGAGCTGAGCTTGTTCCTCCTTCCGACCTCGGGCGGCTCGAGAGTCCGCCGCGAGGGAGGGGATTCGCGAGTTCGAGGGGCGAAAGGGCTGGTCGACCGAGTGCGAAACCCGGGCTCGACGCCCGACTCGGGGGCCAAGGCCCACGTCGCCGTCCGGCGTGCGGTGCGGGATGAGCATCACCGTTCGTCCGCCCACCCGTCCGGACGTCGGCGCGTCCGTCGGAGAGCTGTTCGCTCATCCGCTCGGGGACACGTTCGGCGACGGCGAGCTCATCTCGCTCGGCTCGGCTCGCGTCCCCGTCAACCGCCTGGGCTTCGTGCGAGTACTGCATCGCCCACCGGCCGTGGGCACCGCGGTCATCCGGGTGGTCCGTCGAGGCGCATGAGGAGATGTCCCCGTCGGAAGCGCTCCCCCTCACGGGGCTCGCGCAGCATGCGGCCGATCTCGGCGAACCCGGCTTCCCCGACCAGGTGCGTGAGGTCGTCGATCGGCCACCGGTAGGCTTCCGCCACCTTGTGGTCGAACACGGTGACCGGCTCACCCTCCGACTCGAAGAAGGCGAGCAGGAGATGGCCTCCGGGCGCCAGAACCCGTCGGAACTCGTCGACGTAGGAGCGGACGTCCTGCGGAGGGGCGTGGATCACCGAGTACCAGGACACGATGCCCTTCAACTCGCCGTCCTCCATGTCCAGGGCGTCCATGGAACCGACCTCGAACCGCAGATCCGGGTGGGCCGTGCGGGCCAGTTCGATCATCACCGGCGACAGGTCGACGCCGAAGACGTCCAGCCCGAGGTCTCGCAGGTGTGCCGTCACCCGGCCCGGCCCGCAGCCCAGTTCGGCCACGGGCCCCGCGCCGGTGCACCGTACGTGCTCGGCGAACGCGGCGAGCACCGCGCGGTCCAGGGGCAGGGAGTCCAGTTCGTCGCGGACGAGTTCGGCGTAGAGGACAGCAACGGCGTCGTAGGCGTCGGACGTTGCGAGAAGGTGCGAAGAAGGCTCGGTCACGAGCGAGGAGGGTAGTACGGTGCGCCCCGCACCCGCGGCGCCGGTCGCCGGACCGGCGAGGGCGGAGCGGACACGGTCTCGCCGACGGGCCGGGCCACGGTGTTCGCCCCGGCGAGACGTGGTGGCAGGGCCCCTGCGGACACGGGAGCATGGCCGGGGAGGCTCGGCCCGGCCGAGCGTCCGCCGGTCCGCATCGCCGTGTCCGCCCGGTGCGAGGGGGACGGCGGACAGCCGACGGCGATGCAGCGCCGCGCGGCCGGGAAACCGGGCGTGGCCGGGCGGGAGACGGTTCCCGCCGCCTGTGAGTCACCGAATCGAGTGAAAGAGGGACATGCCAGTGTACGAGATCACGACCGCCGGCGTCCGTGAGATGACGACGTTCCTGGAGTGGGCCCACGACGAACAGTGGAACCCCGGGCAGCTGGACCATCTCCCCTTCCACGCCGCCGACCCGCACGGATTTCTCCTCGGACGGCTGGACGGCGAGCCGGTCACCTCCATCTCCGCCGTACGGTACGGAGACGATTTCGGATTCATCGGCTTCTACATCGCGCGGCCCCCGGTGCGCGGCCAGGGTTACGGTATCCGGGCGTGGCGGGCGGCCATGAAGCTCCTGGACGGCCGGAACATCGGCCTCGACGGTGTCGTGGACCAGCAGGACAACTACTACACGTCCGGATTCCGGACCGCCTGGAACCACGTGCGGTACGAGGGAGTACCGGGAAGGGAGGAGCCTCCTGCGGACATCATCCTGGCCGACGCCGGATCCCTTCCCTTCGGCGAACTGGCGTCGTACGACCGCCGCTTCTTCCCGGCGCGGCGTGACGCCTTTCTCTCGCTGTGGGTCGGAGCGCCCGGTCACACGGCTCTCGTAGCTCTTCGGGACGGGGAGTTGAGCGGCTTCGGGGTGGTCCGACCGGCGCGGTCGGGCGCACGCGTCGGCCCTCTCTACGCGGACTCCGAGGACGTCGCTCTCGCACTGCTGAACGCTCTGTCCGCATCCAGGAACGGAGCACCGGTGGCGTTCGACGTGCCCGACGTGAACGCGCCGGCGATCAGGCTGGCGGAGCGTCTGGGGCTCGAACCGACCTTCGAGTGCGCCCGGATGTACACCAGGGGTGTTCCTGATATCGATGTGGCCGGTGTCTTCGCCGCGACCACCATCGAGCTCGGATAGAGCAATCTCCACGCTGTCGACGGAGCCTACGCGCCCGGCCTTCGGGGGCGGGCCGCTGCGGTCTCGGCGGGGGACCGAGGCCACGGCGGCCGGTGGGCATCCCTCTACAACAGGTCCGCGAAGACCCCGGCCAGCTCGCGCCATTCGGCCCGTGGCAGACCGCCGCCGCCCTCCTCGGCGGTGAGGACCTGGAGGGCGACGTGGTCGGCGCCTGCGTCGAGGTACTCCTGGGTCCGGGCCTTGATGCGCTCGGCGTCGCCCAAGGCGAAGAGGGCGTCGAGCAGACGTGCGCTCCCGCCGCCGTCGAAGTCGCTCTCCGAGAAGCCCAGGCGCAGAAGGTTGTCGGTGTAGTTGGGCAGCTGCAGGTACATCGCCAGCATGCTCCGTGCCGTGGTGCGGGCGCGGTCGGGATCGGTGTCGAGTACCACCGACAGCTCCGGGGCGAGCAGTGCGTCGGGGCCGAGTGCCGTGCGCGCCTCCGCGGTGTGCTCGGCCGTGACGAGGTAGGGGTGCGCGCCGAGCGCCCTGTCCGCCGCGAGTTCCAGCATCTTAGGGCCGAGCGCAGCGAGGACCCGGTGCCCCGGGCCCACGGGCTCAGCCGCGTCGTCGAGCGCGTCGAGGTAGGCGACCATCGCGCTGTACGGCTTCGCGTACTGCGGGACCATCGGGCCGTGGCTGACGCCCAGGCCGAGGACGAACCGTCCGCGCTCGCTCGTGTCGAACGCGGCGATCCGCGCCGCCACTTCCTCGGCGGAATGGTCCCAGATGCTCAGGATGCCGGTGGCCACGGTGACCGTGCGGGTGGCCGCGACGACGGCGGCGGCGTCTGCGGGCGAGGGACTGCCCCCGATCCAGAGGGTGCCGTAGTTGAGCTCTTCGAGTTCGGCGAGCGCTTCCACCAGCGCCACCCGTCCCGCGTGGTCTCTCCTCGATGGGTGCAGGGCAGTGCTCCAGATGCCGACCCGGCCGAACGTCTCACGCGTCTCAGAAGTCATGGTGGCGTCAACAGCACCTCGTGCCTGCTATTCCCGGACCGGCGGGGAGTTCATCCCATCGGAGTGCTCTGTCCACCGGAGCGGGGCCCGGACAAGGGGACCGGTCCCGGCGCCGACGGCCGGCACGGTACACAGGGCGGTCGGCCTTCGCTTCAGCGTCCCCGTGTCCTGGCCACTTCGTTCGCCATGACACGGTATCCGTCCGTCGTCATCGGGGCGCAGCGCGTCCGCGCTCGCACACGAGGGGTCGAGACAGTCCGGGGCGGACGACGCTGCGAGTGCCCGGTCGAAGTCGACGTGGGCGTCGGACTCGCCCGAGTGGCGGATCCAGTCGGTGACCTCGTTGCTGACCCGCGCCGCGTGCGGACCCCAGTGGTCGGAGCCCTTGAAGGGCAACAGGGTTGCGCCGACTGCCTGGAGGCCCTTGCTGTGCGCGGCCTGGATCAGCGTGCGGTAGCCGGCGGTGAGCCGGCGGGACGACACGGCCGGGGTCGGCTTGTAGGCGACGGGCGGGTGGGGCCCCTTGGCGGCTTCGCTGAAACCGATGTCGTCGACCCCCTGGAGGATGACGACCGTGGAGATGCCCTTCTGGTCCAGCACGTCATGCTCGAAGCGGACTGTGGCCCGCTCGCCGAACCAGGCCGAGTCGTTGAGCACGAGGTTGCCGCCGATGCCCTGGTTGACGACGGCCGCCCGGTGAGCTCGGCCAGGACATCGGAGTAATGCCGGTTCGTGCGGGGGGTGGAGCCGAAGCCGTCGGTGAGGGAGTCCCCCAAGACCACGATGCCGCCCTCGGATTCGGCATCTCCCGTACGCCGGCCGGATCCTGTGGCAGGGGTTCCGCTCGGTGCACCGCCCACTTCGATACCGGAGAGGTAGTACCAGGACTGCGTTCTGCTGCTGTACGCGCTTGCCTCCGTATCGGCCCGGTGGTCGCCGTCCGTCCGGTAGGTGTCGGCCCGTCCTGTGAGTGGAAGGTCGCCAGGCCCGTGTTCCCCGCGAGGTAGAGGGTGACCGTGACCGACTCCAGTCGATTCGGGCGCAGTGCGGTCGCATCGCTGCGGAGTTCGCCGTGAGCCGGGATCTCGGCCCATGTGCTGCCGCCGAAGGTGAGGCGGCGGACCGAACCCGCTTCGACGGCCGCGCCCCGTGCGGTGCGGGCGATCACCGCGCCGGTGACGCTCATCGGTGAGGTGCCGTAGGCGTTGGAGAGCCGGATCCTGACCAGGTCGCCGCCCTTGGTGACCCGGACCACCTGACGGACGGACGGACGGAACTCCAGGGCCGTTGATGTTCGGGCTCCCAGCGTCGGCCTGGGGATATCCCCCTCGGGACTCCGGGGGTACGCAGGATCGCGACCCGGCGAGCGCGAAACTAGCGTCCAGTCATGACCTCGACACTGCGAAAGCACCTCGGCATGGCACTCGGGATCGCTACGCTGCTTGCCGCCGGGATGGCCCCCGCCGCCGTCCGGCCCGCCGGGCCCTCCCGGGCGGAACAGTTACGCGAGGACACCGAGGCCATACACGCCCTGGGTGTCAGCGGTGTACAGGCCCTCGTGATCGCGCCCGACGGGCGGCATTCGGTCGCCACCAGTGGCACCGCCGACCTGGACACCGGCCGCCCGGTCCTTCCCGACGGCTACTTCCGCATGGCCAGCACCGCCAAGACCCTGGTCGCCACCGTGGTCCTCCAGTTGGTGGCCGAGGGCGCCCTTTCGCTGGACGACACGGTCGAACACTGGCTGCCCGGAGTGGTGCGGGGCAACGGCAACGACGGCAGATCGCTCACCATCCGCCACCTGCTCCAGCACACCAGCGGCCTCCACGACGACCTGCCCGGATACAGCACGCCACAGGAGTACGACGAACAACGCCACGACGTCCACAGCTCCGAGGAGTTGGTCGCCCGCGCCATGGCCCACGCGCCGGACTTCTCGCCCGGCGAGGGCTGGCAGTACTCCAACACCGGCTACGTCCTGCTCGGCACGGTCGTCCAGAAGGTCACCGGCCGATCCGCGCACGCGGAGATCGAGGACCGGATCCTGGGCCCCCTCGGCCTGGACCGGACCCGGTGGATGGGAGCATCGCCCTCCCTGCCCCGGCCGCACTCCAGGGCCTACCAGCTCTTCGGCCCCGGTTCCGTGGTGGACGTCACCGACCAGATACCGGTGGGCCACGAGCACTTCTCGTGGGTCACGACCACGCGGGACGAGAACGACTTCTTCCGCGCTCTGCTCGGGGGACGCCTCCTGCCGCCCCGGCAGATGGCGGAGATGAAACATACCGTCCCCGTCAGCCCGGAGTTCCAACTGTTCTGGCCCGGCGGCCGATACGGTCTGGGCCTGATCGAACGCCCCCTGAGCTGCGGCGGAACCTACTGGGGGCACGAGGGCGGGGACGGTGGCTACATCACCCTCAACGGTGTTACCGGCGACGGGAGACGAAGCGCCGTGGTCTCCATGTCCGAGGCGCGCGGCGACACCTCGGAGCACGTGCTGGAACAGGAGAACGCGGCCGGCTCACTGATCGACCACGCACTGTGCCCCGGGGCCCCGGAGCCCCGTGAGCCGAGGCGGACCAGGGCCGAGGGACTGCGCCGGATCGGCTGACCGAGGTCAGCGAGGAGTGAGAAGACAGAACTCGTTGCCCTCCGGGTCCGCCATGACCGTCCAGGAGATCGCGGACCGGTCGATTCCGGGGTCGGTGGCCCCCAGGGCACGCAGCCGTGATTCCTCCGCTCCCAGGTCGTCGCCGGGGTAGGGGCAGATATCGAGATGGACGCGGTTCCACACGCTCTTGGTGTCGGGGGTGCGGATGAACTCCAGAAAAGGGCCGACGCCCTTGGCCGACCGCATGACCGCACGGTCGTCGGTGGCCTCGTGCAGCGTCCAGTCCATCGCCCGGTCCCAGAACCGGGCCATCGCCCGTGGGTCGGCGCAGTCGACCACCACCGCGGCGATCGGCCCGGTGTCCCGGTAGACCGGGCGCGGCTCCAGGACGCAGAACTCGTTGCCCTCGGGGTCGGCCAGGACCGTCCAGGGGACGTCGCCCTGCCCCACGTCGGCGGGCGTCGCACCGAGATCCTTCAGGCGCGCGACCAACTGTGCCTGATGGGCGGTCGAGGTGGTGGCCAGATCGATGTGCACCCGGTTCTTCACCGTTTTGGGCTCCGGGCGGGCGACGATGTCGACGCAGACGGCCACGGGGTCGGGGTAGGCGAAACCCAGGGGTTCGAGATTCGTGACGCCGGGGCCCTCGCTGTCGACACCCCAACCGAGTGCCTCCGCCCAGAACCGGCCCAGCGCGTAGTCGTCCTGGGCCTTCATGTTGATCTGCACGAGTCGTGTTGCCATGCCCAGATCCTAGGAGCTGCGGCAGTCCGGTCCGCCACGATCGGACGCGTCACTTGCACCCGCACCGACCACGTGCGCCGTCGTCGGGACGTCCTCGGCCTCTTCTTCGTCGAGGAGCCTCAGTCGCCGAGGATCCGCTCCCACAGCAGCCCGTCCCGCCAGCTCCCGTCCAGGAAGATCGAGGAGTGCGCGACGCCGTACGGGCTGAACCCGTTGCGGCGCAGCACCCGTTGCGACGGCAGATTCTCCAGATGGGTGGATGCCTCGGCGCGGTGCAGCCCGAGTTCGTCCGTCATTACCCGGAGCGCGAGCCCGAGGGCGCTTCCGGCGTGCCCCTGATTCTGGGCGACGCCGGCGATCCAGTAGCCGACGGAGCCGCGCCGCAGGTGCGGTTGCCGCAGGATGCCGCCCACGGTGACCTGCCCGATCACCTCGTCGTCCGCGAGCACCACGCCCGGCCAGACCGTGCCGGCCCGGTACCCTGCAAGGAGGCCTTCGATCCGCTTCTCCTGGCCCTCCGGAGTGAAGAAGCCGTCCGGCTGGGCCGGTTCCCACGGCCGGAAGGCCTCCAGGTCCCGCACCCGATGGGCCGCTATCGGGGCGGCGTCGACAGGCTCGATCAGACGGATCGCGGTGCTGTCGGGCATGGGCTGATCCTCGTCACGATGCGTCGGGTGAGAGTGCAGCCTACGCGAGGGTGCCCATGCGGCCGCACCCCGGCCCGCCACGCTCGCGGGGCCCCGAAGTGGTGTTGTGCCAGGGGTTCCGCATCCCGTCCGGCCGGCTGCGTCCCGATCATCCGGGCGCCGCCGCCCGGTCGTCGACGGGCGCTCGTGGATGCGCCCGGCCCGTGCACCCTGCCGGTTCCCACCGTCCGGGACTTCGGGGCGAGGGGGTGCGCGGTCAGGTGCCGGCCGGTCCCTCGGTGCTCTCCCGCAGGACCAGCCGGTGCGCCACCACGCGGTCCTGCGGGGACAGGACCGCAGACCCCGCCTCGCCGCCGCTCGTGGAGGAGCCCGTCGCCTCGTCGATGCGGTGCTGGAGGAGCTGGACCGCGGTCCTCGCCACCGCCGCCTTGTCCGGTGCCACCGTACTGAGCGTCGGAACGCTGAACCGGCCGCCCTCCACGTCGTCGAAGCCGATCACGGCGACGCTCTCGGGGACGCGGACGCCGCGCTCGTGCAGCGTGCGCAACGCACCGAGCGCCAGGTGGTCGTTGAAGCACAGGAGCGCGTCGGGCCGGGCTCCCCGGTGCAGTGCGGCCGCCACCGCCTCGGCGCCGTCGGACATCCGGAAGGACTCGACGGGCAGCAGTGCGGAGGGGTCGTACGCGATGCCCGCTTCGGCCAGCGCCGCGCGGTAGCCACGGGTACGCGCCTCGGCCGTACCCAGCCCGGTGGCGTCACGTCCGCCGACAGCGAGGATCGAGCGACGATCGAGGGCGATCAGGTGTTCGGTGGCCTCGCGTGCCGCCTTCTCGTTGTCGATGGCGACATGGTCGGCGCCTTCCTCCAGCAACTCCCCGATGAGGACGGTCGGGGGAGCGCCCGGATGCTCGCGCAGGTCGTCGGCGGTGAGGGCGAGCGGGCTGAGGATGGTCCCGTCGACGAAGTCGGAGCCGAAGCCTGCCAGTGCGGCCATCTCGTGCTCCCGGTCGGCGCCGGACTGGTGGATCAGCACCGTCAGCGACCGCTGTCCCGCCTCGCGGATCACATGCCGGGCGAGCTCGGCGAAGTACGGGACGTCGAGCTCGGGCACGACGAGGGCGATGATGCCCGTGCGGCCCTTGCGCAGATGGCGGCCCGCGAGGTTGATCCGGTACCCGAGATGCGCGATGGACTCCTGGACCACTTTCCGGGTGCGCTCGGAGACATGGGTGTAGTCGTTGATCACGTTGGACACCGTCTTCTCGGACACGCCCGCGTGCCGGGCGACGTCCTTGATCCTGGGCCGTGCCACCACACCCCTCCCTTCCCTCGTGCGCCGCCGAGTCTATGTCCAGCGGCCCGTGGAGGACGCACCAGGCCACCCGGCTCGCCTTCGCCTGCCGTCCTTCCGGACAGACGTGCGTACCGAACCCTTTACAGCCAATGTACATCGATGTAAAAGCATGCCACCGCACTGTTTCGGCCAGTGCGCCAACCATCTGCCGCGTGCGGCGGACCCGCTCGGTCCGGGGTCCATTGCCGGTCCGGCATGAGCGCCCTCACCCTGCCGCAACTGCGCAGGGCCACCGTGCTGGTGGCCATGCTCCAGATCCTCGCCTCGCTCAAGGTGTTCGACCAGATCTACATCCTCACCAAGGGCGGACCGAACGGCTCCACCCGTCCGATCCTCGAGTACGTCTACGACGTCGGATTCACCGGCTACCGCCTGGGCTATGCCTCGGCCGTCTCCTACCTCTTCTTCGCGCTCGTGATCATCATCTCCGTCGCGCAGCTCCGCTTCTTCCGCAAGGAGGACTGACCATGTCCGCCACCGCCACCGCCCCCGCAGCCCGCAGACGCCTTCGGCCACCGCGCGAGGGAGCGGGTTCCCCGCTGCTTCTGGGCAACGGCCGGACACCCCGCGTCCTGGCCGGCACCGGACTGGCCGTCCTGGCAGCGCTGTGGCTGCTGCCCTTCGTCTGGGCCGTCGCCACATCCCTCCAGAGCGAGCAGGACGTGGCCACGCCGTCGACCACGACACGACCGTATGGGCCGACGGCACCGAGGTCGCGCGCCATCGGGGCGGTTTCACCCCGTTCACCGCCGACCTCGGCGACATCGCGGGCTCCGGCGACGTCGTCGTCGTCACCGTCCGGGCCCGCGACCCTCGCTCCGGCCCGCAGGCCCGGGGGAAGCAGGCCATCCAGTACGCGAACCACGACTGCAACTACACCCGAGTGACGGGCATCTGGCAGACCGTCTGGGCCGAGCCGGTGGCCGAGGTCCACCTCCGGCGCCCCCGGATCACGCCCGATCTCGCCGGATCTGCCTTCCACCTCGAACTGCCGCTCTCCGGCAACCGGCCCGGCCACCTCGTGCGCGCCGTCCTCAGCGACGGCGACGGCGAGGTCGGCCGTGCCGAGGCCCGCGCCGACCTCGACCTCGCACCGCGCCTTCACCTCCCCGTGGCGGCCGCCAGACGACGGGAGTGGAGCACCGAGGATCCCCACCTCTACGACCTGCGCCTCCAGCTCCTCGACGCCGCGGGCGAGGTGCTCGACAGCGTGGAGAGCTACGCCGGTCTGCGCGCCGTCGGCCTGCGCGGCAAGGCCGTCACCCTCAACGGGCGCCCCGTCTTCCAGCGCCTCGTGCTGGACCAGGGATGGTATCCGGACGGCCTGATGACGGCGCCGACCGACGAGGCGCTCGTCCGCGACATCGAGCTGGCCATGGAGGCCGGCTTCAACGGTGCCCGGCTGCACCAGAAGGTCTTCGAGGAGCGCTTCCTCCACCACGCGGACCGCCTCGGCTATCTGGTCTGGGGCGAGTTCGGCGACTGGGGCTGCGAGACCGGCGGCTCCTCCGGCGACAACCAGCAGCCGGACGCCTCGTACCTCGGCCAGTGGCTGGAGGCCGTGGAACGCGACTACTCGCACCCCTCGATCATCGGCTGGTGCCCGCTGAACGAGACGTACCAGAAGCTGCACGACCGCATCACCCAGCTCGACTCCGTCACCCGGGCTATGTTCCTGGCCACCAAGGCCATGGACACCACCCGGCCGGTGATCGACGCGTCCGGCTACGCCCACCGGGTCGCCGAGACCGACATCTACGACGCCCACTCCTACGAGCAGGACCCGGCCGCCTTCCGGCAGCTCATGGCGGGCCTGGCCAAGGACGAGCCGTTCGTCAACGCCTACGAGAACGGCGGGGCCTACTCGCAGCCGTACCGCGGCCAGCCGTACTTCGTCAGCGAGTTCGGCGGGATCTGGTGGGACCCGGAAGCCGCCGCCGCGCAGTCGGGCGAGGACCGCACCGCCTCGTGGGGCTACGGCGAACGCCTCCGGGACGAGGACGAGTTCCACGAGCGGTTCGCCGGCCTCACCGGCGTACTGCTCGGGGATCCCGCCACGTTCGGCTACTGCTACACGCAGCTGACCGACGTCTTCCAGGAGCAGAACGGCGTCTACCGCTTCGACCGGGGGTCCGAGCTCGACGTCTCCCGCATCCGCGCGGCCCAGCTGCGCCGGGCGGCGATCGAGGAGGACCCGGGCCCGGCGTAGCCACGAGTGGAGGCCCCCCGTGCGCCGACGGGGAGGCCTCCACTCATCGGCCGCCGTGACCGGCCCGCTTCAGCGCCGTTCGAGGCGCCAGATCTGGGGCTGGAGGCCGTGGCACGTCCACTGCTGGACGTTGCCGCTCACGGCCCGGGAGTCACCGGCCACATCGAGGCAGTGACCGCTGTTCGCGTTCACCAGGCGGTGGACCTCGCCCTCCGCCACTCCCGCCGCGTCACCGCTCCCTGTGGTGCGGCCCGACGCGAAGTAGGGCCTGCACACGGTGCCGTCCCAGTCCGTGGCGATCTGCAGCACCTGGGCCCCGTCGGGCGACGGAAGCAGGGGCGAGCTGTAGTTCTGGCAGTGGTTCACCCCGGGATCGTCGATCTGCACGGGGGATTCGATCTCGTACCACGGGCCGGTCCCGTTCTCCGTGTTGGCGAGGACGGTCCTGCTTCGTCGGATGCTGCGTGGGGGACGGGCGGTGGGCGTGGAGCGCCCGGTTCGGGCGCACCCCACCCGGACAACGAGGGGGTGGCGTGTCGTGAAGCCGTTCGTCGAGAGGCTCCGGCCGGCGAGGGGGCCTGGCTGCGGTGCGGCGGGAAGGGGCCACCGGCGGACCGGGTGGAGGCCGGAGCCGCAGCCGTCGGCGCCGGACCGCGGAACCGGGCGGGCAGGGCAGGGGAACAGCGAAGGAGTTGACATGTTCAGGGCCAGTAACGATGATGTCACGGCGCTCTTCCATCGATGTAAACGTCGGCGTCGAAGCGGCGGCGGCCAACCCGGGAACGAGGCCATGAAACTCTCTCGCTGTCTGTACGCTGCCGCGGCCCTCGTGCTGTCCGGCGTCCTTCTCCTGGTGATGTCCGTGTCCAACGCGGAACCGGCCCGGGCCGAACAGACCGGCCTCCGGGCGGCCGACCCCAGCGTGCTGCGGGTCGGCAGCACCTACGTCTCGGTGCAGTCGACCGGTGGCGGCATCGCCGTGCGACAGGCGTCGTCGACGGCCGGGCTGGCCGCGGCCGCCGCCCGGCAGGTCTGGTCCGACACCCGTGGCCTCGGCGAGGTCTGGGCACCGGAGATCGTCGTCGACGGCGGCCGCTACTACATCTACTTCTCCGCCGGCCGGGGCGCCGCCCACCGGATGTACGTGATCAGCTCCCCGGCCCCGGACAGCGGGTACACCGCCGAGACGAAGCTCGCCCTGCCGGACGACAGGTGGGCCATCGACGGAGCCCTGTTCACCTTCAACGGGCAGCGCTGGTTCGTCTGGTCCGGCTGGGCGGGCGACACGAACGTCGAGCAGAACCTCTACGTCGCCAGGATGAGCAGCCCGACCACGCCGACCGGCGCGCGGTACCTCATCTCACAGCCCCGGGAGAGCTGGGAGCGCGTCGTCGGCAACCCGTTCATCAACGAGGGCCCCGAACCCATCAAGGACCCGAACGGGCAGCTGCACATCGTGTACTCCGCCAACGGCAGCTGGAGCGACCAGTACTGCCTGGCCGACCTCAGGCTGCGCGCAGGCGGCGACCCGACGTACGTGTGGGACTGGTACAAGTCCAACGGCTGCCTGTTCGGTTCCAACCGCGCGACGATGATGTCCGGCTGGGACCCGACACTGAACGTCAACGGCCCCGGCCACCACAGCTTCGTCCTGCTCAAGGGAGACATCGGCACGAGCCCGCCCGCCGGTCCGACGTTCCCGTCGATGTTCCACGCGGTGCCGAAGGGGACGCCGTACGCGTGGGAGAACCGGTACTGGTACACCGGCACCTTCGCCTGGTGGGGCAACACCACCTACACCCGGGCCAACGTCCCCGGGGCGCACACCGACACCGGCTGGAGCCTGAAGTTCTTCGAGTAGGCCGGGAGCCCCGCAGACCACGGCCTGCGGGGCACCGAAGCCTCAGCCTTCGCCGTTCCACGACCGCCAGAGCGCCGCGTACACACCGTCAGCGCCCACCAGCTCGTCGTGCGTGCCCAGTTCGACGATGCGGCCGGACTCCATCACGGCGACGCGGTCGGCGTCATGCGCGGTCTGGAGCCGGTGGGCGATGGAGACGACTGTGCGGTCCGACCGGACGGCGACCATCGCCCGCTCCGCCTGCCGGGCCGTCCTCGGGTCGAGGAGCGAGGTGGCCTCGTCCAGGATCAGGGTGTGCGGATCCGCCAGATGCACCCGGGCCAGGGTGAGCTGCTGCGCCTGCGCGGCCTCCAGTTCGATCCCGCCCGAACCCAGCCGGCTGTCCAGGCCCTCCGGCAGCTCGGCCACCCAGTCCGCCTCCACCAGCGCCAGCGCCGCGAGGACGGCCTCGTCGTCGGCCTCGGGCGCGGCCATGGTCATGTTGTCGCGCAGGGTGCCCATGAACACGTGGTGCTGCTGGGTGATGAGGATGACCCGGTTGCCCAGCTCACCCGCTGCCGCCAGGTCGGCGACCGGCACGCCGCCGACCAGGATGCGACCGGCGTCCGGGGCGTCCACCCCCGACATCAGCTTGCCGAGGGTGGACTTGCCCGCACCGGACCGGCCCACCACCGCCAGCCGTTCGCCGGGACGTACCCGCAGCTCCACGTCCTTGAGGACCTCGTGTCCGGAAACGTACGAGTACCCCGCGCCGCTGACCTCGATGAGGTCGTCCGCAGGGACCGGGACGGGGCCGTCGGAGGTGCGCGAGACCAGCCCGACGCCCTTGACCCGGGCGAACGAGGCCCCACTGCGCTGTAGCTGCTCGACCCAGACGAGCATCTGGTTGAGCGGGTCGACCAGCTGCCACATGTACAGGCCGCCCGCCACCACGGTGCCCAGGGGGATCGCCCCATCGAGGTGGCGGAGTCCGCCCACGAGGAGGACGAGCGCCAGGGGCAGGGTGTGCGCGAACTCGGTGACCGGGTAGAGCACGGTCCGCAGGGAGAGAGTGCGCACCTGGGCGCGGTAGGTGGCGTCCACGGCCGTGTCGAGGGCGCGGTTCCGGTGTGCGCGCAGCCCGTAGGCCTCGACGGTGCGTGCGCCGAGCGCAGTGGAGTTGAGGATCTCGGAGACCTCACCGGCGGCCGCGCCCTCGGCGAGATAGGCCGCACGGGAGCGCGTCAGGTACCAGCGGCTCACTCCCCATATGAGCGGAAGTCCGACCACCGAGCAGAGCCCGAGCAGCGGGTCCAGAAGGAAGACCGCGGCGAAGACGAACACGACCTGGACACCGGCGATGAAGATGTCCGGGGCCGCGTTGCGCAGGGTGGCCGCCACGGTGGAGACGTCCAGGGTGGAACGGGTGACCAGATCGCCGGTGCCCACCTCGTCGGCGATCCGCCCCGGCAGTGCGAGGCTCCGGTCGATGACCTCCTCACGGAGCCGGGCGAGCGCGCGCTCGCCGAAGCGGTGGGAGAGGCCTCGCGCGGCGCGCATGAGGACCAACTGGGCGGCAGCGAAACCCAGAGTGGCGGCGGCGAGTCCGTCGACCCGGGACACGGTCATCTCTCCGGCCTCGACACCGGTGACGATGAGGCCCAGCAGCCAGGGACCTGTCGCGCCGGCGAGTGCGGCAAGACAGGCCAGCAGCACGATTCCGCGGATGGCCCCCCGGTCGTCCTTCAGCAGCTGCCAGGCGGCCCGGCGCGCCGTCCGCGCGTCGGCGACCGGCAGGCGCGGGGTCTCGTGGGACCGACTCATCGAGGACCGCCTTCCCCCTGGTGAGCCGCGGCGGCTTCGTCACGGATATCGGTGCTGCCGCGGAAGACCAGTGCCGCGTATCCGGGGTGGCGTGCCAGGAGTTCGCCATGCGTGCCGGTCGCCCGCACCTTCCCGTCCACCAGGTGGACCACCTCGTCCGCCTGGCCGAGCACGAGCGGCGACGAACTGACGACCAGGGTCGTCAGCCCCTGGCGGTACTCCGCCACGCGGGTGGCCACGGTCGCCTCGGTGTGCGCGTCCAGCGCGGATGTCGGTTCCATCAGCAGGAGCACCGGTGGATCCGCGAGAAGGGCCCGCGAGAGCCGCAGCCGTTGACGCTGTCCCCCCGACACGTTGCGGGCCTGGTTCTGCAGGCGGGTGTCGAGCCCGTCGGGCAGCGTCTCGACGATGTCCTCCGCGGCGGCGGCACGCAACGCCCGCCCGATCTCCTCGTCGGACCGGTCTGTGTCGCCGGAGACGACGGAACGCAGGGAACCCGCGAAGACGTACGCCTCGTTGTCCGCGAGCAGGATGTTCGCTCTGAGAGCGGTGCGGTCCCAGTCGGACAGCTGGGTCTCGCCCCACGAGACGCCGGAGTCGGTGTAGCCGGCCAGCCGTTCCACCACTGCGCGCGTCTCCTCGGGGCGCGTGCCGACCAGAGCCGTCACCCTCCCGGGAACCACCACCAGGCCCGACTCGGGGTCGTGCAGCCGGCTGGGGGAGTCCGGTGCGTGCAGTCGGGTCCGATGCTCCTCGGGAGCCGGCTCGAGCGCGAGGATGTCGACCACCCGCCGGGCGGAGACGAGCCCGCGCGGCAGATCGTCCGCCCCTTCGATGAAGGCCGAGACGGGGACCAGCAGGGCGGCGACGTATCCGTAGACCGCCACCAGTTCCCCCACGGTGATGGACCCGGCGGCAGCCATCCGAGCACTGATCCACGTCACGACCGCGAGAAAGACCAGGGGCAGACACGCGGTGAGCGCCTGGACCCAACTGGTCATGGCGGCAACGCGGTATCCGAGGGGCACCAGGGCCTGCGAGCGTTCCCGGTACCGTCCGGCGAACATGGGCTTGCCGCCGATTCCGTTGAGGACACTCAGGCCGGCCACCATGTCGCCGGCGAGAGCGGTCAGGGCGCCCTGATCCTCCCGGTAGCGGCTTTCGGCGCCGTGCAGCTTCCCCAGCAGGGGGCCGACCGTCAGGGCCAGGGCCGGGACCCCGAGAAGAACGACCAGAGCGACAACGGCGGATATCCGGAACAGCAGGACGGCCGTCGCGACGTACGCGACGGCCGCACCCACGCCGGGACCCGTGACGGTCAGCGTCTGGGCGATCCTGCCGATGTCACCTGCCTGGAGGTGCGCGAGCTCACCGGCGGACACCTGCCTGGGTATCGCCGATCCCAGGCGGGTGACGTGGCGTGTGACGACCTGCACCGTGCGGTAGGCCGCGTCCACACGAACGAGCGTCATGGTGCGGTGGCGCAGGATGCCGAGGACCGCGATCCCTGCCCCCGTGACGACCACGGCGCTGATCCAGAGGAGCAGGGCCCGGGTGTCCCGGGCCCTGAGCCCGTCATCGATCGTCCTCGACATCAGGTACGGCGGAAGCATGAGCGCACACATCCATGCGCTGCCCCACGTGGTGCCGAGGAGGACCCGCCCGCGTTGACTTCTCGTCAGCCACCACAGGAACCGCAGGGGACTCCGGTGATCCGGCAGCCCCGGGTCGTCGTAGGGGACCCGGCGCGTACCCGCGGGCAGGTCTGGTCCGTGGATCATCTGTCGTCCTTGCGTGCGATCGGGTGGGGGACAGGCGAGCCTGGGGCATCGGGACCGGAGACGGCCGGACAGCCCGCGGGCCGCTCCGATGCTCCGCTACGGAATCCGGCCGTCCGGCAGCCAGGCCTCCCCGCGTGCGTCGTCTCGTTCCGGCAGAACCGGTCCGGCGTCGGCACTGCGGTGAGCACGGCCCGGAGCAGGGGTACGCCGACCTCGACAGGTGCTCCGGAGCGATCACTCATGGCGTCACCGTACGGTGGGAACGGTCCGCCGCTCCAGAGCTCTTCCCCGACAGGGCACGCGAGGAGCAGGGCTTCCGGCCGACGCGCCCCGATCTCCGGAAGCGGCCGCGAACGCGAACGCTCCGGCTCACACACCGGGGCGGGGCCTGGACGCCCGGGCGTTCTGCACCGGCCGGCTCCCGTCACGGCCCGCCCGGCAGGCCGGTGAGAGCCGTCAGCGGACCTCGGCGCTCTCGCCGTCGATCACGATCACCTGGCCGTCGCGGAGTGGTTGGTGGGCCGTCCCGCACGTCCGGTAGGCCTCGGCGACCTGGCCCAGGACCTCAGACTCGGGGTGTCCGGGGCAGTCGATGTGAGCGACGACGACGTAGTCGAGGAGCGCGAGGCGCACATGCGCATCCGTGAACCCTAAGGCCGGGTACCGAGAATGGATCTTGTGCATAGGGTGTGACCATGTCACTGGGCCACATAGTCCTTCTGTCCGGTCGCGCGATCGAGCTCACCGAGCTGCGGATGTCGTCGACCTACGGGGGGATGCTGGAGGGCTACCCGTGCCGACGCATCAACGACATGAAGGTCCGTGGGCTCCGGAGCCAGGCCGAGAAGGCGTTCTCCTTCACGGCAATCCATCTCGTCCAGCCCTCGCGTGAGTATCCGGACAGTACCGCCGGAGCCTTCGGACCTGTCGAGGTGCTGCCGCCGGTGAGTTGCGTGGGGGTCTTCCGGTCCACAGCGGTCGCTCCTGAGCTCGACCCGGTCCTGCACCGTTCCACGCTGGCTGTGGCCTGGTTCCAGTCCGCTCCGGACGTCCCGTCGGGCGAGGACGCCGATCCTGCGCTTCGCGGAATCCGGTGGGAGGACCTGGCACAGGACCACGAGCTCTGAGGGCGCCCGGCAAAGGGACTTCGGCCCCTCGTCAGCTTCCGGCGCACCGGCCTTGGTTCGCCCGTGCCCTTCGGCCCGTCGAAGCATCGGCCCACGCCGTGCCCCGGGAGTCAGGCGGGCATCGCGGCGCGGTCCGACTCGCTGCGCAGGACGCAGAACTCATTGCCTTCGGGGTCGGCAAGGACGGCCCACCCCGAGCCGTCAGGATGACGGCGGTCCGCGATCCAGGTGGCACCCAGCCCCAGCAGCCGTTCGACCTCTTCCTCACGCGAGGTCTCGGGGCGCAGGCACAGGTGGAGCCTGTTCTTGGTGATCTTGGGTTCCGGTACTTGGCTGAAGTACAGCATCGGACCTTCAGCCAGCATCACCTGGGTCTCCCTGCTGCCCGGCCTGTCCTCCGGATGCAGCGGACGGCCGGTCACCTCACTCCAGAACCGGGCCAGCTCATAGGCATCCGCACAATCGATCGCCACGTTCTGCAACACCGAGACCATGGGGGCGAGCCTGCCTGATCCGTTGCCCGCACGCCAGCCGTCCGTGCCTGTCCGGCCTCGGGGCGGGAGTGCGGTGGGGAGATGCCGCGTGTGGGGCGGTGGACGCTGTGACCCCACCCATGGGTGGGGTCACAGGGGTACTGCTGGAGCGTCGGCCCCTCACCCTTCGCTGCAGGAAGGATGCATATGGCTCTGTTCAGGAGTAGCGCCGTTGGATGTTCATGGGTGCGGGAGGCACCCGGATCCACGGTCGGGTGAGGTTCACGAGTTTTGGGTTCTGGCACAGATCTTGGGGAGCGGTCGCGGATCGTCACCGCAGTTGTCTCGACAGCGCCCGAGCTCGGACTGAGACAGAGGTTGGGCGGTTCACCGTGCCCGGTTCGTCGAGCGGCTCCCGAACACGCGACACCACAACATGCGAGCCCACCAGCCCCGAGACCGTCGACGGGCCGATGTTCCATGGGCACCAGAGACCCTTCGACCCTGGGCCGGATCGTCCGTCAGTCGTGGGCCCTGTGGCGTGAGGTTTCCAGCTCCGGGGCGATCCAGGACGGTTCGGGCGGCTGGGCCCGAGGATTCGGGTCAGGGGACGATGATCAGTTTTCCTACGTGGCTGCGCCGGGCGAGTTGAGCCTGTGCTTCGCCTACCTGCCCGAGTGGGAAGGTTGCGGCGACGACCGGTGTGACGTCGCCGCGTCGGGCAATCTCCACCAGGCGGTCGAAGATCCGCGGTGTGTGCATGGTTGAGCCCACCAGTGAGAGATTGGCGAGGTAGAGCCGCCGCACGTCGATGTTGACAGCCCAGCCGGCGAGGGCACCGGCAACCACCCAGCGTCCCCCGGCCCTCAGCAATCCGAGGCCGAGGGCTGCGCCGGCAACGACGTCGATGACCGTGTCGTAGCCCCCCGGTGCTGCCGCGACCGCGTCGGCGAGCACCTCGCCCCGCCGCCGGTCCACCACGGCATCGGCACCCGCGCTGCGGACGGCCTCCCCCTTGTCACCGCCGCACACTGCTACGACCCGGGCCCCACGGGAGCGGGCCAACTGGACCGCGGCAAGACCGACACCACCCGAGGCACCCGTGACGAGCACGGTGTGGCCCTTCGATACGGCCCCGCGGTCGAGCATGCCCAGCGCGGTGCCATAGGCGATGGGAAGAGCAGCCAGCTCCACGTCCGTGAGGGGTGACCCCTCGACGGAGTGGGCTCGTGCGCTCGGTACCACGACGTACTCGGCGAACCCCCCGTCCCGCTCGCTCCCGAGCACGTCGGCCGGGCGCGCGTCCGGTCCCGGACCGTCGTACTCGGCCGGGTCCACCAGCACCCGCTTCCCGACGAGTCCGGTGGCTTCCTCATCGCCGCAGGCCACTACTGTGCCGGCCACGTCGGCTCCCTGGATGCGCGGGAAGTCGAGCGGACCGAGCCATCCCGTCTTGACATCCGGGTCCTCTGCAGCACCGTAGGAGCCTTCGCGGGTCCACAGATCGGTGTTGTTGCAACCTGCCGCGTGTACCTGGACCAGCACCTCGCCCGGCCCCGGGCGGGGCATAGGCACCTCGCGCTCCTTGATCACATCGAGGTCTCCGTGGCCGGTGATAACGACGGCCCGCATAGTACGAGGAAGGGGTGATGACAGTGGAACGGATGCTGACGGAGAGGTCGGTGACATGGGCACAGGGTCTCATGCAAGCCCCGTCCACCCCGTGGTCACCGGTCCGGCTCCCGGCGTCTGGGCTCCCCGCAGTGTGAGTGCCGTTTCGCTAGAGGTCCCTGCCGCCTCATCGCTTCTATCACCAGCGATCTGGGGCATCTGGGCCGCCGCCGTGCCGTATTCCGCGCTGCCCCAGTCGTCGGACGGAGAACTCGGTCCTGATCACCAGCGTCCTCGTCCGCGCTGTGCCAATCGTGTGAGACGAACAGACGTGCACGCTGTGGACGCGAGGAACTTCGCCACCGTCGCGACACCGAACCGGGACGGAACGCCGCAGACCTCTGTGGTCCTGACGGCGCGGGGCGGGGACCACGATTCGTCCGAGTCGGCTCGGACGAATCGCCTGTGGCGGAGCGTGTGAACTCCGCGGTTACTGGGCCAGCATGCCGGTACGGAGCTTCCCGAGCGTGCGTGTGAGAAGGCGGGACACGTGCATCTGGGACACGCCGAGTTCGGCGCCGATCTGTGCTTGCGTCATCTCCTGGCCGAAGCGCATCTCGATGATGCGGCGCTCACGGTCGTCGAGCTCCTCCATCAGCGGGGCCAGAGCGTGAAGGTTCTCCACCGTCTCCATCGCTGAGTCGGGCTCGCCCAGGATGTCGGCGAAGGTGCGCGACGCCGTGCCCGTGGTCTCGCCGGTGCTGGTCGGCAGATCCAGGGAACCGGCCGTATAACCGTTCGACGCGATGACGCCCTCGATGACCTCGTCCTCGGTGAGGTCCATGTGTTCCGCCAGCTCCTTGACCGTCGGGTCACGGTCCAGGACAGTGGCGAGCTCGTCCTTGGCCTTGGCCAGTTCGACGCGCAGTTCCTGCAGCCGCCGGGGGACGTGGACGGCCCACGTCGTGTCACGGAAGAAGCGCTTGATCTCGCCGACGATGTAGGGGACGGCGAAAGTGGCGAACTCGACCTCCCGGGAGAGTTCGAACCGGTCGATGGCCTTGATGAGGCCGATGGTCCCGACCTGGGTGATGTCCTCCATGTCACCGCTGCCCCGGTTGCGGAAGCGCCGCGCGGCGAATCTGACCAGGGAGATGTTCATCTCGATGAGGGTGTTGCGCGCGTACTGGTACTCGTGCGTGCCCTCCTCCAGCACCTGCAACTGCTCGAAGAACAGCGTCGAGAGAGCGCGGGCGTCCTTCGGCGTCACCTTGCCCGTGTCCTCGATCCAGGGCAGCTCACCGACGCGTTCGGGCGTGGTCCCCGTATCCTGCGCCCGGTCCGTCGATATGGTCCCTGCAGTCTGTTCAGCGGTCATTTCGTTCCCACCCTTGCTCGTGCTGAACGCGCCTAGTGACGAGCCCCTGCCCTGCCTCGGGTGGCCCATGCGCGATGACCTCGATTTTTCTTGCTGTGTGGAAACAGTTGTCTCCGGACATCGTAAGATGAGCAGCGCCTGCCACCGGTGCGACCTCTTGGGCGCGCCGCGCTGGACCGGGCACAGGCCCCGTACGCTGGAGGCCGACGGCCGGGGCCTTTCAGGCGGTCCGGGTCTCGGCTCGGCACGATGAGAAACAGGATCACGTGGACAGATTCGCTGCCGTCGAGCGGGAGCTGCGCAAGGCCGCACCTCATCTGCTCGTCGACGTCGTCACGGCGGCTCTGCGGAGACAGTACGACATGGAAAGCGTGGAGTTGCGGCTCGCCGACTACGGCATGACCACGCTCCAGGTGGTGTCCGAGGTGCCTCTCGCCGAGCCGGTGGCCGTCCATGACAGCCCCCAGGGGCGGGCGTTCGGCGCCCAGGAACCCTATGTGGAGCCCCGGATCGCACCCGGCCCGGCGACCGTGCACCTGCCGGTGACCGTCCGGGGCGACCGGCTCGGCGTCCTCAGCGTGACGGGGCCGGAGGCCAGCTGTTCCAGGGTGGGCCTCGCGGAGATGCAGCAGATCTGCGAAGCCCTCGGCCACGAGATCCTGGTCGCCGAACGGGACACCGACCTCTATCTCCTCGCGCGCCGCGCCACGCGGCTGACGCTCGCCGCGGAGATGCAGTGGCAGCTGCTGCCCGGCCGCTCCGTGGCCCGGCCCGAATTCTCGTTGGGCGCCCATCTCGAACCGGCGTACGCGATCTTCGGTGACAACTTCGACTGGTCGGTGTCGGCCCACCACCTCACGCTCACCGTCACCAACGGCATGGGCAAGGGGATGGAGGCAGCACTGTTGACCAATCTCGTCGTCAACGCCCTGCGCAACGCCCGGCGCGCCGGCCTCGACCTTCCCGGCCAGGCCAGCCTCGCCGACCAGGCGGTCTACGCCCAGCACCGTGGTGCGCTGCACGCGTCGGTCCTGCTGCTCCGTTTCGACCTGGCCACGGGTGAGGTGGAGGTCGTGGACGCGGGGTCCCCCCGCATGTGGCGCCTGCGGGGGCGGGACGTGGAGTCCGTCGACTTCGACGCGCAGCTCCCGCTGGGCATGTTCGAAGAGACCGAGTACGTCGCGGAGCGCCTGCGCGTGGAGCCGGGTGACCGGTTGCTGATCGGTAGTGACGGTGTCTACGACAGTGCGTCGGAGGGCGGGGAGCGCTACGGGGAGCGTGCTCTGGGGCGGTCGCTCTCCGCTCACCGCCTGCTGCCGTGCGAGCAGGTCCCGCTCGCGGTGCTGCGCGATCTGCGAGAGTACCGTTCCTCGGCGCCGCTGGACGACGATGCTCTCGTGGTCTGCCTGGACTGGTTCGGCCGGCAGCCCTCCACCGGCGCCACGTCCGAGTGACCCGTTCCGGCTCTCGGCCGGCCGGTCGACCGGTGACTATCCGGTCGACCGCAGGGGTCTCGCCCCGCCGCTGTCCTGCCCCGAGGCCGCATTGCGGAAAGCTCTGAGTCCCTCGAGGAGCGACCGCCGCGCCTTGGCCGGCATCGCGTCGATCGTGGACATCAGCACCTTCTCCCTGCGCATACGCAGGTCGACGAGGTACGCCTTGCCATGGCTGGTCAGCCGGAGCTCCAGCTCCCGGCGGCTCACCGGGCTCGGTGCGCGCTCCACCAGTCCCGTGGCCTGCAGGCGGTCGCAGAGTCTGCTGACCGAGGGGGAGGCCGACCCCAGGGCCTCCGCGAGCATCCGCAGGTTGATTCCCTCCTCCCGGTCCAGCGTGTAAAGCACGCGAAGCTGGGAAGGGGAGACCGGGCCTGTCGGGACCGCCTCGCGGCCGTGTTCCCAGAGGACTTCGAGGAGTTCGACGAACTCGGATCCCTCGCGGGCCGCATCCCGGGACCGATGGTCGGGTTCGGGGCTCAGGCCCATGTTGATGACACTCCGATCCGGATCGTCTCACTCGTCCGTCTGGCCACCGGACCGAGCAAGCGAGCCGGGCATCCGATGCGCTCGTACGGAAAGCCAGGACAAAGGTTCCGGGACACGTCCGTGGCCCCGAATATCGTACCCCCGTCCGCAACGGCGTCCGGGTTCACGGCCAGCCTCCAGTATGTTTCCTCATGACAACAGTTGTCATGGGGTACGGTTTCACGGTCGACATCCGATGCGTGATCTTCCGGCGGTCACCGTCGCTTCCGCCGTGACGGCGACCGCCCACCGGCCTGGAGTACTGACACCCATGACGCACAGCTCGACCCTCATTCTCACCGTCCGGCATCCGGCGGACTCGATCGCCGTCCTCAATGTCGCCGGCGAGATCGACGTGGACAGCGCGCCTGTCCTCAGGTCCAGAGCCCTGGACCTGATCAGACAGGGAAGACCTCACCTCGTCCTCGATCTGGCGCCCGTGGAGTTCTGCGACTCCTCCGGCCTCAACACCATGATCGGCATCCTGCGGTACGCCAAGGACCGGCACGGGTCGCTGTCCCTGGCCGCCGCACCACCCCACCTCACGAGACTGCTGGACATCACGGGGATCGGCGACCTGATACCCACCGCGCCCACCACGGCCGATGCCCTGACCCGGATCGTCCTGCCCCTCGGGGCGCAGGAGGGCCCGGAAAGCCCTCAGGCGTAGCTCCGCCGAGACCGTCCGCCCTCCCGCCGGGGTGCCTGAGAAGCCGGATTCCCGCCCCGGCGGATGTGTGGCTGCTCAACGGGGTCCGGTCCACGGGACGGGTCCGTCTACGGGGCAGTCACCTTGCCGTCGCCGAGGGGCCAGGACTCGATGTCGCGGTAGTGGATCGGCCCGCTGCTGCGGCCGACGTTGCTCCCGACCAGGTGCAGACGTTCAGCAGGCCATCGGACACCGGTGAACCCGGCGAACCCCGCGACGATCTCCGTGGCCGAGGAACGGTCGCCCCGGCGGGCGCGGGCCAGCGTCAGGTGGGGACGCAGGGGCCGCTCCTCGAAGGTGACACCGCACCCCCTGACCACGCCCCGTACGTCGGCCGCGAGCGTGTGCAGCCCGTCGAGGTCCCCCTCGATCCCGCTCCACAGCACCCGGTCGTCGAAGATCCCGCCGCCGTGAAGGCCCAGGCACAGCGGCCGATGGGCCTTTGCGAGTCCGGCGAGAGGCGGACGCAGGAGCGGGACGGTGGCGGCGGGCAGCTCCCCGAGGAACGCCAGAGTGATGTGCCAGTCCTCGATGCGGTTCCACCGCATCCGGGGGTGCGTGTCGTACGCGGGGCGCAGCGCCCGGGCGAGTTCTTCCTTCGCGTGGTCGGGCGGGGCGAGGGCGATGAACACACGAACGGTCGCGGGACGGGTCTCTTCGTTCACACCGGTCTTCGTACCATCCGGGCCGCCCGGGCGGCCGAGCAGGTCCGGCCCGGCAGAGCCGACGCCCCTCACTCCTGCCGGTGAGCCCCGGCTCGGCGCCGCGGCCGGTGAGCCGACGCGCCGGAACCGCCACGGATGCAGCGGCCGAGGCCCGGCTGCGTGAGCGGCGGCATCGCAGGGCATGTTCTCGGCACGGCTCGCCGGGGCCGGAGCCGCAACCGGAGCACCAGGCGACCGGGAGTGGTCCGGCGGCCCCTCCGCGAGCGACCGTTCCGCGGAGATTCACGGTCTCCTCACCTGCGGTCCCCGTGTGAGCCGGATCCACCGGATTGGCTTCCCGGCGTCCAGCCCGATGCAACAGACGAGGCACGCATGTCCCTGAGGCACACAGTCGCCGTCCTGGCCCTTCTTCCCGCGCTCGTCGTCCCCGCGACCGCGCAGGCGGCCACGGCTCCCCACGGGCACGGGCACGGGCACGGGCACCGGCCGGTCGGCCGGTCCGCGTTCGACCTCCAGGCTCACCGCGGAGGTCTCGGACTGACCACGGAGGAGTCCCTCGAAGGCTTCGCCAAGGCGCTCCGCCTGGGTGTCACCACTCTGGAGCTGGACACCCAGATCACCAAGGACAGGAAAGTCGTCGTCAACCACGACCGGCAGGTCAGTGCGCAGAAGTGCGAGGACACCGGCCCGCTGACGCCGGACGACCCCACGTATCCGTACGTCGGGAAGTACGTCAAGGACCTGACGCTCGCGCAGATCAAGACCATGGACTGCGGTTACCAGCAACTGCCCGGCTACCCGGAGCAGGAGCAGATCAAGGGCTTCCGGATGGTCGAGCTCCGGGACGTCCTCGACCTGGTGCGAGAGTACGGAGCCAAGCGGGTCACGCTGAACATCGAGACGAAGGTGGAGGCGGGAGCGCCCGAACAGACCGCGCCGAGGCAGCTGTTCGTCACTCGCGTCTTCGAGGAGATCCACCGCTCCGGGATCGAGAAGCAGGTCTCCGTCCAGTCCTTCGACTGGGGGGCGCTGAAGGCGATGCACAAGCTGGCGCCGACGTACCCCCTGGTGGCACTGACCAACTACGACTTCCTCCAGGTGGGGAAGGACGGAGCCTCTCCCTGGCTCGGCGGTATCGACGTCGACGACTACGACGGAGACTTCGTCAGGGCAGCCGATGCCGTTCCCGGTGTGACCGCCCTGTCCCCGAACTACGGATTCCCGCAGAACGGAACAGTCGTGGACCCGCACTTCCGGTTCTACCCCGACAGGAAGATGATCCGCGACGCTCACCGCCGTGGGCTGAAGGTCATCCCCTGGACCTGCGACGACCCCGACACCATCGAGGCGCTCATGGACCTGGGGATCGACGGGATCATCACCGACTACCCCGACCGGGTGCGGGCCATCATGGCCGCCCGCGGCCTGCCTCTGCCCACCTCGTACCCGGCGCCGCGTCACTGACCGCCGGCGAGGCTCCCGCGACTCTCACGTCGCCGCCCGGATGACGTGGCCCAGGGCACCGCGGTGCCTGTCGACGACCCGCCCGCGCCGGACGAGGCGATCGGCGTACGAGGTGAGGTACGGACGGCACATCAGGTCGCCCGACGGCGCCATCAACGGCACCGGCGACGTTTCGCACGGGGAAGGACCTGGTGCCCGCACCGGCTCCGGCCACGGCGTACGGCATCGGCAGGCAGGACGGTCTCCGGATGCACAGCGGCCGGTCTGAGGGGCGACCTGCCGCTGTCCGAGGAGGGACGGCCGGCACCGCGCTCACGACCCGGCCAGGTCAGCGATGCTCAGCCGAGTGAGGTCTCCATGTCAACGGCCTCGTGGCCTTCGCGACTCATCCGTGCGACCCCCCAGGCGCCGAGCGGCCCGAGGGCCTGATTGAGTGTGCGCCCGTGCTCGGTCAGTGAGTACTCCACGCGCGGTGGCACCTCGACGTGGACCTGCCGGTGCACGAGACCGTCCGCCTCCATCTCGCGCAGGTGCTGCGTCAGCATCTTCTCGCTCACGCCCGGAAGACCGCGACGGAGCTCGGCGAAGCGGCGTACGCGGTGTGCGTCGAGCTCCCAGAGGATCAACCCCTTCCACTTGCCGCTCACCACGTCGAGCGCGGCGTCGATCCCGCAGATGTACGGCCCGCGTCTCGGCGCCTTGGCCATCACGAAGCCCCTTACTAAAAGGTAAGTACCGCAGGAAATAGTGGGTACTTCCGAGACTAGCGGCCCTCTCCGACCATGGAGAGGTGAACGAACAACCGAACCTCACCACCCGTCAGAACAGTCCTGTCACCGTGATCGGCCTTGGCCCGATGGGCCAGGCGATGACACGCACCCTCCTCGCGGCCGGCCATCCGGTCACCGTCTGGAACCGCACCGCCGCTCGGGCCGACGGCGTCGTCACCGACGGAGCGACACTCGCGGGGACACCCCGAGAGGCGGTGGAAGCGAGTGACCTCGTGATCCTCAGCCTCACCGACTACCAGGCCATGTACGACGTCCTCGACGGCGCCACCGCATCACTCGCAGGGCGGACGCTGGTCAACCTGAGCTCCGACACTCCCGATCGCACACGCGAGGCGGCGACCTGGGCGGAGACCCACCACGCCGGCTTCCTCACCGGAGGTGTCATGACCCCCGCGCCGATGGTCGGCACGGAGGCCGCGTATGTCTACTACAGCGGACGCCACAAGGCCTCGGAGATCCATCTGGCGACGTTGGCACTGCTCGGAACTCCCAGGCACCTGGGGGAGGACCCCGGTCTCGCCCAGATGATGTACCAGGCCCAGCTCGCGGTCTTCCTCACCACGCTGTCGGCGTTGATGCACGCCACGGCGATGCTGGGCACCGCGGGAATCACGGCCAGGCAAGCACTGCCCGAGCTGCTCTCCGCCGCCGACTCCATCGGCGACATCATGAGGGCCGGTGAGGAGAACCCCGGCGTCGCCCTCGACGCCGGCGAACATCCCGGCGACCTGAGCACCGTCACCATGATGGGTGCGACGGCCGACCACATCGTCGAGACCAGCACGGCCCTCGGCCTGGATCTCGCACTCCCCCTGGCCGTGCAGGCCCACTACCGACACGCGATCAAGGACGGACACGGCGGCGACAACTGGACCCGGATCATCGACGGCATCCGGGAGCCGCGCTGACCGGAGGCGAACGGCCCTGAGCAGGAGCCGAGTCGGGTGAGCGACGGACTCTCGTCCGGGTCGACGGATGCGCCGGCCCTGCCGCGGGAAGGCGCCGGGGCGCGGAGCCGCAGGCATCGGCAGCGCCGTCGACCCGGTGTCCTGATCAATGCCACGATCTCCCGATGGCGGAGAGCCGCTACCGGCCGCTTGCCGTCGGCGGATTGAGCTTCCGGAAGTACGTCCAGCTGGTCTCGTTCGGCTCGCTCCACTCGTCCGGTGCGTGGGCGAACTCCGGGTGGTGGCCGGCGATGTAGGCGCGGGTGCGCTCGGGGACCTCGGCGTAGGAGCCGAGCTTGCGGCCCCTGCAGTGGAAGGTCAGACCGCCGGGACGCTGCCCGCGTGCCATCCACGGGAGCCACGGGGACATACGGGACCACGACATGGTCGCGGGGACGCTGGGATCCGGCCCGGCCAGGTCGGCGCGGTCGGCGAAGAACTGGAAGAGCTCCAGGGCCTTGTACGTGTCGCCCGCCGAGTGGGCGGGGTACTGGGCCACGGGCAGCGGCGAGGGATAGGCGAGGGGGATCTCCATGCTGAAGCAGATCTGACCGCCGAGCTCCGTCGTCGGGATCGGGAAGGGGCGCCACGTCTGGTTCGCCGGGTCGTTCCAGACGTGCACCACCGGCAGGTCCTGCCAGCTCTCCAGGATGTCGCGCGTGGTGGGGTCCAGGTAGAAGGCGGCCTCGCGCGTGAGCAGTCGGTAGCCGCCCGGTCCGGCTTCGGCGTCCTGCACCAGACGGGAGACGTTGAGCCCTTCGAAACCGAAGGCGCGCTGATAGGGCTCGTCGGGAGCCCAGGAGTAGACATCACCGGACCACCAGTACGTGACCTCCTCGCCGCCGAGCGAGGCACGGGTACGGGCGAAGGAGCGGAGCAGCTCTGCGGGTGTCGTCATACGGAGTACTCTGGACGGTCGCCGGTCCGGCCGGACGGGAAACACCCCGGCCGGGCCGAATCGGCACCGGGAGCCGGATCCGGTTGACGAGCAACTCGTAGGACAGCTGCGTGGCGGGACGTCCCCGTCACGTCCCTTCGGCCCCGACCGAACGCTCACGGTGGGAGTGGTTCGAAGCTGCCGGCGGTGGCCCTGGGCTCCTCCCGGCTGCCCGTGGAGTGGCACCCGCCCGCATCGGTGGGCGCCGCTCGCGACGGCCCGTCGCACCGTCTGCCTCCGAACGTCCCGGGACGTGTGCATGCACAGACGGTCAGCCGGGGACTTCACCCCATGCGGCATCGGAGGCGCCGTGTACGTGTTCGAGCGAACCACGGGCAGGTCTGCGCCTATCGTGGTCCGGGGAGCCGGGGAGCCGGGGAGCCGGGGACGCCTCGGGACCACGCCGCGAGACGCACACCCGTGCCGTTCCGGACCATCGCCGTACCCGCCCACCTGGAGTCGACATGACCACAGCCCAGGACCTCTCGATCATCGCCGCCGCTCCGGACGCCGACCCGAGCCTGGAGAGGGGCGACCTCTCGCTCGCGCTGGCGGGTGCGGAACTGATCGACCTCATGGATGTCCGGGCCGTGGCTCTCGACGGCGACCGGCTCGTGCCCGGCGCGGCGCCGCGCACCGAGGACGCTCTGCTGCTCGATGCCGCATCGGCCCTCAGCGGGCGGCCTCCTTACGAGACCGTGGAGGACTGGCTGTGGCGCCGGGGCCCGGAGCTGGCCGATCGCTATCGACGTGCCCTCGAGGCAGCGGGACTCGCTGCACCGGCGCGGTCCCACCGCCATCCCTTCCGAAAGGATCGGCCGGCGGGGACCGACACCGCCGCGCTGCACCGCGCGAACGACCGCTGGACCGCCGGGGAACCCGTCCTCGCCGTCCTCGCGGCGGCGGCCGGCATCGGGGAGGTGTCGGACGACACGCTCGCCGGCCTGGAGGACGATCAGGGCGCGGTGCTGACCGGAGTCCATCACGCCATCACACAGCTGGCCGCCGAACGGCAACGCCGATCGATCGAAGGCGCGGCCTTCGACAACGTCTGGCGGGGCTACTGAGCCGTGCACGGGCGGTGCTCCGTCACCTCGACGCAGACGGGACGACAGGGGGCGCTTTCACCGCCCATCTGTTGCCGGGCCGAGCAGGCAGTGGTGGGATGGAACGGTCAAGCGACGGACCGCGGGAGAGCGTGAGCGCCGGGCCACGAGTACCCGCGCCCCCCCGGGACGGCGCCCGACAGCTGGAGCCTGAGCCCCGAGGCGAGTCCTCGTACGGCTCCGCCGGTATGGCTGTCCGCCACACCGGCGCCTCCCTTTCCTGATCACGGAGACACCTATGGGCACCTACCGAGCCGCGCAGGTCGCTACCGCGAACGGATCATTCGAGATAGTCGAGCGCCGAACGACCGAACCAGGGCCTGATCACGTACGTCTGTCGGTCGAAGCCTGCGGGATCTGTCACAGCGACGACTCCTTCGTCAGCGGGGGGCTGCCCGGAGTGCGGTTCCCACTTGTTCCGGGGCACGAGGTCGCCGGGCGTGTCGCGGAGCTGGGCGAGGGGGCCGCGAACGCCGGCTGGAGCGTGGGGGACCGCGTGACGGTGGGCTGGTTCGGGGGTAGTTGCCGACACTGCACCGCGTGCAGACAGGGCGACTTCATCGTCTGCGAGAACCTCAAGGTCCCCGGCTGGGCATACGACGGGGGTTTCGCCGAGACGATGCTCGCGCCGGTCGACGCGCTGGCGCGGATCCCCGGGGCTTTCTCGGCGGCTGATGCGGGACCCATGGCCTGCGCGGGGGTCACGACCTACAACGGACTGCGGCGCAGTTCCGCCATGCCGGGCGACCGGGTGGCCGTGGTGGGACTCGGCGGTCTGGGGCACCTCGGTGTGCAGTTCGCGGTGGCCATGGGATTCGAGACGGTGGCCATCGCGAGGGGGCCCGAAAAGGCCGCTCTGGCCGAAGGGTTCGGGGCACACCACTACATCGACAGCACGGCGGCGACCTCGGTCGCGGACGCGCTGCGGGCCCTGGGCGGTGCCAAGGTGGTGCTGGCCACCGCCGGTAACTCCGAGGCCATCACCGCAACCGTCGACGGGCTGACGCACCGGGGCGAACTCGTGGTCATCGGAGTCTCGCCCGAACCTCTGGGAATCAGCCCGCTCCAGCTGATTCTGCCGGGCAGGAGCGTACGCGGCCACCCGTCCGGCACGGCACAGGACGTCCAGGACACCTTGGACTTCAGTGCCCTTCACGGCATCCGCCCCACAGTGGAGACCGTGCCCCTGACCGAGGTCGGTGAGGCGTACCGCAAGATGCTCTCGGGCGCCGCTCGCTTCCGCATGGTTCTCACCAACGGGTGACGTCCGGCTTCCGACGCGCGTCACGACATCGACTTCGTCGTGGTGTCCTCCCACCACTGCGCGCTCTCCACGACCAACGCGCACGCCTCGGACGGCGGTGTGCGTGACGCCTGGGTCCCGCCGTCCGAGAAGCACCAGGCGGACCTGGTCATCAACGGTCACAACCACGTCTGCGAGCGCACCGACGCGATCCTGAGGAACACCGTCATGCGCACGGTCCCGATCGGAGAGCGCGTCGACCACTCCGAGATCAACCGGAGCCGAGAGCCCGGGGGATACGACCGAGGACGGCCGACGACCCGAACGCTCCGAGGGATCGGCCGCCCCCAAACCGACAACTGCTGCCTGCCCACGGCCCGCGGGTCAGACGTCGCCGTCGTTCAAGCGGGCCAAGGCGACGATGATGCGGTCGGCGATGCCGTCGGGCCAGGGAAAGGAAGGGCTCACTGCACGCTGATGCGCGAGTCCGTGCAGCCCCAGCCACAGGGCGACCGCGTCACCCGGCGGGTCGGTGCTGGCGCACTGTCCGGCGGCGGCACAGTCGGCGAGAGCGGCGACGAGGATCTCCATGGTTCCGTCGCCGAGCGCGGCCATGTCCGCCTCGGTCAGGGAACTGCTGTCGAGATCCGGAATCCAGAGGCCGCCGAACATCGTGCGGTAGCGCTGCGGATGGAGCTGTGCGAAGTCCAGGTACGCGGTGCACACGGCGTACAGCCGTCGCCGAGGGTCGCTGCCCGCCTTCTCCACCATGGAGCGCAGGCTGTCTCCCAGATCGGCGAACTCCCGCTGGACGACGGCGAGCATGATGGCCGGCTGGTCCGGGAAGTGCCGGTAGATCGACGGGGCGGCGATCCCGACCCTGCGGGCGACCGACCGCAGGGTGATGGCGCGTTCGTCGCCCGTCTGGTCGAGGAGCTCCACCGCCGCGGCGACGATGTCGTCCCGCAGGCGCCCGCCCTCGCCGCGACGGTTGCGCGTGCGGGTCGGTCCGGACGGCGCCGAGGCCGCTGCTGCGTTGTTCTCCATACTGTCACCTTACGCCGTGAAGTTTACCGCTGTATCTGTCGCGTGCATGGTGCCTCGGGGTCAACTTCCCTTCCTGCGGTGTGCGTGCCGCGGTTGTGCCGCCGGCACGCACATGCGCTCAGCCCGACAGCCGACGTCCCTCGCGCGGTCCGCAGGTCAGCCGCTCGGAGCTTTGGACCGCCTGCACGTCGAAGCCCGACCGGTCACCGGCACGGTCCGTCGCCGCCTGCCTTCGCGGCCGCCTTCAGCTCGCGCAGCCACTGGTCCAGTCCGGCGCCGAGCAGGGACGTCGCGGTGGGAACGTCCGCTTCGACCTGGGCTCCGGTCCAGCTCTCCTCGGTACGTACCCGCACACCGCCCCTGACCTCGGTGAAGGTCCACACGTGCACACCTTCGTCGATGCGCAGCCCGTCACCGACCGCGGGCCCGGTCCACCGAATGCAGGAGTCGTTCTCCAACTGCCTGATGGTGGAGGTGATCTCCAGGGTGGATTCAGGGGTCGTGGGAGTGGCGGGCGCCGGGGTCGTCCACCGGAACTGCGACCCCTTCCGAAGGGGGCCGGGGTCGAGGCGCTTCATGGAGAGGACCGGCGCCTGCCACGTGGGCCAGTGCTCCACGTCGGTCTGCAGTGTGAAGATGCTGCGCAGCGGTGCCTTGATCAGGATGTCGGACCGGTAGCGGACGGCGGCGCCGGGGTCGACGCCCTTCCCCCGGCACTGGAGCGCACCGGTCTGAGGGGTTGATCCGGCCAGAGCGGGCGCGGCCTGGACCGGGCCGGCGCTCACGATGATGCCGGCGGTGACGAGGGAGGCGGTGACGGCGGCGATGCGTACACGCACACGGGACCGGTTCCGGATCGGCTGACCGGGAAGGCGTGAAGGGCTCTCGCTGGGCATGGTGTTCCTCTCGCTCTGTGGGTGATCGACATCGGACGGCTGAGCAGTGGAAGGTGGCTGCCGGCGGCGCGCCTCTGCGCGGCGGTGTCGCGTGGTATCCCGCCTGAGGCGGGCGGGGCCACTGTGCGAAGTGGCGGGGGCGGCGGCCTGCGTTCGGGCCGGGTGCCGGAGGGTGTGCGTGGAGCCGACGGCGCTCAAGGACGGCGGCGCGGGCGAGGGCCCGGTAGGGGCTAGCCAGGGGCGCCGAGGAGGAGCTCGGCTGTCGAGGTCGCGATGAGCCAGGCGCCGAGGCGGCGCCGTGGCGCAGTGAGCGGAGCGGATTGCGGCGCCGCGCGCCTTCGGTGACAGATAGCATCCGCGGTCGGGGGGCGGGCGGTGCGGGTGACGACGTGCGGCTGTCACGTTCCAGGGACGATGACGACCTTGCCGGCGACGGTGCGGGACTCGGCCAGGGCGAGCGCGGACGAAGCCTCGGTCAACGGGATCTGCGCGGCGATCTGCGGGACCAGCGAGCCCTCGGCCACCAGGCGCAGCACCTGCGCGAGGTCGTCGTTCATCCGCCGCTGCCAGGACGCCTGGTGGCGGCGCCTGCCGGCCCAGAAGTTGTAGAAGTGCGCCCTCCTGCCGTTGGGCAGGGAGTTCCACGCTGCCAGGCGTCCGAACAGTTTCAGCACGGGCAACCGCGAGTTGCCCTCCTCGTTCTTGCTCACCGCAGTGCCGTACGAGACCAGCGTTCCGCCCCGGCGCAGCAGTTGCCACGACTGTTCCACCGCGGCGCCGCCGACGTGGTCGAAGACCGCGTCCACGCCCTCCGGGGCCATCTCCCGGATCCTCGCGTACAGGTCCGGGGCGTTGTAGTCGACCGGGCTGGCGCCCAGTTCGCGCACGGTCGCGTGGTGGCGGGGCGACGCCGTGCCGATCACGGTTATCCCCCGGAGGCGGGCCAGTTGCACGAGGGTGGAGCCGACACCTCCGTTGGCGCCCAGCACGACGACGACCCCGCCTGCGGGGACCTTGGCGGTGCGGTGCAGCATCTGCCAGGCGGTGAGCCCGTTGACGAGCACGCTCTCCACCGCGGACGGGTCCACCCCGTCCGGTACGCGCATCAGGTCCGCGGCTTCGACCAGCAGGTGGCTTGCCCAGGCGCCGGTCTTGACGACCGCGGCGAACCGGCCTCCGGTCAGCGCGATGTCCACCTCCGGGCCGACCGCTGTCACGGTGCCGACCACGTCGTAGCCGGGCACGAAGGGAAAGGGCGGCTGGTCGTAGTACTTGCCGCGACGCATCTGCTGCTCGGCGAACGACACGCCGGTCGCGTCCATCCGCAGGACGACCTGGCCCCTGGCCGGAGCCGGCAGCTCGCGCGTCCGCACCTCGAGACCGTCGGGCTCGACGCGTCCGGGCAGTACGACCTCGGTGGTGCGGATAGTGGTGTCGGCCATGACGTCCCCCTGAGAGTTTCCCTCGTTGGCTTACGGGTGTAACGCTACAACCGTAAGTTTGTGCCTGCAAGGCCAATACGGCCGTAACCTTCGCGATGTAGGTCGATTGCTCGGGCGGCACGCGCTCGTGGGCCCGTCGCTGCGGGCCGCCCGAGCCGGCGGATGGAGCGCAGCCGGTGGGTGATGCGTCGTACGGTGGGTGCGGGGTACGCGAGGTCCGACACCTGCCCGCCCTCGTACGGGAGCGGGCGCGCACCGACGGGAGTGATGGCATGACTGACCGCAGGCCCTCAGGGATCGCCTACACCGGGGCGAAGGCCAGCCCGCCGCCGATACCCGCCGACATGCCCGATCAGCAGGTCCAGGAGAGCGAGGACGCGCTCGACGTGACTCTTCCGCCGGGTGTGGAGTACCCCGCAGGGGAGCCGGACGGCGGGCGCGCTGCGGAGAAGGCCGACCCCGACGAGGCGGGCTCGGGCCGCAACTCCGCCCGCAACGCGGGTGTCCACCCGGAGCACCCCACTCCGGACGAGTCGACCGGGTAGGACTCATGTTGCCCTGGGGGCGCGGGGCGCCCGCTCCGTGAGGGCGGGTCCGTCGTGGCGCAGGGTCCATGCTCATGCTCGCCGCTGGTCGTACGTCACCGGTGGAGCGTGGCCCTCGGCCGACTGTGCTCCGGACCTGCCGAGCCGGCCCTACTCGGGGCGCGGCAGCGGATTCCGGCACGGATGTCGGCGCCTGGCGCCCCAGGGCCGGCCGCGTGAGGCGGTGCCGCTCCAGGGGCACACCAGGAGCCCTGGAGGTCATCGGGATCGCCCGCACCGTCCGGGGACGACAGGCCCGTGGTGGACACGAGTCCGTCATTCGCTGTCTCGCATCTCAGTGGGATGTGTGCCCGGTGCGCTCTCCGCTCCGGCACCCCGCCCCGCCGATGTAGTACGCGTTGAGGTAGTTCGGGCCCGCGCCCGGCAGCTGGGTACGGCCAGGGCTGACGCAGAGATGGAAGTCGTTCGAACTGCCGCCCCCTCTGACGTCCACATGGATCCGCACGGTCGTCTCTCCGCAGTGGTTGTATGCGGCGAACCGGGACTCTCGCACGCTGTACCGGAAGAATCCGCAGGGTACGGCTGCGTTCACAGTCGTCTGCTGCGCCGCCGGGCCGCGGGCGGATCCGGCGAAAGACGGACTCGTGGACGTCATCACCGCAGTGGCGACGAAGGTGCTCGCAGCTACCGCGCATGCGACGCGATGAACATGGGTCAGGGGGAGCTTCACAGGCGTTCCTCACGGCGGGCCACGGCTATAGGCAGCCGGCGGATGGCTTACTCGCCTGACGCCATGGCTCCATGGTGTCGAACCCGTGCACGTCATCCACCGACACGGAAACTCTAACTCCCTGGCCACGTGTGATGACAGAAAGTCACCGGAATGAGTGGTCGTGCGGGGTGAGGCGCCGACCGTCCCGGCCGGAGCCGGGTGCGATCCGGCACAAGGTGCTCCGCCTTGGCGGGGTTTCGGGGCGGCAGGTAGATGTCGTAGCTGTAGATCAGTCCCACGTCTCCCCTTGCGCCGAGTCGAACGCAGCTTCGCATGTCCAGGAGTTGCCAGGCCGCCGTCGTCGAGGTCGGCGAAGAGGAATCGGGCACCGATCCTGAGAACGCGCGGGTCCGGGCGGTGTGATGCCCGGACCCGCGCTCGCCGTACCGTCAGCGGCGCATCAGGGCGAATACTCCCCAGCCGAGGAATGCGCGCTGGTACCGCGCGTAGCGGGCCGGACCGGTGGTGAGCTCGGCCCGTACCTCGGCGGCCAGCTCGTCATCGGGATGGCCGTCCAGCCAGCGGCGGAGATTGAGCCACTGTGCCGCCTGGTAGCGGTCCCAGCTGTCCTGGTCGGCCAGCACCATTTCCGCGACGTCGTACCCGAGACCGCCGAACTGCTCGATCAGCTCGGGCAGTTCCAGGAAGTCGTCCTTGCCGCCGGCGTGGCATGCCTCGGCGGTCTTCTGGTCCGGCACGTCCCGGCGCCAATACGGCTCGCCGATCAGCATGAGGCCGCCGGGACGCAGACTCCTGCTCAGCAGCTCGACGGTGCCGGCGACGCCTCCACCGATCCAGGTGGCGCCGACGCACGCGGCGAGGCCGACCGGTTCGTCCGAGACGAAGCCGGAGGCGTCGTCGTGAACGAAGGAGACCTGGTCGGCGACGCCGAGTTCAGCGGCTCGGCCGCGAGCCGATTCGGTGAACACCGTGCTGATGTCCACCCCGGTCCCGGTGATGCGGTGGTCACGGGCCCAGGGCGGCGAGTTTGTCAGGCGTGAACGGGTTGTGAATGCGGTGGCTGCTTTCGCGGATGCTGAAGATGCGTGGAAGATCCACTGGAGGTGTTCCCTGGGTTCGATGAGGTCATGGCGTTCCTGGAGGACAGCCGACCGGGATCGACCGCCGCTGCTCGGACCGTCATCAGAGACACCTCGTTCGAAAGCATGGATCCTGGACCCGGCCAACGTAGACCGTCCGGGGTGACGTCTCCATCGATTTTCCGGTCCCTTCCAGCGGAAGGCGAAAAGGCTGTGGCCCCCACCCGGAGGTGGGGGCCACAGCCTTTTCGCAGATCGAGGGGCGGCGAGGACGGGTCAGACGTCCTGCCGTGCCCGAGCCATCTCCTGTACCCGGCCGCGGACGAGGAACCAGCCGCCGACCAGCGCCGCCGCGATCAGCGGCAGGCACATCACCGTGGTCCGGCCCACTCCGCCGCCCCACCACATCAGGAAGGCCACACCGACTAGGAACAGCAGCGTGACGATCTGGGTGTAGGGGGCCCATGGAAGGTGGTAGGCGGGCCTTGAGACTCCGCCGCTCCGCGAGCGGTGCCAGAAGACCAGGGAACAGAGCATGATCATGCCCCAGGTTCCGAGGATCCCGATCGACGCGAAGTTCAGCACGATCTCGAATGCCTGCCCGGGCACCACGTAGTTCAGCCCGACGCCCAGCACGCCGAAGCTCGCGGTCAGCAGAATGCCGCCGTAGGGCACCTGCCCCTTGTTCATCAGGCCGGTGAAGCGGGGCGCGGAACCCGACAGGGCCATGGACCGCAGGATGCGCCCGGTGGAGTAGAGACCGGAGTTCAGGCTGGACAGTGCGGCGGTCAGCACGACCAGGTTCATCACGCCTGCAGCGCCGGGAACGCCGAGCTTGTCCATGACGGTGACGAACGGGCTCTGGTCACCGGAGTAGGAGGTGTACGGCAGCAGCAGCGCGAGCAGCACCACCGAGCCGACGTAGAACAGGCCGACCCGCCACATGATGGAGTTGATCGCCCGGGGCATGATCTTCTCGGGGTTCTCCGTCTCGCCGGCGGCGACACCGCACAGCTCGACGGACGCGTAGGCGAACACGACGCCCTGGATCACGAGCAGCATCGGAAGCGTGCCGACAGGGAAGACGCCGGTGTCCGAGACGGTGGAGAGCCCCGGGGTGTGGCCGTCCACCGGATGCTGGGTGACCACGAGGAAGATACCGATCGCCATGAAGGCGACCAGGGCCGCCACCTTGATGATCGCGAACCAGAACTCCATCTCGCCGAAGTACTTCACCGAGATGAGATTCGCGGTGAGCACCACGGCGAGGGCGATCAAGGCGAGGATCCACTGCGGGACATCGCTGAACATTCCCCAGAAATGGGCGTACGTGGCCGCCGCCGTGATGTCCGCGATCGCGGTGGTCGACCAGTTGAGGAAATACAGCCACCCGGCCGCGAAGGCGCCCTTCTCGCCCATGAACTCACGGGCGTACGAGACGAAGGCGCCGGACGACGGGCGGTAGAGGATCAGCTCACCCAGCGCGCGCACGACGAAGAACGCGAAGACACCGCAGACGGCGTAGGCGATGGCGAGCGAGGGCCCGGCGTCGGCCAGACGCCCGCCCGCGCCCAGGAAGAGCCCGGTGCCGATGGCACCGCCGATGGCGATCATGTTGATGTGGCGGGACTTGAGGTCCTTGCTGTAGCCGGCGTCGCCGGCGTCCACGTGGGGGGAGCTCGCCGCCGGCGCGTCAGCGGCCGGCTGATCGGCTGCTGTGATGCTGCCGTCACTCATGGAGGGGGGTCGCCTTTGTGAGGGGAAGATGGTCGGTCCCGACCGGGCCCGTGGGGGAGGGGCCCGGCCATGGCTCGAAGGCGCATGATCAGGAACCCTGCGATTCTGGCAGTGCACCCCGCCTGACGAAAACAAATCTGAGGTATTTCAGAGGTTGCGGCGCAGTAAAGTAAGTGAGCCCTCAGATGGAGGGGAGTCCGATCAGTGTGATCTTCGCGATGGTCCCTCGCCTCACCCCCTCGGCCCGAGGTCGAAGGAGCTCGTCGGCGCGATGATCCCGCCGGACCGGACGACGCCCGGTTCGTGTCCGAGATTTCCGTCTGCGGAGGTGCGCGCGAGGCGGCGTGGCTTCCGCGGACCGGCGGTGCTCCGGGGCATGCGGGACGCGGGCCCACCGTTTGGCCGGAGCCGGAGCCGGAGCCGGAGCCGGAGCCGGAGCCGGAGCCGGAGCCGGAGCCGGAGCCGGAGCCGGAGCCGTCACCGGCACCCGATCGGCAAGATGCGGCCCAGGCCGCCCCGGCTCGCCCCGCCCGGAAGCCTGCCGGGCGTGATGGGTGGTGCGGCAGCGGAATGAGCGTCGGGGCGTAGATGCGGCCACCCGCCACGAATGCGCTCGACAAACGTCACGAATATCGACGTCGTGAACCCGAAGGCGGCTTCACCGATTCGCTCGTTCTCCGACCGGACCGCAGATTCGTGTTCCGGAAGACGTTCGGCAGCCGATTCGCCTTTCTTTGTCACCGATCTGCCACAGACAACAGGTCGGGCCGCAACCTCCCCAAGGTGTCGTGCATCCAACCCATGCCAGGACCCGATTCCGATCCGCCCCAGGGAGCAGACCGTGACCCACAGGAGTTCCAGAACCCTTGCTGCCGCAACGTTCCTCCTGCTGGGCGGTGCCGTCATCACCGCCGCGCCCAGCGCCTTCGCCGGAACACCCGGCGGCACCTATGCCGATGACCGCAACTGCGACTTCGACGGCGACGGCTACGACGACGTACTCACCGGCGCGCCCGGCGGCACCGACGGCGGGAAGAAGGGCGCGGGGTATGTCACCGTGCAGTACGGCTCCGCAAGCGGCATCGGCACCGCGACGAGCGTTCCGCGTGTCCGGACGGCGGTCTTCGGCCAGTCGACCGCAGGTGTACCGGGTTCGGCCGAACCCGGTGACGGCTTCGGAACCGCCGTCGCCACGGGCGACCTGGACGCCGATGGATTCGACGACGCGATCGTCTCCTCGCCAGGTGAGGACGAGGGCTCGGTGAGCGACGCGGGCCGGGTGGTTGTCCTCTACGGGTCGAAGGACGGCCTGACCGCTGCCCGCAGCGCCGCACTCCGGTCCGCCGCACCCGAGGGGAACGCCCGGTTCGGCCTCGCCCTCGGCGCCGCGCGGCTCAGCGGGGCGACGCCGGGCGACCAGCTCGCCGTGGCCGGCCGTTCCGGCGTCACCCTCTTCACCTACGGGGCGGGTTCGCTGCAACTGACGGGCCGCCTCGACACCGAGGGCGTCCCCGGGCACGAACCGATTCGGCCGGCCTCCCTCACGACAGGGAACTACGACGGTGACGGATACGCCGACCTCGTCGTGTCCGGTCGCAGCCTGGAAGAGGACGGCAGGAGTTGGTCCGCCGTGTTCATGGGCGGCGCCGACGGACCTGTGTTCGCCCGAGATCTTGCCGGTGGCACCGCGAACGCCTCGGGCGATATCAACGGTGACGGTTACGACGACCTGGTCTTCGGCCGGCCCGACAGGCCGCAGGACGTGTACGAACCACTCACCGGCGGCGTCGTCGGCGTCTTCCTCGGCACGGCTGCGGGAATGGCGGACGTGGACGACCTGGGCACACCGGCACAGGTATGGACCCAGGCCACCCCCGGCGTACCCGGCACGGCCGAGCTCGGCGACGGGTTCGGCGCCGACGTCTCCCTCGCCGACATCGACGGGGACGGTTACGAAGACCTCGCTGTGGGTGTGCCGGGTGAGGACATCGGCTCGGTGGCGGACGCCGGTGGGGTGCGGGTGCTGCGCGGGTCGGACGAGGGGCTGACCGCAACCGGTGCGAAGTCCTTCGACCAGGACGCACCGGGCGTACCGGGCACGGCCGAGAAGGGCGACCGCTGGGGCGGACAGGTCCGCCTGGCCGACACGGATGCCGACGGCCGCTCCGAGCTCCTGGCCGCCGCACCCGGCGAGAACACGTCGGACGGGGTGGTCTGGTGGCTCGCCGCGTCGACGACAGGGACGGTGAGCACCGGCTCGTGGTCGTACGGCGGAGGGTCGCTCGGTGCTTCGGGTACCGACGCGCTCTTCGGTACGTCGATCGACGAGTGAACCGGAGCGGCCGACGTCCCGGCGCAGGCCGCTCGTCCACCGTGGCCGACGCCTGGCGTCCGTACCCCTCGCGGGTGTCCCGGCCCGCAGGTCGGTGTCGGACACCCCCGGGCACCTGGGCCCTGAAGGGCCTGCGGCCACTCGGCCGCAGGCTCGGAACGATCGGTGCACGGGGTCGCCGCGCCGGTGGTGGCCTCCGCGTTCGCGGCTCCAGGCCAGATCACAGCCCGGCGAGAGCCGCGGTGGCCGCGGGCCGCAGCGCGGCCCTGAGTGGTCGTCCGATCAGCATGTGCGTGCCGCACTCTCCGTGGTGGGGGTGTAGGGCACGGGAGCGGGCGGCTCAGGAGGCAGTCCAGCGGTAGGTGGGTATGGTCACCTGGCTGGTCTGGCTGGTCTGGCTGGTAGTTGAAGGAGTACGTGAGCCTCTTCTCCGAGGGGACGGTGACCGGCAGCTCCCAGCGGTTGTCGGGCTGGGTCTACGTGCCTTCCCCGGGCTCACCGGGGGCGGAGGCCCGGCCACGGCTGCGTGCAGCCCCTGCCCCACGGGCCCGCACAAGGTGTGCGGGCCCGTGGGATCCGGCCCGGTGCGATCAGCAGTTAGGAACGCCGGGAAGCCAGCTGTCCGCCACGTCGATGAAGATGTTGGAGATGTATCCGCCGTAGTCCGGCAGGTAGGACCAGGCGTCGTTGCTGTGGCCGTCGGCCTCGACGAGCTGGCCGTGCACCTGGCATTGCACCCGCACCGTCGTGGGACCCGGGAGCTGCGCGACGCGGGTGGAGGCACTGGTGGCCTGCTGACGGATGTTGACGGCCGTGCCCCACGTCGGGAAGGACTTGGTCGGGGCACCGGTACCGGTCCACAGGTAGGTGACGGTGACCCAGCCGTTGTTGTTCAGGCCGATGTTGTAGAACGTCCCGTCGGCCAGGTCTATCCCGGCCGGGTTGAGCACCCGGCGACCGGACCCGTCCAGGCCGCCGTTGTAGCCCTGCTGGTAGGCGGCCTGCGCCTCGGGTGTGCCCTGCGGAAGATCCTTGAAGCTCTCGCGGACGGAGGACGGATTCCAGTAGTCGTCGCGGGTGTTCCAGGGGCCGACGTCCCACACCGGGGCGGTCTCGCAGCGTGCGGGGCCACAGACGCGCACCGAGTACTCGCCGCTGCCCTTCGGGGAGAGGCCGCGCCGGGAGGGCAGTGCAACGAAGTGATCGTTGGGGACTATCACGTGTCCGTTCGCGGTGGTGCCGCCGACCAGGCCCTCACGGGTCGCGTAGACGCTGGCCGTGACGGCTTCCGCCGCCTCGGCCCGCACGGGTGTGTCGTCGAGTTCGGCACCCAGACGCAGACCGCTGACCGTCGGCGCGCTGCCGTTCGGCGCGGTGACCAGGGTGAGACGGGTCTGCACGCGGGTGACGGCCCGGGGCAGGAGGGCGGGCGAGTCGTCGCGCGCCTCTCGCCACTCGGTCCACCGCCCGAGCCCGTCCCGTCCGCGCACGTCGACAGCGACCTGCGCGCCGGTGGGGACGGTGGCCTCGAGGTCGGGGGTGATCCGGTCGACGGCACGGCCCAGCACGCGTTCGGGCAGCAGGACCGTGCCCTGCCCCTGGGGAGAACGGGACGAGGCCGGCCCCGGACGGGGATCGCGGAGACGCAGACCACCCTCGGTGCGGCTGACGTTGGTCACGTCCGCAGCCGGAGTGGCCAGGTCCGCCCGCCAGCTGATGCCCCCGAGCGGGGCGTCGTCGGGGTCGGCACCGCGGGCGGCGGCGGGATCGGCGGTGAGTGTCAGACCCACGACGGCCAGCAGGGAGACGGCGACGGCCGGCCCCCGGCGGACGGGAACGGAGTGGGTGTTCGGTCTCTGGCTGCGGTGCACGGTGCGCCTCCTTCTCGGTGGGGGCGGGGAAGGGCTCACGAACAGCGGGACACGCCAGGGAGCGTGTCGCCGGGGGAGGAGAGGTAGATGTTGGTGATCCAGCCGCCGTACTGGGGCAGATACGCCCACCAGTCGTTGACGTACGGCGGGACCGACACCTGTCCGCCCTGCTGCTGGCATCCGACGAGGACGTCCACTCCGGCGGGCAGCGTGGTCAGAGCGGCGGAGGACGTGGTCGCGGACGCCCGGACACGGACGCCACTGCCCCAGGTGGTGAACCGGGTGCCGGAGGGGCGGACGGCTCCGGGCACGTTCAGCGAACCGGCGAGGGCGGTGACCTTGCTGTAGGCGGTTCCGTAGGGCGTGCCGTCGGGGTGCAAGGTCAGGACGGCGACCACCGAGCGGTCGTCAGGACCCACGGTTCCGGTGGTGTGCAGTGCCTCGGACGTCAGATCCACCGCGGGCGCCGAGACCCCGGCCGAAGCCGAAGCCGAAGCCGAAGCCGGAGCCGGAGTCGGAGCCGAACCGGAGTCGGGCGCGGCGCCGCGCGCCGTTCCCGGTGTACCGGAGGCGACACAGCCCCCGGAGGTGAAGCCCGACCAGCCCTGCTTGACGGCACCCGGCCCGTCGAAGGCGGAAGGCAGCCCGAACCCCTGGTCGAAGCCGTCCGTGGCGCAGCGCGTGGACCGGTGCAGAGCGCCCATGACGAGGTCCCGGACCGGCGCAGGCGCCTCGTCGAGGAGGTAGCGGTAGACGCGGACCGTGTCCGCGGCGGTGGTCGCCGTGTATCCCCAGTAACCGGGGTAGCCGGACGGGGGCGGCGCCGTACCGGTGAGGCCCAGACGAGGCACCATGCGGGAGACCACGGCGCTGCCGCCACCCGTGGACCAGTAGTGGTTCGCGGCGGCGTCGTCGCTGCTGCTGAGCATCACCCCGATCCGCTCCCGGTCCGCCTGCGGCAGGTCGTGGTCCGGGCCCCGGTCCCACAGGAAGTCCAGTGCGAGCAGCAGCTTGACCACGGACGCGGAACGGAAGGCTCGGTCCGCCTGGAGCGATTCGGTGAGGCGGCCGGTGACCCGGTCGAACACGGCTACGCCCGCTGTCACGTCGGCGGGGATGTCCGCGGCGCTGCGGTTCTCCGTTCCGGCCGGTGCACCTCCTGACCCGGAGTGGGCCACCGACGAGGCGGCGGACAGGCCGTCGTGAGTGGCGGGCGGGGCGGTCACGACCGGTGCGGCCACCGCGGGAACGGCCGGCGCGAGCAGCAGCCCGACGGCCGCGAGAGCGATGCCGAGGAAGGACGGACGGCGGGCGGAACGCGAAGGCATGGAGGTGGGGCTCCTTCGGGGCACGGACGCACCGGGCCGGGCGGCCCGGTGACGCTGTGGCACGTGGACGCCACGGTGGAGGGAGCCGGGCGCGAGGCGCAAGGAATTCGTTCCTGGTCGAAGGAGACCGGCGCACGCTTGTCAGCGGTACGGGCCCCAGCTACGTTCCCGACGTCTCACCGCGCCTCGGCCCGGCTCAGTCCGGGCCGCCTCCCCCACCTAGGAGCATTCGTGAGGATCCTCAGACGTCTCCCCGCCCTGTTCGTCGCGGCCCTGATGGCCCTGGCCGGGCTGTCCGTCGCCCCGGCACAGGCCGGGGAGGCCGGTGCGACGGCCGCGCCCGTCTTCAAGGCGCCCTACCCCTGCGGCCAGCGATGGACATACAGCCACCACTCGGCCGAAGTCCGCCGGGCGCTGGACTTCGTGCGCTCCGACGGCGGTGCGACGGCAGGCACTCCGGTGCTCGCCTCCGCTGCCGGCACGGCCACCCGGTACTCACAGCCCAGCGGTGCCGGCAACTACATCGCCATCGACCACGGCGGCGGGTGGACGACGTACTACTTCCACCTCTCCGCCTACTCCGTGGCGAGCGGCGCGTACGTCGCCCAGGGACAGCAGATCGGCGTCACCGGCAGCACCGGCAACTCCTCCGGGGCGCACATCCACTACGAGCAACTGCTCAACGGCGTGGGCCAGAACATAGTGATCAACGGCGTCGGCCTCTCCTACCCCGGCAGCTACAACCAGGCCTACCTCACCAGTGACAACGGCTGCGGTGGCAGCGGCGTCCCGTTCAGCACCTGGGGCAGCGGCGTGAACGTCCGTGCCGACGCCCGCGTCAGCGCGCCAGTCGTCACCACCCTCGCCGGGCCGACCGCGGTGCGCGTGCTGTGCCAGAAGCAGGGGGACACCGTCAACGCCGAGGGGTACAGCAACAACTGGTGGAGCAAGCTGCGCGACCAGAACGGCTTCATCAGCAACATCTACATCGACCATCCGGACGCGAAGCTGCCCGGCGTACCGCTCTGCTGAACCTGACAGTGGTGCGCAGCGGCCCGGCCGGGGGTGAAATCCGGTCGGGCCGCCGTGGATTCCGGCCGAACGCGCACCGGCCCGCACAAGTGAATGACATGCATGCGTCACACTCGTGATGCGCGTAGAGTGCCGCTGGACGGGCGTCACCGAGCGCCCGTCACCACCGGGGGTGCGCTGTGCTACGGGTGGAATTCACGAGCCAGGAGCTGGCCCGCCTGCGCGTCGCACCAGGCGTGGACCCGCTCTGGGAGACCGCGCTCAGCCTGCACCTCCTCCAGAACCGCCAAGCACCGCTCGCGTTCGGAGCATGGCGCAGGGAAGTGGGTGCGGCACTGCGGCGATCCGGCCTCGTCCCCGTGACCCGCGCCCTCACACGACTCTGCCCGGACGGCTCCTACTTCCCCGATTTCCTGACACCCGGCCGGGGGGACACGGACCTGGAGACCGGGCTCGACCGGATGCTCTCCACACCCCGGCGCCGCCTGCGTGCCGAGATCGCCCGGCTGCACGCGCACACCGCGGGCCCCGTCCCGGCCGGCCTGCGCACACTCGCCGAGGGGCGCCCCCAGGCCCTGCACCGTCTGGGAACCGCCCTGCGCGCCTATCACCACGTGGCCGTCGAGCCCTACCTGAGAACCATGCGCACACAGGCGACGGCCGACCGGACCGTACGCGCCCAGGCCGTCCTCACCCACGGCGCGGAGGGCCTGCTCACCGGATACGACCATCTGCCCGGCTGGCGCTACCGGAACAGGAGCCTGCGCGCCCCGTACCCCGTCGAGCGTGAACTGGGCCTACGGGGCCGGACGCTGACACTGGTCCCGGCCTTCTTCTGTGTACGCGCCCCGCTCGCCCTCGTCGACGAGGAACTGCCACCGGTCCTCGTCCACCCCCTGTCGCCCGCGCCCGGCTGGCTCGAACGCAGCCGCCACGGCGGGGACGCCCCGGTCGCACAGCTCATCGGCGCCTCGCGTGCCGAACTGCTGCGGATGCTGGAGCGCCCGATGACCACCATGGACATCGCCGCGGCGCTGCGCCTCGCGCCGTCGACGGCCAGCCGGCACGCCACCGTCCTCCGCGAGGCGGGACTGCTGCTCTCGCAGCGCCAGGGCGTACGGGTGCTCCACCACCGCACGGGGCTCGGCCGGGCGCTGCTGGAGGGTGCTGCCGAATGAGCCGCCGCGCGGAGGGCCGGCGATCCGGCCACCCGGAGGTCCTCAGTAGGCCTGTCCCATATGGGCGAGAGCCTGCTTGAGGAGTACCCCCTGGCCTCCCGGCATCTCGTTCTGCACGGCGGGCGAGGCCGCCTCCTGAGGGCTGAACCAGACCAGGTCCAGGGCGTCCTGCCGCGGGCGGCAGTCCCCGGTCACCGGCACGACGTAGGCGAGGGACACCGCGTGCTGGCGCGGGTCGTGGAACGGGGTGACGCCGGCGGTGGGGAAGTACTCGGCGACGGTGAAGGGCTGGAGAGAGGCCGGCACGTGGGGCAGCGCCACCGGACCGAGATCCTTCTCCAGATGGCGCAGCAGCGCGTCGCGGACTCGCTCGTGGTGCAGCACACGGCCGGAGACGAGGGCGCGGCTGATGGTGCCACCGGCGCCGATACGGAGGAGCAGCCCGATGCTGGTGACCTCACCGCTCTCGTCCACGCGCACGGGCACGGCCTCGACGTAGAGGACGGGCATCCGCGCCCTGGCCATGTCCAGTTCGTCGGTGGTGAGCCAGCCGGGCGTGGTTTCCGTCATGTCAGCCATCGCTTGATCATACTTCCCGTCGGTGTCCAGGTCCCGTGTCTCCCGCAGGATCCTGGTCGCTGTCGGCCGGCGGGGCCGGACGCCACGACCGGGCCGGGGCGGGTGTGCGCCCCCGGCCCGGTCGTGCGGCACGGTCAGGGTGCGATCGCGATGTCGAAGACGTGGATGTTGGCGTTCGAGGGCAGGACCACGAAATCGACGGTCCTGGCCGGGTCGAGCGGGATCGCGTGGGCGAAGACCCGGTACTGCACCGTGGCGTTGCCGTAACCGTCCGGACGGTTGCGCCCGCCCGTCGACTTCACCAGCGTCGCGCCGTGTGCGTCGGCCGGGTCGAAGGACCAGTTGGGAAAGCCGAACACACCGGTGCCGGCCGTGCCGTCCGTGTAGTACACGGTGGCCGTTCCCGTCGCGCCGCTCGTGACGCCCGAACCCAGGAGGACGAGCTTGCTGCCCTTGCCGGCGAGCTTCACCGCCTGCCCGGCACTCGCCACGTTGTCCTTGGTCCCGGCCGCCACGTCGGGCCAGGTCAGCCGGGCGCCCAAGGCCTCGACCGCCGCCCCCCGGGACAGGCCCACGGCCGCCAGCTTCTGTGCGGAGAAGCTGTTCCCCTCCCCGTCGAAGTCTCCCGGGCCGGTCGCGGACTCGTCCGTGACGGCGACGTTGTTGTACGCCGCCGCCAGATTCGCCTGCGGGGACCCGGAGCGTTCGGTGCGGGTCCCGGTGGCCGTGCCACGGCCGTCGCCGCCCCGGTAGGTCGCGATCGCCGTGAACGTCCTGATGACGAAGCCGGGGCGCCTCTCCGGCACCTGGATCCGGAACGTCGCGTCGGCCGACCCGCCTGTCGCGAGGGACCCGTCCACGCTCTGGACGGACGGCTGCACGGCCCAGCCCGTCGGTCCGGCGAACGCGACCTTGAGGGATCGGAGCCGCTGGGAGCCGGTGTTCCTGACCGTGACCTTCACGGTGGAGATGGCCGGGCCGTCCAGGTCCACCGGCGAGACGGTGACCTCGGTGGCCGCCGCAGGGGCCCCGGGCGCCGCCGACGCCTGGGCGGGGACGAGGGCGGTGGCCCCCGCCGTGGCGAGGGCCACCGCCAGGGTTCTGATCCCACCCGCTCGTTGTGCTGATCTCATCGTTGCTCCTTCGAGTGACTGACTGTCCGAATGCCCCTGGCACCCGGCGTGCCCGCGCCTGCCCACGGGGTCAGGAGACCGGCGGCATGTCCGTGCTGCGCGAGTCGAGGCCGGAACGCAGGTTGACCCAGCTGCCCCGGGTGAAGTCCGGGACGTCGACCGGACGCCCCTTCTTTTTCAGAGACATGACACTCAGGGGGACCGGAGCGCACCAGGAGGCCGAGTCGTACACGTCGATGTCAGGCACCAGTCCGGCGCGCATCAGCTGCACCGTGCGCCACTGGAGGACGTAGTCCATGCCGCCGTGCCCGCCGTTGCTCGCGGCGTCGTCGCCGATCTTCTTCCACAGCCAGTGGTCGAACTCCTTGAGGTAGGTGTCGAAGTCCCGCCAGGAGTGGCCGCTGTGATCCGGCTCGACGTAGATGCGACCGCCCGTCGCCGACGTACCGGCGTAGTCCTCGAAGATGCCCCGGCTGCCGGCGAGCGAGTTGATGCGGCTGTAAGGGCGGGGCGAACTCACGTCGTGCTCCGCCCTGATCGTCCTGCCCCTGGCCGTCTCGATCGCACAGCTCACGAGGTCGCCGTTGATGTACGTCTCACGCCAGGAGGGATGCGACTTGGGCACGAAGCGCTCCCGGTAGTCGGCGAGCCCCTTCGGAGCGGTGGCGGTGGCCTTCAGCGTCGTCATGCGGTCACCGCGGTTGATGTCCATGGCGGCGGCGACGGGTGCCAGACCGTGCATGGCGTAGAAGGAAGCGGTGCTCCGGGTGTGCCAGCGCCTGCGCCACGCGTCGGTGTAGTACGTGTCGGAGAAGAGCAGCTCGCGCAGATCGTGCAGGTATCCGCCGTGCCCGTTCGTGACCTCGCCGAACAGGCCTTCGTGCGCCATTTTGAGCATGGCCAGCTCGTTGCGGCCGTAACTGCAGTTCTCCGACAGCATCAGATTCCTGCGGGTGCGCTCCGAGGTGTCCACGAGGTCCCACAGCTCGTGGAGTTCGGTCGCTATGGGTAGTTCGACGACCACGTGCTTTCCGGAGAGGAGCGCGGCCCTGCCCTGCTCGTAGTGGAACTCCCACGGCGTGGCGATGTAGACGAGGTCGATGTCGTCGCGCCGCAGCATCTTGGCGTAGGCGTCCTCCGACCCGCCGTACTCCGCGGGGCGGGGCTTGCCGGCGGCCGCCAGGCCGTCGGCCGAGCGCTTGGCCCGGTCGGCGCGGATGTCGCAGACGGCAGTGACGAGAGCGCCGGGAACGACGGACCACCCCGTGGTCATGCCCGAGCCCCGGTTGCCCAGCCCGATCACGCCCACCCGGACGGTCCTGTGGGGCTCGAACGGCACGTTGATCATCGACTTCTGACCGGAGCGGCGGGACGGGGCCGCGGCCCCGTCCGCCGGCGAGGGCGCCTCACTCGTGGCCGCCGCCGCGCCGGTGGCCGAGCCGAGGCCGGCTGCGACGGCTCCTGTGGCCAGTGTTCCTCCGAGTAGCAGACGGCGCGAGACGGCAGGGATATCGGGCATGGCGAGACACTCCTCGATGCGTGACCGGCGGCACTGGCGGGGACGACTCTGGCCGTGACGCCAGCGGTGTGTCAATAGATGCTCGAAGGAACGGCGTTACGAACAAAATCAATCAATCAGCTGCGCGCGGGGGCGTGTTGCGGAACGATCCGTGGGAGCATCCGGCCCACCAGTACCTCCGCCGACACACCAGTGCTCCACAAGGAGGTACCGGAACGCCACGACAGCACGCAGCCGCCGTCCCGTGGACCTGCCGGTCCTGGAACGGCGGCTGCCGAGCGCACGCAGGGCTGCGTCAGACCGTACTGATCGCCGGGTCGGAGATGCCCGGAGCGCCGGTCTCCACATGACCGGCGAATCGGCGCAGGAAGGTGGCGTCGGCGTCGGAGACGACCTTGACGTCGTACCAGCGGGTGCTCCCGCGCAGATCGACGGTGTGCGAGACGCTCGCACCGGAATTGACCTTGAAGGTCTGAGCCGCGCCGCCGTAGGCGTTGGTCACCGTCAGATGGACGGCGGCCGCGGCCGAGTTGCTCATACTGAGGGTCAGGTTGCCGTCGGCAGCCCCGTGGCGGGCCGTGACCTCGGGGCCGACCTTCTTCGCGGGCCCACGCCAGGCGCGCAGGAAGCCGTTCGGGCCCCAGACCGTCAGGTCGATCTGGTTGCCGGTGGAGCTGCTGGTGCTCCAGGTGTCCGAGAGGGTCTTGCCCGCGTCGACGGTGTACGGCCAGGGGCCGTCCGTGCGGTTGCCCGAGGTGCTGTGGAAGTGGGCGCCCAAAGTGGGTCCGCCCGCGAAGGTCAGCGTGAACTTGCCGGTGGAGACGGTGGCCCGCCCGTCCACGTACGGGTCGTAGCCGAGAGCGCGGGTCGGCTTGGATCCGGCCTCCTGCCGCGGCAGGAGGCCGGTGGCCGGCGGGGTCGGGTGGTAGGAAGGGTGGCGGTTCTTGTCCGGCGGCAGGTACGGGGCCGTGGAGGGCAGCGCGGCGGGGGCCGTGTCCGCGCGCGTGAAGTCGAAGGCCGAGGTCAGGTCCCCGCAGACGGTGCGGCGCCACGGTGAGATGTTGGGCTCCCGCACCCCGAAGCGCTTCTCCATGAAGCGGATCACCGAGGTGTGGTCGAAGGTCTCGGAGCAGACGTAGCCGCCCTTGCTCCACGGCGAGACCACGACCATCGGCACCCGTGGGCCGAGCCCGTAGGTTCCCGCCGCGTAACCCCCGCCACCCGCGTACAGGTCCTTCGACACGTCTGCCGTGGACAGACCCTGGGCGGCGGAGGCCGGGGGATACGGCGGGACGACGTGGTCGAAGAAGCCGTCGTTCTCGTCGTAGGTGATGAACAGGGCGGTCTTCGCCCACACGGCCGGATTCGCCGTCAGCGCGTCCAGGACCTGGGAGATGTACCAGGCGCCGAAGTTGGTCGGCCAGTTCGCGTGCTCGCTGAAGGCCTCGGGGGCCGCGATCCAGGAGATCTTCGGGAGGGTCCCGTCGACCACGTCCGTGCGCAGCCGGTCGAAGTAGGTGCCGCCGGTCTTGACGTCGGTGCCGGTGCGGGCCTTCTCGTACAGGGCGCTGCCCGGCCGGGCGTTGCGGTAGCTGTTGAAGTACAGCAGGGAGTTGTCGCCGTAGTTGCCGCGGAAGGCGTCGTTGATCCAGCCCCAGGAGCCGGCGGCGTCCAGGCCGTCGCCGACGTCCTGGTAGATCTTCCACGGGACCCCGCCGGCCTCCAGCCGCTCGGGGTAGGTCTTCCAGTCGTAGCCGGCCTCCTGGTTGCCCAGGACCGGGCCGCCGCCCGTGCCGTCGTTGCCGGTGTGCCCCGACCAGAGGTAGTAGCGGTTGGGGTCGGTGGCCCCGATGAAGGAGCAGTGGTAGGCGTCGCACACGGTGAAGGCGTCGGCGAGCGCGTAGTGGAACGGGATGTCGTTCCGCGTCATGTGCGACATGGTCGTCGCCGTCTTGGCAGGCACCCATTTGTCGTACTTGCCATTGTTGTAGGCCTCGTGTCCGCCGGCCCAGTCGTGGTCCAGCCCTTCCAGGAACCGCATCCCGAGGTCCGCCACCTGCGGGTTGAAGGGCAGGATGTCCTTCGACCCGTTGGACTGATGGAAGACGGACTTGCCGTTGTCCTGGAGCACCGGCCGCGGATCCCCGAAGCCTCGCACGCCCTTCATCGCCCCGAAGTAATGGTCGAAGGAACGATTCTCCTGCATCAGGACGACGATGTGCTCGATGTCCTGGATCGTTCCTGTGCTGCCCTGCGCCGGAATGGCGGCGGCCCGCGCGATGCTCTCGTTCAGCATCGCGAAGGCCGCGGTGCCTCCGGCGATCTGCAGGAACCTACGACGGTCGAGCTCTGTCATGGGTGACGACCTCTGGGGTTATGGGGGGGTGTGGGGGGCGTCCCAAGGACAGCGGTCCCGGGGTACCGGGCGGGGGCGGGGCCGTGGCACCAGGCCTTACAGCAGGCGAACGAATGCCCCTGGCGGCGGACCCGCCCACGTCAGCGGCTGGGTGGGAGCGTACGGGCAACACCCCGCGGACAACAGGCTCCGGAGGTACGCGGCTCGCCCAGGGGGCAGTTCCCGCCACCACCCGTCACACGGAACGGCCGTGACACCCTGCGGCGGCGTGACCGCGAGTGTTCCTCCCCCTGTCCAGCGGGTGGCACCGGCCGTTGCCGGCCGAGAGGGACGGGGGATCGGCGCAATCTCCTGCGAGGCCAGGAGGGAACCGGGCCGGGGGCCGGCCGGGCGCTGCCCTCGCGGGCCCTCACGTGCTCAGAGCCCGGCATCCCGGCGAAACCGGGCCCGGTCCTGGTCGACATGGAGGAGGAACGCGGCAACAGGCCCCGACGGTGACACCAGGGGCAGGCACGTTCGATGCGCCCGTACGCATCGTCGAACCGTTCGAACTCCCCGGACTCCACTACGGCATTGAGCTCGTCGAACCAGGGCCCGAATTGGCTGAAGGCGGCCTCTGCGAGGAAGCTTCCTCGGTGCCGGGGTGTGTCCGCTTCCACGACCGTCACCGTACCGAGGAGGGTACTGCCGTCGAGGAGCTTCCACTCGCGGGCGGGACCGGTCATCCTGGCTTCACCTCGATCTGCCACCTCGGGTCCGAACGGTTCGTCGTAGGTGAACAGGAAGCCCCCGACTGCTTCCGTGCACGAAGCCGTCGACTCTGCCGCTCTCGTCCGGCTACGCCCTGCCCGCCGCGGACCCCCGGCGACCGCGGGAGAATCCGCCCCCGTCCTGCACATTCATTCCGCGCAGGGCCGGGCCATGGCCACGATGACTCCTCGCACGGCGTGGGCCCCGACGACCGGAGCGTTGTTCCGAGGGGCCGCGGGCTCTGCGGTGATTCCCGAAAATGTGGGAAGCCGGAACGAGACGGAAGCGTTCGCACCAGACGTCAGGAGCTGTCATGACCACCTTTGTCATCACCGTCCCCGGTACTTTCGTCGTCGACGTCGCAGAGACCTCTCGGGCAGCCCTGGAACGCAAGCTGGCGACGCAGCACACGGACCTGAGCGAGGGCGAGGGCCTCGATCTCCTCACCCTCAACGACGAGGGCACCTTCTCCGTTCGACTGGAGGTCCAGGCCGCAGACCGGTACGAGGCGGAACTGAACGCCGTAGGACTCGTCGCCACCGCACTGAACGAGACGGGCTTCGCCGAAGAGGACGCGTTTCTGGGAACTCCTGCCGTCACGGGCATCGACAGCGACCTCTGAACGGCACACGCCGCTGCCCGGCGTGCGGCTCGTCCCGGCAGGTCGCTGAGAAGGGGACACAGGGCCTCGACACCAGCCGCACCTCTGTGGACTCGTGCTCCGCCGGCCGGCCGGTGCGTCTTCGTTCTCGGCCGGCTGAGCCAGAGGATCCGCACTCTGCGGGAGCACGGAGGTGCCTCCGTCATGACGGGGTCCGACGCGGGCGTGGTGGCCACATCCGGTCGTGCGACACGGCGACACCCGCAATTCCCGGACTACGACGGGCGTGGCGGTGGAACTCGTCGCGCGCCCGACGGTGCTTCCTGAAGGCAGCCTCCCAGCCGGACAGCTCGGCTTCCTCGTTCCCCGACAGGGCCGTCAGGTGCCACACACAGTGGCTGGGCCCCGCACCGCCGTAAGCGTGTCCGAGTCGGTAGGAAGGTGTGACGAGAGGACACCGCGGGTCCGCACGCCGTCCGGTGGGCTGCACATCTGGTACGTCAACTTCGAACCCGCTGTGCGCTATCGCTCCTCCACCGGATCCAGCCCCAGGACCGCGCTGGCCTGGCAGGTCGACGTGCGGGCCCACGGCGGATACATCGTGGCCCCCACCGCCCGTACGACAGCTGGTGTTTACGCTCCCCTGGGAGCCGTCCGGGCCCCTGCCCCGCTCCCGGCCTGGCTGGCCGCCGAGCTCCAGCGGACAGGCCACGTCATACAGGCGTCCCCGGTTCCGGGCCCGAGGCCGTCCGTCCGTAGAGATTGTCGTTTCGGTCGGTGGCGTGGTGTGCTGCCCGCGTTACCAGGCCGCAGCCGGGCGACCACCGGCTCTGGGGTCGACGAAGCCCCTTCAGCGGGGCGCGTCCATATGTCTTCTTCAGGCCGCGGTGGCATCCTGCTTGTCAGGTTGGGCCAGTACCGATACTCCACCCGCCGTGGAGAGCTCCGAGCCGGACAGCGGCTCCGGCCCACCCCGGATAGCTGGCTCTCCTCGATCGGGTGATCATCTCGCGAAAAAACGGTTGGGCACAAATTCGGCCCGTCAAGATCGCCCGTATGACTATCCGTCGCTGGGCCGCTGCCGCGGCCGCCATCTCTTCCGTCGCAGTCCTGACAGGGTCCGCTCAAGCCGCACCCGCCGCCGCACCCGTCCCCTCCGGGTCCGTTGTCATCACCAATGACGCCCACACCAACTACCTGGTCCCTGACGACACGGTCGGCAACGCCGGCACCTTCCTTCAGGTCTACTACCGGCACGACCATCCCTTCCCGCGCACATTCCAGTTCGAGCAGGTGAACGGGCGTCCCGGAATCTTCCACTGGAAGAGTGCCCGAACCGGGAACTGCGCCGACGCCAGGGCCGGAGAGCCGGGGGGCTCGGTGTACCTGGCCGCGTGCACGACGAACAAGTCCCAATGGTGGATCCTCAGGTCCACCGACGAGAGCCCTGCACGGTGGGTTCTGTCGCCCTTCCTGAACGAGGACGTTGCTGTCACCGGCTTGTTCGGGGAGGACAACTACGCACCGCTGCGTGAACTGCCCAACCCCAACTCTCCAACTACTTCGCAGATGTGGCACTTCACCCGGCAGTGATTGCGTTGTCCTTCGGTGCTGCGTTCCGCGCAGGGCTCCGTCCCGCCCTGCGGCAGGGCCCTGCGCGGGAAGCTGGTGGCGGAGCGGCACGGTGATCGGCTGTCGGATGTGGGCCGCCGACGGCACGTGGGAGTGAGTCCTGACCTCGACGTTTCGGACGGTCCACCGACAGAGTCAGTGGGCCGATTTTGTGCTGTGGGCTGAGGCTGCACAGGCCGATGGCCCGATTGTTGTCCCGAGGTGGCAAGCACCTGCGCCAGCCGAGGCGGTCCCCCTTCGCCACGTAGCTGAGTCGCAGAAGCGACGAGGCCGCTGTTGCACCAGCCCACGGCACGGGCCCGTAAGTTCGGTGGAGGGCCCAGGCGGCAGGCGCAGGCGAACAGCGAGGCCGTCTTGCCCGAGACCATCTCCAGACACTCCGCCAAGGTCACCTGCGTCCGGCCCTCGAAGACCAGGTCCAGGCTCTCGCCGACGGCCAGCTGGATCAGCACGTCCACCAAGGCGGCCGACGCCTCACGAGCCACAGGCCCATCCGGCCCGTCGCTCTCCGACAGCACGTCGAACGCGGTCAGCATCATCGCGTCCGCGGACCGGGCTGCGGACGACGGGCCGAAGACCTGCCACGCGGCCGCACGGTGGCGCCGCACCGTGTCACCGTCCAGCACATCGTCGTAGAGAAGCGACAGGTTGTGCACCATCTCCACCGCCGCGGCCGCCGGCACCGCCCGCCGGCCCACACCTCCCACCGCACGCGTACACGCCAGAGTCAAGGCAGCACGCACGTACTTACCGCCCTGCCGTGCACCCTCCCCCGACCAGCCGAACTGATAGGCAGCCACCTGAGCGGCGGGCCCCTCAAGCGAACCGACCCATCCTCGCAGCTGCTTCTCGCAAGCATCGCCCGCGCTGCGCAGCACCTCATCGACCGTGCCCACCGCAAAGCCCCCCAACGTCAGCTCCACACGAAACCATGCGCCTCCCTGCCCCGGTCGTCGGCGGGCAGGATTCCTCCAGGGCTCCATCATGGTGGGCCCGCCGGTACACAACCTCGCCGCTGCCCCGGCAGTGCGGTCGGGCGGGCACGAGAAGCGTCAGAAATACTGCTGCACATGAATGAACCACGACCCACCAGCACGTCCGGCAAGCTCGGACTGTCGCGACGGCTGGTCCCCATGACCGGCCGTGACCCGGAAGAGCACGGACGAACCGCCTCACCGCTGGAGCTCTTGTTCGACCTCACCTTCGTGGTCGCCGTCGGCACAGCGGCGTTTCAGTTCGCCGAGATGGTCGCCGAAGGGCATGCCGGCCAGGCGGTCATCGCATTCGTGCTGGCGATGTTCGCGATCAGCGTCGCCTGGATCAGCTTCAGCTGGTTCGCCTCCGCCTTCGCCACCGACGACTGGCTCTACCGGGCCCTGACGATGCTGCAGATGATCGGCGTTGTCATCTTCTCGCTCGGCCTGCCCGCGATGTTCCACTCCGTCGAGGAGGGCAGTCACCTCGAACTACGCGCCATGGTCATCGGCTACGTCGTGATGCGGATCGCGATGGTGCTCCAGTGGTGGCGCGCCGCCCGGCAGTCCCCCTCGTTCCACGATGTCGGCATGGCCAACATCCGCTGGACGCTGATCGTCCAGGCAGGCTGGATCGTCGTGGCCTTCGTCCACATGCCGATCGCCGTCGTCTTCGTTGCGTTCGGCATCCTAGGCGCCCTCGAACTCGTCCTGCCGGTGCTGACGCAGGGCTCCGCGGGAGGCACGCCCTGGCACCCGCACCATGTCGCCGAACGGTACGGACTCTTCGCGATCATCGTCCTCGGCGAGGGGGTCGTCGGTACAGTCGCCTCCTCCGGTGATCTCCTGGGCGGCGGGGACGGCACTCACTGGACCTGGAACGCCATCGCCGTGGTTATCGCTGGTGTGGGCCTGACCTTCGGTATGTGGTGGATGTACTTCCTGACGCCGTTCGGCGACATCCTGGTACACCGACGCAAGCGCGGATACCTCTTCGGCTACGGCCACATCCCCTTGTTCATCGGCGTCGCCGCAGCCGGCGCCGGGCTCCACGTCGCGGGCCTGTACATGGAACATCACGCCAAGATCTCCGGCACCGCCGTCGTCCTCGCCCTCGCGCTGCCTGTCGGCCTCTACATGCTCATGATCTACCTCCTGCACACCCTGCTGCTGTCCACGGCCGACCGCTTCCACATCCTTCTGGTCGCCCTCACCATCGCCGTACTGCTCACGGCAGTCCTCCTGGCCGCCGCCGGCGTGGACATTGCGGTATGCCTGCTGGTCGTCATGCTCGCGCCGTTCGTCACCGTGGTCGGCTACGAGACGATCGGACACCGCCATCAGCAGAAGATGCTGCAAGAACTTGATACGCAGTAAGCAGAGCGCCATCCTCACTGGACCATCAACGCGCACAGTATGGTCGGAACAGGCCCCACCCCTCACGGCTGCATCGAATGGCCGGGCTCTCCCCGGTCCGTAGTGGGGAGCGTGGAGGTCGGCTTGCTCTGCTCGTCCCTTCGGTCGGCAGGCCGAAGACACCTCGAACGTCAGCTGGAACCCTGCCGCTGCCGTGACCCTGTGGAAGCGCTCCTGAACCGAGGCATTGGTCAAGGTCGACAGCCGCCTAGCCGCCTGCAAGCCGGGCCTGAGACCCTGTCCAGAGGCTTCTGCCTCGACCTCGACACGTGCACGGAGCTGGACCCCCGCATTGGGTCCTGCGCGGTCCGCGGCTCCGATTCCTGCGCGGCGTCGGAGCCGTGTCAGGTGCTGTAGGTGGTGCTTCCTTAGGGTGCGTGAGTTGGCGCTCACTCAGGAATTCTTAGCGCTCACACCGCCCGTCTGCTCGACCGGCCCGCCCTCGCACCCGCGGGCTGCCCCGGGAGCGGGCCGTCAGAGCACCGCGGGCCGGGTGGTATCCGCTCCACGCCGCGGACGCGGGGCCCGGCGGGCGGAGGGCTGCGGGCGCCAGGTCTCCACCAGGGCAACGGCCAGGAGCAGCTCCGCCACGTCGCCGCCGTAGTACATGATCTGAGCCCCGCCCTGGACCTGGTCGATGGGAGCATGGATGTTGATGCCGAAGCCGCCGTACATGAGCTGGGCGATCACCGCGTGCGCGGCGATCGCCACGCCCAGCACCACCAACCGCACCGGAACACCGGGTCGGGTCGGGGCCGGGTCGGGGCCGGCGATGACGTAGGCGAACAGGCACCCGGCGAGCAGAAAGTGCACGTGCAGCAGCCAGTGCAGCCCCGTGCTCGCCGACATCGCGTTGTACAGCGGCGTGAAGTACAGCAGCCCCAGCGTCCCGACGCTCAACGTCAGCGCGGTGACCGGGTTGACCAGCACGTGCACCGGCCGACTCCGCACCAGCCCGGTCAGGCGCCGACCCTGCTCGGCGGGAAGGTTCCGCAGCAGCAGCGTGACGGGAGCACCCAGCACCAGGCCCAGCGGCGCGTACATGCCGATCAGTAAGTGCTGGAGCATGTGGCCGCGGAAGTCGCCGTGCGCCCACGGCGCGATCGGCGGCAGCAGCCCCGCCGCCAGCAGCCCGCACCCGCCCAGGAACCATCCGGTGCGCCACCGGCCCCACCCGGCCTGCGCATTGCGCCGCCGCGCGCGTACCGTCAGCAGCACGTATCCACCGGTCAGGAGCATGACGAGCACCGCCGGCAGCAGAACATCCACGGGCAGGCCACCGGCCTCCTGGTGGTGATGTGCCGGATGCCCGGTCATGCGCGCCGCGCTTCCCGTACCGCCCCGTCGACTGCCGGGTCGAAGGGCTCGGCCCGGCGCTGGATCAGCCAACCCGACGTAACCAGGAGAGCGCCCAGCAGCAGGAAGCCCAGGTCCCACCAGATCTGCTGGTCACCGGCGTAGACATGGTGGATCCCCAAGATATGGTGGTCGAGGACACCCTCGACGAGGTTGAACAGGCCCCAGCCAACCAGGATCCAGCCCCACAACGCCGCAGACGTCCACACCCGGCGCCGGTGGTGCGTCACGCGCGCGTACAGAATCGCCAGACCGGCGAGCACCGCCACCCAGCAGATCGCGTGGAAGATCCCGTCCCACACCGTGTTCATCTCCAGACCGGACACGGTGTTGGCCGGGTAGTACTTCACCCCGATCCGGTCGTCATTGGTGCTGGTCAGCATGTGGTGCCACTGCAACAGCTGATGCAGCAGGATCCCGTCCACGAAGCCACCGAGCCCCACACCGAGGATGACCCCCGGCAGCTGGAGGCTCCGAGGCCGCTCACCCGCCATCGCGCCCTCACGCTCCGCACTCTTCCTGCTCGACATTCTCGCTACCCTCCGCTGGACGGGCGACCGGACACCCCGGCGGGTACCCAATCATCAGCCGTACCACCATGGCGGGCACGCAGGTCCTACTTTGTGGAGGAGGACCCTCAACCGACTTCCAGTAGGCGCCCGATCAGCCCATCAAGCCTTGGATCACCCAGAGCTGCCGGGCGCGTCGGAATTCACATCCCAGCTACCGTCAGCGCATTTTCGCGGTCGATCTCGAACGCGAGGAGCGATCAGAAATCCGCAACCGACCTCTCCGAAGCCAGCCCCCTCCCCGGCCGCTCGTGCCACTCCGAAAGAGTGAGGCACCGCGCCCGGTCCGAGGCCGGCCAGACGTAGGGCAGGCCGTCGGGGTCGTCCGGGAAGACCAGAAGTTCGGCGCCGTGCCGTTCTCGTCCGCTCCGGGATCGACATCCCCGACCTGCACGCGCAGCCGGTCGTTGAGCGCGCGGTCCCGTGCCTTGATACGCAGAGGCTTCTCGGGGGTGTAGAAGACGCCCGGCTCCACCGCCTGGTCGAACGCGCACACCGCGAGCCACCTCTCGGGCATCTCGTCGTAGGACCAGACCTGCTGTGAAAGGCAGTGGGCGGAATCTCCGTGAAGTCGAGTCCCCGGGTGACGGCGTAGGACACCCATACCTTGTCGGCGGCACCTATGCCCTTGTTCGCCACGGTGACCGGCAGAGCGAAGCTGTTCCCAGGCTGCACTCCGCTGATCGGCTCGATGCCTCCAACGGCCAATTCGGGTGCGGCTTCGTCGCCGAAGGCCGCTGGAGCAGATGCCATCGCGATCAGGCCGGCAGCGGCGACGGCGGCGCGGGAGGCGCGACGGTTGCGTGGGGGTGTCGGCATGGAGGGAACCCTCGGTGGGACGCCGGCAGACGGACGTTGTCCTTCACAGGAAACAGACCTTCGATCGCTGGACTCCTGCCGGCCCCGAACGGTTGCACGTCCGGTACTGCTCCGCTCCTCACGCCCCTGGCCCGGCCCGCCCCGGCGAAGGCAGGCGGGGGCGAGGGCGGGGAACGGGGGTCGAGGGCGCGGGAGTCGGCTGGTTCGTGGGCCCTGGTCGGCGCGGACCGCCAAGACCGTAGGCGGCTCGCTGACCGAGAGGGCGAGCAAGGCATGAGGGACCGGCCCAAGGCCGGCCTGAGCGACAACACCGCCTGGAAGCAGGGCCCGCCCTCCGAACTCGACCGAGGATCTGGTGCACTGCGACGCGGATGGGTAATACTTCCATGTCGACCGGGCGGTGGACGCCGTCGCCCTGGGAGACGGTGAGTGGCTGTACACCACCATGTCCGAGGAGCGCTTCCTCGCCACCTGTCCCGACATGCACGACTGCACTGTGGTGTCGGCGGAGGCAGGTCGGAGGGCGGACAGTGACGGGCGCTGCACCCCGACGCGGACCTGGGCCGTACGGCCGCGGCGCGGGGCGCCCTGACGGGCGCTGCGGCGACGCTGCGCAGCGGGCTCGTGATCTCGGAAGCGGACCTGGTCACCGGGCCGACGGGTAAGGCGCGGAAGTTCCTGATTGCGGCAGCGCCACCGGGCGCAGACGGCGAGGGTGTGAGATGCGGACCGAGGAGGAGGCGGCGGACGCCGCCGAGGTGGGCGCTGCCGGGCAGGCCGATCCCGCTGCGGGCGCCGGCGAAGAGGCCGCCGGGCGGGCGGTACCCGTCGTGCCCGCCGTCGCCGAGCGCGTGGCGGTGGACTTCGCCGGCGAGGGCGAGGGTCTGGAGGAGATGTCCTGGGGGATGTGGGAGATCTGGCAAGCGATGGGCCGACAGCGTAGCCAGCTGCCGATCGGAGGACGGGTCGCGGTGGAGCCCGGCACGACGCTGGACGACCTTGCCGCCGAACTGCGCTATCTGATGGAGCGTTTCCCTTCGATGCGCACCCGGCTGCGCTTCGCCCCGGGAGGTCGGGCGCTCCAGCAGCTCTTCTCCACCGGGCGCGTCACGCTGGAGGTGTACGACGCCGCTCCGGACACCGACCCGCAGGAGGTCGCCGCCGCGGTCGAGGAACGCTACCGCAGCGAGCCCTTCGACTTCGCCGGGCAGTGGCCGGTCCGGATCGCGGTCGTACGCCGGCACGGCCGTCCGGTCCAGCAGGTCACCGTCATGCACCATCTGGTCACCGACGGCCTCGGCAGCGCGATCATGCTGGGCCAGATGCGGACCCGGGACACCTCGCCGGTCAGCGGCATGCAGCAACTGGAGCAGGCGCGCTGGCAGCGGTCCGCCGCAGGGCAGCGGCAGAGTGAGCGGGCTCTGCGGCACTTCGAGGGCGTCCTGCGGACGATGCCCGCGCTGCAACTGCCCGGTCCCACCGACCCGCGCGAGCCACGGCACTGGCGCGCGCACTTCCAGTCGTCGGCCCTGACGGCGGCGCTGCCGGCGATCACCGCGCGGACGGGCACCGGGGGATCGGGGATCCTGCTGGGCCTGTTCGCCGTCGGTCTGTACCGGGCCACGGGCATCAGCCCCGTGGTGGTGCGGCCGGTGGTCAGCAACCGCTTCCGGGCGGTTTTCGCCGACGTGGTCTGCATGGTCTCGCAGGCGGGCGTGTGCGCCGTCGACGTCGCGGGGGCGAGCGCCGCGGAGGTCGTCGAGCGGGCCGGGCGGGGCAGCATGACCGCGTACAGGCACGCCTACTTCGACCCCGAGGCGCTGGACGAGCTGGTCGGGCGGGTCTCGATCGAGCGCGGCGAGGACGCGAACATCAGGACCTACTTCAACGACCGCAGCACCTACGCCCCGCCGGCCGGCTCCGAACAGAAGGCAGACCCGGGGGAGCTGGCGCGGGAGCTCCGGGCGGCCCGCCGGGACACCGTCTTCCGCTGGTTCGCGCGGGAGGAGGCCCAGGCGGAGCGGTTCTTCGTCCACGTCGACGACACCCCGGAGGGCGGTCTGCGCTTCGAGATCCGCGTCGACACGCACTACGTCTCGCCCGCGCAGGCAGAGGCGTTCGCCTACGCCATGGAGGCAGCCGCGATCGAGGCGGCGCTCCCCGAGGGGGCCGCGCAGGAGACGGCCGCTGAGACCGCCGAGGCACCCGCGCAGGGGGCGGTCGCAGAGGCCGGCGGCGGGTGGGAGTAGTCGCCGCCGTTCTGCCAGCGGAAACACCGGCCCGACCGGACTCGACGATCACTGCGGTCCCGCCTCATGACGACGGTTACCACGCGCACGGTCGAGTACCCGGCCGACGGCCTGACGATGATCGGGCATCTCGCGCTCCCGGCCGGAGTCGACCGCAGGCCCGCGGTGCTGCTGGGGCCGGAGGGGACGGGGCTCAGCGGCGTCGAGCCGACGCGCTCGCCGAGCTGGGGTACGTAGCGCTGGCCTTCGACCTTCACGGCGGGCGCTATCTGGGTGTCCCCGAGGAGATGCTGGCGCGTTGCACGCCGCTGCTCGCCGGCCCCGACCGGATGCGGGGCATCGGCCATGCGGCGCTGGACGTGTTGCTCAACGAACCGCGGACCGATCCCGACCGGATCGCCTCCGTCGGATACGGCACCGGGGGCGCCGTCTCGCTGGAACTCGGGCGTGATGGCGTCAACCTGCGTGCGATCGGGACGGTCAACGCGCTGACCACGGGCCGACCGGGCGAGGCGGCGCGCATTCGCTGCCCGGTGTGGGCCGGGGTCGGCTCGGAAGACCCGATCATGCCGCCCGAGCAACGCAACGCGTTCGCCGCCGAGATGCAGGCCGCGGGCGTCGACTGGCGCCTCACGGTCTACGGCGGCGCCTTGCACGCCTTCCACCACCCGCCGGTCGACCACCCCGTGGTCGTCGGCGTCGGCCACCACCCACAGCACGCGCAGCGAGTCTGGCACGACGTCGTCGCCCTGCTCGCCGAGTGCCTGCCCCTAACGGAGTGAACCGGTCAGCGACCGCGGTTCCGGGCCGCGCGCCCGACCGGTGGACCGCCACCGGCCGTCTGTCCGCGCGGTGCCGACGGCGGACACGGGCGTGCCTCCGTGTCCGGTCGCGGGATGGGAGAGACCCGACCGGCCGCGTAACGGTGGCATGCACGGATGCCGTGGCGAACCCGGCCCGAAAAGGTCGGCGGGTACGGCGACCCGCCGAGTCGAAAGGAGCAGCCCCACCATGGCACCCCCCGTTCCGCACCGGAGCCAGTGGTTCCGCACGTTCCACCCGCGCCCGGAGGCCCGGACGACCCTGGTGTGCCTGCCGTACGCCGGAGGGGCCGCGCAGGCCTTCTTCTCGCTGTCGGCACGCCTGCCCGACGAGATCGAGGTCATCGCCGCGCAGTACCCGGGGCGTCAGGACCGGCTGCGCGAGCCCTGCCTCGAAAGCGTCCAGGAAATGGCCCGGGGCGCCTTCGCGGAGCTCCGAGCACGCGTCGTGGGCCGTCCCTTCGCGCTCTTCGGACACAGCATGGGCGGCGCCGTCGCCTTCGAACTGGCCCGGCTCCTCGAACGCGAGGGTCCCGCCGCGCCCAGCGCCCTGTTCGCCTCGGGCCGACGCGCCCCGTCGGTCTCCGGCGACCGAGGCGTGCGCTTCCTCGACGACGACGGCATCGTCGAGGTGCTCCGGGAGCTCGAAGGTACCGACAGCCGTGTCCTCGACGAGCCCGAGCTGATGCGGCTCGCACTGCCCGCGATCCGCGCCGACTACGGTGCTGCTGAGACCTACCACACCGGCGCCGACGCCCTGGTTGGCACGCCGATCGTGGCCCTCGCGGGGGACCGGGACTCCCATGTCCGGCTCGACGAGGTGTCCGCCTGGGGTGAGCACACCACCGGCACCTTCGACATGAGGGTCTTCTCCGGCGGCCACTTCTTCCTGACCGACCACGAGCCGGAGATCGCTGCCCTCGTCACCGACACCCTGCGCGCCACCGCCGGCTCCGGGCCCCTGGCGGGGTGAGCCGGAGCCCGGGCACGGACGGAGCGGGGGACGGGCGGCCGGACGCAGCCCCGGCCCCGCTCCGCACGGCACGGTGGTGTCACGCGCCCGAGGCCCGCAGCCTGATCGCCTCGGTCGGGCAGTGCCCGACGGCCTCCAGGACCGCCTCCCGCAGGCCGGCGGGAGGTTCGGCAAGCAGGACGACGGCCCGGCCGTCGTCCGCGTCCTGGTCGAACACCTCACCCGCCGTCAGGGTGCACATCCCGGACCCGATGCAGCGTTCGCCGTCGACCTCGATCCGCATGGTCACCCGTCCCAGGTGACCGGGAGACTCTTCACCCCGTGGATGTCGGACAGCTCCGTACGCAGCGCGATGTCCCCGGCCGGCACGGCCAGCCGCAGCGAGGGGAAGCGGTTGACCAGCGCGGGGAAGGCGACGCGCATCTCGACACGCGCCAGTTGCTGGCCCAGGCACTGGTGGATCCCGTGCCCGAAGGCCACGTGCCCGCCGTCCTGCCGCCCGAAGTCGAGCACATGCGGGTCGGCGAAGCGCTCGGGGTCCCGGTTCGCCGTGTTGTAGGACAGGATGAGTGAGGAACCGGCCTCGACGGTGTGGTCCCCGAGCCGGACGTCCTCCAGTGCCGTCCGCATGAAGGTCTTGCCGACGCTGAGGTAGCGCAGCAGTTCCTCCACGGCCCGGTCGGCGAGCCCGGGGTCGGCGCGCAGCGTGGCGAGGTGCTCCGGGTGGCGCAGCAGCGCGAAGGTCCCCAGCGCCAGCATGTTCGCCGTGGTGTCCAGGCCGGCGGCGAGCAGGACCAGGGCCATGCCCCGCAGTTCCTCGTCGGAGAGGTCGCTGTCGGTGAGCTCGCTGAGCACGTCGTCGGTGGGGTGCGCACGCTTCGCGGCCACCAGCTCGCCGAGCCGGTGCCGGGTCTCCGTGTAGGCGGCGACGGCGTCCTCCTCCTGCGCCTCGGCGTCCATGAAGGACTCGAACTGCGCCTGGAAGGAGGCCCGGTCGGAGTGCGGCACGCCCAGCAGTTCACAGATCATCATGGCCGGGACGGGCTGGGCGAACGCGCTCACCAGATCCGTGGGCGGGCCCGACTCCGCCATGACGTCCAGGTGTTCGGCGGTGATCTGCTCGACGCGCTCGGTAAGCAGCCGCATCCGTCGCACGGTGAACTTCCCCATCAGCGGCTTGCGGTAGCGGCTGTGCTCCGGGTCGTCCATGAGGAGGAACTCACCCGGCGGCACCGGCGGCAGCGTCAGGCCGCCGTAGTCGACGGTCGGATGACGCATGAACTCCCGCCGCGAACTGAACCGGGGGTCCGCCAGCACCGACCTGATCAGGTCGTACCCCGTGACCAGCCAGCCGAGGTGACCGCCGGGGAAGGTGTAGCGGCTGAGCGGACCGTCCCGCCGGGCTTCGAGCAGCTCCGCCGGAGGGTCGAAGGGGCAGCCGGCCCGCCGTGCCGCGGGCAGTGTGGAGACGGTGTGCAACGGGTCACCCATGACCCTTCCTCATCTCGCGAGAGTACGAATTCGACCATTCCCGGAATTCCGGAGCGCTGCGGGTCCGGAAAGGGCCTCAGCCGGATGATGTCTCCTCCGCCGCCTGCTTCCGGTAGTCCCTCCGCAACTCCGGTACCTCAATGTCGCACGATCGCTCACCGCGGAGTCATGTGAAAAGAAGATCCGTGCCGTAACGGCGGAAGTCGCTGATACCGGCGCAGGCCGGGCCGCGGTGACGATGGCGAGAGCTCTGTGGAGTTCACGGCCGGCCGGCCACCCCGACGAGTAGGCGGTTCCCTGCATGCTTCTGAACAGTTTCGACGAGTGGTCGCGCCTGCGCGAGGTCGTGGTCGGCTCCGCGGAGAACTACGTCTCGCACGAGCGGGAGCTCTCGTTCGACCTCTTCTTCCACGACAACCTCGCCCAGGACAACCCCGGCCGGTCCGAGTGGTACTACCCCCGGCTCTCCTCACGGAGCGAGGGAGCCGACCGGCAACGGCTGCCGGTGGCCCGGCGCTACGTGGACGAACTGAACGAGGACCTCGAAGGCCTCGCCGGTACGCTGCGCGACCTCGGCGTCACCGTCCACCGCCCCCGCACGCTGCCCGCCGGAACCGCCGAGGTCACCACCCCGGCCTGGTCCGCTTCCGTCGTACCGCCGCTCAACATCCGCGACAACACGCTCGTCCTCGGTGACGAGATCATCGAGACACCCCCGATGATCCGCTCCCGCTACTTCGAGACCCAGATGCTGAAACCGCTGTTCCAGGAGTACTTCCGGCGCGGCTGCCGCTGGACCACGATGCCCCGCCCGCTGATGACGGACGCCTCGTTCGACCTCTCCTACGTGCGGACCGCGACCGTCGGCGGACCGACCGAGCCGATCGCGGAACCCAGCCCCTCTCCCTGGGACGTCGGCCCGGAGATGATGTTCGACGCGGCGCAGTGCCTCCGGCTCGGCCGGGACATCGTCGCGAACGTCTCGACGGAGAACCACGCACTCGCCGTCACCTGGCTGGAACGCCACCTCGAAGGCCGCTTCCGGATCCACCGTGTCCACCGGCTGAGCGACAGCCACATCGACAGTATGGTGCTGGCCCTGCGCCCCGGCCTGCTGCTCGTCCGCTCCGAGGCGGTCGCCGACGCCCTGCCGCCCGCCCTGCGCCGCTGGGACCGCATCGTCGCCCCGACCCCCACGCAGAACGGCTTCCCGCGGTACGACGACGACGCACTCATCCTGACCAGTCCCTTCATCGACCTGAACGTGCTGTCCGTCGATCCGGAGACGGTGCTGGTCAACGAGGCCAGCCCCGAGCTCGTCCGGACCCTGGAGAGGGCGAAGTTCACCGTCGTGCCGGTACGCCACCGGCACCGCCGCCTCTTCGGGGGAGGGTTCCACTGCTTCACCCTCGACACCGTGCGCGAGGGCGGGGCCGAGGACTACCTCGACTGACCGGCCGCCGCACTCCGTGGCATTTCCGGTTTCTCCGGTACGGGGAGACCGGTGCACCGCGACACGGTGGCGCGGGGCGCCCCGGGGACGTAACGGCGGCCTTCGCCGATGGTGCCGCACCCGCCGAATGAAAGCGTGGGACGCTCGCGAGGCGTACTGCTCGCACATGTCCCGCTTCTCTTTCCGGGGGGAACGGTGTGCGGGAATTCCGCTCACTCGCGTACGTTCTCCGCCTTTTGCTTTGGCGTTTTCGCTCTTCGTACAGAGAGTTCGGAGGTCCCCCAAGGCGCGGGCGTTCTCAGCCGGTGGGCGTAACGAGGTCGAATGCGTGACCGGGGTGTGACCTGTAGTGATCGGCTGCGGCGGCCTGGTTGCGCCAGCCGATGAGGTGGGCGAGGCCGATGGCGAGGTTGCGGAAGGTGGCCATCGCGCGGGGTGCGTTGCCGGTGTGGATTTTTGAGGCGTCCTCGGCGAGCGTGGTGTCCCTGACGTTGTGCAGTGCCTCGATCTCCCAGTGCCCGCGGGCGTATTGGGCGAGTTGCGGGGCCGTGGCCTGGTGCATGGTCAGGTCGGTGACCGCGTAGACGCCCTCGATGCTGACCTTCCCGGTGCGGAGGTCACGGCGGCGTCGGACGATCTGCAGGGCCTGGCCGGCGTGGGGGAAAGGCAGGCCGTTGACGGCGGCCGCCTTGAGCCGGCGGATCTCGTCGCGGCCGTGTCCGCGCTCGCGGGTTCTGTCCAGGAGGGGCACGTCCCGCCAGGGCAGTTGCTTCAGCTGGGCCTGGAGGGTGGGGTGATTGCCCTTCACCACGGCCACGTAGTGCGCCTTCTTCTCCTCGACGAGGAAGCGGGCGTGGTCGTGCTGAGTGTGGAGCGCGTCGAAGGTGACCACCGTGTCCCGCAGGTCCAAAGGCTCCAGGAGGGGTCGGAAGGCGGTTATTTCGTTACTCTTGGTCAAGACTTGGCGCTGGGCGACGATGGCGCGTTCGCCGTGGACGAGCGCGGCGACCAGGTGGACCGCGGCTGTGGTGGCGGTGCGTGAGCCGCGCAGGGCCTTGCCGTCGACGGCGATGGCCCGCAGTGACGGTCTGGCCGAGGCCGGTGCCGGGCTGTCGTCGCTGAGCTGAAGGTTCATCCAGGTTCCGATGGCTGTGTCCAGGGCATCGCCGTCGAGGCGGGCCAGGAGCCGGCCCAGGGTGCAGGAGCGGGGGACGCCGTGTGTCAGGCCGAGTCGACGGTGCAGGTCCGGGTCGAGGCCGACGGCGAAGCGGGTGATCGCGGCGAGTGTGACCGCGCCGGCCAGTACCGCGGCGGAGCAGAGCGAGAGGAGGGCGCCGAGCCGGTAACGCCGGCCCTGGCGCCTGCGCGGATCCGGCAGCCGGTCGAGGAAGTCGGCAAGGGCGACATAGCGGTCCGGATCGGCGGCCGGTTCGGGAAGAACCTCCTGGCCGAGGTGGCGTGAGAGGACGGGTATCGGGGAGGATGGCATGTGGCACGGCCCTTGTGATGATCCGGCTTAGACACCTCGATCATCAGGGGCCGTGCTCTGTTTTCACCACTCCCGCAACTCAGACAACCTGTCCACCTTGGGGCGAGCGTGACGTCTCGTCACGCGAGAACGCTCGGGCCCTGCACCAACCTCAACGACATCGCGCTGATCAAGCTGCGCCGGCCGGCGACATTGAACGATGCCGTCCGCCCGATCCAGCTGGACACCATCGCCAGCTCGCACGCGGGCAAGACCGTCGAGGCCCTGGGATGGGGAAGCGCGTCGTACGGCGGGCCGGTGTCGAGCAGACTGCGGAAGGTGCCGTTGAGCGTGGTCCCCCCGAAGGAGTGCAGAGCCACCTACCCGCAGTTGAACGGCTCCACCCAGCTGTGCACGTACACCGCGGGCAGCGACACCTGCCAGTACGACAGCGGCGGCCCGGTGGTCGAGCACGCCGACGGCAGACCGATCCTCATCGGCGTCATCACCGCCAGCAGCGGGTGCGCCACCAGCTCCCCGACTATTCACACCCGGGTGGCCGCCTACCGCCAGTGGATCACGGCCGCCACCGGACCACTGTCCGTCCCGTAGACCACCAGGCCGGGTTCCCCGCGTCCCCGGTTCAGGAATCGAAACGGGCTGTGCTCGGGGGCTGATGGCGAGCCGGATCGGGATGGTGAGGAGGGCGAGCTGGCCGCCCGCGGCGGCGGCGACCGCTCCACCTTCCATCCCTGGGGCCGGGTTCCTACGCCGCCCATTCCAGTCCGAGGGCGGCGAGGACGGCGAGTTTGTCGGCGGTGAGCTTGGCCCGGCGGGTCTTGTTGTTCGTGAGGAATACCCCGAGTTTCACAGCGTGTTCCTGGCCGTCGACGACGACCGTTTCGATGTGGGCTCGGGGGACGGTCAGGCTTCCGGTGCGGGCCTTGTACTGCTCCAGGGCGAGGATGCCCCGCTCGAATGCCCCGCTCGTCGTCGCGGCCTTCTTCCTGGCCGGCGCGGGGGGCAGGGGGGTCAGCCCGAGGTCTTCGAGCCGCTGGCGCTGTTCGGGGAGCAGGTTCTCCCATACGGTGTGCTCGCGCTGGCGGTTGATCCAGGCGCCGATGTCGCAGCCGTGGACGATCACGCCTGGCAGGACCTCGGTCAGCCCGCCTTCTTCGGAGAGCAGGGCGCGTGCGGTGGCGTAGTGGCGCTGCCACTCGGTGGACCACTCGGGGCACCAGTCCGGGTCGATGCTCTCCAGCGCGGCCCGCCGCTGTGCGGCCCGGTCCTGGTCCTTGCCGAGTCCGCCGGCCTTGCGGAGATTGGCGAGCCACTGACCGACCGCCACCCCGTCCACCATCGCGTCCTTCGGGGCGGCGAGGCTGCCGTGCACCGAGTGGTAGTTCCGGGCCGCGGTGAGGTTGCGCCAGAATCCGGCGTCCGCGACGGACCACACCATGCCTACCTCGTTCAGGAGATCGGCCCGCCAGGCTTTCAGGGTGCCGAGCCGGAACGCGCGGCGCTGCTCGCTGACCCATGCGCCCAGCGCATACGTGATGCCGTCCTCGCCGAGCTCCACGGACGCGTCGAGCGGGACCTGGGCGTTGCTGTGCTTGCGCACCCAGTGGTGCAGGGCGTTGTAGCCGGTGAGCCAGACCTCGGAGTCGGGGTGCAGGACCCGGGTGCGCAGGAACAGGGCGACCGCACCGGGATCGCGGGGGAGGGAGAACCGCAGCAGGGGTACGCCGGCGCCCGGGTGCTCCTCCTCGGTCGCTTCGTCGTCCGTACCGTCCTGGGCGGCGGCCTCTGCTGTCTCCTCGCCCGTGGCGCCCTCAGCGCCGGCCGCCGCCTCGATGTCGTGGTCGGCGTTGACCTCCTGGACGCCGTCGTCCTCGTGGACCGGATCGAGCGCGACGACGGACGTGGCCCGGCCCCGGGCGGTGGTGGTGCTCAGCGCCATGCGCTCGATGGCCCGTTCGTCATGAGCGCGCAGGCCCTGGAGCACCGAGACCAGGGGGCGGTAGCTGGAGGACGCCATCATGTCGGAGGGGTCCTCTCCCGGCTCCAGGAAGACCGGCACGATCAGCCGCGCGACCTTGCCCTCTCCGGGGTCCTGGCGCAGGCCCCGCCCGGTGATCTGGACGATCTCCACGGGAGAGCTGCGGGTGTCGGCGAACACCACGGCGCCGACGCCGCGCTTGCCCCGGATGTCGACGCCCTCACCGAGCACCCGGCAGCTGGACAGGACTCCGAGGTCGGTGACCCACCCGGCGGCGTCGATGCCGTCCGCGAACCTGCCCAGCACGACCCGGCGGTGCGCGGCGGGGTGCTCGCCGCACAGCCACTCCGCCCCGACCCGGCCCGGGTAGGTGACGGGGTCGGTGGCGTGGAGTTCCGCGGCCGTCTCCGGCAGCGCGCGGGCAAATGCCATAGCGTCCAGGGTCCGGGTGTGGAACGTCATGAACGACCGCACCCCCGACTCATCCGCATGCTTGAGCAGCGCCTCTTGCAGCGCGGCGAGCCGTCGGCCGCGCCGCTCCTCCACCGACGCGTCCGGCCCCGGCGCCTGCGGGTCCCGGATCTCCAGCACGTCGATCTCGAACCGGGCCAGGATGCCGCGCTCGACGCTTTCCATCAGCCCGAACTCGAACAGCACCGGCCCGTACAGATCGACGTCGTCCATCGACGCGACCAGGCGCCCGCCGCTCTCGTCCGCGCCGGCACTTCCGGGCGATGCCTCCCACAGGCGGGGGGTGGCCGTCATGTACAGCCGCCGCTCCGCAGGGATCCGCGCCTGGTCGTGCACGGACGCCCACGCCTTGCCGAGGTCACCCGAGGTGCGGTGCGCCTCATCGACGACCAGGAGGTCGAAGGGGCGCATGGTCTGGCCGTAGGAGCCGCGCAGCGCGCGTTCCAGCACGCCCGGTGCCGCGTCGCCGTTTTCCGGGTCGCCCTGGTCGTCGACGAGGCCCTGTGGGGACAGGCTCGCGTACGTCGCGAACACGAGCATGGGCCCGGCCTGCGCGGTCCACAGGGCGAGTTGGGTGGGGTTGGTCGTGCACCGCACATCGAGCGCGTCCAGCAGCGGATCGGCCCCGAGACTGCACACCGCGACCGCAGGGGCCTGGTGTCCGACCGCCCGCCAGGCTTCCACGGTCTGCGTCAGGAGATCGAGGGTGGGGACCAGGACGCCGACCGTCCCGCGCGGGACCATGCGCAGTGCCGCCAAGGCCGCCGTGATGGTCTTGCCGGAGCCGGTGGACATGTGGACCTGTCCGCGCCGCCCCCGGGCGGGCACGGAGCCGTCCACGGGGAGCGAGAGGCCCTCGATGATCGAGTCGACGGCCTCGACCTGATGCGGCCGAAGCGAGATACCACCCTGCATACCCACCACTCCCTCACGACCAGCGGTTCCTGAAGCACTGGCCGGCGTGAGGCCCTTGCCTCGCTGCCCGCCGTTCCGTTGTGCTGATGACGACCGTAGCGCACTCGCACAATACTTGTTCACTGAACGTCCAATTTGGCTCCGGATGTCGTCCAAATGCGCTAGGGTCGCGGCATGAGTGAAGAGAACAGCGTGGAAGCGCTCCTCGAAGAGGCCCGGTTGAACGCCTCCATCCCGCCCCCGGCCGAGCGCCAGCGCCTGCGCGAGGCCGCGAACCTGTCCCGCGCCCAGGTCGCCGCAGCCGTCGGCGTCGGGCGCACCACGGTCGCCAACTGGGAGACCGGCCACTCGGATCCGACCCCGCCCGGACGTCTGCCGTACCTGAAGCTCCTCAAGGGCCTCGCAGAGATCTGCCCGGCCGCCCCCGCACCCGCAGCCACCCCCGACCCCACCCCTGAACACACCGCGGATCCGGCCCCGGTGCCTCCCGCGTTCGCCGCCGCACCGCAGACGCTGCGGGGCTCGGACGGGCACGCCATCGAGGGCGACCCCGGCCCCTGCGTCCGCTGCGGCATCGAGACGACCTACCAGTCCACCGACGGCCGCCCCCTGCACTCCGGCGCCCTGTGCCAGCCCGCTAGCCCCGCCGCCGCCCCACACACCACCGGGACCGCGCCGAGCACTCCGGCCGCAGCCCCGGCGGCACCCGCGCCCGCCTCACCAACCCCGGCACCCCTGCCCAACCGGCCGGAGCGCCGCGCCCGCAGCGCCGCCCGCGCCCAGGCCGACACCACCCTCCTCATCAGCCGCGCCGTCCACGAGGAAGCCGAGCGGGCCGGCGGGGACGAGGAAGCGGCACTGAAGGCGCTGATCAAGCGGGCGATCCCCGACGTCATGCACCTGTTCAACGAGACCCGAGCCACCGGCCGCTACGACTACACCGCCTACCCGGCCCTCCCCGACATCCTGAAGAAGCCGTCCAAGAAAGACCCCGACCAGATCTGGGAAGCACGCCCCAAGTTCCACCACCCCGGCTACTCCCTGCGCGCCCCCGGCGACATCAAGGTCACCGCCCTGGACGTCAACGCCGCCTACCTGTCCGCGCTCAAGTGCTGGCTGCCGATCGGGAAACTCGAGCACAGTACCGGCACCGACGGTGTCGAGCCGAAGCGCTCCGGAGTCCACCTGATCACCCCCGCCCCCTGGACACACCCGCACCTGCCCGACCCGATCGGCGACCGCGACGAACCCGGCGCCCTCTGGATCACCAACAGCACACTGCGCCTCCTCCAGCGCCTCGCCGACCCCAAGTACGGCCTCACCGACGCTCCGGTCATCCACGAGTCTTGGACCTCCGGCGCGACGGAGAACTTCCTCGACGCGCTGCGCAAGCTGCTGTCCGCCGCCCGTGACGAGGCGATCGAGAACCAGGACACGCTGACCCTGGAGTACGTCAAGGCCATGTACAGCAAGTTCATCAGCACCATGGGGGAGTCGATCCACAACCGCGAGATGGCGCGCCCGGACTGGATGCACATCATCCACTCCCAGGCGTACGCGAACCTGTGGGGCAAGGCCTACAAGGCCCACCAGGCCGGGCTCGACGTCGTCGCGATGATGGGCACCGACGAACTCCACGTCACCGGCGACTGGCGGAAGGTGTTCCCCGAGGGCCGGGGCGTGGCCCAGATGAAGATCAAGCACGGCGACGCCAAGGCCACGGGTGAGTACAGCGTGGGCACGGTGGGCCGCTGATGGCCGGCCGCTGGATGGACCTCGGTGCGCTCAACGCCTGGGGCCTGCCCGGTGCCGACGCCCTGGGCGTCGCGATCGAGCGCATGGTGAGCGGCATCGCCTCACCAGTCGACAGCGAACGCGGCCTCGCCGCCCGCCTGAACTACCTCACCAAGACCGACGCCGGATACGAAGCCATGGACCGCGCCGGCATCCACGTCTCCCCCCGCACCCTCATGGCCTGGCTCGCCGAAGAGCGGACCCCGAACAAGGCCAACCGCTCCCGGCTGGACGCCGCGTACTGGGACCTCCGCCGCCGCAACGTCGCAGCCGACCTCAAGAAGCGGCTCAACAACCACGGCCGCGGAACCCGTGTCGAGATCAACCCCGTCGACCAGACCCGCGTCGACGGCCGGCACCAGCGGGACCTGTCCAGCCGCAGCATCAACGTGCGCGGCGTCTGGGACCGCGCCGTCGACGCCTGGATGAACGACGACGTCGACGAACTCGACGCAGTCTGGGACGACATCATCGAGGACCTCGGCTCCGACTACGACGCCTACAGCAACGTCTCCTCCATCGGCTGGGCCGCCTGAGACCAGCACAAACGCCCCGCCCCCGGCATTGCAGCTGCCGGGGGCGGGGCGTCTCGCATGGTAGTCGGACCCGTGAATCGTCCCCCAGCGTTTGCGTGCTTTCAGCGAGTGGCGCCTTGTGCGCCACTCGCATCCATAATTCGAACAGACGTAGCATTGCGGTGCCCGCCTTCGACTTCCCTCAGGATCGTCTCGACGCCCAAGCCGCCCTCGACGAGGTGCGGGCCGAGCGTGACCTGTTCGTCCAGAGCCTGCCGTGGTCGGCGGAGCCCCTGCCCGGGTGGAAGGCCGACAAGCAGCTGCACAGCGACTACCGGCCGGAAAAGGAAGACAGCCCCGGCTACACGCCCGAGGAGGCCGAGCGCCTCGCCGGATACCGGGCGCGGATCCTGGAGCTGACCACCTTCGTGCTCACCCACCTGTACTGGCGGACGCTCTCCGGCCCGGACCGGGTGCAGCCCGCACCGCCCTCAAGCACGCCCACGATACAGCCGGCCCCGGGGCATAGTCATGCCCGACGCCACCCCGAAATCCGGCACCAGCGACCTGGACAGGAACCGGGTTCTCCTGGACTGGCTGCGCTGGCAGGTCGGACAGACCGAACGCCGCATCCGGGAACTGGAGATCCAGGAAGCCCAGGAACGGCAACGCCGGGAGCGAGCACGGGCGGAGATGTCCTGGAAGATCCAGCCGCAGCGCTCCTCCTCGACCGCCCTGCTGCACCGCGGCACGTGCGCCACCTACCCGGACCAGGTCGGGCTGATCTCTCGGGAGGACGCGATGGTGGCCCTGGCCGAGCCGGACATCGAGCCATGCGAGGTCTGCCGGCCGGACACCGGACTACAACCTCACCGTAAGAGGCCTGCACACCTACTATGTGCTGGCAGGCGACAAGCCGGTACTGGTCCACAACTCCGATGAATCGGGGCCAGCATTCAAGACGGACCCCTCAAAGCTGCGCAAGCTGTCCGCAACGGAGATCGAGAATATGGTCGGCGATGCGAATGAGTTCAAGGGCGAGGTGCTGCGCGATGCTGGCGCCCGTGACAGGATCGTTTCGCACTACGACATCTTCATGGACAAGACGAGTGGGTTTCTCTTCCTCATGCCTAAGGACCAGAAATCCTATATCGCCACTCTTCTGCGCAAGAGTGGCGAGTGCTGGAGCTGTTGAGGTATGAAAAATAAGCGCTCGGCAATACTCCTGGTCGAGTCCAAAGATCTCTCTGTGGAGGAGATCTCCGACATCATCGGGCAGCATCCGGATCGTTTCCGCCGAAAGGGTGATACTGGATTGCCCCCTGCACGCCCCCTCAAGGTCAATGTATGGGAAGTAAGAGAGGATGTCGCCCGGGAGGAATACCTCGGGCTCGCCTTGGAGCGACTGTGGCCGAGGATCCTTCCCTTGGAGCGCGGACTGGCCGAGCTTGCGCAGCGCGGAAGCTTCATCCAGCTCTCCCTCGTCCAATGGATCTCCGAGGCTGATCCGCACCAGCCCGGTTTTGGGCTCGGTGCCCAAGAATTGCGCTTCCTGGCCGGAATCAATGCACAGATGGACGTGGACCAGTACGCGCCCTAAGAAGTCATCTCATTTGGGTGACTCGGTATTCTGTGAGTCATGGTGGGGATCGTTGAGCGGCTGGTGCCGGACGAGTTGTGGGAGTTGTTCCAGCGGGTGGTGCCGGAGGCGCCGTCGCGACCGCAGGGCGGTGGTCGGCGTCGGCACGGTGACCGGGAAGTGCTGGCCGCGATCGTCTTCGTGGCCACGTCGGGTTGCACCTGGTTGCAGCTGCCTTCGGCGTCGTTCGGCCCGTCCGGCGCGACCGCCCACCGGAGGTTCTCGGAGTGGTCGAAGGCCAGGGTGTGGGCCAAGCTCCACCGCCTGGTCCTTGACGAGCTCGGTGCCCGAGGCGAGCTGGACTGGTCGCGTTGCGCGATCGACTCGGTGAACATGCGGGCCCTGAAAAAGGGGACCTGACAGGTCCGAATCCTGTCGATCGGGGCAAGTACGGCTCGAAGATCCACCTGATCACGGAACGGTCGGGTCTGCCCATATCTGTCGGCATCTCCGGGGCCAACGTGCACGACAGCCAGGCCCTGATCCCGCTCGTGAAGGGCATTCCGCCGATCCGCTCGCGCCGCGGCCGGCGACGGCGCAAGCCCGGAAAACTCCACGCCGACAAAGGGTACGACTACGCTCACCTGCGGCGATGGCTACGCGAACGCGGCATCACCCACCGCATCGCCCGCAAGGGAGTCGAGTCCTCGCAACGGCTGGGCCGCCACCGCTGGACCGTGGAACGAACCATGGCCTGGCTCGCCGGCTGCCGCCGCCTTCATCGACGCTACGAACGCAAGGCCGATCACTTCCTCGCCTTCACCAGCATCGCCTGCACCCTCATCTGTTACCGAAGGCTTGCCAAATGAGATGACTTCTAAGGCAGTTGAGCAGAGCGGTGTTCCGAGTCTGCGCTATTGGGGGATGGTGAGCAGGATGTGGGCTCGTCATCGAAGCGGGCGGGCGCGCGGCGATGGCGGAACTGCGGCACGCCATGGGCACCTCGGACTCGGCGCCCGTCTCAACCCGGGCTGGGACGCGGGCCTCGCCAAGACGCGGATCCGCCACCTCGGGCTCGACCCCGGCCAGCGCGCCGGGCGTCTGTCGGGCGGCCAGCGTGCCCAGCTTGCCCTCACACTCGGACTCGCCAAGCGCCCCGGGCTGCTGATCCTCGACGAGCTGGTCGCCGCCCTCGACCCGCTGGCCCGCCGCGAGTTCCTTCAGCACCTCACCGAGGCCATCGCGGGACAGGAGATGAGCGTCGTCCTCTCCTCCCACCTGGTCTCCGATGTCGAGCGGGTCTGCGACCACGTCATCGTCCTGGTCGAGTCCCGTGTCCAGGTCGCGGTGACATCGACGAGCTGATGGCCTGCCACCAGCGGCTCATGTCAACGAGACACGGCCAGGCCGCCCCACCCGCGGGCGGCCACATCGTCTCCACGAACCGTGCCGACGGACAGATGACCCTCGTCGTACGCACCGACGTCCCGGACCGCGCACCGCACGATCCCGCATGGGCCGTCAGCCCACTTCCCCTCGAAGACATCGTCCTCGCCTACATGAGCCGCCGCACCACCTCCGTGTCCCGCCCGACCATCGCTCTGGAGACTCTCCGATGATCTGGCTGACCTGGCGCCTGCTCCGTACGTAGGCAATGCTGGTCCTCGTCGTGCTGACCGCTTTGGCGGTCGTGCTCGCCGCCACCGGTCCTCAGCTGGCCGATCTGCACACCACCGCAGGCCGCGGCCTGATCCAGCAGCTCACCGGCACCGACACCGCCCTGTACTTCGTCGGCGGAGTGGCCGTCCTGGCTCTACCCGCCCTCCTCGGCATGTTCTGGGGTGCCCCTCGTCGCGCGCGAACTGGAGGCCGGCACCCACCGACTCGTCTGGAACCAGGGCGTCACCCGTACTCGCTGGCTGCTGACCAGGCTCGCCCTCAGCGGCCTCATCGCCATGGCAGCCTCGGGCCTGCTCAGCCTCGCCGTGTCCTGGTGGGCCGACCCCATCGACCAGGCCGTGGCCACGGGCGGCTCGGACAACGGAGACAACTTCGTCCCGCGCATTGACCCTGCCACCTTCCCCATCCGCGGCATCGCCCCCCCTGGCCTACGCCGCATCCGCGGCATCGCCCCCCCTGGCCTACGCCGCATCCGCGGCATCGCCCCCCTGGCCTACGCCGCATTCGCCTTCGTCCTGGGCGTCACCCTCGGCGTCATCATCCGCCGCACCCTGCCGGCCATGGCCGCGACCCTGGCGACGTACACCACGGTCCAGCTCGTCGTGCCGATGTGGGTCCGCGAGCACTTGGCCCCCACCACCACCGTCACGGCCCCGTTCACCCCCGACCGCCTGGCCAACTACGCCCTCGACTCCGTCTCCCACGTCGAATTCGGCAAACCCGAGGTCGGGGTAACCGCCGAACACACCCTCGACGGCACCGGCCTTCCCGCACACGGCATGCCACCCGGATACGCCGACTGCGAATCAATCAAGGAATGCGTCAGTAGTCTGACGAGCGCCGGCTACCAGCAGCGCATCACCTACCAGCCCGCCAACAACTTCTGGACCCTGCAATGGGCCGAGGCTGGCGTCTACCTCGCCCTCGCCATCGGGCTCGGTGCCCTGTGCGTCTGGTGGACACGGAAGCGTCTGAGCTGACGCACGAGACAAGCGCTGCTTCTAGCAGTGAACGAAGCCAAATACTGCAACCCTCGAATACCGACACTTCACCAGTGCCGCCGGGACTCCACCGAAGCGCTCATCGGCGGCGTCACCGGCTCTCTGCACCGCCCCCAGGTTCTGCTGCTGGGCCGCAACGACACCACCGGCCGCCTACGCCTGGTCGGCAAGACAACCCCGCTGAAACCCGGCCCGGCCCAAGAGGTCGCCGGCCACCTCACCGCGGCCGGCCCCGACCACCCGTGGACCGGCGTCCGCTTCACCGCCTCCTGGAACAGCCGCACCCCACTGGAACCGGTCCTCGTCGACCCCGTCCTCGTCGCGGAGATCAGCGCCGACGTGTCCCAGGACCACGGTGTGTGGCGCCACCCGCTGCGCTACGAACGGCTCCCACTGGACGCAGCCCGAGCTGATGTTCTGCCATTCGGTGCGACGCAGTACGGGCCCCGGCACAGATCTTTGTCGTTCCCTCTGCTGATCGGAGTTGGGCCCGGGGTTGTGACGTGGCAGCCGCAAGGTCGTTGACGGGGTGTGAACAGGAAACTCTCCGCAGCAGCCGTCGGCCTCGCCACGGTCGTTGGCGCCTTCGCTATGGCCGTTCCGGCCCACGCTGCAGACCCGACTCCCGAAGGTCCACGGATGGTCGAGAAGAGCACCGGTCTCCTCAATAGCCACAACCAGCTCACCACGGAGAAGACCTTCAGTCTTCTCGAAACAACGCAGGAGGGAGGGAATTACCACGAGCCGTCCACGCAGTCCGGGCCTGGCGTCATCAAGACGGTCGAGGGCTGACCGAGCTTGCCCTCGTACGGCTCGGTGATCAAACGGGTGTCCCGTTCCCGCTGTACTTTCGGCGAGGTGCGGTCACCGCCAGCCGTCGCGTCACCAGACTCATGAAGTGGGGGCAGGCCCCCAACCGCGCCAACCATCGAGACCCTGCCCCCACGACCCACCCGGCAGCAGAAGGCAGCACGTGGCAGGACTGGTCGTGTGTAGGGGGCAGGTTGGCGGTGTCCCGGCAGATGGCTGGTCGATGGGTACGTGTGATCAAGAAGATTGCCCTCGCTCTGGGCCTGGCCGCCGCGCTGACCACCGTCACCGCGCCCGTGTACGCCATCGACCTGTACCCGGAAATCAAGGTGCAGATCTCGCAGGGCACGAACGCCTGCCCCGACCCGTCGCTGTGCCTGTACGAACTTCCGAACTTCAACGCCTCCAGGGATGCCCGAGTGGTGATCCTCCCCGCCGGCCTGGTGTGGAACCTGCACTCCTACGGCGTCGGCGACGACGCCGACTCGGTGTACTGCACCCGGCAAGTTTGGTCCTGCGACCTGTACGACGGGACCGAGAAGCAGGGCGCCAAAGTCGTTGTCCCCTCCGGCGAAGCGCTGAACACGCTCAGCTCCGCTGTCGCGACACTCCCCGGCGGGGACCGCGTCATCATGGACCTGCGCAACAGGGTCAGCTCCACCTACTGATTCTGAACTACCCCACCGGCCACCCCGGCAGGAAATCCTCTGTGCGCACCAGGAAACCCCGGCCGCTCGCCAGCGGCCGGGGCTCTCGTATGCCTGCTGGGGACACAGAGCAGCCGCGGGTCCGTTCTGGTTGTGCCGGCTGACGAGCGCGGCAGGCACTCGTCCCGGAGTCGCGCCGCAGGGCAGGTGGACGTACACCGGATACATGAGCGAGGAACAGAGGTCGTGGCATCCGGGCGAGGCCGTGCCGGAGAGTGGGATCTATGAGTGTGACTGCGGTGCGGGCCACCACTGGAGCACCGACGTGAAGGGCCACCGCTTCCCGCCCCTCCCGGCCGGCTGCTCCGGGGGCTCGTGGACGCTTCAGACGGACGCGCACCCCGACTCCTGAACCCCAGCGCTTGACCGCCCCGGGAGGAAGCTTCGCGTGGTCCTGAGGCCGCCGGTGGAGCCGATGCTCGCGCAGGCCCGCGACACCCTCCCACCCCTTGCCCCCGGCCAGGTGGCGGTGCAGCCCAAGTTCGAGGGGTTCCGGGCCCTGCTCTTCACCCCGCTGCGCGCGGACGAGCCGGTGTTGTTGCAGACCCGGCGCGCGGCGCTCATTCAGGACCGTTTCCCCGACCTGGCCGCCGCCGCCCGCAGCCTCCCCGGCGGTCTCGTCCTCGACGGCGAGCTCGCCGTACTCGACCCCCACGGGCAGCTGAGCTTCACCGCCCTGCAGCGCCCGCGTCCTGGCGCCTGCAGCGCCCGCGTCCTGGCGGCCGCAACGCCCGCCCACTTCATCGCGTTCGACGCTCTGCAGAGTGACGGCCAGGAGCTGCTGGAGGATCCGTTCGCGCGCCGCCGCGAGGTCTTGGAGGCGCTGTTCGCCGACCACTCGGCTCGGGCCGCCGTGGACGCTGTGCCCGTCGACCACGGAGCCTGCGGTCGCGGACGAGCGGCTGCATGAGTTGGCTTCGTTCACATGAAGTAGCAGCGAGTGGTCAGCACTTTGAGCAGCAGTTGACGATCTTGAGTGCCGTCAATGTCCACGAGAGATGACGCCATCCAGCAGTGGGTCTGACCGCGGTTCCGTGAAGGATCTTGGAGCGGCTTGACCCGGCAGTAGGGGCGAGCGGAAAACCTCGGCTTCCACATCTCCGCGCGACTACTGTGCTGCTGGTAGATCGTCCCGCCCGACGAAGGGAGCCGGGTTGTGCTGACCACTACGCACCCTCCGTAGGACCCTCTGGAAAGCCCAGAGGGCCCTACGGAGGCTCCTGATGTCCCGAACTGTCCGCACGACTCCCAGGCAGCTCCGCGTCGGAGAGGGCGCGTCGGAGTCCATGTTCCTGTATGACCTGCGCTACGCGAATGCTGAACTGGCCCAAGCCGCCCGCGAAGGCCGTCGCCCTGCCCCGGCGAAGCTGCGCCGGATCACCTCTTGGCAATGGATGGTGCTGTACTGCAGGAAGGGCTCGTTCTCCGGCGAGATCGCTTCGGCTGAGGGCCGCGCCCGGCTCCAGGGGCGCCTCGAGGCCCAGCGGATCCGCGGGCTGCACCGCGCTGGCCACGACCTTGACGACGCAGATATACCGCCGGTCCGCCACCGTCATGGTGTGCTCTGGAATGCCTGGTAGAGGCGAAGCCCCCAGGACTGACCGGTACTCACGAGCGCAGGAAGTGCGTACCGGCGACCGCCCTCCGCGCCGGAGGACGGAGGACGGAGGGCCGTCGGGTAGGAGCCTGCGCTGGTCAGAGGGCATTGGCTGGTTCTTCAGCTCGGGCTCGGGCGCTGGCGAGACCCTAGGAGTCGGTGCCGGCCTCGATGATGGTGCCGTTGAAGGTGAGGCGGTCGACGATGGCCGCCCGCGCACGCCGTACCTTCGTCGAGCAGATACCGGGCCTGACGCGCCGGCACAGTCAGCGGACCGAACGGTTGCGCTCGACCCCGGCGTCGGTCGGCTTGGCGCTCGCGGGCCGGGGCCCGCATCGCCGGCGTCCTCGGCGTTTCCGTCAGCCGCAGCACGGTGCTTCGTTTGGTGGACGCGCTTCCCGGGCCCGAGGCGGCCGCACCACGGGTTGTCGGCGTCGTCCTGTTCGGGACCGGCACCAGCCCGACACAGATCCGCAGCCGCGCCCGGCGGTATGTCGCCGAGGAACTGGGCGTGGACGAGGGCATCATCTTCGACGCGTTCACCCGGCACGCCGAAGGGGTGGGCGTGGACGCCAGAGACCGCGGTCTCCTCGCTCACGAACTGGCCTCGCCATCGCCGACAACCCGAAGTTCTGGGAGGTGCGAGCGGGGACCGCCACGGGGCCGGCAGTCTCGCGCACCTCGGCATCCGTGGCCGAGGACCTCGCCAACCTCGCCCGCGAAGTACTGCTCCGAGCCGCTGAAAGGGACCACGCCGCATGACCGACACGACCGAGACGACGGCCGAGACGACGGGGGACCTGTTCGGCATGACACCCGGCGGCGGTCGCGCCGCCGGCCTCCCCGGGCGTGCCCCGAAGCGGGACGCCGCAGAGCCGGACACCTCCACTGTTCCAGTGCTGCCCGACCCGTTCGAAGCCGTGCCGCTCCAGCGCGATCAGGTCACTGGCACGCCGGCCGAGCGCCTGGCCCTCGTCGAGGACACACTGCGCCGGGCGAAGCTCACCGAGAGGGAGAGCGTCCGCGCGGCCCGCGTCCGCGGACGCATCGAGGCCGGGGCGGCCCTGGCGATCCTCGTGGAGGACGAGCTCCACAAGGAGGCGGGTTACGCGTCGCTCGACGAGTACGCAGCCACCGTGCTCCACATGGACCATACGGCCGTCTACGAATTCATCAAGGACCGCACGCGCCCCGCCCTGGTGGCCCCACTCAGCAAATCGACGAACCGGCCCCTCCTGCCCGCACAGGCGAAGGTCCTGGCCCCGATCGTCGAGACCCACGGGCAGGACAAGGCCCGAACAGTGCTGGAGAGGGCGGAGGCAAACGGCGGAAAGGTCACCGTCGCGTCCCTCGAGGCGGCGGCGCAGGAACTGGAACTCGAGGTGACCACGCCGAAGAAGAGCCCGGCACCACGCCGCTCCGCCCCGGCGCCCTTGGACGTCCTTGAAGCCGGGCTCCTCGCGCTCCGCGAGGTCCGATCCACACTCGACAAGACCGCGTTCCGTGCCGGATGGGACGCGGCAGCCGCAGGAGGAGAGGCCGACGCCGAGCGCCTGGAGCAACTCCGGACAGCGGTCTCCGACGAGGCGCGCACCATCCGCGCCGCCACCCGCTGGGAGCCGAAGACACCCACGTAGCGACCGCGGACAAAGAGGGCCACACTCCGGCGGGGCCCTCTTCTGCGTGCGAGGGCCGCACGGTGCGGCAAGGCGTCTTGGTCCCTCATCGCGGCCTGGCGGTCGCCGGCCGGGCCTTCCTGAGCTTCCGGACCCACTCGATGCAGCCGAAGACCGCAGCGATCGCGATGGAGACGATGGTGAACACCGGCGTGAACAGCTTCGCCAGTTCGATCGCCCGGTTCATACGGAACCGCAGAAGGAGCCCTACAGCCGTCGGTGACTCCCACGACCGCGTGGTGGTCTGGACCCACACGTCAGCGTCCTCACCGCGGGTTCCCGGGCGGCGCTAAGAGACCATCTCATTTGGCGAGCCTGCGGTAGCAGATGAGGGTGCAGGCGATGCTGGTGAAGGCCAGGAAGTGGTCGCCGCCGGCGGAGCAGGTGGGCACGACAGCGGCGCGCCCGGGTTCCGGCCGCGCCGCTGTCGAGCTGTGGTCAGCCCCCGGGGGAGCCCCCGGGTCAGTGGAGCTTGTTGACGGCGGTCTTCGTCGTGGTGCGGAAGGCGGTCAGCGGGGCGTCCTCGAGGTCGCCCATCTGGCCCCAGCGAACGAGGGTGACGGTGCGGCCGTCGCGGCCGACGGAGAACAGGTGGATGTCGGAGATGCCGATCTGCGGGTCGGCGGTGTCCAGGCTGTAGACCCAGGCGCCTTCCTCGACGGCGAGCTTGCCGTGGGAGGCGCTGACGGCCTGCAGGCCCGGGTTCTGCTGCTCCAGCAGGGGGCCGCAGCCGGCGAGGGCCCCGCGGAGGGTGTCAACCAGCTTCACGGCGTCGGCCTCGGTACGGGCGACCGTGGTGACCTGGACGCCGTTGGTGTCGAGCTCGGTGCTGAACTCGCGGTAGCGGGTGTTCTGCGCCGGGAACTTGTACGGGGCGCAGAGGACGCCGCCGTTCTCCGGGACGCCGGTGAAGACCTGGGCGGCGGTCCACGGCGTCGACGACGGCGGCATCTGGGAGACGGCGAGGAAGGCGGGCTGGGCAGCGGCCTGCGCCGGGGCTGTGGCGAGGGCCGCGAAGCCCAGCGCGCCAGCGGCTGCGGTGGCGAGTGCGGTGCGGAGCTTGTTCATGGTGGTGGATCCCCCGTCGGGTCGTTCGTTCGGTCAGTGCTCAACCAGCGTGGGGCCAGCGCCCGCCGACTGCAACGATCACGCGCCCACCAGCCGTCCCGGAACCATTCCACCCCCGCTGACGTGCAAGGACGTGAAGAATGGGACGCAGGGTCGAGGGGGATGGAATGCCGAAGGACGCCGCCGTCGAGGAGTTCGCGGGGCTCGTGCGCGCGCTGAAGGCGCGGGACGGGAGAAGTTACGAGGTGCTGGGCCGGCGGCTGAGCGTCAGCGCGTCCACCCTCCACCGCTACTGCTCGGGCGCGACCGTCCCGGAGGAGTTCGCCGTGGTCGACCGCCTCGCCCTGCTGTGCGGGGCGGACGAGGAGGAACGGCGAGCCCTGGAGGCGGCCTGGACGGAGGCGGACCGCGCCCGCCGCCGAGCGGCCTCGCCCGCGCCCACTCCTGTGCCAGCCGTGTCGGCCGCGCCGGAATCGAACCCGGAACCGTCCGCGCCGGAACCGGGCCCCGGCCCCGCCCCGGACCCGACCGCGCCGGACCCGTCCGCCGCGGATCCGTCCGCGCCGGAGGCGCCCCGCGCCCGCCCCCATCGTGGCGCCCCCGCTCCCCTCCTCGTCGCCGCCGCCGTCGCCCTCGTCGTGTTCGCCCTCGCCGCCGCCCTGCTCGGCCACCCCACCCGTACCGCTTCCGCCCCCGCTCCCCCTTCCACCGCTCCGGGGCGGACCGCGGCCCCCCTCCCCTTCACCTGGAACATCGGTTCCCAGCTCCGGGAGGGCGGCTGCGGGCACACCTACCTCGTGGACCGGGCCCCCCGCGCGGTCGCCCCGCCGCCGGTCGCGGCCGACTCCGGAGCGTGGGCCGGGACGCACGGTGCCGTGCACGGCGGGGAGGCGCTGGTGCGGATTACGGTCCAGGGCCGGTCGCCGTCCGACGCCGTCGTCCTCCATGCCCTGCACGTGCGCGTGGTCGACCGCGCCGCGCCGCTGCCGTGGAACGCGTACCGGATGGACAACGGCTGTGGCGGCGCCGTCACCCCGCGCCACTTCGCCGTGGACCTCGACCGGCCGCGCCCGCTCGCGAGGCCCGTCGACGGCCTTGACGCCTCCGGCGCAAAGGTCCGCAAGATCCCGGCCGTCTCCTTCCCGTACAAGGTCACCTCCTCCGACCCCGAGGAGCTGCTGGTCTCCGCGCGGACGGCGGGCTGCGACTGCCGCTGGTACCTGGAGCTGGAGTGGAGCGCCGGAGGCCGTACGGGGACGGTGCGGATCACGGACGGCGGGAAGCCGTTCCGCACGAGCGGGACCAGAGGGAGGCCGGCGTACGTGCACGACTCCGCCGAAGGGCGCTGGATCACAGACTCGGACTCTGGACTGATGGTCTGCAGGGGAGTGTCAGTTGGGCATCGTCATCTACGTGTCAGTGGCGCAAGCCCGGTGACCTGGGGGTTGGCACTGACACATAGTGCTCATCTGTTACTGACATGACTGACGAAGGGCCATGCCATTCTCGTGCAGACCGCTATGGCGGGTGCCGGGTCTGCGCTGGTCACAGGCCTTATCAGGCTGGAGTGTCGGAGTCCGGCCAGAGCGCAGCGACGCGTTCCTCCATCGAGGAGATGAGGATGCGCTCGGGACGGCCTGCAAAGAGATAGAAGAGTGATTCCGGGACGTAGCCGGGGCGGCGGAACCAGTTGCGGACCTGTTCGCCGCGTCCCTGATCTTCTGCGATCTCGCCGAGAACTTGCTCGGAGTCCTCATAGATGTGGGCGCCGCGAAGCCGCCCGGCCGATCTGCTGATCATGAATTCCTGCAGTGGAGCCAGCCCGCCGCCCGGACCGGGGGTGCTTCCCCAACTGAGCAGCGACGGGGTGGACATGAGGATGTCGTTGACCGTGTTGGTTGTCTGGGTGTGATGCCAGACCTCCAGCAGCGTGGCGTGACGTCCTTGGTTGGTGAGATGGTCGGCGAGGTTGGTCAACAGGCGACCGGTCAGCATCATGTTGCGGCGCACGTCCACTGGCACTTGGGTGCCCAGTACGGCCAGTGCCCCCTCGCGCAACAGGAGATCGGTGATCGAGACGGCACTGGCACCCCGCGGAGCAACGTGACATGCGCTCAGCACGATGACGGGCGGGGTGTACTTCAGGCCGAGCTCGATGTGCGGTTCGTCGCCGATGACGATGGCTGCCAGGTTGCCAACGAGCGTGCCGTGCGCGCTGATGATCAGCAGGTCAGGTCTGTGCTCGTCGACTGCCTTGCGTAGAGCTTCAAGGGAGAGTGTCTCCACCGTGTGGATACTCAGCCCCTCGACGTCCTTGAGAACGTCCTGAGTTTCCCACCAGCCGGCTCGTGAGATTCGGCCCACTGGGTCTTTGGAGGGGATGCATTCCGCCACCAGGACACGGATGTCGTTCTTCCACTCGATTCCAAGAGGGGTAGCGCCAGACTTCTGCACGGTGCGGGTCAGCGGCAGCAGTGGCTCGTACGTCAGGGGCAGGCGCGCAGCCAGCGGGGCGGTGTCGCCGGGCATGGTGGCAAGGCCCAGCGGGAAGTTGGAGAACACGGTGAGCATGGATGCCCGGCTGATGGCCTCCATCACTGGCTCGGTGAACAGAGGCCTGACAACGGCATTGAGTCGGCTGAGCCGCTTCGCCACCGAGCGGGGGCGGTCCGCGGGGGAGTTCCGAAAGTGTTTCTCCAACTCGGCCAGAATCGTGAATGCGCTGGGGGGAACGGAAGGCATCATCAGCCCCAGGCTGTCGTTGGCGACAGCCCTGTGGGTCAGCGCGTACTCGATGGCCGCCCGTTCGACGTGGGCATCATCGCGTTCACCGATCTCAGTCGACCAGGTGTCACTGGCATCCACTGCGGCGAGCGGGCGGACGCGGGCCTTGCGCAGCTGGGGAGAGTAGGCGCCGCGCATGTATGCAGGGGCGACCCCGGGCAGTGCCAGAGCAATCGGCAGTCGTAGCCGTGCCTCTTCCTCAAGAACCGTCTGCCCAAAGACCGGTTCGGCCTCTTCGAGAGTCAGACCTTGGCGCTCCAGCCGAGCCGTAGCCGCGACGAGCGTGTGCCCCTGCAGGGTACGACGCATCAGTGGAAGGGCTTCCTTGGCGGCGGGTGCATCGAATTTCCAGCCCATCCTGCGAGCCGTGAAACGCCAAGGCAAGTCCAACGCGGCCACGTCCAAGCGGCGACTGAGACGAACCTTTCCCTCCAGCGGAGGGATGTCGGGATACACGCGCTCGTGGATGGCCCGCCAGTGTTCTTCAAGACTCGCGTCGCCCAGAGACGAGAATGAGGCGACGGGGAGTTCGACCCCCAGCGCGGCCGCTCCTTGCGCGGTCCGCTCGACAAGCCCGTCCGGGCACAACGCCAGCATCGGTCGCCACCACGGTGGCAGAATCAGGCTGTCGAGTGCAGTGACGGGAATGGGGACTACGTGATGCCCCATCGCCAGCTGTTGCAGACCCTTCAGCTTCCAGGCTTCAAGGTCGACCAGGTCTGCCCGTGATTGCGGCAGGTGCAGGCAATACCACAGCCCAGGCAGCGTCTGGGCCACGTCTCGGGCCAGGCTGTGAGGCATGGAGAACTGATCGGGGCCCTCATCAGGCATTGCCTCGATGACTGGAGAGATCTCAACGGGGGCCGCACCGTCCTCCGGGTCGAAGACCACGAGGTAGAGCAGATGTCTGTCGACATCCGAGGGCTGAGGGGATGCTGTTGTCACTCCTCGAGCCTAGGCCGGGCAGGCCCTGGGGGAGCGCCAATTCCCTGCAACATCATGGAAGGAGCCGCCCGCGAGACCCGGCGCGTGTCAGAACTCCGGGCGCCAGCCTGCCGCGTACTTCGCGTACAGCTCCAGAGCGGCCGCTAGGTCTGCGGTCGGCTCGACTGTTTCCTCCTGCAGGGACTGGCGCAACGATGCGACAGCTTCGGCCAGATGTCCCTCTCCGCCGTAGACACTCACCAGGGAGTCCCACACGAGCCGCTTCTCGGTTCGCACGACCACACTGCCTAGTGCATTACTGACGTCGGCGTCACCCCGCTCTCCAGCAGGCGCGCGACGACGCGGGCATCAAAGACGGGCTCAAGGACAGGGAGACCATCTGCGGCGGCTGTTGCCACAACGACGGTCCGCAGCAGCATCCGCTCGTCGGCGAGGCTGTCGGGACTGGCCGTGCGGAGCCGGGCGGCAAGGTCCTGCCGCAGTGACCGGGCTGATCCCTCGGTGATCAACCCTTGCTTGTCCGGATGGCCCGCAGTGATGTCGAGCAGAAGGACCTTCCCGTACAGGCTCGGGATGCTGTCGAAGAGGCTGCGGACGGTGCGGTCGGCGACGTCGCCGCTGAGGTTGTGCAGCAGAACGCTCACCGGCCTCAGCACCGCCCATTCACCGCCAAGGGAATACATCCCCGTTGACCCCAGCCTGACCCGCGGTAGTTGACGCATCAGCGCTGCGGCCGTCGGCAGCACGGCCTCCTCGGGCACGTCGCGGCAACGGGAGACCAGACGCTTGAGCGTGTCGTCCAGCAGGTCTTCCGGCACCCGTTCCAGAGCCTCGTCGAGCGCACTCTGGTCGCCGATGCAATCCGCGATCTGGTCGACGCATTCGGCGGGGGCCCGTCTGGACGGCAGCTGGCGGTGGAAATAGAAGTCGAGCACCGTGCTGCAGGCGACTCGCCGGTCCTGTTCCCAGGCCGGTATCCAGTCAGAACCGTAATGGGGGCCGCCGAACAGCCTCTCGGCGGCAGGGAACAGCAGGCGGACGACCACCTGGGCCTGGCCGTTCAAGCGTCCGCTGAACTCCTCCACGAATGCCTTCTCACGCGGTGTCCGGTCCGCGTCGGTCTGGTGAACCGCCTTGGCCGGCGTCAGCAGGTCCGCGGCGGCCGGTAGCATCGCGTGTGCTGCGGGGTGCCGTACACGCAGGACCTCAAGCGCCAGAACATCGACCAGATTCACCTCCGTACCCAGGCTCCGCACGGCCAGTGGCACCGATGCCAGGTACCGCTTCACATCCCGGATGGTGGAGAACATCGGGAGGATCAACTGCACTAACACGTCCGGCCACCGAGCCGCATGGAAGGGCCCGTTCTCGATCCCGTCGAGCGCCTGGGCCAGCCCTTCGGTGATGAACGGGGAGAGCGCCTGTGTGGGCAGCGGTGGTACTTCCACCGACATCTTCACGATCTTCTCGAGGTACGCGGCCCCCCTGACCGTTTCGTCTGTCAGTGCTGACTCCACCACTTCGCGGTCGAAGCACAGGACGTAGACGATGTTCGGGAACGAGCCGGTCAGGCGCACCAGGCGGAAGAGATCTCGGATCTCTTGCTGCGACAGCCGGTCAATATCATCGATGAACACCACAATCCGTCCCGGCAGCTTGCCGAGGAGCTCAGTGAGCTGTGCTCGTTGTTCATAAATGGTCCCCTGCTCTTCACCGAGGAGCTTCGATGTCCCAGTGGCGGTCGCGCTTGCGCTGTTGAGGACGACGTCGGCCCCAGGGACGAACTTCAGAGGTGATAGGGCGGCCGAGTACTTGCCCAGTCGCTCAGCGACGATGCGGCCCGCGCTGGCGAGTTTGTCCTTCAGCCGGCGCCCGTCCCGCAACTGCCCGGCAAGTTCGTCGAAGAAGAACTGCATAAGCTGGTCGGTTCCAGAGAAGAACCACGGATTGAACCTGACGACCTGCACGTCATCGACCGCGTCCAAAGCGCGACAGGCGAGATTCGCCAGCGATGTCTTGCCCGAGCCCCACGTCCCCGTTAGCGCGACAACTGCGCCGTGCTTCGCAGACGTTCGGCGGACTTCCACAGCGAACGCATCAGCCAGGCCTGCACGCTGCAGCAAGGCCTGGCTGGCGTTATCGATCGGGTCGTCTCCGCTGAGGAGACTGCCGACATTGATCAATATGTTGTCCGTCATGCCCCACCGTCCTTGGTCACGAAGAGAGCGAGCGTAACGTCGCCTTCTGACAAAGAGGCGACGGCCAGCCATCTTCTATCAGGTGGGCAGCAAGTCAAACGCCTTACCGGCACGCACCTGTCGCTACTCTCGTGGCAGAACCGGATGCAACGAGGGGAGCATGATCTGCCAATGCCTGACACCCGCCCGCCTGAGAACGTGAGGACATCCTGGGATGTCCCGGAACTGCCCTGGCAGGTGCTGGCCGCCCCTGCGGACAGTCGACTGTTCCTGCTCCCGGATACGACCCTTGACGGCGTCGGTATCTACCGTGAGGACGTGGCCGGCCTGGTCAAGACGATGCGGAATCAGGGCATAGATGTCGACTTCGCTCTGCCGAGGGAAGACAGACGCTATCTCAGTGAATACGGGGCCCTTGAGGTGGTCGCCGTCATCGCTGTGGCGGTCGCGGGCAGCCTCACCAGCGATGTGGCCAAGAGTATCGCCCGGCTGGTATGGCACCGGGCTCGAGCCGCCCTCGGGGGCGAATGCACATCGCAGCAGATCGACTCCGCACCGGTGACGGTGAGGGCCGCTGAGGTGACACGGAACGGGGACGAGGTCGTCATTCGAGGTCTGGAGATCAGCGGCCGGGCCACAGACATCGAAGGCCTGCTCCGTGATGCTCTGTCCGCTCAAGAGTCCACACCACTGCCTCCCGCTGCCCCGGACGACGCGGGGGCGGCGGACAACCCCGAATGAGATTCACCGGACGTCTCATCCGTACCGGCGTCCCCTTGCCACCGGCCGGCGGGCCAGGTCGCCAGTCGATGATGAGGCAGGAGGGAGTCGCGAGCCTGAGACAGTCCATGCGCCTGTACGGACAGTGCTGTCGCAGCACGTCTCTGAACTGGAGCTTGCCGTTGTCAGAGCTTCCGTCGTGGGAGGCCACTACCGAAGCCATCCACCGGCGCGGGCTCCATACCATGAAGGCGCAGCAGGATTACCTCGCGAGAGTATGGTCTCGGGCCGAGCAGCGGTTGCGGAGAGGCCCCCGCGATGTCCTGCGCGCCGAGCCCACCCTCGCAGAGGCCGTGGTGCTGCGGACTTCCCGAGCTGTGCACCGCCAATACCAGGCGATGGCTCGCACCGTGCAAGTGGATCCCCTCACGCAGGTGCCTTTGCAACTGTGGCCCCAACTCGAGGACTGGGCAAGGCAGTCCCTGGCCCGGGCGGTCGACGCCTTCAACTTTCTCGAGGACACAGACCTTGCGGAGTTGGCGCATCAGCATGCGCATCGCGTCGCTGCCCTGGTCGGAGGCATCTTCGGATGCGACGTCGAATACAGCGAGGGCAGCTACTGGGATAGCTGCCCTCTGTCTCTGATGCATCGCAGATCGGGCCTGTCCATCGGATTCACCGCGACGCAGCTCTGCTCCCTGTGCGGTAAGGACCTCGATGAGTGCGAGCATATGCTCGATACCCGGTATCAGCTCAGAGTCCGCCACACTCCGGATGGCAGCTGCAACGCATGCGGGCGGCGCAGCTGCTCTCATACTGACGGCCAGAGTGTTCTTGCCTACCCGCGCCCAGTCACCACCGAGGCGCAGATCCATGAAGTAAGCCTGGTGTCCCGGCCGAGGGACCCCCTAGCCCGATTCGCGAAGATCGAAGTTGATGCGCAGGAACTTGCGCACAGCCTGGGACAGCAGCCGAATGGCCGGGCTGTGCGGTGCTTCCGTTGCCTGCATCCATGCGAGGGGTTCAGTTCACATGATGTGGCAGATACGGAGTGCTCGATGCCACCTTCGAGGACTCGCCCGAGGCGTAGGCATTGATACTGACCTCACCGGGGATTTGATCCACCGCGCTGCGGGGGTCTTGAGCAGCCAACGCCCGTGGGCAGCCTGGCAGAGCGGCATTACCGGTGGGTTGGCGCGTAGCTGCCCAAAACGCCCAACTCACTGCTGCCGACCTGAGTACGGCCAGAGGACTTACTGCCCGGCAGCTCGTCGAGGCGCACTCACCGAGGACACGCAACTTCCCGAAAGGTGGCCGATGACCCGCAGGTCAAGAAGCGGGCAGAGGAGTGGGAGGCTGCAGAAGCGCAGGAGAGCCCCGCGTGCGGCCTCTCGGGGGCGTCAGCATGTGGCTTCTGGCCTGCTCGGTCTCCTGTGCGGCTGGGGCTGTAGTCCTGTCGGTAGGTGCCAGCATTCACCTACCTCCTCGCCGGACTGAGGTCATGGAGTCCTTGCGGACGCTTTCGATGATCTCCAGGGCCACATCGAAGTCGACGCCGCGGAAGTACTCGCCTATCGCCGTGGATCCCTCAAGCTGCTCCAGCGCGTTGAGGGATTTGGCTTCCCAGTTGCGGGCGTTGGCTACGGGCCTCGATATCCAGGCCCGCACCATGACCGTGTAGTGAGCCATGCTGACCCGCTCCAGGGACTTGATGCGCGCAATGGCAGTTCTGCCAGATCTACCGGTCTGCCCCGCTCGTGAGCTGGTGAGCCCGACCTTCAGATCTGGCCCAGGTCCTACGAAACCGAGAGCGTAGATCCGCTCGCCGGGCGCATCCAGGGGCGCGCCTGCCGTCTCCAGTTCCGCCCAGGCCAGTTGGTTAGCCCGTCGTAAGTCGGCGGCAGTTACGTCCGGTACCGCGTGCGGCAGTTGTGCGTACGCCTGCATCACTCGCTGCCGTGCGGTAGCGGCTTCTTCTCGATTCAGCATGCGGGGCAGTGTGCCGGACAGGACTGACAGCCACGGGCCACGGCTCCGAGAAGTGGAGCTCGGCCGACCGGGGCGCGCCGCTCGGCCGCCGTCAACACCCGTTTGGCTGCCGCGTGCGGCGAAGGCCCCGGCGTATGAGGTGCCGGGGCCCTCGCGCCAAGTCAGGCGGACAGGTAGGCGATAGGGCCGCCCGACACTGCGGCTTGCACGCGTGCTCCCAGGAGTTGCTCCGTCAGCGCGGCGAGGGTCGCGTCCTTCGTGAGTACTCGGTACGTGGAACGGTCGTGCAGCGCCCCGACGCGGCCGGCGACCTGTGCGGTGAAGGCGTGCCGTACTTCGGTCGGACCGAACCGTTCGGTCGTCTCCACTCCCTGGATGTCCAGCACACCGGTTACCCAGCCGGCCACGGCGACCGGAAGGATCCCGGCGTTCACGATCGCGCCGGCGTCGCAGCGCCACCACTGCCGGGACGCTTCGAGGAACTGGGGGTCCGAGAGAGTCGGAGAATCTCCGATGAAGTCCCGCGTGTCGCCCGCGCGTTCGGGGCGGGCGGCCGCCGCCGTGCGCAGCACAGGCAGAAGGCCTTCGACTACCCCAACCTGGGGCGCATTCGCCAGCGCTATGACGTGAGTCGACAGAAGGTGGGGCAGGAACTGGCTGTTGAGAAGCTTGCCAACGGTGTTGGGGGAGATGCCGAGCATGCTCGCGGCCTGTGGCCGGGTAAGGGTGTCGGCCGCGACGGGAACCGGGGAGGATAGCGTGATCGCGGGCAGCATGGAAGGCCTTTCGGGAGACGGGACACCCCCGTGCCTGGGGCGCCAGCAAGTGTATTGAAGCAACGCGCTGTGTGTTGCTTCAATACGCGATCGTGGTGGTGTCTGCCGCCCCGGCCGTGGGCTCAACTGCCTCACCGCAGAAGGAGAGTGGCTGATCCTGCAGGGTGCGCGGAGGGGACTCCCGGGCGTCAGGCGTGGCGCATCCCGCTGTTTGCGCGTTCGCTCACTCATCGCGTGGAGATTGTGTAAAGGTTCGCGTGGGGTGACGGGCGGGTCTCGTGGGGTCCACGCCACTCATGTGTGGGGGGAGAAGACACCGAGCAACGGGGGAGTGCGCCAGTGCACCAGAGGCATAACCAGACGCAGGGCGGGATGTACCTGAGCCGGCTGGGCATCAAGAACTTCCGGTCCTGCTACGACCTGAAGGTCGACTTCCAGCCGGGCATCACACTGCTTGTCGGCGAGAACAACTCCGGCAAGTCCAACGTCATCGAATCGCTGCGGCTGGCCACCACGCCCCTGAACCGTCGTGGCACCCGCTGGTTCGAAGACACCGACCTGTCCCGCGGCCGGGAGGGGGCCGAGGCCGAATTCACGGCTACCTACGACGGACTGACCGACACCCAGCGGGCGCACTACATCACCGCCCTCGATGTCGATACCCACCAGGCCAGCTACACCACCACCTACTGGAAGGACCCCGTCCGCCAGCAGATGCGGGCCAGCGTGACCGCAGGACCCGTGGGCGGCCCCGATGCCGAGCCGGCCAAGCGGGAGCAGATCACGCACGTCTACCTGGCCCCGCTGCGCGATGCGCAAAGGGAGCTCGACTCCTCCGACGGCAGCCGACTGCTGCGCATCATCAAGTACCTCACTACGGAGGACGACCAGGAGAAGTTCCGCACGACTGCCAACGACTCCCTCAAGGAACTCACCAATCACGACGTCCTCACCTCCACGACCGGCGCGATCCAAACCCATCTGGGCAAGCTGACCGACTCGGTCCGGGGGCAGAGCGTCCAGGTCACGTTCGCCGAGTACCAACTGCACCGCCTGGCTCGCAGCCTGCGCGTGAAGATGGCCGAGTCCGGGATCGAACCCGCCGACCTCGCCGAATCGGGCCTGGGCTACGCCAACCTCCTGTTCATCGCGACCGTCATCCTCGAATTGCGCAAGGCCCAGTCGGCAGAGCTGACGCTGTTCCTCGTCGAAGAGCCCGAAGCCCACCTCCACCCGCAGCTGCAGGCCGTGCTCCTGGACTACCTGCGCGAACAGGCCGAGGCCTCACCCCGCGACGACCTGCAGGGGCCGGCCGGGCGGATCCAGGTCATCGCCAGCACGCACTCACCGAACCTCGCCAGCAGCGTCGGCATCGAGAACGTCGTCGCCCTGCGCACCCTCGCCGAACAGGAGACCGCCCAGGACGACAAGGGGCGTGACATCGAGGTCCTGCGCCGTAAGACCCACTCACTTCCTCTGGCCAAACTGGATCTGGCCGACAACGAGCGACGGAAGATCAACCAGTACCTGGATGCCACCCGCGCCAGCCTGCTCTTCGCCCGCCGTGTTGTCCTGGTCGAAGGCATCGCGGAAGCCGTCCTGCTGCCGGTCATCGCCCGGCACTGCCTGTTCAACGGCGACGACCAGGCCAAGCAGCGCCGGGACTTCCACGGCGCCACCATCATCAACGTCGGCAGCGTCGACTTCGCCCCCTACATCACCCTGCTGCTCTCAGAAGTCAACGGCTGCCGGCTGCTGGACCGGCTGACAGTCATCACAGACCGGGACCCCGACCCCGAACTCCCCAAGAAAAAGAGCGAGGACGGCCAGCCGGACCAGACGCCCCCGGCCGAAGAACTCGAAGCCACGACGGACGACGGCGGCGACGAAGACCAGATCGGCAACCGCACCAAGGTCAGCAACCGCAAGGAGCTCCTGGAGGAGCATGCTGCCGCCATCGGCGCGGCCGGCCACCTCATCGTCGCGGAGGCACCCCACACCCTCGAGGCCGACCTCCTCACCCCGATGGCCAACGAACCGACCCTCCGGGCCGCCTACCTCAAGCAGCACCCGAAATCGCAACAGCACTGGGGCGACATCCTCACCCACCCCAAGGGCCGAGCCTTCGGCTTCTACCAAAAGCTCTGCAAGCACGCCAAGTTCATCAGCAAGGGCGAGTTCGCCCACGACGTCGCCCTGGCCATCCAGGACGGGGCAGCCTTCGAGGCACCGCAGTACCTCACCGACGCCGTGCACGGTGTCCTGGCCGATCAGCAGGGCGGCGCACAGTGAGCGAACTGCCCCTGACCATCGACCAGCAGGCGCTGGTCGATGCCGAAGAAAGCCTGTTCGCGGTGGCCTGCCCAGGCGCCGGCAAAACCCGCGCGATGGTCGCCCGATTCCTCAAACGAACGGCCGAGGAAGACCGCCGAGGCATCGCGCTGCTGTCCTTCACCAACGCAGCGGTAGAAGAAGTCCGCCAACGATGCGGGCAGCGCACACAAGCCCTCGAAGCACCCCACTTCGTCGGAACCTTCGACGCCTTCATCCACCGCTTCATCGTCACCCCCCTGTACGCCAAGGCGTTCGGGAAGAGACCCAACTACGTGCAACGCTGGCGCGACATACCCAGTGCGAGCTTCCGCCTCAGCCAGATCGGCCGAGCCAAGAACCTGCACCTCGACTGGTTCGACTTCGACCCGGACGGCCGCGCCCACCTGATAGAAAGCCGCATCCCGCGCGACTTCGGCAGCCCCATGGTCCGCGCAGAGCTCCTTGCAAGAAAACATGCAGCGGAGGCCCATGCCTCCCACATCTTCGGCCGCCTCGTCAACGCCGGCACCGTCAGCTGCGTGGCTGCCCGCTGCCTGGCTGAGTACTGGCTGCAGGAAGCTGACAAGCAGCAGATCCTCGCCCCGCTGCTGCGCTCCCGCTTCGCCGAGGTGATCGTCGATGAAGCCCAGGACTGCGGACGCGAGGAACTGCGTATCCTCGCGTTCCTGCGGCAGCAGGGCATCCGCATCGTCATGGTCGGAGACACGGACCAGTCGATCTACGAGTTTCGCAGCGCCACCCCCGAGGGCGTGCGGGCCTTCGCCGACAGCCTTCCCGGCGATCCCATCCAGCTCAGGGACAACTGGCGCAGCACACCTGCCATTTGCGCGTTCAACACCTCGCTGCGGTCCGGACAACGCACCGAGCTCGCCCGCGGCGAAAACTCCTGGAACCCCACCCCCGTGCACCTGGTCGAATACAAGGCGCATGGCGAAATCGTGCCCACCGCCCTCAGCATCGCCGAGCGCAACAAACTCACCGCCGATGACCTCATCCTGCTGTCACACGCCGAGACCCACGGCATGAAAGCCGCCGGAGTGCCCGGCATCGACAACAACACACCCAACCGGGTGGCACGCATCGCAGCGGCAGGCCAGATCCTCAGATCACGAACGACGGACCCCCGGACCCGCCGTAAGGCCATCGACCAGGTGCAGCGCACGGTGCTCGACGCCCTCACCGCCGACCAGGGGACGAAAACGGGACGCGAAGGCTTCGACGCCCAATGCGAACTGGCAGGCGTCGAACCGCGCTGGCTCGAGGCCTTCGCCGTGCGCATGGCACTGCGCCTCGACGCGGCAGACACAACCAGGAACACCTTCGCAACGGACGTCCGTACCTACCTGCGAGACGCAGACTGGGGCGACACCCGCCCTCCCAACACCTCAGAGCTGGGCGGACTCTTCAGAGCTCCGAATGACGCAACGTGGACCAGCATCGCCTCCACCGGCGCCGAACCCCTCATGCGCTTCTCCACCGTGCATGGCGTCAAGGGCCGCCAGTACCCAGGAGTGGTACTGGTCGTCCCCGAACGGCTGCGCACCGACACCGCCACGGAGCGGAACGTTGTCGACGACTGGGAAGGCGACTACAACACCGAGGCCCGACGCGTCCTCTACGTCGCAGGGTCCCGAGCACAGCAGCTGTTGATCTGCGCCATCCACAAACGGCACATCGGCCGCATCGAAGCCGTGCTCGACAAAAACGGTGTCCCTTACGCCAGGCCGTAGCCCTGATTGCCCGGTCCCGCACATTCCGCCAAGCGCAGAGCGACACGCGTGTCGACTCGCTGTCGACGTCGAAGCGCAGGCGGTCACCGCCGGAACCGGCACACGCGGGCGATGGTGCCGGCGTCCGCCGGCGTCACGCCGCCTCCTCGCGGTCCCCGTGGCCCGCCTGCGTGGCCTGCCCCCTATCCGTCCTGGTCGCTGCTGCGGGGCGCGTGGTCGAAGAAGTGGTGTGTGGGGGACAGGGCGAGGCACCGCACCCTGTCGTGCGTGGATGGGGGCAGGGCCCGCGCGGCGAGGAGGACCTGGCCGTGTCCGTCGCGGGCCGCATCGACCAGCTGCCCCAGGAGACGGGTGCCGGTATGCCGGTCGGTTTCGTTGGTGTCGCTCCCGTAGACGGGGAAGTCGACGACGAGCAGCGACGGAATCGGGGCGGACGGCACCTCTCGGGCGACGTCCCGGAGAGCCAGCAGCGCGCAGACGTTGCGCAGGATGCGTTCGCCGCCGGCCACGCTGGAGTCCTCGAAGACGGTGTGCCCGATCACCGTGGTGTAGGCGTCGGGGTCGATACGGGCTCGCTCCACGCCGGGCAGGACGGTCTGTACGCGGGCCAGGAAGTGCTGTGACCACAGCTGGATGCGTTCCTTGCGGCGGGTTTCGCGTTCGTGCTGGGCCACAGTGAGCGTCTCCCGGGCCTGGGTACGCTGCTTGCCCAGCGTCTCCTTCTCGGCGGTGAGATCGAGAATGTTCTCGACCTCTTTGAGCCGCCATTTCAGCTGGACGAGTTCCCCGTCCAGCCCGCCGACGAGCGTCTCAGCCTCCAGGACGCACTGGTGCTGCGGCTGCCAGACATCGCGATCGTGCCGGTCGCGCGCCCTCTCGGCTTCCTGCGTGGCGTCCGAGGCCTGCCGGGCCAGGAGGGCCGCTTCGGCCTGCTGACCCCTGCGCAGCTTGGCCACCAAAGTGGCTGCCTCGATGCGCGCGGCAGCCTCGGCGAGCTCTTCCACCGCCGGGCCGGTCCGTCCCTCGCCAGGCTGCGCGCACTGGCGGCAGTGTCCCTCGGGGCGCTCCGGCAGGGGCTTGCGGCACTCGCTGCAGCTGTCACGCTGGGCCGAGCGCCGCTTGAGCCCGCGCAAGTACCCCCTGGTATCGGCAAGATCGGCCTCCGTCGCTGTGACCTCTCTGCCCGCCAGGTCACAGGCCGCGCGCGCCGCCTTCTCGGCCTGGCGGGCCTGCTGCAGGGCAAGGTCAAGCCGGCCGCGCTGCGCCGCAATGTCGCTCAGCTTCTTCTTCTGGGCCTCCAGACGGCCACGGGCCTCTTTCAGCTGAGCCTGCTTACGCTCCTGCTCGGCGATGATGACCTCAGGCTCGTCCAGATCTCGCTCCTTGCGCTGCTTGAGGAGCTGGCTCAGCAGCCTGGACGTTTTGCTGTAGGCGCTCTCCGCGGCGGTGTGCTCGTCCTCCAGCCGCTGCAACTCCTGGTCACGCAGCCCGAGCAGCACGTCGAACAGCAGCTTGCGTTCCTCGGCGCCCAGACCCCCCAGGTAGTGGGTGGCGATGGTGGCCTCCTGCAAGTACATCGCGCGGGCGAGCTGCGGAAGACCCAGACGGGCCGTGCCGCGGCGGGCATCGGCGATGCCCAGCAGCTCCAGCAGGAAGTCGCCGGCGGTGCGCTTGCCGGATCTGCCGGTGGCGGAAAACGCTTCGACGCGCCGCGACGTGCCGCCTGCTTCCCGGAAGACGACGGTGTTGCCCGCCGTGGTGCGAGAGATGCTCCAAGACACGCCGCCGATCGTGCACCGCGCCTCCAGCTCCTTGAGGGCCTTGACCGGCGGCATCACCGCCACATCGCCCTTGTTCAGCCCCACCACATAAAACAGGGCCTCCAGCGCGGTGGAGGTACCGTTGCCCACCGGACCGGTCACCGCCCACGCCGACGCAGCGATGCTGCGCTCGCGCCACACCCCGTCCGCGCACAGGAATCGAAGCTTGCTCACGCTGACCAATGGCCCCACCGGACGGCCCCTTTGCGAGTTGCTCGGCACGTTGGTCCTGTTCAACGACGTGCCGGTGGCGAGGTGACGAGCCCGAGCGCACTCTGAACACCATGCGCTCTTCGGCGCGACCGGCCGCCCTGAACGCGGTCTGACGGAAGCGGCCGTCGCAGTAGGCATCCCCGCGCGCCTGCGCATGTGCAGTACTCCGCCGAGCCCCTCACCCTCGCGGATGCTGACACCGCTGAGGCCCCTGGGACCGCGATGAATACGAGTACCAGATCAAGGAAGACCGGCAGCGGCTGCTGAACCAAGTCGCCGCACAGAAGCCCTCGACCGCGCCGGCTCCGGCCACTGGATCTGCAACCCGCCCCGCGTCCCCCGCGTCCGATTGCCCCCGCTCACCGCCCGCTGCCTGCGCTCCGCGCGGAAGGAAGGGGCTCGCTCTGCCTGAGACGACTACGGCGTGAGCTCTGTCGCCTGGTTTCGCAAAGGCCGTGGAGCCTGGACACAGGCGGGTATTGCGCCAGAGCTCTGTCCGTTCCTGTGCCACAAAGGAGAACAAGAGAACCGGGAGACATCGGAAGTCAATTCTGTAACTGCAACACCGTCTGTCCCTATGGCAACTTCGGTGCTGGCTTGTAATCTCCTTTCATGGAGGTCGTCTCCGGCTGAAAGCAGAAATCTGACTTCGTGTGGGGGAAGCCGTCGCGACGATGAGTGAATGCGACTTTCCTTGACGCGTTGGCTGTTGTCCCCGGCCACCAGCTGGCGCGCCCGTAAGCTGGTGGCCGCCAGTAAAGGACGCCTGGACTTCGATGCCGCCTGGCGTCGCACACGCCTGGTCAGCCGCCCGGACGAGCTGCCCTACCAGCGCTACGGGCACCGGGCCCCGGACGAGCGTGAGACGTGACAGCACGGCGCCCGGCCGACACGGCCGGGCGCCGTGCACGGAAATACTGGCGCAGGGCACGGCAGCGAATGAGGCGCGTTTTTGAGTCAGATCCACAGAATGCATAGAGGACTCAGGGGTGCGCGGCGAGAATCTTTTGGAAACGCTGAGATCCTGTCGAATTCTGTCTGCATACGGGGGAGCTGCTGTGCCGGATTTTGCCTCGCTGTCTGCCGTGATCGGCGCCGGCCTGACACCCACGCTGGCCTTTCTCTACCAGCGTCTGGAGCAACTGCTGGACCGCGGCGGCGCGCCCGAGCCGGACCCAGCGGTTCCCGCCGAACTGACCGGCACACTCGCACTGCCCCTGCAGGCCGATGCCACCCGGCTCGCCCAGCATGAGCGCGACCTGGCGTCTCTGCGAGACGGACTCAACGTGTACTACCGCGGCGACGCCCCCGTCGCGGCCACCGACGACGCACTGCTGCGCACCCTCGGGAGGGCGCGCAGCCTGCTGGAGGACATCTACAGCCAGCGCCTGACCTTCGCGGGCGAACAACGCCCGGCATCAGGTCCGTTCGTGCGCCAGGACACCGAGCGCGTGCAGGGCGAGCAGATCGGCATGGACGCCGACGAGATCGAAGGCAACGCCTCCGTGGAGCAGAAGACCCACACGGTGGAACGCGGCAGCACCAACATCGGCATGCGGGCCCGCAGGATCGGCGGTCTGCCGCCGGTCTGACTGCCCCCTGCCCCGGCACCTCGTTCCCACCACCGTCCGGGAGGTTCAGGCATGTCCACCGAGAACGCAGCCCCGTCATCCGGCCACCCCGCCGAGCACCGCAGCGACACCCCCGCACCGGCCCCACCGCCCATTGGAGCCACCGGAGCCGCCCCGGCCGCCTTCCTCGGCCGTCCGGCAGCCACTCCGCCGCCGCCCCCGGACGGCAGCCCCGCCGACCCGAAGACAACCCCGGACCGCAGCACGGACCAGCCGGGCCGCAGCACGGACCGGGAAGACGGCGCAGACCACACCAGCCGTCGTGCTGCCGAGCAGCAGCACCTCGAGCGCAACGATGACCACACCATCCCCGGCCTCACCATCGAACAGCACCTGGACCGCAACGACGGCCAGAACATCGGCCTGCAGATCGTCCAGGCGATCAACCGGCTGCGCGGCGATCTACTGCCCCCGGACTGGATCGCCCAGCAGCTCGCCACCTTCACCCGGCCCGACGACGAACAGCAGGCCCTGCGCACCGCCCTCACCCTCAGCCACGTTCTTGTACTGCACGCCCCGGAGAGTGTCGGCCGCTACACCGCCGCCCTGGCCGCCCTGCACCACATGGTGGGCGACAACATCCGCCAAGTGCGGCGCGAACCCGGGGAGTCCTTCAGCGCCGAAGGGCTGGAGGGCGAGAGGACCGGCTGGATCCTCGATCTGCGCGACGAGGGAGACCGGCTGCCCTCCGGCGTGGGCCCCGCTCTGCTGGAAGACGCCCCCCACCTGCGGAAGGCCGGCTCCTACCTGACCGTCCTGACTGCCACCCACACCTGGCGCAACGTCAGCAGAGGTACCGACGTCCTGGCCCACCCGCTGTCCCTCCCGGACCCGAACGGCGTGTTGCGCGCCCACCTGGAGAACGTGGCACCGCCCGTCAAGGCAGACCGCTGGCTCGCAAGGTCCGAGATCACCGAAGGCATCGCGGGACGGCTCCCCGCCGAGATAGCCGCGTGGGCCCGCGCCATCCGCGAGGCCGAACACCTCGACCCGTTAGGCGAGTGCTCCCTCGACGACCTGGTCGACGAGGTGGTCCAGGCCGCGGAAGACTGGCGCACCCAACTGCTCGACTGGCACACCAAACAGCAGGACAGCGCCCACCGCAACTACCTGCTGGCCGCCGCGGTCCTGGACGGCGCCCCCGTGGAGACCGTGTACGACGCCGCCCAGAGCCTGGCCAAAGCCCTGGGAGAAAAACCCAAGCCCCCACGCGGGCAGCAGGGCCTGGGCGTCATAGCCCTGACCGACGCCATCGACGCCGACGTGAGCGACGAAGACACCGTCTGCTTCCTGCGGACCGGCTACGCCGAGGCCGTCGTCGACTACTTCTGGGCCGACCGCCCCCACCTCGTCCAGGACTTCACCCGATGGACCGCCGACCAGACCGGCAACAAGAACCTGCCCGAGGACGTGGCACACCAGCTGGCCGACCGCGTCACCGGCTGGGCCCTGAAATACATGCGCGCCAAGCGCGGCAAACGCGCCACGAACCTGCTGCGCCAAATCGCCGGCCAGTGGTCCCAGTCCCTGCCCGAGCAGGCCCGCGACCTGCTCACCGTGGCCGCACTGGACACCGACGCCGGCCGCCGCGTCCGCGATGTCTACCTCGAATGGGCCCGCACCAGCGACCAGGAGACCCCGCCCCGGCTCAAGACGGCACTGGCCCGGGCCTGCGAGCGCCTGGCCGACGTCTATCCCACCATGATGCTGCTGCGGCTGACCGAACTCGCCGCCCACACCGACAGCAAGGATGTGACCGGCGCCGTCGGACACGCGCTTACCGTCCTGTGGGACCAGCCCCAAAAGCGCCAGGACATCCAGGACCAACTCGCCGGCTGGTCCGGCAACCAGGACCCAGGCCGCCGCAACGCCGCCCACCACGCCTTCCTCCACCTCGCCGCGCGCACCAGCAAGGACGGCGCTCCCGTGCTGCTGGCCACCGCGCACCAGGACAACGCCCAGGCCGCCTGGCAGACCGCCCGATGGCGCGGCCTGCTGCAGGACAGCCGCTCACTGCCCCGCCCGCTCCTGCAGCAGGCCCTGACCATCTGGATGGACGCTGCCCTCGCCCTACCCGACGTGCAGGACCTCGTCCTGACCACGCTCCAGCACGCCGTCTACCAGCCGCAGACCGACACCGTCTACGCCGCCGACCGCTACCTCGCCCTCAGCCACCTCCTCTTCGCCTGGGCACCCGTCCAGCCCCAACACCCCTCCTCCGGCCCGGAAAAGCTGCGCGACCAGTTGCTCCTGGCACTGCGCCAAGCCGACCCGGCAGCCCCGGCGCCGGAGGGCCATGCGGCACAGGACTAGCGGGTGGTGGCGGCGCCAACGCCGCGGAAGCCTGGAGCTGTGCTGCACCCTGGACAGCGAGCTCCCCGGCTACCACTTCGAGGCCCACCTCACCGGCGCCTGGCAGCAGCCTGTCGCCCGCCCGCACCACAACCCCCAGGCCGCCGCGGTCGAATACGCCCTGACCCTGGCGCAGGAGGCAGCCGGCACCGTCCAGCTCAGCCAGGCCGCCCTCGCCGAAGCACGCGCCAACCGCCAGCTCGGCCGGCCCATGGACGTACCGCACACCCCCGTCCGCCTGCTGTGGGCCCATATCCGGCTGACCGCCGACCCCCAGCAGGCCGACCGCGCCGATGCCCTCCTGCGCGACCAGCACCAGACCGAACACCACGCCCGCCAAGACCACCACCGTCTCCAACGCGCCAAAGACCTCCGCGACGCACTGCTCACCGACCCCTCCCTGGCATTCGCCTACTGGTTCCTCGACCACCCGGAGACCGTCGACGAACAGAGCGTGCAGCGCGTCGAACACCTCATCAACGCCGCAGCCTCCTACGCCCCGCATACCACCTGGGTCCAAGTGGCGCGCATCCTCCAGGAATTCGTCCACACCCTGCCCGACGACTCCCGCCAGCACCTCATCATCAGCCTGGCTCACATCCTCGACCGGTACGGCCACACCGACCGCGCCCAGCAGCTGCGTGCCACGGCGCAGACACCGCAGCCCCGGACGCCTGCAGCGTCAGAACCTCAAGGACGTCCGGGGGACTGAGCGACCGCATTCTGAGCGGCGCATGGGCGGCCAGTCAGGCTTGAGACGTTGTTGTCCGGCCTTGGTCGGCTCCGGCATGTTGGCTCAGAGCGGCCCTGGTTCGTGAAGGACGGGCCCGGACGGTTTGACGGTTTGTCTGTCAGGAAGCGGAGGGGCGGGGTGCTGACGGAGCCAGTACTGGAGTTCGCTCAGCGGTCACCGTGGCGCGGGCTCGGCGCCGTGTCGCTTCTCCAGTACGACCAATCCCCGCACACGAGCGACCCGTTGGCCGCTCGTGGTGAGCTGGACCATGTCCGCCCGGTAGGCAGGTCGCATGACCCGCACTGCTCACGCACTGGCCTGCGCCGCCCTCAGCCGCCTTGTCCGTTCGCAGCTCCTCCGTCACCGTCAGGGGCATGGTGCGCAGGGCAGGGCGGGAGCGCAGGAAACCTCCAGATTGGGCGAGGAAGTCGTCGACGTCTTCGGCGAGATGCCAGTCATCCGGGCGCATAGTTCATGGTCTCTGACGTACTCGACGCTGGGGAGCACTCGCCCGGACCAGATTGTCACCGGCCGAGGGTGCTCGGCATTAGATTCGACATCGCGCTGGCCGGTCTGCGCAGTGAACCGATGACCGCCCCGTCCGTATCAGACCGGCTCGCAGCAGCTCTCCACAGCCGGATTCCCATCGAACACGCCAAGGCCGTCCTGGCCAACCGCCTTGGTGTGGACATCAATGAGGCCTTCACTCTGATGCGCCGTCATGCCCGGTCCCAGCGAAAGCCGCTGGCCGACGTTGCCTCGGAGATCATCCAGGGATCTGCCGACCTCGCGAGCCTTGCTCGGCCCGGGCGCAGCTGAACCAACTGGCTGCTGCACCCGTGCGGTGGCGCATGGGCACATCGAAGTGCGCCTCAACCTCAACTCCAGGGTGAGGGCCAGGCGGGTGCCGGCGCAGAGTGCTGAGCTTGTCGAGGGTGTCCGGCGGGTTCTTAGGGGCGAGCCCTCGACCGCACGGGACGGCCAGGGGCGCGGCGTGCAGAGGCCGAGGACGGATGAGGGTACGGGAGCGGTGTGCCGTCTGCTGCTCAGCCGTGCGCCGGGGGGAGCTGCCAGCAGATCTTGCCGGTCTCGTTGTCGTGTCTCCAGGCGCTCAGCGTGCGGGCGCGGACGAGTTGGTCGAGGAGGTCCTCTAGGGAGGAAGGGGCGGTGGCCGTCAGGCGGGTGAGGTCGTCGAGGTCGGTGCTTGCCTCGGTGTTCCGTGTGTGGACGGCGAGGGCAAGAGCTGCCAGCTGTATCGACGGCGGCGCTCCATGGGGCGCAGCCAGCGGTGTGGGGTGCAGGGCCCAGTGGGCGGCGCGCGCCCGCTCCTGGCGGCCGGGCGCCTGGTGCAGGATCGCGGCGTCCAGGATCTGTGCGTGGAGCGACCCGTGCTGCCTGCCGGTGCAGCGCAGCCATGCGGCGTGCTCGAGTTCGTGCCAGGGGGCGGCGTGCGAGGCCAGGCGTATGCCGCGCAGGAACCCATCCGGCAGGCCGACGCGTCCGCGGCCGTCGGCGCGCAGCGCGCACTGCAGTGCGAGCAGGCGGGCGGTGGGGGAGGAGAAGCGGGGCAGTGCCGCGGCCAGATAGGTGAGCATCTCCTTCACGCGTACGTGCTTGTCCGTTCCTGGCCTGCGGCTGCCCGCGCGACGGCGTGGCGGCCGGGGTGCCGTGGACGGCTGGGCGGCGGAGGGCAGCAGGGCGTCGGGTACCACGGCTGCCTGCGCGGTCGCGGCGGCGCACGCGGCGCAGGCATCGGCCAGACGCCACAGGCGCCCGCCATGGGCGCGCATGAGGACCAGCAGTACGGCGCCGGCGCAGCCGCGGTGGCGCGGATGCCACCTGCAGCCCCGCTCCCGGCACTGACAGATCCGCAGGTGCGGCGGCAGTACGTCGCGGCGGGCGTGCTGCGCCAGGTGGGCTAGCACCGCCGAGCGTGCCGAGCCCGCGGTGAGGGGGAGCGGGCCGGGGCGGCACTGCGGGCACACCAGCACCGTGCCCCCCTCCTGCGGCCTGAGTTCCACGGTCCAGATGCGCCGCACCCTCACGTGCGGTGTGCAGAGCCTCATAGGGTGTGTCCCTCCCTCCTGATCCTTGCCGTCGCCGGATGACAACCCGCACACGCTAGTGCAGACCTCTGCCCTGCCGCTGAGGGTGACGACCTGCAGAAATAGGGCAGAGGTCTGCACTGACAGGGCAGGGTGCTGCACCATCGGATGGTGGGGTGACGATCTTCCCGCCCGACCCCAACCTCACCGCGCTGCGCCTGGAGCTGGCGCGCCTGAGGGCCGAGCGAGGATTCACCTACGACGAACTGGCCGACCGCAGTGGCCTGGCCAGGCGCACCCTCATCGAGATCGAACAGGGGCGCACCATCGGCAGCCTGAAAACATGGCACGCCCTCGCCCACGCCCTCGACGTCCCCGTCGACCACCTGCTGGGCACCCTCTGCGACGGCCACACCCCGCCCGGCGCCTGACACGTCCGGACCGCCCCGCCGTCCCGCGGCCGCCGGGAACGCACCACCCGGACGGGTCACCGCAATAGAACGCACACTCCCATCCTCGCGCGGAAGTTCGTATCCGCTGCGCCATCCGCAGGACACACCCGCCACGAGCCCCGCGCCCGCGGCGCGCCGCCTGGCACGTTCCCTCCCATGTGCCCCCACCCCCCGCCCGTGGCCTGCCGCTGGGACGGCAGTCCACTCGGCTCCCGCCGTCACCGCTCGCTGCGCGTTTCGGCAAACAGCCCCAGCCGCCTGCTGCGCACCGGACAGACCAGCCGCTGCCGCGCGTGCGGCAACCGCATCGAGTGGTACCAGCGCGACAATCACCGGCCCGTCAGTCTGCACCCGTACGAAGTCGCCACCAGCACCGTCCCGGCCTCCTGCCGCTGGCACCTGAGTGGAGGCATCGCCTATCGCCATGGCGACGGCAGTACTTGGTGCCGCATCCCGCACGCCGTCCTGTGCCCCAGCCGCCGCACTCCCACCACGCGCCTCACTCCCCGTCTGGCCGAGGCGCGCCGCCAACTCGCTGTGCGCACCCGCACCCTGATCGACGCCGGCCTCTTCACTCCAGCCGCACCGGCGTCCCCACACCCGCCGCCCCAGGCATCTACGGCCTGTGCCATCACCCGGCCCGTCGTGCAGTTCCTCTACACCCGCTACCTCGCCGCGCACCCCCTCGAAGCCATCCGGTGCGTGGCCCAGACCCGCACCCGCTACCGCTGCCCGCGCCCCGTCCTCGACACCGCCGCCCCGACCGGCACCTGGACCCTCCGGCCCGCCGGCCCCGTGCACGGGCAACTGGCGCTGCCCGACGGGCTTATGGCCCTCTACGACCTCACCCACCTGCCCTACGCCGAGCAACTGCGCTGGCGGGCCCAGCGCTGCACCGCCCACGCCGGCGCCCTCGGCGCCGCCGACCTCGCCCTGACCCAATGGCAGACCTTCGACCCCCTGATCCACCACTCCCACATTCGCCCCCGCTTGCCTGGCGCCGCTCCCAACGGCGGCTGCGGGGCCCGGCCGTGATGCACCATGCCTTGGAGATCACCCTGACCCGGGTGCTCACTGAGGCTGAGCTTCATCGGGCCGCCCGCACGGTGCCGCTGGCCGCCAGCCACGACGCCACCCGCCTCATGGCCGTCGTCCGCGCGAAGACCCCCCACCGGGCGCTGCACCGCCTGCGCCGCCGCCTCGATCCGCTGCTGCCCATCGACGTGATCAGCACCCACTACCCCGACCCCCAGAACCACACCCTGCTCAACATCGCCTTCCCGCCCGCCGTACACGACAGCATCCGCCGGGCGGCCACGGCGCGCGGCCAAGCCCCGCACACCTTCGTCGAGCAGACGCTGAGTCAGGCCGTGGCCCGTCAGACTCGGAACGAAGCCGACTACCTCGACCTCACCCTGCACGCCCTGCTCACCCGCACGTCCACGGCCCAGCTCCTGGCAGCTCTGGGACGCGCCCTGACCACCGGAGCACACTCGTGCTGAACCCCACCGACGAACAGACCGCCGCGGCCGACGCCTTCCACGCCGGCGCCCACCTGGTCCTGCAGGCCGGCGCCGGAACCGGCAAGACCACCACCCTGGCCCTGCTCGCCAAGTCCACCCCGCGCCGCGGCCGCTACCTCGCCTACAACCGGGCCATCGCCCAGGACGCAGCCGCCCGCTTCCCGACCACCGTCACCTGCAAGACCGCCCACTCGCTGGCCTACGCCGCCGTCGGCCACCGCTACCACCGCCGCCTGAACGCCCCCCGACGCCCCGGCTGGCAGGCCGGCCAGGCCCTGGGCATCACCAAAATGATCCGCATCGGCGACCGCGACCTGACCCCCACCGCCCTCTCCTACGCCACCCTGCGCACCATCACCCGCTTCTGCCACTCCGCCGACCCCGCCCTCACCCAGCATCACGTACCCCGCCTGCGCGGCCTGGAAGACCTCGGCTACCACCGCGAACTCGCCACACACGTCCTCCCGTTCGCCCGCAGAGCCTGGGCCGATCTGCAGCACCCCGACGACGGCGCCGTGCGCTTCGACCATGACCATTACCTCAAACTCTGGTCCCTGACCTCCCCGAAGATCCAGGCGGACTTCCTGCTGCTGGATGAGGCCCAGGACACCAATCCCGTCGTCGAGCACATCTTCAACAGCCAGCGCGACCACACTCAGCTGGTGATGGTCGGCGACTCCGCCCAGGCCATCTACCAATGGCGCGGCGCCAAGGACGTCATGACCGCCTTCGACGGCACTCGGCTCGTCCTGTCGCAGTCCTTCCGCTTCGGCCCGCGCCTGGCCGCAGAGGCCAACCGGTGGCTGGCCCTGGCCGACGCCCCTCTCCGGCTGAAGGGCACCCCGCAGGTGTTCACCGAACTCGGCCCAGTTGAACGGCCCGACGCCGTCCTGTGCCGCACCAACGTCGGCGCCATGACCCAAGTCATGCAGCTGCTGGCCGCCGGACTCAATGTCGCTCTGGCCGGGGGAGGAGCCAGCCTGCGCGCCCTGGCACAGGCCGCCGACGACCTCAAGGAAGGGCGCCGCACCCACCACCCCGAACTCGTGCTCTTCCCCACCTGGGGAGAGCTGCAGGACTACGCCGCCCACGACCCCGCAGGACGCGACCTGCAGCCCCTGGTCGACCTGGTCGACACCCACGGCACCGACACCATCCTCGCCGCTGTCGCCCAACTCACCGCCGAAGAGGCGGCCGAGGTGACCGTCTCCACCGCCCACAAGGCCAAAGGGCGCGAATGGCCCTGCGTGAAGATTGCTGAGGACTTCACTCCGCCCAAGGACAGCGACGAGCGCGACGCGACGGGCAACCCTGTACCTGGTCCGGTCGATGACGGTGAAGCGCGCCTTGCCTATGTCGCTGTCACCCGCACCCGTACCCGGCTCGATATCGGAGGACTGTCCTGGATCAACCACCACCCTGCGGGCCTGCCGTCATGCGCCGCCTTGGAGCTACAGCGCTGAGGACAGCTCGATGGAGCGGAAAAGATCGCGATGCCCGGCAGCCGCCATCCTCAGAGGAGTGGACCAGCCGCCTGCCTGATGGGTGACAGCCGGCTGAACGAGGGGGTGTGGTGTCCGTGGCGTTCCGCAGGACTCGCTAGCGGCTGTGGAGCTGCGTGTACTGGGCGGCGCGGGCGCTGTCGGGATTCACCGAGCGCATAGTGCCGATGAGACATGAGCGCAGCACATTGATGTCGGTGATCTCGCCGGAGCCGAGGAACCAGGGCAGCGAAACGCCTGGCACGGCAAGGCAGCGACGAGAGGATGAACGAGTGCGGCAGGACCGTGCTCGCCGTCACGGACGAACCCGCCGACGGAGCTCGCCCTCCAGCCGTGTATCAGGAGCAAGATGGTGGCGAGGCGTTGGCCAGGAGAGGGGGGCGTGTGGAGGTGGGGGAGCGGTGGGCGTACCGGGTGGCGCCGCACCACGGACCGGTCGCGGAGGTCGAGGTCCTGAAGATAGGTACGCAACGCCCGGTGCGGGTCAAAGTCTGCTTCGTCGCGGAGGAAGCGGAAGGCAGGCAGGAGTGGGTGCCACCGGCCCGGCTACGGGTTGCCTGGCAGGACAAGGATGCCTGGTTGGCCCACGAGGAACGGTGGAGCGAGCTGACGCGGGACAGTCCGGACGATGACGACACTGCGTTCCGGGCAGTCATCATCCTGTTTGACGAGCACCTGTGGGAAGGGCTCGTGTCCTTCGGCGTCAACTATCGGGACCGGGGCGTGCTGTACGTCGACGATGTGCCTGCGCTGGCCGCGCTCCTCGACGTTCCCCAAAGCTTCTTTCACAGCGATCCGCGGTCCTTCACCGACGCCGACGGTGCGCTGACCGCACCCTGGCCGACCACCGTCCAGGTGGCGCAACTCCTGGCCCGCACCCGGGCCGACCACCTCATGACCGTCGTGCACGAACACGAAACCCGGGCACGGCAAGAAGCGATCTACGGCCGCTACTATCGCGGCCGCGGCAAGAATCCCGGCACCTACATCAGCCCCGAGATCTGCGCGGAGGTCGATCGCAGCTCCCAGCCTGGTTACGGCCTGCTGCGCCAGTGGTGCGGCGCGGACGTTGTCGAGAGCTTCGAAGAGCTGAAGGCTCTGCGGGACGAAGTCCTCCGCATCGGCCAGCTCATGGAGAAGGCCATCGGCTGCCTCCGACAGGCCGGACAGGCCAAGGCGGCCGACCGCTTCGAGCGGGAACTCGGCATCCCTCTCGAGACGTTGCGCCAGGCCGAGCGCGACGACTGACTCCCCGACCGTCCGGGCACCGACGACAGGAAGATCCGTGGCCCGCACCAAGCTCAACGAGCGCCAACTCGACGTCCTGCGCCGCGTCTGCCACGGCCAGACACCTATCACCTCCGACGACTCCGGCCTCGCCGCAACCGTCTACGCCCTGCGCAATCGTGGCCTAGTCACCACGAGCGGGGCCGACGGCCGCTGGAGCGCAGCCCCCACTGAGGCCGGCCTCCAACACCTCGCCCACACCGACGCCACGCCCGCCCCAGGCCCGAGCGTCCCTGCCCCGTCGGCGGCACCCGAGGCGGCCGAACTGATCACCAGACTCCAGCAATCCGGCGGCACTCTGCATATCACCAACCCCACTCCCACCGAGCGCGCCCGCTGGCGCCGCGTCCTGCACTCCGTACGTGCAGACCACCCCGACGGCCACCATCTCCAGCACACCGGACGCGACAAAGGCGACCTGGTCATCACCCTGCGCTCAGGGCCGCCGCCGCGACGCTCCACGCCTCCAGAGGAGGCTGTCCCCGTCCCTGACGACCTGTCCCTAGAACGCCTGCACCCCGCAGCCGTCGCAGCGCACATCCCGGCCTGCCCCGAGTGTCAGCCCCGGGCCCGCCGCATCCTCCACGCCCTTTGCCATGCTGCTGAGTCCAAGAACTACACGGCCAACACGCCGGAGTCCGGTTCAGCAGCCAGCCTGGTGATCACCATCGGCGACAGTTCCTTCCCGCTTTCCTTCCACGAAGGCTCCTACGAGGTCCCCGACCTCAGCGGCGCGAAATATGCATGGCAACGCGTGACCGCGCGCACCACACGCCCATCCCACGAACTCGAGCTCAGCCTCGCGCACACCTATGCGCATCGAGGCAGGCGCTCTCACTGGGGAGACCGGCAACGCTGGCGCCTGGAAGACAAACTCCCCGCCCTGTTCCGCGAGATCGCCCACCGCGCGCACACCGAGTACGAACGACGCCAGGTTCAACAGCGCAAAGAGGAGGAGACACGCCAACACTGGCTGACCGCGATGCGGCAGGCCCGCACCGCCCTGCTGGAAGAGCACCGGCTGAAAGCCTTGCGCACACAGGTGCGGGCCTGGCGGGAAGCCACCGCCATCCGCGCCTACTGCGACGCGATCGAGGACCACCACGTCACCCTCGGCGCGGCCGAAGCAGCCACTGCCTGGACCACCTGGGCCCGGGCCTACGCCGATCGCATCGACCCTCTACCTCGAAATCCCGGTCTACCGGACCCTGCGACGATCACACCAGAGGACCTGCGCCCCTACCTGCGGGGCTGGGCCCGTACGAGCCCAAGCGGGCATGACAGCGTCCGGTATGGGCCGCGCGTGACTGTCGAACCAGTTTGCCGTCAGTCTTCGCTACTGAGGGGAAGAGCGGAGAGGAGGTTTTGTCCGGCGGGCTGGTGCTGCAGGTAAGCGGCGCACAGGCCGACGAGTTGGGCTGCGGGTATGTGGAGGGGGTAGGGCAGTCGTCGTGCTGTGTCGGCGATCAAATTGCGTACGGCCGGGTCGGTGAGGGCTTCGGCGGCGTTGTCCGGCAGTCCGCCGGGTTCACTGTAAAGAATGGTGGCGTGGCCGTTAAAGGGACTGTTCAGCAGGACGGACTCGTCACGGAGTGCACGGGCACAAGCCTCGCGAGTGTCGGCGTCAGGTGCAGCTGGTAGCGAAAGGTATGGCGCGATCAGAGAGTAGAGACTGAATTCAGTGATCTCTCCGTGAGTGCGAGGACGCATTGTGCGAGGCGGAAAGAGGTAGAGGGCATCGGGGCGCTGGAGGGTGGCGAGCCGTTCGCGTGCCGCAGGAGAGAGAGGGCCATGCTGTTGTGACCAGCATTCCAGAAGCTGGAAGGCGACGGCGAAGCGCCAGTTGGTGGAGTCAAGACCGGCTTCGAGTGCGTGGTCGATGAAGGGGCGGCAGTCGGCATCGAGCTCCACGGCGCGTTGCAGTGCATCGCCCAGCAGAGGTGCTGGGCACGCTGGGGAGTTGAGAAGCTCCAGGGCTTGTTGAAGGAGCAGTCGCAGGTAGCGGGGTTGGGTGCTGGCGATGTCATCGTCGATCAGGTTTGCTGCGAGGACGCCACCGGAGTTGACGAGATTCTCGACTGGGCCCCGGCTCTGCAGTTCCCTGAGGGCAGTGAGCAGAGGACCCCGGCTGCGGGGGTGCTCATAGAAGATCTTGCCAGCTGCCAACAGCCAGGTGTTGCGCCAGTGCGTGCTGTGGGCCAGCTGCGAAAGATGCTCGACCACCTCGGTATCTGGTGCCCGGCAGATCTCTCGTGCCGCCATGAACTCTTGCAGACTTCGAACGTCGAAGGCGATGTCCTTGTCGTCGCCCCGTGCCGATAGCAGCACGATGCGGTTGAGGCATACCTCCACGATCTGTGTGGCCAGGGCACGTGTGGCGGGTGAGTCAGTGTGTCCTTCGGCGATGGTCAGCTGCAGGGCGAGCTGGTCCAGCTCCTCTTTGCGGATCAAGCCTTCACCGCCTTTTGCTTGTTCGGCGGACACATGCAGCACCAGTCCCGTGCGTTCATGCAGGCGGTCCACGACGTAGCGGTAGCTGTGCAGGAGCTGACTGGCAGGGCCGGGCTTACTCAACTCGCGCTGATAGAGGGTGTCGTAGTAGGCCTGGAACAGCCGGTGACGTTCTTGCGGGGGGCGTGCGCGGTGCTCCAGCAGCACCGACATCACAGTGATCTGCAGAGGGGTGCGCATCAGCCGCGCGGTGAGATCCTCTTGCGCTGCCGAGGCGAGCCGGTCTCCGATCTGCGCAGCCATTCCCGGATCGCCGCTGAAGCGGGCATGGGCGACTTGACGCCCATAGCTCACGGCCTGGCCCGCCTCCAGCGGTACCAGATGCAGATGCGCGAATCCCATGCCGGCTAGTTCCTGTAGGTAGCCTTGGGGCCGGCTGGTCGAGATGACAAGGACGTCCCCGTCGGTCTGACGTACCTCGGTGAGGAACTGCTCAACGGCACGGAAGACCTGGCGGCGTGCCGGGGATGAGGCGACCTCGTCCAATCCGTCGAAGACCACGAGCCACGGCCAGGCACCCAACCAGGTCCGCAGGTCGTTCGCGGTGACCTGCGGGGTGCAGGCGTTTACCTGATCTGCGATCCGTTGCAGAACACTCACCTGCCGCCCGCCGGCCATGTCCGCAGCGTAGGAAGGCAGATCAATGTGGACAGGCCAGCGCCGGTGGTTGGGGAGCGACAGGCCTAGTTGAGCGAACCGCGCCTGCAGAGCGCTCAGGGTGGCTTGCTGAGTGGGGCTGAGCTTTTGAGGGCTGGAGGACAGCATGGCCACGCGGTAGGCCTGGCAGATCATCTGCATGAGCGTGGTCTTGCCTTGCCCCGGCCCACCCAGAACTGCCCGATGCATAAATCCTGCAGGGGATGCTGAGAGGCGCAAGATCTCCTCACCCTGGCGCAGCACGTGCGCCACTACCTGTACCTGGCCGCTAAGAACCTCGACGGCCGAGGAAGAACCGAGGTCGGTGAGAAAAGAGTCATCGAAGAGAGAAGTGGAAGCGGGAGATGAAGGGGCAGGGTGGGTGTGGCTTGTGGTGGCGGTGAGATCCACGGCCAGATCGGCCAGCGGCAGCCGCTGGTTGTCCCCATGGCCTGCCTGCCCCAGCCGTACCCACTGATTCGACTCCAGTTGCATCATTGCGTATGTCATGGCGCGGTCGGCGACATGTGTCTCACGAGCGGCTAATCGGTCACGCAGTGCGGACAGAACGTCCCCGGCGGTAGTGAGGGCCGCGTACGGGCGTCGGATGTCGGGAAACTGGTCCAGGTAGGTGCACAACGAGTCGAAGTGCCACACGCGCCAGTCGCGGACGCTCAGCTTCAGCTGGGCCAGGGTCTCCGCGATGGCCACATGTACGCGATCGATGCCCCCGCGCTCCTGCTGCGGAGACAGCACCACGTTGGTGGCGAATAGCAGATAGTCCGGGACAGCGCCTCTGTCCCGGATACCCGTCGCGCCGGCCCAGGAACGCAGTTCCTCGCGGATTTGAGTGATGAGCCATTCGGTGTCACGACGGGTGCCCTCAGTGCGCTGACGGTACTTGGCCTGCAGCACACCATAGCCCGCCCAAGGCGAGTCGGGGGAAGGCTCGGGAAAGGGAACGGCGCCGTGCCAGGACGCCTCTCTGCCGCCGTCGGGACCGTCCCCGAGGACTTCCAGGTCTTGGCCCAGCACCTTGCGCGCCACCGCCTGGGTCAGGTGCTCGAAATGCCGTGCTCCCAGGCCGCTGAAGTCGTAGTCCACCGCTTCATCATGCCGACCAGCGAACAAGAGGTCAGTCCAATGCCCGGATCTCGGCCCGTAGTTCCGGTGCCTGGCCTCGGGGCACGGGAGGCCCACTGTGCCGCCTGAGGGCGCACCTTGAGCGGGACCCCGTGGTGCACAGCTTCCCCGCCAAGCCGAATCGGCCCCGCAGGTTCCTACTCGCCACTGAACCTGTCGCAGAAGCGGCGGGACCTGAGGGTGCAACCAATCCGCTGAACCACTCCCCCCGAACGAAGGGAGGACATCCCGGCCCCGGGCGGCGATGACACCGCGGGTTCCGCGCTGAAGGAAAGGCACGGACGCCAGCTGACCGGCCGGACGGCCGTGTCCAGCTCCCTTGGCACGCCGACTCAAGGAACAAGGAGGCTGGCGGGCGCGGTCAGATCGAGTCCGGGCAGACGTCCGGCATGCGCACGCAGATGCCGCGCTTCGGCGGGCATCACGGGGGCGAACACAGGGTCCGTGGGCGGGCGGCCCATCAGACGGTGATGGGCGCGGGCAGCGGCCAGCAACGGGCGCCCCCAGCCGGGGACGGCATACACACAGCAGCCCCGATGGCCGATCCCGTGCGTCTTGACGGCGCCGACGTCACCGGTGAAGTCGATGTCGCGGGTCAAGCGCAGACTGCCCAATCCACCCTGGCTGAAGGCCAGCACACTCAGCGCGCCGGAGATCAGCGGGTGAGCAAGAGCGGCCAGGGCCGCAGTGCCCTCGGGCCTGACCTCGACCTCGGGGACGACCTCACGCACCTGGGCTGTCGTCATCGCGCTCGGGCAGGAGCCGGCCTGCCGTCCCAGCCTTGCCGCTCCCGACCGGGCACCCCGTGAGAGCAGAGCAGGTGACTGCCCTGGGCCGACCGCCGCCGCTGTCGTCATTGCCGTGGGAGCACGAGGAAGGAACGGGCGCGCGGGCAGCGGCGCTTGCGCGGCGAGGTGCGCCTCGAACGAGACCCGGCTGCTGATACGGCGCTCCATGCGGGCCAGCGGCGGCGGCAGACCATGCGGGGCCGTCTGCCACAGGAGAGTCAGCTGGACTCCCGTCCACTCGCGCCAGGCGAGCAGTTGATCGATGCGACGGCCGGTCAGGAGATGGGCCCGGGGGACGACGACGTGCCGCACTCCGGCCGCGATGCTCCAGGATGCCGCCGCGAGCCACGCGGCGTTCACCGAGTCCAGCCATATGTCGGGGGAGCGGGGCCCCGGGGCCAGCCGCTTCCCCAGCGCATACAGAACGTCGTGCGCCAGCGCGGCCGGGCTGCCGTTGGCCGGTGTCGGCTGCACGGTGACACAGCCGCCCTCAAGACGATGCGCCTGCAGCGCTGCCCGCGTGTAGAACATGTCGTCGTGCTCGTCCACCACGATCGTCACGTCGCCGTACATCAGTTGCCATCCCCCTGTCCGGGCCGCGCGCCGACAGCGGCCCAGAAGATCGGGCCGTTGGCAGCCTCCGCGGTGCGGTGGCCCGCGGCGCCCCCGCTCGCCGGGGCCACCGCGGTTGCCGCTGAGCTCTACCTGCCGCCGAGCTTGCTGTACACCCAGAGGACGAGGTCCTCGGTGATCTCGGTCAGCCCCTTCTTCTTCATGCCGTTGAGCATGTGCTTGGTGATGGTGACCCAGTTGCGGAAGTTGCCGTGTGCAGCAGCCCGGTTGATGTTGCGGATCATCTGCGGCGAAGCCTTGGACCACAGGGAGTGGAACGCCGGCAGGGTCGCGACGACCTCGTTCTCGGGCATGCGCTGGAGCTGCTGCCAGATGAAGATCCGCGATGCCAGCATCGGTTCCCGCTTGAGAACCCGGTAGCAGTTGTCGCCGCCGGCGAAGATCACGGCAATGTCAGTGTGCCGGTCGTCCCACAGATGGCGCCAGTACTCGAACGAACTGCGGCCCATCCACTGAGCCTCGTCACACACCAGGACCCGGAACGTCTCCGACAGGGTCTCCTTCAAGAGGGTGTCGAATTCGATCGGCCGGCTCGGTGGGTCCCCGGTCAGTCCCAGTGCCCGGAACAGTCCGTGACGGATGTCGCGGGGCGTGGGGCCCGAGCGCAACTCCAGGCGGTAGGTGATGTCGGGAGCGACCTGGCGCAGCGCCGCGTTCACCGACATCGTCTTGCCGTGTCCGGCTGCTCCGTAGATGGCCATCATGGCCTTGGCCTCGATCGTCTCTTCGATGTTGTCCAGGGTCCTCATTAGTGTGTCGGTGGCCACCAGGTGCGCGTCGAGGCGGTGGAAGTGGTCGTCGCGCTCGGTGGGGAGCCTGCCGTAGTCCATGTCGCACAGGTCGATAGTCATGCGCTCTCCTCCGGACCCTCGTCGGGCCGGCCGTCGCCCGGCGGCACCGGGGGAGCCCAGTCGGCCGGGACAGGCCGGTGCGGGATGTAGCCGGGGTTGGCTCGCAGCAGGTCGCTGGTGTCCGATCCGGCGAGCTCTGCCTCGGCTTCCGCCTCGGTCAACGCGCCCAGGCGCTGGGGCGGGACGGGTGTAGTGGAGGCCTTGAACCGCTCGCGGCGCAGCCGCGCAGCGGCTTTGAAGTCTGCGCGCAGCTGGCGTTCCTTGGCCTTGCGGGCATTGCGGACGGCGCGAACCTGCTCCTTGCTGGCAGCCTCGGCCAGGACTGCGCTGCACAGGTGCGTGCCGTCGAGGTCGAAGATCTCGACGGAGGTGTCGTGATGGGGCAGGCGGCGCACCACCACCCGGGTGCCGCCCCGGCCGACCATCCACGGGTCGATGTAGAACCGGTTGCCCATTTGCACGCCCCGCGTGGTGACGATGCGCGTGAGTCCGTCGTCCTCAAGTCCGAAGCGGGCCAGCTGGCCGGCGGGGACGTCGTACAGGGGGGTGGGGTCGGCCCGCCACGCCTCCATCGGGGTTCGCCTGCCCAATGCCTTGGGCTTGTGCTCGTTGTTCCACCAGCGCACCCACTCCAGCAGCAGTTCCACGAACGCCTCGAAGGTGAGCGCGGGTTCGTCCGGATCTGCGGTGCGGCCGCCGGTGAGGCGCTGCTGGTGGACGTAGCGCGGCATGGAGGCGAACAGCATGGTCTCGACGGCGTTGTTGAGCGCTTCGATGGTTCCTTTCAGATGCGGGGTGTAGGCGGGGAGATCGATGACGGGCACGGCGAGAGCGCCCAGTGCCGAGATCACTGTGGTGGACAAGAAGTCCTTGCCGCGGTCCACACGGATCAGGTCGGGCACGCCACCGGCCGGGCCGAAGGGCTCCGCGCGGTCCAGTGACATGCGCAGCGCTGCCAGGACTGCGTCCCTGCTGGGTGCGTGGGGTGTCACGGCCACACCCATGATGACCTTCCGTGCGCAGTCGATGAACCACGTCACCCACGGTCGAGCGAGTTCGTCCTCGACCTGTACCTGCACGGGCACGCACTTGTGGTCGCCTTCCCAGGCGGCGTTGCGGTGTTCCACTGGTCGTGTTCCGAACACGTCGAAGGCCCGTCGGGCGGCTTCGCCATTGGCGAGCCCGGCCCGGTCCCCGGCAGTCAGGTCCCGTCGCAGTGCCCGGTGGAGGGTTGCCAGCGACGGGGCGGCCGGCAACTGGGGGTCGTTGAGGGCTGCTTGTTTCAGCTCGCGGTGCACGGCGGAGGCGTTGCCTCCCCGCAGTGCCAGCAGCTGCCGGATCTCCGGGGTGATGGTGAACCGGTGCCGGGGGGCCGGGGCGGTCTGCCCGGTGTTGCGGGCTGCGGCGATCCACCGCCACACCGCCCGTTCCGACCGGCCCAGCGCCTGGGCGACCAGCAGCACGTGTGCGGTGGTCAGCTCGTCGCGCTGATCCAGCATCAACAGCCGCGGCGTCGCCGCGGCCCGTCCTGAGGTGGTGGTGAACACCGGTTTGTCGACGCCGTGCGGGCCGGCAGCGGGGGCGCTCATTGGGGATTGCTCCTTTTCGTAGGAATGAGTGGTGCAAGGGGCACAAGTGCCGCGTCTTTCCGTGGCGTCGGCTGGTGCCCGGTTCGGACGGCAGGGCAGCCCCGGCGGGCGCGTTGTCATGCGCAGCGGGGTGTACGGCGGAGCCGTGGACCCGCGCCGTCGAATGGGGGGCCTGTCCGTATCGGCTTGCCCGGATGCGCGTACTGCAGAGGCCGCTCGGGTGGGACGCTTCGCCGTGGCCTGTGACGGCGGGTGCGGGTGGGCTTGGACGCCGTCGAGTGGGAGAACACGCCGAGGGGATGGCCTGCCTGGAAGAAGTCGCGGTGCAGACCGGTCCGTACCGGAGTCCGGCGGGCGGTGTCCGACAGCGCTGTTCGAAGACCGGGCCGGTCCCTCCTCGAGGGCGGTGGGACCGGCCAGGTGCGACTCAGGTGTGTTCCAGCATCCGATGGATCCCGTTGCGGACGACTTCGTCACGTTCCTGCGGCGTGAGCCAATAGGCGGTAGAGCCCTGGGGAGTCCTCTTGACGAACAGGACGTCGTCCACCGCGTCGGCCACGGGGTACAGGTGGCTGATGACGGCGACCGTCTTGTCCCCGGTCACGCCGCTCTTGAGGATGGCGAGGGCGGCGTCCAGCCGCTCCCCGTCCAGCGAGCCGAACCCTTCGTCCAGGAACAGGCTTTCCAGCTTGCTGCCGCCGCTGTTGCGGAGCTCGACGAGCGCCAGCGCCAGCGCGAGGGACGCCTGGAAGGTCTCCCCGCCGGAGAGGGTCTCTGGAGGGCGCGGGAGGTTCGTGGCGAGATCGACGATCTCGAATTTCTCGGTGAACGCATAGGCCCCTGCGGAAATCCGCTGGAGGATTGTGCTGCCGTGCGAGAGCAGGGAGAGGGTGCGCTGGTCGGTGAGGTACTTGAGGAATTTCCCGTCGGTCAGCTGATCGCGCACACTCCGCCACGCGGTGGCCTGTTGCTCCGCGGCGGTGAGGGCAGCGATCAGCTTGTCGTAGTAGGGAATCTTGGACCGCGCGGTACGCAGATCGGCCTCGGCTGTGTCGTGTGCGGTCTCCGCCTGGCTTGTCTTGCGGCTGAGTGGGTCGAGAACGCCGGGATCGAGCGGATCGCTGTTGTCCGGCACCAAGAAGCCGGGGGCAGAGTCGATTTCGTCGTCGGCGGCGCCGGCCTCGCGGGCCAGCTCCTGCTCGAACTCACGGATCTCGGCGCCAGCCTGCAGCGCGGCCTGCTCCAGCGCGCCGGTCAGCCGTTGCCCCAACGGAGCGAGGGCCAGGGCGTAGGCGTCGACAGCGGCCAGGTCGGTCCCGTCCGGGACGGGCGGCAGCTCGACAGACGGCTCGTCGCCGAGCAGAGCGGCGGCATCGGTGGCTGCATCCGCCCACCGTTCCAGGTGTTTGATGAGGTTGCGTGCGGGAGTCTCGATCGTGCGCCGACGGCGCCCTTCGAGGGCCTGCCGGTCCTTGTCGTGCAGGGTGAGGGCCTGTCTGGCCGCGTCGCGGTCCCGGGTCGTCTGATCGAGATTGGTAAGGCGGCGGCCTGCCGCGTCGTGCGAGGACGCGATGTCCTGCTGACGGGGGAGTTCTTGCTCGGAGCGCTGTGCGGGGCGAGCCGAGACGGGAAGTCCTGCGATCTCCGTCAGCAACGCCTGGAGGTCCGTCTCGTACTGTCGTTGGGTCTTGTCCAGTCGTTTGCGTTCGCGCTGCAGGCGGGCGCGCTGCCGTTTGAGAGTGCGGTACGTGACCTGATGTCCGGTTGGTGCTTGGGGTTGGGTGAGGAGTCCTGGTCGGCGGGGCGGACTGGTACTCAGGTGCGGGGCTGAGCGAACAGGCCGGGTTCGGGTTCGGTGAGAATGCCCCGTGTGACCAGGCGTTTCAGCTTGGACCGGATGCCTTCGGTGTTCTTCGGGAGGATCGGCAGGTCGAGTGCCTCGCACAGGTCGCGGGCCCGCATCGGCTGGCCGGTGTCGGTGAAGGCTGCGAGGATCTGCTGGTAGGCGGGGTGGTCCGGGGCCTCGGGCCGCGGGGAATCGTCGGCGGGCTTGGGTACCGGGATGTTCAGGATGGTCTTGCGGGTGATGCGCAGGTTCTCGGTTTCCGCGTCGAGTTCGCCGAGGCGGGTGGTGAGGTCCTCGATGGACGCGCGGAGCTGCCCGGCCTGCTCGCCGAGTTCGGTCTCCCGGGCCTCGAGGTAGGCAAGGATGGCTCTGATCTGCGGGTTGTCGCTCATGCGGCCCTCCAGGAGGGCAGGGCGGCGCCGGTGAGCCGGCGGGCCATGACCGAGGTCATCGCCCAGAAGACGCGAGAGCGCGAGGTGGCGGGCCGGTGCTCGTAGTCACGGACCAGGCGGCGGGAGAACATCAGGATTCCGTTCGTCTGCTCCACGATCCACCGCTTGGCCTGCGGGACGAAGCCCTTGTCGGCCGGGTTGCGCTCAACGATCTCGACGTCGATGCCGTACTGCTTGCCGTGGTCGACGACGGCCTTCTTGAACCCCTGGTCGACCAGGGCCTTCTTCACGGTGACCATCTGGGCGGCCACGCCGTCCAGCAGCGCGATTCCGGCGGCGTTGTCGTGCGCGGACGCAGGCAGGACGACAGCCTCTACGACGAGACCCAGTACGTCCACGGCCAGGCATCTCTTGCGCCCCGGCACCCGTTTCGCCGCGTCCTTGCCGGTCGTGGCGGCCGGGACGCCGACGGCCACGCGGATGCTCTGGGTGTCCATGACGATGAGGCTCGGGTCGGCTAATCGCCGCTTCCTCTCCCGCAGTTGCCACCGCAGCAGATCATGAATGGTCTGGTCGGTGCCATCGTCGCGCCACTTGTAGAAGTAGTACTTCACCGCGCCGGCGGGCGGCAGGTCGTGGGGCAGCAGGTCCCACTGGCAGCCGCTGCGGTTCTGGTACAGGATCGCGTTCACGATCTCCCGCATCTCGTATCTGCCCCGATGGCCGCTGACCGACGGATGCGCGGCCTTCCACGCTGTGATCACGGGCTCGACCAGGGCCCACTGCTCGTCGGAAGCGTCACTCGAGTACGGCTTGCGCATGCTCATGCCACAACCCAAGCGAACCCCGAACGCCTGACCGGCGATGATGCCCCAACGTCACACCATCGAGCGATCACAAGCCGGACAGAAGATTACGTTCCGCACTCT